>NC_005070.1:1200000-1870000 GCF_000195975.1 Parasynechococcus marenigrum WH 8102
AAGGAGGAGCTCGAGGAGGTGGTCACCTTCCTTAAGCAGCCGGAATCGTTCACCGGTCTTGGCGCCAAGATTCCCCGTGGCGTGCTGCTCGTGGGTCCCCCTGGCACTGGAAAAACACTCCTGGCCCGTGCCATCGCCGGTGAAGCGGAGGTGCCGTTCTTTTCGATGGCCGCCTCCGAATTCGTTGAGTTGTTTGTCGGGGTCGGGGCCAGTCGGGTCCGTGATCTGTTCCGTCAGGCGAAGGAGAAGTCCCCATGCATCGTGTTCATCGATGAGATTGACGCCGTCGGTCGTCAGCGCGGTGCCGGAATCGGTGGAGGGAATGACGAGCGGGAGCAGACCCTGAACCAGCTGCTCACGGAAATGGATGGTTTTGCCGACAATTCTGGGGTGATTCTGCTGGCAGCCACCAACCGAGCTGATGTGTTGGATGCAGCCCTCACCCGTCCAGGACGCTTTGATCGGCGCATCGACGTGTCTCTGCCGGATCGCCGCGGCCGTGAGGAGATTCTTGGCGTTCATGCGCGAACGCGACCTCTGGATCCCGAGATCGATCTGACGGCATGGGCTCGCCGAACACCGGGTTTCTCCGGTGCTGAGCTGGCCAACCTGATCAACGAGGCAGCCATCCTCACGGCCCGTGAACAGCAACCCTTCATCAGCGATCGCCAGCTGGAAGGGGCCTTGGAACGCATCACCATGGGCCTCAGTGCCAAGCCCCTTCAGGACAGTGCCAAAAAACGACTGATCGCTTATCACGAAGTCGGTCATGCCCTCGTGGCAGCCCTGCTGCCGGCTGCCAACAAATTGGACAAGGTCACGATTCTTCCCAGGGGAGCGGCAGGTGGTTACACCCGTTTCATGCCAGATGAGGAGAAGCTGGACTCGGGCCTGATCACCCGAGCGTCCTGTCTGGCCGACCTCGTGGTTTCTCTCGGCGGCCGTGCTGCGGAGCTGGTGGTCTTCGGACCACTGGAGATCACCCAAGGAGCCAGTGGTGATCTGCAGATGGTGTCCCAGTTGGCCAGGGAGATGGTCACACGGTTCGGATTTTCGTCTCTGGGCCCTGTTGCCCTGGAAGGTCCCGGCACCGAGGTGTTCCTGGGGCGTGACTGGTTCAGCCAGCGCCCCGGTTATGCCGAAAGTACCGGTCAGGCCATTGACACCCGTGTGCGGGATCTTGCCAAGCAATCCCTGGACCAGGCTGTGGCCCTGCTGGAATCACGACGCGACGTGATGGATCGCCTCGTCGATGCCCTGATGGAGGAAGAGACGCTCCACCACGATCGCTTCATGGAGCTCGCCGGACTGGGATGAGGATCCTCCTGCTGCTGCTTCCGCTTGTTGTTCTGGCGGCCCGCATGCAGGTCGAATGGTCCTGGTTCCAGCAGTTTCAGCTGGAAGGTGTTCTTCTGGAGCGCTGGCTGCTGCAGCTGGCCAGCGCTGTTGTCGCGTTACTCCCCATCGGTCTGGCCATCCGATGGAGTCGCTCGCTTGATCCATCTCCGGAAACCGCTTCAACAGTGCGGCTGGAGGGTTGGCGCTATTCCCTGACGCTGTTGCTGGCGATCGCCCTGCAATTGGTGAGCCTTGCCGTGATCAATGGTCTGATCCTGCAGGCCATCGATGACTCGATGAACCTGGCCAGTGGCTGGCAGGTGTCGATTCACCAATCTCAGCTGCCAGTGCTGACGCTGATCAGTCTGGTGGCCGTGATGCAGCCCCGTCTCAGGCGTTTGCTTCCCTGGTTTGTCTCAACGGCAGTGGTGCTGATTGCGGCCAGAGCCTGGGGGGTCTGGGCCCTTGCCTGGTCAATCCCCCTGTCTGGGCTGCAGGAGCCATTCCTGAAGGCGGATGTCAGCTTTGCGCTGGGCCGCTTCGCAGCGCTTCAGCTATTGATCGCGCTGTTGAGTTCCGGTGCTCTGTTTTGTCTGGGCAATGGCCTGCAGACTCTGTTGACCCGTCCGCCAGCTCTGAGTGATTGGAGTTGCGCGGTTCCCGGCCCCAGAAACCGCCGGCTGCTGATGTTGATGGCAGCACTTGTTCTGGTGCTTCTGGCAGGCCAGTGTTGGTTGTCCAGACATGCTCTGCTCTGGCATCAGCACGGCATCGTGGCGGGGGCCGGTTGGCTTCAACAGGCGGTGACGGAACCGTTTCGGATGCTGCTCACCGTTGAACTTTTGCTGCTGGCGCTGGCCGTCATGTTGCCGTCATCACTGCTCCTGCGCCGAAGGTTGCTGGGCGTTCTTGCTGTGACCCTGGCCCTGGGATTCAGCCTTACCCCCCTCAGCCGCTGGCTGATTCTTCGCCCGCAGGAGTTATCCCTTCAGACGCCCTATCTCGAGGAAGCGATTCGATCCACACGCCATGCCTTTCAACTCGATCGAATCACGCGGGGCTCGTACAAACCAGAACCCTCGCTCACAAAGGCTGACATTGTGCAAGGCGCCAGCACCCTGAGCAATCTGAGACTGTGGGACAGCGCTCCGCTGCTGGAAACCAACCGTCAGCTGCAGCAGCTGCGGGTGTACTACCGCTTCCCTCAGGCATCGGTCGATCGTTATCCGCTCTCACCGCAAGGGGATACTCCGCAACAGGTGATCCTTTCGGCGAGGGAGCTGGATCAATCAGCTCTACCGCGTCGTTCCAAGACTTGGCTGAACCGCCATTTTGTGTTCACCCACGGCTATGGCTTCACGGTGAGTCCGGTGAACACCCGCGGTGACGATGGATTGCCAGAGTATTTCATCAGTGACCTGGGAACGGACACCAGGATTCAGGGCAATCGTGAGCTTGGGATAGAGCGCGAGGATGTGGAGCGGGCCATTCCAGTGGAGGACGCGGCTCTCTACTTCGGCATGCTGCGATCGCCCTACGCCGTGGCACCCACCCGGGTCGATGAATTCGACTATCCCGAAGGGGACCTGAACGTTTACACGCACTATCGCGGCAGCGCCGGAGTTCCCATCGGTCATTGGCTTCAACGGGTTGCAGCGGCCACGTATCTCGGAGAACCACGGCTGCTGACAGCGGGATCCATCGACCATTCCTCCAAGCTTCTGATCCGCCGTGAAGTGCGGGACCGCGTCCAAGCCATTGCACCTTTTCTCGATCTTCGGGGCGATCCGTACCTGATTTCGATCCCTCAATCCGGCCAGCCAACGTCTGCTTCCAATCAGCATCAGTACTGGGTGGTAGAGGGTTTCACCCACTCCTCCACCTATCCCTACAGCTCGGCAGTGTCAAACAGCGATTCCGATCGCTACCTGCGGAACTCCGTGAAGGCTGTTGTGGATGCCTACAACGGCAGCGTGCAGTTGTTCATCAGTGAGCCGGATGATCCATTGATCAGAGGCTGGGCTCGAGTGTTTCCGCAGTTGTTCCAGCCTCTCGACGCAATGCCGTCATCGATTCGCGATCACCTGCGGGTGCCGAAGGAATTGTTTGATGTTCAGGTGAAACAACTCCAGCGCTATCACGTTGAAGATCCGCGCGTGTTTTACAGCGGAGATGACGTCTGGCAAGTGCCGCTGGAGGTCTATGACGGTGAGCAGATTTCAGTTCGGCCTTATCACATCACAGCCCAGGTACAGGACCGCAGCAATTCCGAGTTTTTGTTGTTGCAACCCCTCACGCCGCTTGCGAGACCCAACCTCACCGCATGGTTGGCGGCGCGCAACGACGGCAAGCACTACGGCGATCTTGTTCAGATTGATTTTCCCAAGGACACGCCGATTCTTGGCCCCGAACAGGTTCAGGCACTGATCAATCAGGACCCTGAGATCAGCAAGGTGTTCGGACTTTGGGATCGTGGAGGATCTCAGGTGGTGCAAGGGAACCTGTTGGTGGTTCCCGTGGGCCAATGCCTGTTGTATGTGGAACCCGTTTATCTGCGGGCGAGCAAAGGAGGGCTGCCCTCGCTCACCAGGATTGTGGTGAGCGATGGGCGAACGATTGCCATGGCCGACACGCTTCCGGGTGCCATTGATCGACTGATGCAAAAAACCCTGCCGCCAGTGGCGACAGGGTCCTGAATCAGCAGCGTTCGTTGAACGTCCTCTGAATCAACCGATGGCGGAGAAATACTCCTTGGAACCTTTCGGATCGGGCTTCATGGTCTTTTCGCCGGGCGTCCAGTTGGCGGGGCAGACTTCATCGGGGTTGGACTGCACGTACTGGAAGGCCTGAAGCACACGCAGGGTTTCGTCCACATTCCGGCCAACAGGCAGGTTGTTGATCGTGGAGTGCATGATCACGCCATCGGGATCGATGATGAACAGTCCACGCAAAGCAACGCCTTCGGCGTCGTCCAGCACGTTGTATGCGGTGGCGATTTCCTTCTTGAGGTCAGCGACCAGGGGATAGTTGATGTCGCCCAGACCGCCCTGATTGCGGGGAGTCTGAATCCAGGCCAGATGGCTGAACTGGCTGTCAACGGAAACGCCGAGGACTTCGGTGTTCTTGCTGGAGAAATCGGCGTAGCGGTCGCTGAAGGCCGTGATTTCTGTGGGGCAGACGAAGGTGAAATCCAGGGGATAGAAGAAGAGCACCACGTACTTGCCGCGGTACTGGGACAGGGAGATTTCCTTGAATTCCTGGTCCACCACTGCAGTGGCAGTGAAATCGGGGGCCTGCTGGCCCACACGAAGGCAACCGGTCTCGGTCATGTTCGGGGTGCGGTGAGGTGGAACTTGTCAGCCGAACGCCTTAAGCGAAGTCGATACGACTACAAGTTTCGTATGTCAATTTATCACGAGCGCACATCAGTGAAGCCATAAGATTCCTGTATGGATGATCGAACGATGAGCTGGGATCCTTCCCTGTTGCGTAAGTACAGCTCCACAGGACATTTTCGGCTGCTCAATCAACTAAAGGGTGACCTCAGTAAGCGTCCCTTGGACCGCGATGCCTCGACGGGGGCTTTGCGAATGCCCGGGTCAGGGTCCGGCTCTAGATCCAGACGCTCTGCGGGGCAGGTCCCGCGTCGTTCTGCGCAACCGGTACCTGCCCCCGTGGTTGAGCCAGTGAGCAACTCCGAGTCCAGCAGCTTCCTTGATCGACTCAGTGCCATCGATATGCGCTAAGTCCAATTTCGCGCGAGGAAGGAAGGCCGAGATGTATGATGACGACTGGCTTGAAGGCCATTCGTCAGAGTAGCTCAGCTGGTTAGAGCACAGGATTCATAACCCTGAGGTCGGGAGTTCAAGTCTCCCCTCTGACATTTCGAAACAGCCCTCAAAGAGGTTGAAATTGGAGGCTCTTTGATGATCGATCACCCTCAAGGGTGATCTCGGGATTCAGGCGCGCCTTTGTGGAAGTTTGCTGAGAGGGTTCACCGCTGCACCACCGGAACGACGAATTTCGAAATGAAGGTGAGGGCCCGTGCTGCGTCCTGTGCTTCCCATCAGAGCAATGGGGGCCCCTTGGGGAACAACTTGCCCTTTCGACACGATGAGACGGCTGTTGTGGGCGTAGCGGGTGGATTCACCATCACCATGTGCAATCTCTACGAGATAACCATAAGCACCACTCCATCCTGCGAAGGTCACAATGCCGTCTCGGGCCGAATAAACCGATGTGCCTGTGCTGTTGGCAATATCAATACCTTTGTGCATCCTCCCCCAACGCCATCCATAACCAGATGTGAAGGTCCCTTTCGTGGGCCATCTGTAAGTAGTGGAAGGTGAGAGCTGCCGCGATGGCCGGTTGGTTGACTGGAGTTGTGAGAGGTCTGGACGGATCGGCCAACTGGCTCCACCACTCACACTTGGTCGGATAGCCATCAGTTGTTGGCCAGGTTTGGCCTTGGCAACTTGAACGGTGTTGCCGGCACTGAGTTCAGAGAGTTTGAGGCCAGGGTTGAACCGTTTCAGTTCCTCTTTGTTGATGCCGTGGCGTTCAAGAAAGGTCGTTAAGGAGTCACCGCGTTGGACAGATGCTGTGGATTGGACCGGAGGAGGGGCTGTGATCGGTGGCTCAGTGCGGACTGAGTTAGCTTCAACCGCAAACAAAATTTCAGCACGATCTCGCAGTTCAGCGGGGATGGCGAACCAGCTACCGGAACGGAATACGTGGTTCTCGGGTTGATCATTGATCTCAGCCAGTTGTTCCGAATCAAAATCAAGCGATGCAGCTAGTCGGAAGAGAGACGTCCGCTGCCGCAAACGAAACCAAAAAGCTGGCTCCTCGGAGATATCGGCTACCTCATCAATTGATGGGAGCGGCGGAAGCTCCGCCAACTTGAAATTTCTGCTGTCAGCTTGCCCTGGCATCGCATGCCAAGCAACAACGCTTAAAAGCGGAGTGACGGATGCTGCAAGTACAAGAAGAGAGCGCATCCCATCTTCAAAATCGGGTGAACCTTAACGAAGTGATCTTGACCGTGCAAGGGTGGCTGGATCAGTCCCTTGATCACCACATCTGAAGCTGGTGACCGGCTGTGTAAGACACCAGGGCACAGGCCACAGACAAATTCAGACTGCGAACACCCCCTTGACCATCAGCGTCCACACCCCCGGGCATCGGGATGGTCAGGATGCGGTCACACTGATCACGCACATGCCCTGGTAGTCCGTTGTCTTCGCGGCCGAACAGCAGTACATCACCATGTTGGAACTGAAACTCGCCGAGGCTGTCACCTCCGTGGCGACTGCAGCCGATCAAGCGGTGTGGATGCGGCAGCTGACCCAGCAGATGGTCCAGATTGGAGTGAATTGAGAGCTGCACGTGAGGCCAGTAATCAAGCCCCGCTCGCCGCACGGCGCGATCGTCAATGCAGAACCCGAGCGGTTCAATCAATGCCAGCGGCAACCGAAAGGCCGCACAGGTGCGCGCGATGTTGCCTGTGTTGGGGGGGATCTGGGGCTCGTAGAGGACAACCCGCAGGCTTGAGTTCGGCTCAGGGATAGTCATGGCACTCTCTGGCTGAGGGCATGCAGATCGACGGCCCGTCCCTGCAACACAAGCCAGGCTGAATGGGCTTGTCGATCGAGGCTCTGGGCCAGGGATCCCAGTCGATCGCGAAAGCGACCGCCGATCAGCGTCGGAGGAACCACCCCCCATCCGGTCTCCTCGATCACCACCACGCAGGTCTGCCCCATACCGGCCAGCTGCTCCACCAACTCCTCACAACAGGCATTCCAGGCCTGGTCAGATGCGTCCAGATGGCAGGCGACGAATCCCCCCAGAGCATCAATCAGCACGGATGATTGCTGGGGAATCGTCCGCAAGGCGGTGGTCAGATCAGCGTCTGACTCCAACAAACGCCAGTGGCTGGGGCGTCGCCTGCGATGCAAATCCAGACGGGTCTGCCAGTCCTGATCGTTTGGTCGATCCGGAGCGGTCGCCACATAGGTGACATCGGCAGAGCCCGACAGCAAATGCTCAGCCCAGCGACTTTTCCCTCCTCTGGAGGGACCACTGACCAGGATGAGGTTGGACGTGTTCTGATCAGCCGCCACCGTTCATCCCCTTGAGTGTCGCCACAGACGATGGGGAGACGCGGTTGAGGTACCGGAAGATCCAGTACTTGAAGATCGTCGCCAGGATCACCGGGAAGGTGGCGATGAACAACAAGATGAAGTTTTCCTGGGTCGGCAGACCGAAGTGATGGGCGATGCCATCCAGGAGCACCGTCCAGCCTTCAGGGCTGTGGTAACCAACGAAAATATCTGTGAACAAAATGATGGCGAAGGCCTTGGCGGAGTCACTTAATCCGTAAATCGCTTCATCAAGGAATCCACGCAGCACCCGCAGCTGATCGCGACTCACAAGACAGACCACAACAAATGCCATCAGACCGGCCAGGTCAGCAAGCACGTTCTTGATCGCCTGAACACTCTCCTGGTCAGCCTCCTGTTTGAGTTCCTGTGCTCTCTCCCTCAGCTTGATCACCAACAGATCTGAGGACAGCGGCTCTTGCCCCTTGAGCAGGGCATCGAATTCCAGCTCTTCTTTGTAAATCCGTAGTTTCTCCACGGCGACTTCCTCGAGCTGAGGTTTCGGATAACTGAGGAACGAGAGATCGGGGGACAGACGCTCCACCGCTGGCCCGACGATGTAAGTGTTCGACACCTGCTGGACCAGCAGCGGTACCAACACCAACAGCAACAGGATTCTCAGCGACGCCAGGGTTGAATCACGGCGACGGCGGAACCCTGCCACCACGGATTCTTCTGAAGAAGGATCCAATTGCCGACGGACTGAATCAAAGACCCCCAATAGTGAGCGAGGTAGCAGCTCGGGGGCGGTGCTCATGCCGCTTTTGCTGGACGAGCGCTTGCCGGAGTAACGGCTCACCACGGTCTCGATCAGCTGGAGTTGCCGCAGTTCCTGTGGATCCAGCTGCCCCCGGTTGGGTGTCACGGTGGACAGGCTGGACCGGCAAATCTGAAGGGCGGCGTGGAAACGCCGCAGGACAGTGGCCTGCACGGATCGAGGAACAGAAAGTTCCAGCTCCGGCCGGACTTTGCGGTCGGCATAGAACTCCAGCTCAAGGCTTTGAATCAGCAGCGCCGCCTCGTAGCCACGCTCCAACGCGTTGGTGAGGTTGTTGCCCTCACCCCGGGAGAACAGACCAATCCAGTTCCGCGCGGCCATCGGCTCAGGCGATCATCGGGAGAACACCCACCAGGTCGCCATTGGGATGATGGTGCCCAGCACCAGCAGCACGATGATCCAGGTTGTGGCATTGCTGCTTTCTGTTTCCTCCTGCGTGGGAATGTTGGTGGGCAGGGTTGTGCGAACAATTTCAGCTGGTGGACCGGGATCCTCACCACCACCGAGGACTGTGCTCAGACGATTGATGCCATCGAGGGTGGCTTGCCGGTAGCGGTCTCCCTCCCTGAGGGGAACGCTCATGGTGGTTCGCGCCGTGCTGGTTAACAACGTCTCAGGTAGCTGAGATTGCAGCGTGGGGTCGGCAGCAATGGAGGCCCGCTTGTTCTGGGTTTCGATCAGAAGCAACAGAAGTGGCTCCGAACCTTCAGACGACCACTGAGCCAGGAGCTCCTCACCAAAACTGTCGAGGTTTAACCCGTAATCAAGCCGGCGCAGCGTCACGACACGGGCGTCAACGCGATCAGCAGCGAGATCCTGCAGTCGTGCGTTGAGTTCCGAACGACTGGCCCGGCTGAACACCTCAGCGTCATCCAGGACACGTTCGTCCGGACGACTGGCGCCCAGATCAACAGGCGAGATGGCCTGAGCCGCTGGGGGACATGCAAGAACAATAAAAAGGCCAATGGCGGCAACAATGTTGGCCAGTCGACGCAGGGAAGACATCAAACCATCCCGAACAACAATCATGAGCAGTCTGCCGTCAGGCATCCAGGCTGTCGCGGTTCAGCGCTTCAATGGCGATCAGAATTGACGCCGCTTCGCCCTCAGGCAGGTCCATCTGCGTCGACAGTTTTTTTAGGAACGCCGATTCCTCCGCTGTCACGGTTCGATCGGCGTGGGCGAGGTGTGCGGCCACGGCAAGGGCGCTTTGCTGTTGGGAGAACGTCAGAACAGGCAGAGCCTCATCCACGAGGCCGTTGACACCCTGATCTCGAAGACGGTGCAAAAGACGGTCAAACAAATCCCCCATCTCAGCTTCAGAGCTGCTGCTGTATAGCGTCCGATATTCCAGCTGTGCCCTCAAGGCATGGGCTTCATCACGTCCGAGGCTGCCGTCGCAGGCCACGGCAGCAAGGGCAATTGCAGCAAAGGCTTCTGCGCTGTTCATGCGAATCAGGCATCACACCCACATTTGAGCAAGATGTGGCGGTTCTGCCAGTCCAGAGTGTCTTGATGCCCACTCCCGCACGCGTTGTTCTCGGCTGTGCACTGGTGTTGTTGACACTGACGCTGTTCAATGCCGGCCTGGCTGAATCGATCACTCCTGAACTGGAAAGGGCTGAAGTCCTCTGCGGGATGGCCTCTGTTGGACTGATGTTGGTGGCTGTGCTGTGGACCAGGGCAGATCCAACCCAGGCGAAACCACGGCCACTCAGCGGTGAACAGGGTTTGCAGTTGGATCCTGATTTGGACGAAGCGATCAGGGAAGAGCTGGCCTGGGGAAGCCACATGCTTCTGACGGCAACACCGGCAGCAACCCTTCTGGTTTTTTGGCGTGATCAAGTCCTCCTTCGCCGCGGATTGCTGGGCGACGGTGATAAAGCGTTCACCCCCGGTCCGATTTGTCGACGTGCCATGGACCGTCAAACACCGATCAGTTTGGTCAACACAACCCTGTTCCCCGGGCGCCATGAATTTGATCCTGTTCTCGACAACCTTCCGGCTGTTCTGATCGTCCCCCTGGCATCAGAGGGAGTGCTGATCCTCGGGGGGTGGTCTGAACGATGCTTCAGTCAGGCCGATGAGCAGTGGCTTGAAGGCTGGGGGGCACGGCTCAGAACGAAACTCGAGGGCGTGACGATGGAGGGGCGCTGCGGGATTGATCCGGCCTGAAGCGAATGCTGGATTGCACCCGTTGTCCGGTCGATCCAAAACGGACGCCTTCCCTTGATCCCAGTTGCCCCTCCATCCGTGGAGCTCTTGTCTCCTGGTCGGGATCCTGACGCCTGAGCACCACATCCCCATCAGCCACCACACGGTTGGTCACCCAGTTCCAGCTGCAACGATGGGCTTTCAAGGACTCCCCAGGCTGTGTCAGTTGACAGGCCTTGGAAATGATGACGGTCGTAGCCGTTTCGTCGATCACAAATCCGTCCCCTGTGGCGGTGGCATCCTGGCGTTTGCCCTGGAACGGAGCGAAGGATCGGAGTCGTTGTTCAGCAAGATTCCAGCGTGTGGTCCCCGCGTTGATGGCACCATCCTTCTGCTCCAGGCGAACGGGCTGAATCAGATCGAGGAAGCCCTGCTGGGTGTTGCCCTGCAGGGCAGATGCTGTGACGGTCAAGTTCTTGCGGCGCAGAGCGCGGACGGGGCCGCGCACCCCCAGTTCGCCGGTTTCCAGATTCCAACGGCCTTTGCTGGCTCGGATCTCGGTGTCTGGCTCCATGTCCGGTTGTCGGTGTTGTGTCCAGCGCAGGAGTTGTGTCGGGCCCTCGAAACGAAGGGTGTTGCTGGACTGGATCAAGGTGAGCCGTTTGGCCATCAACCGGGAGGTTTCATCCAAAGCCTCCGGGTTCTGATCCATCACCATGCGCTCCTCCGCGGGTCTCCAAACCAACCGATCCCCTCGGATCAGCACGGTTTGGTCTTGCAGTTGCTTGAGCTGCACCTGGCCTTCCAGGATCACCATCTCGCCGTCGTTCAGCACCGTTGCCAGTTCGGCACTGATGCGAAACGAAGGCTGATTATCGTTGTAAAGAACTCCAGTGGGGCGTCGGGCGCGAACCGTGCGGCTCGATAGGTCATATCGCGCTTCAGGGCTGCTGAGATCCCAATCCCTCTTGCCATCCTTGCGACGTTGGTTGAGATCGAGGGAACGGAAGACGAAGGGCGGGGCGGAATCCTGTTGAGATACCGGTTGCTGGGTGCAACCGATCAGACCGCTGCTAAGCACCAGTGCAGGGATCAGCAGCAGAGAACGATCCATCACTCAGAGGGACTCCTCGAGTTCGAGGCGCTGCATCACCGGAGATGGTTTGGGAAGAGACGCCCCACTCACCAGGCCACCCCAGCTCAGCTTTTCGGTCCAGCCATCGGGATTGATGCTGGTACCGAGCTGCTCCAGAATTCGTGTGCTCAACTCGGGCAGCAATGGGCTGAGAAGCAGTCCCACAATCCGGGTGGCTTCCAGAACGGCATAGAGGTCATCGCCGACCTCGGCTTCCTTACCCGGTTGCTTCATCCTGCTCCATGGCGCTGTGTCGTTGAGATGACCATTGGCTGCGATCGCCAGTTGGAGAACAGCCTCCGCCGCCGGCTTGAAGCCAAGGGATGGCATGGATGTCAGGACCGTTGTGACGGCAGTGTTGGCCGCAACGGCAAGGGGATGGTGAGGTCCCACGGCATCGGTGTGGGGTGGAACGGCATCAGCGAACCACTTCCTGGCCATGGATGAGGTGCGGTTGAGCAGGTTGCCGATGGTGTTAGCGAGGTCGTTGTTCACCAGATCAACGAAGCGCTGCTGTTGAAAATCGCCGTCGTCCCCGAATTGGATGTCGCGCAGCAGATACCAACGAACGGCATCTGATCCGCAGCGCTCCAGCAGTCGTTCCGGGTCGAGCACATTGCCCAGCGACTTGCCCATCTTCAGGCCTTCTCGGGTGAGAAAGCCGTGGCCGAACACGGTCTTCGGCAGAGGCAGTCCTGCAGACATCAGCATCGCCGGCCAGAACACGGCATGGAAACGCAGGATGTCCTTGCCGATCACATGCACGGATGCCGGCCAGCCGCACTGCTCCAGACGCTCCAGCGCAACCGGCCCCCCGTCATCCAGCAGCGCTGTGAGATAGCCCAGCAAGGCATCGAACCACACGTAGAAGGTGTGGCCTTCATGGCCTGGCACGGGCAGGCCCCAGCTCACATTCACCCGCGAGATTGAGAAGTCCCTCAGCCCCTGGGCGACGAAATTCCTCACCTCCTGGCGTCGGTTCGCCGGTTGGATGAAGTCGTCCCTAGCCACCAGCTCTTCGATCTGCGACTGGTAGTGGGAGAGGCGGAAGAACAGGTTTTCCTCATCCCGCCACTCCAGCGGCTTCTGGTGGATCGGGCAGCTGGGATCGACGGCCTCGGCTGAATCGTCTTTGTATTCCTCGCACCCGACGCAGTACCAACCGGTCTGCCGGCCGCTGATGACGTCCCCTGATCCTTTAACGCGAGCGAAGAACTGATCGACCAGCTGCAGATGACGGGGATCGGTGGTGCGAACGAAGCGGTCCTGACTGATCCCCCAGCGAGACCAGAGGTCGCGGTAGCTGCCACTGATTGCATCGCAGTGCTGTTGCGGGCTCAGCTGCCGGGCTTCAGCCGTTCGCTGGATCTTCTGTCCGTGCTCGTCAACTCCGGTGATGAACACCACAGCCTTGCCGTTCAACCGCTGGAAGCGCGCCAGGGCATCACAGGCCAGGGTTGTGTAGGTGCTGCCCAGGTGCGGCCGATCGTTGACGTAATAAAGCGGAGTCGTGAGGGTGTAGGGCATCGTTGGGTCCGGACCTCCGCCGCACAACGCGACGCCGGATCCTAACGACCGCACTTTTCTGTTTTGTTGCCCGTATGACCTGGGACGTGATCGTCTGGGGAGGTGGCACCGGTGGTGTGGCCGCTGCCGTTCAGGCAGCGCGCTCAGGAGCGCGGACGTTGCTGCTGACCCCAGGGCCGTGGTTGGGGGGAATGCTCAGTGCCGCCGGGGTGAGTGCCCCTGATGGCCATGAACTGAGCTGCTGGCAGACGGGGCTCTGGGGGCAGTTCATCCGAACCCTGGCAACCAGCGTCCCCGAAGGCCTTGATCAGAACTGGGTCAGCTGCTTCGGATTCCGGCCAGAACAGGCTGAGCGTTTGTTGCAGAGCTGGGTTCGAGCGGAGCCCTTGCTCGAGTGGTGGTCCGGTTGTCGCATGGGTGGGATTGATCGCCGGGGAGATCGCATTCAGACCCTGGAGGTGGAATGCAATCGCCAACGCCATCGACTGGACAGCTGCATCTGGATCGACGGCAGTGATCTGGGCGAGCTGATCGCCCTGGCGGAAGCACCGTTCCGTTGGGGGTGGGAGTCCCGTGAAACCTGGAATGAACCCAGTGCTCCATCGGCTGATGCCCTGGCGAAAGACCCTTTTTTCAGCCGGCAGCCCGTGCAGTCCCCCACCTGGGTGGTGATGGGCCAGCTCACGGCAGCCGCTCCCCATTCCCCGGCGACGGTTGCTCCAGCGGCTCCCTTTGCCGATGCGCTGGAAGCGTTTGGGCTGGAGCGAACGCTCACCTACGGCCGCCTGCCAGGTGGGCTTGTGATGTTGAACTGGCCTCTGGGCGGTAACGACTGGCATCACGGGCTGGGGCGTTCCATCGCGCCGCTGGCATCGGACCGTGATGACTTGGATCAGGAGATGCAGGAGCACAGCCTGCAGTTTCTGGAGCAACTCTCCCGCTGCGGTAACGGTTGGTTGACCTGTGGTGAGGCCTTCCCCTCATCCAGACCACAGCTCGCCTTGATGCCCTACTGGCGGGAAGGGCGTCGCATGATCGGCCAGTCAATGGTGTCCGAGCTGGATCTCCTGCCGGTGACGAACCAGGCGAGGCGCAGCCGCCTGCCCGCCACAAGCATCGCCGTGGGTACCTACGCCAATGATCACCATTACCCCGGCGACGACTGGCCGCTTGCTCCGAAGAGCTGTCGTTGGGGTGGACGCTGGACCGGCACCCCCTTCTGTATACCGTTCGAGGCTCTGGTGAGCAGCGAGATCTCCAATCTGCTCGCCGCCGAGAAGTGCTTCAGCGTCAGCCACATCGCCAATGGGGCGACCCGGCTGCAACCACTGATTCTCAACATCGGCCAGGCCGCTGGACTGGCTGCGGCCCTGGCCGTGCGATCCAATCTTGAGCCGCGTGAGCTGCCTGTGAATTCTCTGCAACATCAGCTGATTGATGACCCACACGCACCTGCTGCCGTGATGCCCATCTGGGACTGGCCCTGCTGGCATCCGCACTGGCGCGAAGCCCAGCATCGGGTCGTGCGCAATCCCGACACCTTGCGGCAGGACGGATCACTGGCGTCTGCACAGGCTTCCGATTTATCGCTCCCGGCTGCTGTTGCTGCTCCTTCTGAGCGCCATGGTCAGCAGATCCAGGGACGGTTTTGCCGCGATGCGGATGGCTTGCGCTACTGGCTGGAGTCAGGCTCGATCCGTCGCCAGCTGATCACCCTGGAGCCAGCCGTGGAACGGGTTCTCTCCGGTGCAGCGGATGGAACGCAGATGGATCTGGTCGCTGTCCACAACCCCTGGGGCCCCTGGTGGCGGGTCAGCCAATTGCTCACTCATTGAAAGCGCAGCTTGAGCTCGGCTCTGTCCGGATCGACATGAAGCACCGTCATCGTCAGCAGCTGGCCTGGCGCTGGATCCTCCCCGTCGGCATAACCCACCAGATCCATCGCCAGATCCGGCACGTGAACCAGCGCCAGGCGATCCTGAGGGCGTAGCCAACGCAGGAACTGCACTGACCACTGTTGGTCGCGATGCTGTTCCAGCCACACCTGTTGCCAGTGGCGCTGGTCCTCACGACTGATCTGGATCGACTGCCGCAGGGGATCCTCCAACGAATCCAGCTGCTCCCGCAGCAGGGGCTCCGACATCACGGACCTCTGCTCGATCCAGGCGATCAACTGGCGATGGGCCAACAGGTCGGCGTAACGACGGATGGGTGAGGTGGCCTGCACGTAGGCCTCCAATCCGAGACTGAAGTGGGGCATCGGTGATGTGCCCTGCAGACCTCGACTGAGACAGCGTTTCACCGCTGCATCACGGGCAGGGCCCTCCGGTATCTCCGCCAACTCCTGCGCACTGGGGAGCTCCGCTGGTGGCTGACTGCGATAGGGCAGGGCCATCCCTTCCCTGCGACCGATCTCCGCCACAGCGGCACCCATCAGCAACATCGCCTCACTGACCATCACTCGAGCTGGAGAGGGATCGATCACCTGAAGCTCAGGACCGGCTGCGCCGCGGCGGAACCGTCCTTCCTGGCGCTCGAAGTTGATGGCTCCCCGACGCTGACGCCAGTTGAAGCGACGTTTGAGCAGGGCGGACAGCTGGGCGAGGTCCTCATCCCCGGGGGGGACCAGTTCGATCAGTTCATCGCCATCCTCGTAGGTGAGCCGATAACGGGGTTGCACCCAGGAGCGCTGACAGCTGCTGGCCACGACCGCACCCTCGTCATCCAGGAGCACACCGACACTGAGAGCAGGGCAACGCTGCCCTGCACGGAGACTGAAGATCTCTGTGGCGAGCTTCAGCGGCAGCATCGGCAGCACGCCATTCGCCAGATACAGGCTGGTGGCCCGTCGACGGGCCTCACGGTCCAGGGGGCTGTCCGGTTCAATCAGGCGTGCCGGATCAGCGATGTGGATCCAGATCCACGGTCCACCATCGCCAGGTTCCAGTGCCAGGCCGTCGTCGATTTCCTTGGTGCTGGAGTCATCCAGGGTGTAAACCCGTTGTGCCGTCAGATCCACGCGGGTGTCATCACCGGAACAGCTGTCAGCTGCCCTGGCCAGCAACTCGTCAATGATTTCGGCGTTCGCCTCTGGTAGTTGGCTCGACCACGCACTGCCGCGCAACGCGCTGGGTTGGTGAGGATCCAACAGCTCACGTGCCACAAGCCAGGTCTTCAGAGCCTTGCGATCGGGGGGCAGCCCCAGCAGCTGGAGTAAGCCCAGTCCAGGCATTTCGCCCAGGTCCGCTTCCGGCCCGTGGACCAGCTCCAGCAGCTGATCAAGGCGGTCGGACCAGGTCGGATCCAGCAGCTCTCGTCGTTGCTCGGTCAGTGGAGCTGACTCCTGCAACAGGGCCAACTGGCGAAGGTCATGCTCCCGTTGCAAATGCTCCCGTCGCTGTTTGAGCCGCTGTTGGCGAATCTCATTCAAGGGGCGCGCCTGCAGGGTCCGATCCCGTCGCAGTCGAAACCAGATCTGAGGACCATTCAGCCAGCTCCAGACGGCCGCCAGCGCAATGAGATCAGGCCGTCCCACCAGCAGATCGGTCAGATCGCTCAGGGAGATGCAAGGGAGGGTGTCATCCGTGACATCACTCACCAGCAGCCACCAGGCCTCTGCACTGACCCTTGGTGACAGAACAATGGACTGCACCTGGTCCGGTGTGGGCAGCACAGAACGGCGAACCGAGTCGCTCAGCTCTCCGCAGGGAACAAGCTCCCGCAGTGGAATCTCCTGATCCCGTCGTTGTCCACCAAATGCCAAGACCGCCTTGCTGCCCTTGCAGGACAACAGGCGGCCGATGAGGGGCTGACCCTTGAGCAGAACGCCGACGATGGCGTCGGTCTGGAAATCACTTGCCAAGGCTGAAGCGATCAGCCCTCGGGATTCACGAAGGGCAGCAGGGCAACGATGCGTGCACGCTTCACCGCATTGGTGAGATCACGCTGCTGTTTGGCAGTGAGACCCGTCAGTCGGCGGGGAAGGATCTTGCCGCGTTCAGTGATGAACTTCTTGAGCAGATCCACATCCTTGTAATCGATGGGATCGCCAGGCTTGATCGGAGAAAGGCGCTTCTTGAAGAAGGAGCTGGACATGGGTCAGGAACGGTTGGAAGAGAATCGAAACTGCAAGATCACTTGATCTCCTTGTGGGGAGTCATCTTGTTGCAGTGGGGACAGAACTTCTTGATCTCCAGCCGTTCGGTGGTGTTCCGGCGGTTCTTCTCGGTCGTGTAGCGGGACACGCCGGGTGAACGCTTGGCGGGATTGGACCGGCATTCGGTGCACTCGAGAGTGATCACGATCCGGACGCCCTTGTTCTTGGCCATAAAGGACGTTGCGCCGCAGTGCGAAGCGATTGACAAACAAAAAGCTTACCTGTCGACGAATCTTGGAAGAACGATCTGCACTTCCTAAGATCACGCGCCGTCCACGCTGGCTTCATGCGGGTCTCCCTCTCTTGGCTCAAGCAACTGGTTCAGGTGACGGACTCGGTCGAAGCGTTGGCCCATCGTCTGTCGATGGCGGGATTCGAGGAGGAAGAGATTGAGGATCTCAGCGCCCGGGCCAAGGGCGTCGTCGTGGGTTTCGTCAAAGATCGGGAGAAACATCCCAACGCCGACAAGCTCAGCGTCTGTCAGGTGGATATCGGTTCCGAGGAATCGATTCAGATCGTCTGCGGCGCCAAGAATGTCCGGGCGGGTCTGCATGTGCCGGTCGCCATGGTGGGCGCGGAGTTGCCGGCTGTGAATCTCACGATCAAATCGGGGGAACTCCGGGGGGTGAGCAGCAACGGGATGATCTGCTCCCTGTCTGAACTGGGGCTGGCGACGGAGTCCGATGGCATCGCTGAACTCGATGCACTGACCGACGAGCTTCCGGCCCTTGGTGCGCCGGTTGCTCCGATGCTCGGCCTTGATGACACGGTTCTCGAGCTGGCGATCACCGCCAACCGTCCGGATGGTCTGTCGATGGTCGGGATCGCCCGGGAGGTGGCCGCCCTGACGGGTTCTGCACTCACGCTTCCGGTTCTGACCCTTAAGCCTGCCCATGAACTCCTGCAGGCATCTGCCGCCAGTGCTGAGGCCATGCAGGCCGGTGGCCTTTACGGCATCACGCTGATCGAAGGCGTTGACGGCTCCCAGGTTTCTCCGACTTGGGTGCAACAGCGTCTGGAACGGGCCGGGATCAATCGTGTGAATGCCGTTGTGGACATCACCAACGTGGTGATGTTGGAGCAGGGACAACCCCTGCATGCCTTTGATGCCGATGCCCTCGAACAACTCACCGGCAAGCCGGTGAATGCAGCCAGTTTCGGCTTGCGACAGGCCCGCGAGGGTGAAGCTTTCATCGGCCTGGATGGCAGGGAGTTGAGCCTCGTTGCCCGTGCCCAGGTGGTGACCTGTCACGACCTGCCGATCGCTCTGGCCGGTGTCATGGGGAGCAAGGCCAGTGGTGTGACAGCCGCAACGGGGCGGATTTGGCTGGAGTCCGCCATGTTCAGCCCTGCTGCTGTCCGCACGACGGCCCGCTCCGTTGGACTGCGTACGGATGCCAGTGCTCGATTTGAGAAGGGTTTGCCGAAGGAGATGACCCTGGCCTGTTCAATCCGTGCTCTGGAGCTGCTGAAAGAGCTGTTTCCCTGTGAAGCCAAGGGCCTCTGGGTCTGTGGTGACAGCGCTGCTGACGCCAGTTCCGTGTTGTTGCGCCGTAACGCCCTGCATCAGTTGCTGGGACCCATCGAGGATGAGGAGGGCAGTTCCGACCTGGCTGATGCTGTAGTCGAGCAATGTCTGACGGCCCTCGGTTCTGAACTCAGCCCTAGCGATGAGGGATGGAATGTCATTGCTCCCCCTTCGCGACGGCTCGACCTGGCCCGCGAGATCGATCTGATTGAAGAGGTCGCACGCCTCGTGGGATTTGATCGCTTCGGCGCCCATCTGCCGGATCCCTTGGCCCCAGGAGCGCTGACGCCGGCACAGCAGGCGGAACGCCGTCTCCGAACGCTCTTCTGCGGTGCCGGTCTGCAGGAGATCACAACACTGTCGTTGGTGAGTGCCAGCGATAGCGATCCACGCATCGCTATCAGCAATCCTCTGCTGGCCGAAACCAGTCATCTGCGGACAAACCTCTGGGAAGAGCACCTTGCGGTTTGTGTCCGCAACCTGAAGGCCTCCCAGCCCGGATGCTGGATTTTTGAACTGGGCACCACCTACGCCGGAAGCGCTGATGCGGTGGAGGAGTCGAGGCTTCTTTCCGGAGTGATCTGCGGTGAGCAACGCCTGGAGCGTTGGACCACCAGCGGCAAACCGGCACCTCCCGATTACTACGCCGCTCGTGGACGACTGACGGAGGTGATGCAGGCCTTGAAGCTCGATGTGTCCGACCGACGTCTCACTGACGACTCCCGTCTCCATCCCGGTCGGGCGGCCACCCTTGTGCTGGAGGGACGTCCCCTCGGCTGCTTCGGCCAATTGCACCCGGAATTGGCGGCATCTCAAAACCTCCCGGAGGCCACCTTTCTGTTCGAACTGGATCTGACCCGTTTGGTGGAGTCGGCCACCCGTCGGAACCGCTGGGTTCCAGCCTTCAAGGCCTTCCCAACCGTTCCGGCTAGTGAACGTGATCTGGCGGTGGTGGTGGATCGTTCGCAGGCCGCTTCAGACCTGATGCAGTCGATCCGGAAGGCGGGTAAGCCATTACTCGAAGCCGTTACGTTGATCGACCGGTTCGAGGGTGACCAACTCGGCGAGAACAAGGCCAGCCAGGCCTTCCGCCTTCGTTACCGGCACCAGTCGGAGACCCTGACCGATGACCAGGTGCAACCGGTCCATGACAAGGTCCGCAATGCCCTCGTGAAACAGCACGGTGCCGAGCTCAGGAGCTGACTCGGCGCAGAAACGCCAGATTCTCCAGATGGGTGGTCTGGGGAAAGAAATCAACCGGCTGGAGCTGCTCCAACCGGTAAGGGCCCTCCGGTTGGAGCAACCGTTTCAGATCCCTGGCCTGGGTTGCCATGTCGCAACTGAGGTAGGCCAACAGGCCTGGTGGATCACTCAGGATTGCCTCAATCACGCTGCTCTCAAGACCTCGCCGTGGTGGATCGACCACCAGTGCTGAACATGTCGCCAGCGTTTCCTTAAGCAAATTGGCCACATCACCGGCCTGGAACTCGGTCCGCGCCCCCAGACCGTTGGCATCGGCATTGCTGCGAGCTTGATCGATGGAGTCGGGGTTGATCTCAAGGCCCACGACGTGATGACCCTGTGCAGCCAGAGGCAAGCTGATGGTGCCGATGCCGCAGTAGGCGTCGACGATTGGGCCTGCGAGCTCCGCCTGACTCAGCCAGCTCACGATGCACGCCACGATGCGTTCCGCCTGGGGCGTGTTGATCTGAAAAAAGGTGGTGGTGCTGAGCTGAAGCTGCAGTCCACAGAACAGTTCTCGAATCGTGGGGGCACCCGCCAGAACAGTGGTTGTTGCTCCCAGGATCTGGTTGGTCCGGCGGGGCTGAAGATTCAGGGTGACTCCCTTGACCGGGTCCCAGCGCTCGATCCATTGCTGGGCCAGCCGTTGCAAGGCAGGCAGCTGCTGACTGCTCACCACAGTGATCAAGACCTCGCCGGTGTGGTGTCCGATCCGTAGACCAAGGTGGCGAAGTCCCTGGGAATGGCTGAGATCGTGATCGGCGCTGAGGCCACTGGTATCCAGATCCTGCTTGAGCGGTTCGACCAGAGCATCCAGGCGTGGATCCAGCACTGGACAGCGGGAGAGATTGACGATGCGATGGCTGCCGCGACGGAAGTAGCCCATGCGTAGGCGGTCGTCCTCTCCACGACGCAGGGGAATCAACCCGCGGTTGCGATAGCCGAGGCCACGCTGATCCGTGAGGGCAGGAGCTTGGGGATGGTCGATGCCCCCGAGCCGCAGCATCGTCTGGTGGAGCTGATTCTGCTTCCAATTCCGCTGGGCTGACTCCTCAAGGTGCTGCAGAGTGCAGCCACCGCAATCCTGAGCAAGAATGCAAGGAGGCCGTCGGCGGGTCGGCGAGCTGTCCAGTCGTTCACTGATGCGACTCAGCCATCGCGACTTCTGCCGCTGTTGAAGCTGCACCTTCGCCCGTTCGCCCGGTAATAGACCCGGCACCACCACCACCCACCCCTGCCAACGGGCCAGACCGTGGCCATCCCGATCCAGATCGATGGCCTGCAATTCCAGGCGAAGACCTGGCCTTGGCCCACTCGAATCAGCCTCGGTGCCGTTGGTCTCAGGCATTGCAATGGCGTAACACCAGGGTGGTCACAAGACGGTTGACCCACTTGAGACCACTAAACTCCACGAAGCCTGTTCAGTTCCATGAGTGTTGTCCGGGATCTCATCCTTCAGGCCGATGAGGATCTGCGGTACCCGACCAGTGGTGAACTGCAAAGCATGGTCGCCTTCCTTGAGCAGGGCGCTATGCGAGTGTCCGTCGTCAAGGTGCTGACGGACAACGAGAAGAAGATCGTTGATGAATCCGCCAAGCAGCTGTTCGGCCGCAAGCCCGAGTACGTCGCCCCAGGAGGCAATGCTTACGGCCAGAAACAACGCGCTCAGTGCCTGCGTGATTACAGCTGGTACCTGCGTTTGGTCACCTACGGCGTTCTGGCTGGCAGCACCGAAATGATCCAGGACATCGGCCTTGTCGGCGCTCGCGAGATGTACAACAGCCTGGGTGTTCCGATGCCCGGAATGGTGGAAGCGATGAAAACGATGAAGGATGCCTCCCTGGCCCTGCTGTCTGACGCTCAGGTGATGTTGGCGGCTCCATATTTCGACTACCTGATTCAGGGGATGCAGACATCCACCTGATTTGTTTGCCGGTCTCAATCAAGACTCGCCCCTGGTCGCGCGATGCGTCCAGGGGTTTTTTAGTGAGATTTAAAAGCGCTCAATCGGCTCGTTCGAGTCTTTAGGTGAGACTCTGTGCGCGTCTCATATGCGACTACCGCGCGACATAATTTGCGCGCACCAGAATCGTTTCCTTGCTGAGTTGCGTCACTGTGTCTATAGCAGATACGCAGCCACAAAAATGCCGGCTTTAACTGGGCTCTTCCCCTTGTCCTGATGACATGGACGGGACCAGGACATCAGGAGCTCGTCAGCTTTCTCGCTGTTAAGAATGAAACCCTGCGTCAAATCAATCTCTGTGAAGATATAGATACTCGAACATTAGAAATCGTCAAAAAATCATTGTTGATGCCTACTCAGTCTTTGCAGATAAGACTTAATTTGAGTCAGAAAATGAGTCCATCTTGAGACATGAGAGTTCTGCAAGGTTCGGTTGACTGGGGTCTTTGCGGCTTGCTGATCCAGCGAAGGCGGCATTGGGTCGCATAAATCTCATACTCGACGCAATATGCGTCTCATGCTGTGTGTCAGTTGAGACCAGCAATTACTTATTGCCGGTACAGCTCGCGCAGGAGTCGATAGGCCTCATTCAGCCGGCGCATGCTGTCGGTGGATCCGCCGGAATCCGGGTGGGCGTCTCGGGCCAGGTTCTTGTAGGCCTCGCGGATCGACGTAATCGTGACGGAGGCCCCGACTTGTGTGGATAAACCGAGCAACTTCAATGCTCCGTGCACGGTCATCGTGGATTCGAGCGTTTCGAACGACGTGACCTGACGGCTGCGGCGGAAACGATTCACAAAGCGCCTGACAAGCGTTGGCATCCGTTCGGAGAGGCCAGCCGTTGCAAAAGGGTCTTCCAGGGCGCCGGCCACCACCATGACCCGTCCGAGGGAAGGAGGTTCGGCCTTCCAGTCAGCACAGAGTTCTTCCATCGCTGCATTGGCAGCTGTCCAGGTGAAGGAACGGCCCTCACTCGCATCCAGATTGCTCCAGAGATCCCTGGCCAACCAGAGCATCGCTGCTTCCACAACGGTCTGTCCGGGTGCCTGTCCATAAAGGGAAGACCAATGATCGTCGGCAGCCTGAGCAGCGGCCTGTAGATCCTCGTGCGCAACAGACGAGAGCAACGGTGCGTCGTTGGACGATGGAGATCGTTTCGGGGTCTGAAGAGTGTCTCTGAGCTGACTGGTGCGACGGCTGACAAAGCCAGGGAGATCGATGCCACCCGCTGTGGTGGAAACAGGAGCAGGTGCTGCCTGCTGTTGATGGCGCTCCGTCGGGGATTCAATCAACACGAGGCTGGTGACTTCAGTGCTGGCGTCGGCGTCAAGGGCAGCCGTTGTGACTGATCGGTGGTCAGGGGATTTGGACTCGTCATCCTCCACATCCCCCAGGATTCCTTCGAGGAGAATTTCGAGAACCTGGCCCCTCGACCGAACGCCGTACTCCCGCTTGAGCTGGTCGATCAAAGAGACCTGGCGACTCGGAAGCTTGAGCGAGATGGTTTTCGACGTGGATTCCTCGTCGGTCAAGCGATCAGCCTTGCTGCCGGAAGGTTATCGACCCTGAAGCTGGCGAAGCCACTGCTGCTGGCTACGTATGGCGTCGGTGTAGCGAGGTGCTGGAACCGGAACGATGGCTGGTAGCGGTGGGGGTGGACTCGGTTGCTTCTGTTTTGCTGTCGCTGGAGTTTTGGCAGGTTCCACAGCTGGTGTTGCGATCTTGTCCGGAGTGTTCGCCGGCGTGACCACGGGCTCGATTGCCGCGGGTGGTGCTTGCTTGGGAACCACGTTGCGTTGTTTCTTGTAGGCGGCCAATTGGTCCAGCGCTTCCTTCTGCTGCTTCTGCCGTTGATGCAGCATCGCCAGCTGTTGAACAGGGACAACACTCAGCAGATGACCTGGCGTTGCATCGGCGGGATAAACCAGGCTGATTTTGACCGGGTTGGTTCGCCCTGGTGTCAAGCGAAGGTCCGTCAAGGCCAGGCTTTCGCCAGCCCGCAGCCCCACGTGGATCTCCTCGACCTCATCGCCTTGTTGAATTCTGATCGAGCCTCGAAACGCTGTAAAAGGTTTTTTCCCCGAGACAACCGGATGGCTCATCACCAGTTGATGGGCTCCTTGGCCTTTCAGGTTCAAGGTGACGTCGTAACGGACTCCGTAGGTTCCGACGTTGTTCAAGGCTGAATCGACCATCCGGCTGGTCAATGGATTCACCTGAACATCACGGGTTCCGAAATTGTGGCGGGACGTACTGGTCAGAGGGACGTGAAGGGGCCCCTGATTGAGATTGTGATCCTTGCTGGCGGTGTAGCGGTCGCCGATGGCAACACCGGCGACGCGTGAAAACACCTCACCTGTTTGGATCTCCCGCAGGCGATCGAGATAGATGCGACCGGGGGCGAGACGGCCTCGGCGAAGAACAGCTGTCAGCGCCTGATCACTTCGACTTTCTTCGGCTGCGACCACAGCGAGCTGGAAAGGACCATCGCTGCGACCTTGGAGCAGGCCATTCGCGATGCCTCGTGCCGGTAGGTCTGTACTGACCACAACACGGCTGGAGCGAGCAGGAATCGTGATGGATGACTTCAGTTTGCGATCCAGCTCTTCGCGCAGCATCTGGACGGCCGTTGCGTCACCCGGGCCAGTGTTCCAAGGCCGCTTGCCGAGGGGTTTGACTCCCATCAGGTTGTTTGGAAGGTACGGGGCCTCAAAACTGTTTTTGACCGAACCCGTGGAGAACGTCAGCGTGACCGGTCGATCTCCTGGATTGATCGCAATCAGGCCAAGGGTCAGAAGGCCGCGCTTCTTGGCCCCCCCCAGTTTTTTGCTGTCGAATGGGTAGTACTTGTGGTGCATATGCACCCCAAAATTGCCGTTGAAGGTGTAGTCGGCATTTTTCAGAGGGCGCCTGGTTTCGGCCGCAATGGCTGATCCGGGAGCTGTGTTCACCAGAATTCCTGGCCCTGTCACGATCTCTGGCTGATTGGAATGCAGGACGGGAACGCTGTTGAAGGAGCCATTGAGGGGCTTGGCTCGCTGACCTGCCATGAGAGCGACGTAAGCCGACGCCGGCTGAGCAACAACAAGGCAGCTTGTCGCAGTTGCGACGCAGGCCAGGACTTGAAGTGGGTCGCGTCCGAGCCTCATGAGACGGCCTTCAGTCGGGTCTCGGCTGAAGTTCTGCTGGTCAAAGGTGACTCACGGTAAGTCGTGGATCCGTGCAAGCCAAGCCATCAGTGACTCACGGGACCAGGGCGGATCCGCCAGAATTGGATTAGAAGATTTCGTTCGATGCTCCCCCCGTTTTGCTGCAATGGAAGCTCCGATCTCCAGCAGCGGAGACGGCAGCATCAGGAGCGAAAGATGGCCATGCTCATCTTCTGGCGTGATGGGTTGGAGCGTCAGCTGGCTGCATTAAATGCAACCATCGGCACGCTCCACGACCAGATGCAACGGGATGCTTAGTGAGCTGTTTGAAGTGAGCCCAGCCTGAGCTTCAGCTGTTTGAGGCCTTTCTTCACCCGTCGTTGAACGGTCATGGCAGATACTCCGAGGCTTGTGCCGACGTTGCGCAGGCTTCGGCCATCAATGACCACCGCCTTGACGGCGTGCTTTTCAGCATCTCCGAGCTGGGAAAAGGCCAATTGAATGGCGTCACGTCGTTCCGCATTCACCATCATCGTAATTCCGCTGTTCGATTGGGCCTGCTGTTCCTCTGGACAGGGCAGCCAGCGATTTTTGCTCCGATACAGAGCCTGCACCCACTCCTCGCGGCTGTTCTTTGGCTGATGGATTTGACTGAGTCGTTGTGCTTCCTCCTCGATCCGTCTTGGCAGGCGGACGAGGGCGACACTGTCGCGTAGGTAATGAAGGATCGCTCCACGGGCGTGGACTCTGGCAAATGCCTCGAAAGGAACGTTCGTTTCGCTTCTATATGCCTTGGTCGCCTTGATCAGACCAAGGACCGCCACCTGATAGAGGTCGTCATGGTCGAGACCTGTTCGTTGAGAAAAGCTCCTGGCAAGCCGTTCGGCGAGGTAAAGGTGGCGCTCAACTTGTTGGTTGCGCCGTTGAACTGTGGTGTTGGACATGAACAAATGAATGTCGGGACATTGCATCCCGTCTGTTGTTAAGGCCATGCACATCCCAAATGGCCATTGCATCCGTGACATCACGGATCTGTGGCCACCACCTTCATCAGTAATGCCTCAGGGCTATGGGCTGCCAACCAGGTCCGATTGGACCGCTCGGTGCTCAGCAGATACCCCGCAAAACCAAGGGCGTTGACGCTGTAACCGTGAACCTCGTCACAGGAGCGTTTGACCAAGGTCATCCATCGTGTGCTGATCAAGAGGTTGTAGGGGTGAAGGGGTTTCTCATCCCGCTGGGGTGAGCCCAGGCCGCTTTGCTGACAAAGGTCGAGGTAGATCTCCAGAAGTGCTGACCCGGACCACGTCACTGGCAATGGCTTGATCTTGATGCTGCGTTCAAGGCTGTCCATGGGCCTTGAACAGGTCGCATTCAGAAGATGCTGCTGAAACCACTCTTCACGCGGACACAGCCGAACGCCCTTGGTCCGTGGCAAGAGCTGCAGATGTCGATGCGGTTGGCTGGCTCCCGCTTGGGGGCCGCTGTTGAAAAACCAAAGCCCACCGGTGTCCCGGTTCACCTGGCAGACCGCAGTCCAGTCAAGCAATGACAGCCACCCGACCTGGGGTTGCCAGCTCTGGCTGATCAACAGCATGTGGCCCAGTTGCACCGGATATTTGTTGAGGATGAGCACGTGCTCGTTACCGACGCGCGTCAGCTCGAGGCGCTGATCCCAGGGGCGGAAGGGGTTCGGTTTCGGACCGGCTTCCCTGAGGTGCCGGGGAGGGGCACCCACCAGGTGCCGAATCTCGAAGCCGCCGTCACCCGAACCGGCCCAGGTTTCGATATCGGTGCTCAATGGCCGAAGGGCGCCATTCTCGAGAGCCTCCTGGCTGTGTTGCAGTGCCAGTTTGTGCAGTCCCTCGGCGACCATCGCGACGGAATTGGTCATGGAGATCGCGGTGATCGTAGGCGGGAGCTTCGTTCTGTTCGCTAGACGTCATGGAGTGGAACTGTTCGATCGATGACGACCCTTGGCGGCAATGCTTGGACGGGTCTGGCCCTGGTTGTTGGCACTGGCGGAATTGGTTCAGCAATCACGGCGCGCTTGAAGCAGCAGTGCCCGGGCCTCAGGGTGATCACTGCTGGACGGCAAGGACCGCCCGTCCAAGAACTGTCTCTCGACCTTGAACGTGATGCTGATCTTGAAGCATTAACGGACTGTTTGCGCGCGGAGGCTGGTGACTTGCGGTTGGTGGTGAATGCCACGGGCCGATTGCATGGTCCGGGCCTTGTTCCTGAAAAGCGACTTCGACAGGTGGAGCGCAGCGCCCTGATGGAGCAGTTCACGATCAACGCCATTGCTCCGGTGTTGCTCGCTCGAGCGGTGGAACCGCTATTGGGACGAGATCGCCCCTTCCATTTCGCCAGCCTCAGTGCCCGCGTTGGCAGCATTGGCGATAACCGCAGTGGCGGTTGGTACAGCTACCGAGCAGCCAAGGCCGCCCAGAACCAGTTGCTTAAATCCCTCTCCATTGAATGGCGTCGTCGCTTGCCGCTCGCGACAGTGACGCTTCTGCATCCAGGTACGACGGACACAGCCCTGTCCAAACCATTCCAAACCTTCGTTCCACCTGAGAAGTTATTTACACCCCAACGGGCGGCACAGCAGCTTGTGGATGTGCTTCTCGCCCAGGGTCCGGAGGATTCAGGAGCGTTTCTGGCCTGGGACGGTCAACCGATCGATTGGTAAGCGTGCTCCTTCAGCTGATCAAGACTCACCACGGACAGTGCGGTGTTTTCGGTCGCTTCGAGGGACACCAGGGGAGCCATGCCGTCGTCGTAGGCCTGCTTCCAACGCGGAGCACAAACGCACCAATGATCACCTGGCTTCAGTCCAGGGAACTGAAAGGCAGGGACGGGTGTTGACAGGTCGTTTCCCTGTGCCTTGCTGTATCGGAGAAAGGCTTCGGTCATGACGCAGCAGATGCTGTGCTGGCCGAGGTCGCTGGGATCGGTCTGGCAGGTCCCGTTTCGATACCAACCGGTCATCGGTGAGCAACCGCACACCTGCAGAGGCTTCCCGAGAACGTTGAGAGGGGCAGAAGGTGCTGTTGAGCTGGCCATCCGGACAGGAATCACAGGAGGAGTCTGCCGAAGGAGTGGCACATTTTGACGTCAGACAGTTGACGAACCCCTGGGGGAACGCGGTAAAGGTCATTCAGTCATGTCCACTCGATGGATTGGGAGTTCACGGAAGACGCTGCGTTCCTGGCGCTCTGCGATGCCTTTCGCGAGAGCGGTGAGAGCTCAGCGATTGAGTTCCTGGCCAACGGTGAAGGGGCCTTTCACTTCCAGGACCTGGCCCAGAACGCCGCCGGTGAAGGAATCGACCTCAGTGAGTCGAATGCTCTGGAGGAGTTCCAGCAGGAGGTGATCGACACCATGGAGAAGCTCTGTCAGGGGTGACCCCAACAGAGCCTGGGGCCGTTCAACTCCCGGATCAGCCGAAGTAGAAGGCAATCTCCTTGTCCTTCAGACCGTCCCAACCGGCATCGAGCAGTCGTTGGTTCAGGCTTTCCCGGTCGAAGTGCTTCGCTCCGGTCTTCACCACCCGGTTGCGCATGGACTTGATCACGCCGCTGCGGGCGCGCTGGCTTTCCAGGTCCATGACTTCGTTGTAGAGGGCCAGCATGGGTGCTGGGATCGGGGAACCATCAAGATCAACACCCGCCTTGATGGCGGCATCCACGCCATCGGGTCCGGCAATCGCCATGGTCTGCTGAAAAGGGCGACTCAGGTTATGCGCTGAAGTAGCGGGCCTTGCTGTGCAGCGCTACCAGTGCCGTCGTGCTCTGCTCGGGGGACAGCTGGTCGCTGGCATCCATCGACAGACCAATTCGGTCTGCTCCGAGCCAGGAGAGTTGCTGGCGTGAATCGGCCACGTTCGGGCAAGCGGGGTACCCAAAGGAGTAGCGACTGCCTCGGTAGCGCTGCGCCAAGACATCCCGCAGTGGCATGCCGTCCGGATCAGCAAAGCCAAGTTCGCGGCGGATGCGGGCGTGGACCCATTCCGCCATCGCTTCGGCCATCTGAACCGCCAGTCCGTGGAAGTACAGGTAATCGCTGTATTGATCGCCCTTGAACAGCTCCTGGGCTACCTCACTGGCCTTGTCTCCCATGGTCACCGCCTGCATCGGCAGGACATCGCCCGGACGACCGTCGGCTGTCATGTCCTGAAAGAAGTCAGCAATGCAGTAACGGTTGCCGGAGCGCTGGCGTGGAAGGTCGAAACGGCCAAGCTCAGTCTCTCCACTGGCATCAAAGACCCTCAGGGCATTCCCATCGCGACCGACCGGGAAATATCCATAGGCCGCCCTTGGGGTGAGCAGCGATTCCTGAAGGCATCGATCCACCCACTGCTGCAGAACCGGTTCAGCCTTCTCTTTCAACATCGCGTCATACTCATCACGCGATTGCTGCTGGACTTTGCGCAATTGCCACTGTCCGGCAAACAGGGCGTTGCGATCAAGAAAGCCGAACACCTCTTCAATGTCGACGTCTGCTTCAGTTATGACAACTGATCCCAAGAATGGGGCTGTGGGTGTTGGCTCCGCCGGCACGGCTTCGGATCGAACGGTCGTAACCGGGAGCTGAGGGGATGGTGCATCCTGCTGTGACTTCTCCTCAGCGGTGGAGCGTTCAACGGTCGACGATTCAGTCTCCTCATCGAGGCCTACACCGCTCGGGACATCGGTTATGAAGCCTTCAAGGTTGTTCCAGTTGTCATTGCCCTTGGCATCCATCAGGGCATCCATGAACCGAAGATCAGCGAAGGCATCACGTCCGTAGATGACCTTCCCGTTGTAAACCTCGCGGCAATCCTTCTGAACAAATCGAGGTGTCAGGGCGGCACCGCCAAGGATGACGGGAACATCAATGCCAGCGTCGTTAAACGCCTTGAGGTTGTCCTTCATGAATGCCGTGGACTTCACCAGCAGACCACTCATGGCAATGCAATCAGCCTGGTGTTCGTGCTGGGCTTCCACAATCGCTTCACAGCTTTGTTTGATTCCGAGATTGACCACCTCGTAGCCGTTGTTGGTGAGGATGATGTCCACTAGGTTCTTGCCGATGTCATGGACATCGCCCTTCACGGTGGCGATCAAGAACTTGCCCTTGCTCGTGCTTTCGCCTTCTGCTGTTTCCATATGAGGTTCCAAATAAGCCACAGCAGATTTCATCGTCTCGGCGCTTTGCAGTACGAAGGGGAGCTGCATCTGGCCGCTGCCGAACAATTCACCCACCACCTTCATGCCATCCAGTAGGAAGGTGTTGATGATCTGCAGAGGTGGATAGGCCTGCAGCGCCTCGTCGAGGGAGGGCTCTAGGCCGATGCGCTCTCCATCAATGATGTGCTGCTTGAGCCGTTCTTCAATCGGCAGATCGGCCAGCGAGGGGCCTGAAGCCCGGGCTTCCTTGGCGCTGACGCCCTCGAACAGCTTGGTGAGTTCGGTGAGCGGGTCGTAAACGCAGATTCCATCGTCGAAGCGACGGTTGTCGTTGATCAGATCACGGCACACCGTCTGGTGCTCTTCAGTGATCTTGATCAGCGGCAGAATTTTGGCAGGGCTGACGATGGCTGCATCCATGCCGGCTTCACAGCAGTCATGCAGGAAGACGGAGTTGAGCGTGATCCGTGCTGCTGGCGAGAGACCAAAACTGACGTTGCTGACCCCCAGCACCACGTGAACCCCGGGGAGGTTTTCACGGATCATGCGAATGGAGTCGACAGTGGCCTTGCCATTGAGCCGGTCTTCCTCGATGCCGGTGGAAATCGGCAGCGCCAGTGGGTCGTAAAAGATTTCATGGGCCGGGATGCCGAACTCCAGGGCATCGCGATAGGCCCGCTGGGCGATGGCAAACTTTTTCTCAGCCGTGCGAGCCATGCCGTCTTCATCGATGGTTCCAACCACCACGCCAGCGCCGTAGCGACGCGCCAGCTCAAGCACCTTGAAGAAGCGTTCGTCCCCGTCCTCATAGTTGGTCGAGTTGAGGATGCACTTACCCCCAGCAACCTTGAGGCCAGCTTCCATTTTCTGCCACTCGGTGGAGTCGAGCATCAGTGGCAGGTTCACGTTGGTGACCAGACGGCTCACCAGCTGATGCATATCCTGCTCGCCATCGCGACCGACGTAGTCGACGTTGACGTCCAAAACGTGAGCGTTCTCCTTGACCTGACCCCGGGCCACGGACACCAGTCCGTCCCAGTCCTCTTCCGCCAGCAGTTCGCGCACCTTGCGGCTGCCACTGGCGTTGAGCCGTTCCCCGATGATCAGGAAGGAGTTGTCCTGTTGGTATGGGGTAACCCCGTAGATCGATGCCGCAGCCGGTTCGTAGTTGAGGGCCGGACGGACGTTCGCATCGGAGGCAGCATCGTGGCGTGAGCTGCGTAGGGCCGGTTTGAGTTCCGCCGCGAGCTCCGCCAGTGATCCGATGTGACTCGGGGTGGTGCCACAGCAACCACCGATCACCTGCACGCCCAGATCTTCAACGAAGTGCATCAGCTGCATCTTCAGTTCCACTGGAGTGAGCCGGTAGTGGGCCACGCCACCCACGTTTTCGGGCAGACCGGCGTTGGGAATGCAGCTCACCGTGAACGGGGAGTGCTCTGAGAGGTAGCGGATGTGCTCCTTCATCTGCTCCGGACCGGTGGCGCAGTTGAGCCCGAGAATGTCGATCGGAAACGGCTCAAGAATCGACACCACGGCAGCGATGTCCGTGCCGACGAGCATCGTTCCGGTGGTTTCCATGGTCACTGACACCATCAGCGCCCGCCGCTCACCGGAGGCTTCAAACGCTTCTTCAATGCCCTGCAGCGCGGCCTTGATCTGCAGCACGTCCTGGCAGGTCTCAACGATGAACAGGTCAACATCGCCGGCAATCAATCCTTCGGCCTGTTCCCGGAAGGAATCGCGCATCGTGTCGAAGTCGATGTGCCCCAGGGTCGGCAGCTTGGTGGTGGGTCCCATGGACCCAGCCACGAAGCGGGGCTTATCAGGGGTGCTGAATTCGTCGGCCATCTCCCGGGCCAGTTCCGCCGCCCGTTTGTTGAGTTCAAAAGCCTTGTCCTCAAGGCCGTATTCCGCGAGAACGATCGAGGCCGCTCCAAAGGTGTCTGTCTCGATCACATCGCAGCCCACTTCGAGGAACTGACGATGCACCGCTTTCACCGCCTCGGGTTTGGTGACGGCCAGATTTTCGTTACACCCCTCCAACTCAGGGCCACCGAAATCCTCGGCGGTCAGGTCGAGGCCCTGGAGGCTGGTGCCCGTGGCCCCGTCAAACACCAACACGGGCCGCTCCGGGCCGTTGAGGTGATCCAGGAAACGGGAGTTGGTGAGTTGCCGGGATGCCTGCGCCACCACCATGTCTTCCAGTCTTTGTTGGGCCTGATCTTAGGAAAAGCTCAATGCGAACCTCACGCGATAGGAATTCGGGTCACCCAGTGTTCATAGGCCGTATCTCGGCCTTCGGTGATCGACACCAACCGCGTCTTCAGTGCGGTCATCACCGGTCGATCCGTGTTCATCTGCGTTGATTCGATCTGGCGGATCGGAGTGATCTTCGCTGCCGTGCCGGTGAGGAAGACCTCATCGGCGATGAACAGCTCTGTTTTGTCCACAGGGCGTTCCACTACAGGAATCTGCATGGCCTTGGCCAGTTCGATCACGCTTGCCCGGGTGATGCCCTCAAGAATGTCCTGGTCAACGCCTGGCGTGATCAGTTGACCGTCACGAACCAGGAACAGATTCATGCCGCTGGCTTCGCTGATCTTGCCGCGACTGTTCAACAGCAGAGCTTCGTCGAATCCGCTCTGGACGGCCTCGGTCTTGGCCAGAGAACTGGTAATGTAGGCCCCTGAGATCTTGCCGCGCAGGGGGAGGGAACGGTCCTCCTGTCGCGTCCAACTGCTGATGCGGCAACTGACGCCGTCCGGTGAGAGGTAATCCCCCAGCGGCAACCCGTAAATCAGGAAGTCGGTCTCGATGTCGTGCAACCGCGGCGCGATGCCGAGATCACTGGTGTAAACAAACGGTCGCAGATAAATGGGTTGCTGCGGTTTGTTCGCCTGCAGCATCGCCGTCAACGCTTCGAGAATCGTTGCTTCGCTCAGATCAGTGAGCAGCAACCGTGCGCTTCGGCTCAACCGCCGTGCATGGCGATCGGCACGAAACAACAGCATCGATCCGCTGCTCTGCGGATCAGGAATGGCGCGCATGCCGCCGAACGCACCTGTGCCGTAATGCAGGGCATGGGTTGCGATGGAGATCCTGGCCTCCTCGAAAGGCACGCACTGACCCTGAAACCAGGCGTAGGGCAGGAACTGATGCATCGCTGGGGGAAACCCGATTGTTGAATCTTCTCACCACCGGCTGCCGCGCAAGGAGAATGAGGCCATGCATCGTCTTGCCAGTTGCCCGGGCATTGATCCTCCCGAGGATTTGGTGCTCGTTGAGCAACCCCCGGCGGATGTTCTGCTTCTCTCCAGTGCAGGGACCGACCTCAGCTGCCTTGAAGCAGTGGTGCAGGCCTCCCCGGATTGGAACAGCCGAATCAGGGCTCTCCATCTCGACAACCTCAGTCATCCGGCCCAGCTCGACCACTACCTCGCTTCCACCGCGACCCAGGCTCGTTTGATCGTGGTGCGCCTGCTCGGCAGCCGCGGCCACTGGAGTTATGGGTTGGAGCAGCTCCAGCGCTGGAGTGAAGAAGTCGCCGATCGGCAATTGCTGGTGCTGGCGGGAACGGTTGATCAGCAGGGGGATCTACGTGGGATCGGCACCGTGGTGCCCGCACTTGCGGATCGTCTTGCGGCCCTGCTGCGGGAAGGGGGCGAGACCAACATGGCCAGGCTGCTCGATGCCATTCAGGCACTGCTAGACGGAACGCCACCGGACAGCGAGGAGATCGAGGTGGCACCCCTGGCCGATCCCTTCCCCTGGGACTGGCAGGACGATCCTGGTGCCACCGTTGGAGTGGTTCTCTACCGCGCCCAGTTACAGGCCGGGGACACCGCTCTTGCGCAGCACCTGAATCAAGCCCTGCGGGAGCGTGGCCTTCGGCCTCGCCTGATCTGGGTGAGCAGCCTGAGGGACCCTGCCGTCCAGGCCGGAGTCCTCGATCTGCTCCGCAGCCAGGGCGCTCAGGTGGTGATCTCCGGAACGGCCTTCGCCTCCGTCACCACGGAGCAAGCCGGCCTCGGCAGTGCCCTTTGGGACAGCCTGGACCGACCGGTGCTGCAGCTGCTGACCGCCGGCACCAGCCGGGAGCGTTGGCAGCAGTCCAGCCGTGGCCTGGAACCCCTGGACCTGTCGCTGCAGGTGGTGATGCCTGAACTGGACGCCCGGGTCACCACCCGCCCATGCGCATTCCGGCAGGCACGCCCCCCCCTCAGCGGTCTCGCTACGGCGATCACGACGCAGCAACCGGATCGGGACGGCATCAACTGGCTGGTGGAGCACGCAGCCTGCTGGATTGATCTCCAGGACACACCTGCCAAGCATCGGCGGATGGCCATGGTGTTGGCCAACTATCCGGTGCGGGATGGGCGTGTGGCCAACGGGGTTGGGCTGGATACTCCGGCCAGCGTGGTCAACATCATCGGTTGGCTGGCCGACGCGGGTTATCAACTCGGCGAGCACCCCATACCCTCCAATGGCGATCGATTGATTGCGTCGTTGCTGGCGGGACGCACCAACTCAGCCGAGGGCCGTTACCGCCCCCCCCTTGATCACCTGCCGCTGGAGACCTACCAAGCCTGGTGGGACACCATTCCAAGCGAGGCCAAAGCACGGATCGTCAGCCGCTGGGGAGAGCCGCAGCAGGCCTGTGATCTCGATGGGGAGCGTGGGTTTGCCATTCATGGTTTGCGCTATGGCCATCTGGTGGTGCTGCTGCAGCCGGATCGGGGCTATGACCCGGATCAGATCGCTGATCTGCATTCGCCGGACCTGCCGCCACCGCACCGCTACTTGGCTCAGTACCTGTGGTTGCGAGAGGTCCATGGCAGCCAGGTGATGGTGCATGTGGGCAAGCACGGCAGTGCTGAATGGTTGCCGGGCAAAGGGGTGGGTCTCAGTGCGGCCTGTGGCCCCAATCTCGCCCTTGGTGCCTTGCCGCATCTCTACCCCTTCATCGTCAACGACCCAGGGGAGGGATCCCAGGCCAAACGCCGGGGCCATGCGGTGGTGCTGGATCACCTCACCCCACCCTTAGGCCGCGCCGGTCTGCACGGAGGCCTTCAGAAACTTGAGGGACTGCTGGATGAACTGGTGGAGGCCCGACAGCTCGGTGGTGAGCGCACCCAGGTGTTGGAAACCCAGGTGCTCAGCACCCTTCAGGATCTGGACTGGCCAGAGATCCCGAGCCGACGAGAGCTGAAGAAGAACCCGGACCGACTCAACAGTTGTCTTGACCAGGCGGAAACCTATCTCTGCGAGTTGAAGGAGTCGCAGATCCGCACGGGTCTGCATCGCTATGGCCAGTGCCCAGACGACGCTGCCATGACTGAGCTGCTGATGGCCTTGGCGCGTCCACCGTTGCAGGGTCAGCCTGGCCTGACGCAATTGATGGCCCGGGAAGCTGGCTTGGAATTCGACCCCTGGTCTCAGGACGACGGAGAGTCCCTCGATCCAGCCGACCGCGCGCGATTGGCAGCGCTCGGTTGCCAGCGCTGCCGCCGGGTGGGGGATGGCAGCGCGTGGTTGGAGCAGCAGGGCTTGTTGATCCTCAGACAGCTCGTGCTCCACGAGCAGGCCGTGGATCTGGCAACACCGTTTCGATCACTGGTGGAGACATCAGCGCCCCTGAGGCAACGCTGCCTGGAGCTGTGGAAACGCTTGCAGGCTTGTGACGAGGCAGAACGTCAGGGACTGATGCGGGGTCTGGAGGGCCGCCGCATCGCTGCTGGTCCCTCTGGGGCCCCCAGTCGTGGCCGGCCGGATGTGCTGCCCACCGGTCGTAATTTCTATTCCGTGGATCTCCGTGGGCTGCCGACGGAGGCGGCATGGGACCTTGGCCGCCGCTCCGCCGAACGCTTGCTGGATCTGCATCTTCAGGATGAAGGTGAACCCCTGCGCCACCTGGCTCTTTCGGTTTGGGGGACCGCCACGATGCGCAATGGCGGTGAAGATATCGCCCAGCTGCTGGCGCTGATCGGCGTCCGCCCCGTCTGGGATGGCCCCAGCAGGCGTCTGGTGGATCTAGAGGTGATCCCTGCCGATCTCCTGGGGCGACCTCGGGTGGATGTGGTGTTGCGGATCTCCGGTTTGTTCCGGGATGCGTTCCCGCAGCTGGTGAGCTGGGTGAACCAGGCACAACAGATGGTGGCCTTGCTGGAGGAACCAGAGGAGATCAACCCTCTGGCCAGCCTCACCCGTCGTGATGGCCCACAAGGACGAATCTATGGATCCGCCCCCGGCGCCTATGGCGCTGGGTTGCAGGCCTTGATCGACAGTGGTGCATGGGAGTCGCGCAGGGATCTGGGTGAGGCCTTTCTGTGCTGGAGCCAGTGGCGCTACGACGGTTCAGCGGAGCCCGTTGCCGATCGCTCCGGTCTGGAGCAGGCCCTGTCGTCTGTTCAGGTTGTGCTCCACAACCAGGACAACCGCGAGCATGATCTGCTCGATTCCGACGATTACTACCAGTTTCACGGTGGCCTCAGTGCTGCAGCCGAGCAGGTGTCCGGTCAGCGTCCCCAGTTGTGGTTCGGTGATCATTCACGCCGCGAGCGCCCCCGACTGCATCGGCTTGAGAAGGAACTGGACAAGGTGATGCGCAGCCGCATGCTCAATCCCCGTTGGATCGAAGGGATGCAGCAACACGGGTACAAGGGTGCGTTTGAGATGGGGGCGAGCCTGGATTACCTGTTCGCCTACGACGCGGCAACCGACCGCGTCCCGGACTGGTGCTACGGAGCGGTGTGCGATCGCTGGCTGGCGGATCCCGTGAACCAGACCTTTCTCAGCGATCGCAACCCCTGGGTACTGCGGGACATGTCAGAACGACTGCTCGAAGCGTCCAATCGAGGTCTATGGACGGGCGCCAGAGAGAGTCAACTTGCTTTGCTGAAGGAATTGATCAGCAGCAGTGAAGCAAGGATCGAACGCGGTGCCCTTACTTGTTGAGGTCCCGAACCATCTGGCGGAAGGGATCGATGGACCCTGGCTTGGATGAAGCTGCAGCCTGGCCGACCTTGGCTTGGGGGGGTTCCTCCGCTTTGAGGATCTCCTTACGAGCGACGGGTGCCGCGTTCGCGGCAGCTGGCGTGTTCACGGATGTCACGGCCGTGCCGCGCAGCCGCTTGTTCATCTCTTCAGTGGTGACCTGTTCGGCGAAGGTTTTCTTCACGGGCTTGGGAATGCCCGCCGTCAGATCAATCGACTCCTCCTTCGTCACCCTGTCGCCAAGACCTTCACTGCGAATATCCACGGATTCGGTTTCCGCGGCCACCGTCATGATCTGTTCCTTCGTGCCGGGGCTGTCGACGGTGCCTGGGAAGGTGCGGCGAATCGTCTTTGACTCGCGCATGTAATTCACATCTCCCAGGGAGGAGGAGGAATCAGCATCCAGGAAGAATTCGGCCGGCTTCGCCTTGGCTGGCTTGCGTGGCTTGATCGTGTTGTCGGAATCCTGCGAGTCCTTTTTCAGCAGACGATCAAAGAAGCCCATGTCGACCGGAACTGAGATGGGATGAACTTAGCGGCCACCAAGGTCGATTCCGTGACTGTCGGTGCCACACGTACGCAAAAGGCCAAGGTTGGCAAGTTGGCGGTCGATGGCTTCACAGATCATTGGGCTGGGTGCCCACACCGTCTGCATGTCGTAGTCGTACCAGGCTTCACCACCGTCAAAACCGAGTCGAGCGGCCTCATCGATCAGCACGTCATGGCCCAGTCGATAGCGGGCTGGATGAGCCAGAACAGCCAGGCCCCCTGCGGTGTGAATCGCCTTAACCACCGCGTCAGCCCGTAGGGCCTCTCCCACCACGGAGTCGCCCCGGTTGTAGGGCTCCAGGGCCGCATGCCCTGGTTCAAACCCCAGTGCCAGCACATGAACAAGGCATCCCTTGAGCAGGCAGCTGATCTCCATACCGGTCCACAACGTCGGCACCACGGCCCCCGCATCCCGTTGTGCCTGGAGCCAATCCGCCATCGGTTGAAAGGCCCGTGCGCTGTGGTGATCGGTCACAGCCAGATGGGAGAGCCCACGCTCTGATGCCTGGCGGATCAGCTCAAGGGGCTCCAGGCTGCCGTCACTGCAGATCGTGTGGCAGTGGAAGTTGAAGGAGCCCGGGCAACTATCGGGACCGACATCAGCCAGAACGGAACGGAGTGGATGGCTCATCTCAGCTTCCTGTGACGGCCTGGGCTTCCGCCCGCAGGCGTCGCCAGCGGGCATAGAACTGAATGGACGCTGCCATGAACACCACCAACGCCACGATGAACCACGTGGCGGCACCGGTCGGGAACTGGCTTTTGAACACCACCAGCATCACCACAATCACCAACAGCAGCGTCGGCAGTTCATTGAGTGCCCGCAGCTGCTTTCCGCTCAATCGACAGGTTCCCGCCTGCAGCTGCCCCATGAGTCGATAACAAGCCACGTGATAGGCCAGAAGACCGGCCACGAAGCCCAACTTGGCGTGCATCCAACCCTGCTGCAGCCAACTTGGCTGGGCCACCAACAGGCCGATGGCCATGGACACTGCCACCACCATCCCCGGCGTCGTGATGATGTTGGCAAGGCGTTTCTCCATCAGGCTGTACTGATCGCGGAATGGCTGCTGCAGATCCTCTGCCAGCTCAGCCGTTTCGACGTGATAGATGAACAGCCGCACCAGGTAGAACAATCCGGCGAACCAGACGACGACACCAACGATGTGAAGCGTCTTGAACCAGAGGTAGGCCTCAGGTGGGAGGGTCATCAGTGCAACCGCATTGGTGCGACCTTACGCAGGTCTCAGGTGAGGCCGTCAAGAAAATCAGCCGCCTTGCGCTGATGCGTCAACAGTGTTTCCAGCGCCATCCTGTCGAGGTTCCGAGCCATCATCGCCAGCCGGAACTGACTCCTGAAAAAGGTTTCGTGGCGTCGAATGAAACTCCAGAAAAGCCCGTCCCACACTTCACACCACGCACCTTTCCGATAGTCCGACATCTTGCGGACGTAGTTCGAGCCGGACACGTAGGGCTTTGTGGTGAAGATGCCGCCATCGGCGAACTGACTCATGCCGTAGACGTTGGGCACCATCACCCAGTCGTAGGCATCAACAAACAGTTCCATAAACCAGCTGTACACCCGCGTGGGATGAAAGCCACACAGCAGCATCACGTTGCCCAGCAGCATCAACCGTTCGATGTGGTGGCAATAACCCGTGTCCAAGGCATGGCTGATGGCGTCATCAATCGGGGGTAAACCCGTGCTTCCGGTGTAGAAGGCTTCGGGAATCGGGCGATCCTCCACCTCCCAGAAATTGCCATTGCGCATGGTCACCCCATGGCGTCGATACATGGCAGCCATGAATTCGCGCCAGCCAATGATTTGGCGGATGAAGCCCTCAAGTGAGTTGAGCGGCACATCACCAACCTCCGCACGGGCCAGGGTCCGATCCAGCACCTGCTGAGGCGTCAGCAGACCAATGTTCAGCATCGGTGTGAGCACGCCATGCCACATCACCTGATGCTGCGTGCTGATGGCGTCTTCATAGGCCCCGAACTGAACCAGGCGTTCGTCAAGGAAATTGTCGAGCCAGCGGGAGGCTTCCTTGTGGTCAATGGGGTAGTAAAAGCCATCCAGCTTGCCGACCCCGGGCAAATTCTCCTGCGCCAATTGCTGTCGTGATGTGTTCACCACAGTCGATGGCGTGGCGACGGGTATCGGAGGAACGCTGATGTCTTTGGGCAGTTTCTTGCGGTTGTCAGCATCAAAACTCCATCGGCCGCCAACGGGTCGCCCCTCCGCGTCCATGAGCACCCCCAGCCGGGTGCGCTGCATCTCGTAGAACTTGGCCATCAAGGGCTTTTTGCCCGTCCCAAAGTGCTTCTCGAGCACGTCAGCGGGGGTTAACAACATCGGTGTCGGCAGCACGGATACCCGCAGAGCGACACTCTCAGCGAAGGCGTTCAACCGACGTTCAAGCCAGTGATCCACCAGGTCAACGAGGTGAACATGGCGATATCCAGCGGAATGCAACAGCTGCAGGTGGCCCTGGGTGTCTGGTGCAGCGTCATGGCGCTGATGAATCACGTTGAAGCCACGACCTCGTAGCTGTTCGGCGTAGACAGTCATCGAGGCTCGGTGCAGGAGCCGGCGCTGGTGATGCATCCGCAGGGGCCACTGCGGATCAGTTCCGAACAGCAACGGGTCTTCGATCAGGGCCACGGTGCGACCGGCCTGAATCGCGGGGTGATCAGCAAACAGTTGATGGGGAAAGACCAGGGTGATGTCCACTCAGCCCGCCTCCCCCGCCAGACGGCAGGCCCGTCGTCCAACGGCCGTGGCATAGCTGCGGTCCACCTGCCCGGCAAACGGGCTCAGCACGCCGGCACGGCAATCCATCACCACCTTCTCCCTGTGACCCTGCTGGTCGTTTAGCCGCAGGATCAGCTGCCAGTGATTCTTGGCACTGCGGGTGATGTCATCGGCGCAGACCGGGCCGGTGCACAGTCCTGGTGACGCCAGAACCGGTCTCCCAAGGAGTCCGAACAAGCAGCACAACAACAGCAGACAACGGATCATGCGGTGTGTGCACGGGGCTCTTCTGAGCATTCATCCTGCCCGGCTTCCTCAGCAGGGTGGAAAAACCCGTGGATGTCCCTGGCCAGAGCTGTTCCCACACCGGGGGCTTTGGAGAGCAAATCCACGGAAGCCATCTGAATCGCATCGATGGAATGGAAGTGCGCCAGCAGATCCTTCACCCGTTTGGGACCAACCCCTGGGATGTCGGAGAGGCGTGAACGCTTCATTCGCTCACCACGTTGTTGCCGGTGGAAGCTCACCGCGAATCGATGGGCTTCGTCCCGCAGGCGACGCAGCAAGGCCACGCCGAGTTGATCCGGCTCACTCTCCAGTGGCTGACTTTCGCCGGGGAGGAACACCTCCTCCCGCTGTTTGGCCAACGAGCAGACGTTGAGGTCCTCGTGCAGATCGAGTTCCCGCAGGGCCTCCATCACCGCAGAGAGTTGTCCTTTGCCGCCATCGATCATCACCACATCCGGCCAGTCGTTGAGGCCGTCGGTCTGCAGGGCACTGCCACCTTTGTGGCGCAGGGCACCCACATCGACACCATCAGCCTTGGCGCGGGCCCAACGACGAAAGCGCCGGCGCATGATCTCGGCCATGGCCATGAAGTCATCGCTGTGGCCGGACTGGATGCTGCTGCTGCGGATCTTGTATTTGCGGTAGTGCTGCTTGGCGGGCAGGCCATCGATAAACACCACCTGAGAGGCCACGGCATCGCTGCCCTGAATGTGACTGATGTCGTATCCCTCGATCCGTCGCGGCGGCGTCGGCATCTCCAACAGCTGAGCCAGATCCTCGGTGGCTAGCGCTTGCTGCTCCTGCCCCTGCTTGGCCCGCAGCAGTTCGAATTCCGCGTTCCGCTGAACCAGTTCGATTAGGTCTGCCTTCTGACGCTGTTTTGGGCAGTGGATCTGCACCTTGCGTTCCCGTTGCTCCGTCAGCCAGTCCTCAAGAAGCTGCTGTTGCGGAAGAGCGTGTTGCACCAACAACTCCGGCGGCACTTCAACCGCATCGACCTGGGAGTAGTGCTCTTCAATCACCCGTTGCAGAATCAGACCCGGTGCCAGAGCTGAAGCATCGGCGGTGTAACCAAGCCGCCCCACAAGTTTTCCGGCGCGCATCTGGAACAGCTGCACAGCGGCCAGACGGTCGTCGCAGGCGAGGGCCAGCACATCCCGACTGACGCTGGAGTCTGGAAGACTCATCTTCTGATCAGCCGTCAACTGGTCGAGCCCCTGGAGCTGGTCGCGGACCCGGGCAGCGGATTCAAAATCAAGACGTTCGGCGTAGCGGTTCATCTGCTCGTCGAGCAGACGCTGCAGTTCATCGCTGCGCCCTTGAAACACCATGGCCACCTTGCGCAGGGTTCGGTGGTAGTCCTCAGAGGTGATCTTTTCCTGGCAAACCCCTGGGCAGCGACCAATGCTGTAGTTAAGGCAAGTGCGGTCGGGGTGCAACGGTCGCGGTCGCTGTCGCAGCGGGAAGACCCTCTTCACCAGAAACAAGGTGCGCCGCAACAGTCCGACGTCGACGTAGGGCCCGTAAAAGCGATCGAGGGGGCTGCGGAATCGGCGCCGTCGCGTGATGAAGATGCGGGGATAGGCCTCGCTCCAGGTGATGCAGAGGTAGGGGTATTTCTTGTCGTCCTTCAGCAGCACATTGAAGTGCGGCTGATGGTTCTTGATCAGGTTGGATTCAAGGGCCAGAGCCTCCGCTTCGCTGTCGGTCACGATGAATTCGATCTCACAGACCTGTCGCGTCATCAGCCGGATGCGCGGCGACAGATCATGCCGACTTCGGAAGTAGCTGCGGACACGGCTGCGCAGCGATTTCGACTTGCCGACATAGAGGATCCTGTCCTCTCCGTCGCGCATCAGGTAGCAACCAGGCTCCGGCGGAATCTCCTTCAGCCGACGCTCAAGCACTTCCGGCTGCGTGAGCAGCGGCGGCATGGTCAGGGAGTCAGCCAACGATCGCTCAACCGCCGTAGTTCCATCCGGTGCTGGCCATGGTCAAAGCTTCACCGTCCTCCAGCAATTGAGCGGTTTTGACCTCACCAACGAACACCGTGTGATCACCGTGCTGGATCTGACCCACCAGCTCACACTCGACGCCGCCGATCACCCCATCCAGCAGGGGCAGCCCAAGGGGACCGTCCTGGAACGGTGCTGCATCAAAGCGACCTCCGAGTCCTTTCTGGGGCTTGAAAAACACCGCAGCCAGATCTTTTTGATCGGCTTTCAGCATGTTGAGAGAGAACCGTTTGGTGCGTTCAATGATTCCGTGGCTGGTGCTGTCAGCCCGCACGCCCATCACCACCAAGGGTGGCTCAAAGGACCCCTGGGTCACCCAGCTGGCGGTAAAGCCATTCACCTCATCGCCCTCACGGACACCGCAGACGAACAGGCCGTGGGGAATCTTGCGCAACAGCACCTTCTTGGCGTCGACGTCGAGGCTCATCGGTCATCCAGCGTTGCGGGAAATCTAGAGATCAAACCACTGCATAAGATCCCTTTAGTCCAGGGTTCTGCGGATGAGGGCGCTCTACCCGGGAAGTTTTGATCCTTTGACCAATGGCCACATGGATCTGATCGAGCGGGCAGTCGCCCTGTTCGGGCAGGTCACTGTTGCCGTGCTGTCGAATCCCAACAAAAAACCCGCCTTCAGCGTCGATCAGCGCATCGGTCAGATTCAATGCGCGACCCGTCACCTGAACGGCATTGACGTGGTCAGCTTTGACGGCTTGACCGTGCATTGCGCCGTCACCCATCAAGCCGATCTCATCCTGCGTGGACTGCGAGCGATGAGCGACTTCGAATACGAGCTACAGATTGCCCACACCAATCGATCACTGGCCGAAGATTTGGAGACGGTCTTCCTCGCGACATCGACCCGTCACAGCTTCCTCAGCAGCTCTGTCGTGAAAGAGGTGGCCCGTTTCGGCGGCCCTGTGGATCACATGGTCCCCAAGGAGGTGGCCAAGGACCTGAACAGGCTCTTTAATTCGACTTTCCCACCCCGGTGACATGAGCGACGCTCGCCTCGCTGTCCTCGACCATCTGGATCAGCTGGAGGATGTCCTTCTCGAGGGAAGTCGTATTCCATTCAGTGGCGGGCGTCTGGTCAACGAGGGTGATGCCGTCGAAGTGCTCGACGCAGTGCGCGAGACCCTTCCGAAGGAGTTCGAACGCGCCGCCCAGTTGCTGGAGCGACGTGACGAATTCATTAATACGGCAAAGCAGCAGGCGGAAGAGATCGTTCAGCAGGCCAAACGGCAGCACGAGCAGTTGGTCAGCACCGCCTCGGTCCGACAGGAGGCGGAGCGTCAGGTGCTGGAGCTGCGCGAACAGACACGCCAGCAATGCGAGCAACTGCTGCAGTCGACTCGAAAGCAGGGTGCCCAGCTTGAGCAGGAGATGCAAAGCAAGCTGGCGCAGCAGGAGCAACAGTTCGCGGCACGCCGTCAGCAGTTGGAACAGGAGGCTCAGCAGCGCCGTCAACAGTTTGAGCAAGACGCTGCCGAGATCAAGCGTCAACATGCCGAGCAGCATGAAGCCAGCCGCCAGCAGGCCCTGCAGGAGTTGGAGACCATTCGACGCGAGGTTCTGCGCTTGCAGAGTGAGAGCCGTGAGGAAGCCGAGCGGCTGCACAACGATGCCTTGCAGTTCCGGCAACAGACCCAGCTACAATGTGAGGGCCTGATTCAACGCAGCCGTAAGGAGGCTGCTGCTGTTCAGGATGGAGCCAACCGATATGCGGAACAGACCCTGGGTGAACTGGAAGTTCGACTCAAGGAGATGGCTCAAGTGGTGATGGCCGGCCGCCAGGAACTGGTCAAGATTCAGACCATCAGCAGTGATGGCCCGACAGTTGACGACATCGAGGGCAAAGCCGTGCCGATCAGCCGTGGTCGTCGGGCCGCATCCCGACTGCGTTCCATGAAGGGCACCGGCTGATCCGCTGGACAGCGAGCAGCACGTCGCCCATGACACCCCGTGGGGATGCCGCGCCGTTAGCAATCATGCTGACGTAACGGGGCCCATTGGACGTCTCCAAGATTCCGCTGAGGGAATTCACACCCCGGAGGGTGCCGGTCTTCCCCCAGAACTGACCAGTGAGTGGGGTTCCGCGCTGGAAGCGCCAGAGAGTTCCACGTCGGCCCGCAATCGCCATTGATGCTTGGTAGAAGGCACCATATGGATGCTGCGCCATACGCCACAGCAGGGTCGACAACGTTCTGCTCGTGACTCGGTTGCCTCGGGAGAGGCCACTTCCATCCCTGATGCGAAGTCCCTGGATGGGAATGCCCTGAGCCTGCATCCAGCGCGTGTTGGCCAAAGAGGCCTCAGCCACATCCCAATTGTCTGCCGCCTCACGCATCAGCACTTCGGCGGTGAAGTTATGGCTCTCGGTGTTGGCCAGACTCAGCAGCCCATGCATCGGTGCTGACATCTCGCTGTGAATCACCACTGGGTCCTCTGCCTTGGTGCGAGAGAGAGCCGCTTCCCGTTGCTCGGGATTCACCCTCACCAACCGAAGTCTTCCCCCCTGTTGGCTGACTGTTGTCGACAACACCCGCTCCAGCCGTCGGGCAGGGTCCATCACCGCCATGTGCAGAGCATTGCTGGTGAGCGCGAGGCGGGTGATCGGTGCTCCGTAGGCGTAGCTGCGGTCGTCTGACGGCCAGTCGCTGGGCCACCAGCGCTGAGGTGGCTCCTCCCGCACCATCAGCTGCAGAGGAGTTCCAGCCGAATCTGATGAACGAGAACCACCACGGCCAAGGGCCACCATGGCGAAGCGTTGGATCTCGGCGATGCTGAGATCAGGATCGCCCTCACCGACGATCTCCAGACTGCCGTCTCCATGGCGCAGCAACTGGGTCTTCAGTCTGAAATCGGGCCCGAGGCGATCGAGAGCAAAGGCGGAACTGATCAGTTTCTGATTGGAAGCGGGAATCCTCGGCAGCCATCCGTTGATGTCCGCCAGCAGCTGGCCGCGCTCGTCAAGAACGCTGATGCTCCAGGGAGCTGTGCTGGAGCCAAGGGACCCCACCACCGCTCGCTGCAACGCCGGGCAAAGCGGACGTTGTGCAGGGCCAGGCAGTCCCTGACGGCTGTTAGGGGTAATGGGGTGCAGCAGGCGTTCGTTGCTATGGACCGCAGAGCTTGCGCTGAGCAGCACCAACGTCAGAGCCGGGATGATCCAACGCTGACTCATGGAATGGTCACGCCACTCACAAACCCATTCACGCGGTAGAGCCGTCCTTCGAGCTCCACGGGACTACCGATCTTGAGTTTGGTGCCACCGAAGACGACACCGGATGGTCCTGTCTCAGCCTCGGCCTTGAGGCGGAAGCGCGCATGTAGACCTCGCGCCGGGCTGGTGTCTTCAGCCTCGAGAACCGTTCCATTCGGAAGGAGCTGAGTCAGGGGGCGACTGATGTCTTCAACCGACATCAGCCCGACGCGACCTGCCGGCTGGTTGCGAATCACGATGCTGACGGTTCCTTCCTCACGAATGGCTTCCAACAACGCATCCGAATCGGCCACCTGCAGGTGACGCACGTCCACACTCACCTCAACCTGCTTGATAGAGCCCGTCGCACGGGCCACGGCGTTGGTCAATTTGGGCGACCAGACCACACCTGCCAACGCGACGACAGTTGCGGTGATCGCCAAGCCATCGACAAACGTGATGGAGCTGAGTGAGAACCGTCTCTGCATGGGACCACTGCTTCGTGACGAACCTTACGGAGAGCTTGTGGTCGGATCAAGCCATTGTCAGCTGCGCAGGCCGTCGATGAATCGATCCACGTTGCTGAGCTGTTGTTTGAGGCTGTCCGGATCTTCACCGGCCAAGAGAGCGGCGATCTGCTCAGGATCCGGTCGACTCTCCATCGACGCCAAGTGGCGGTACCCATCGTCATCCAGTCGGTAGAGGGACCAGTCGTCCGGGAACATTCGCATCAGTGCACCGCCCTCCAGCGGCTGAAGCCAATACGCCTGTTGCCAGGACGACACAAAGCCGCGACGCCGTTCGCGGGCCACACTGCCGATTCCCACAGCGGCATCCTCCAACCGGCCGTTGAGCATCACCATCGAGCCGCGATGCTCCTGACAAATGGCCATGAACTGCTCGTAATCCGAAGGTTGTGGACCGACTGCTAACACCACTCCATCGGCGCCTCCAGCAGCTGACCACTGGTTGAAATCAAGAATGCCGTCAGCAAAATCGGCTGCATCCCGGCGTGCCAGTGCGGCAGCCCCGGCATCCGGCCAGAGCAGTCGACAAGATGCATCCAGGGATCGAAGGCTTTGAAACAGCCGCAGGGCAACTGGAAGCACCCGCAGATTTTCAAAACGAAGGGTTGCGCCCCATCGAGCCCCTTTGCCCGAGGCGAGGGCTGCCTTGAGAGCGTTGAGCAGATCGGCTTCGGCCGTCTGCAAATCGGCGGGAAGGCTGGCCTTCTGGGCTTCAGGCACGTCTGCTGATCAATCAAATTTGGCTCCAGCCTCTCAGGTGCAGGCGTCAATCGCCCGGATCAACAAGGGTGGAACAGCGTCCAGATCGTCGTCGTTCAGCCAGGGACCAAGGCTGAAACGCAACAACGATTGCCTCCAGCTGGGCGCAACATTCATGGCGGTGAGCACGGCACTGTCTTGGGCATGACCGGAACGGCATGCGCTGCCGCTGCTGCAGGCCACACCCAGCCGCGATAGCTGCTGCACCAGTCGCCGACCCGCAAGGGGATGGCCCGCTCTGTCTGCGATCAGGCAAGCCAGGTGATGGGGCAGTCGCGGCTCTTCAGTGGCATTGATCACCGTCAGCGAGGGAATGGCTTCCAGCTTTGATTGCAATCGATCCCGCATGGAACGGATTTGAGGAGTGGACCCCGGCGGAGCCATCGATTGATGTGGATTGAACCGTGGAAGCTGTTGCAAGGCCACCGCAAGGCCTGCAATCAGTGCGACGGCTTCGGTACCGGCGCGATAACCCCCTTCCTGCCCCCCTCCTGTTAGCAGAGGTTGAGCCAGGACACCCTGGCGATGCAAGAGCACCCCAATCCCGCGTGGACCCTGCAATTTGTGGGAGGAGAAGCTGAGTAGATCGATGCAGGAGGTGGACCAGTCCATGAGCCCCTGGGGGATGAGCTGGGTGGCGTCGGTGTGGAACGGAATGCCCCGTTCTCTGCAGGCGCTGGCCACCAGCGGTATGGGTTGAACCGTGCCGACTTCGCTCTGCCCCCAGATCAAGGAAACCAACTGCGTTGGTGGTGCCAGCAACTGATCCAGCAGTTCCAACCGGATCCGACCGCTCCCATCCACAGGCCACCGCGCCACGGTCCACCCCAGTTGTGCGAGTTGGCCCGCTGCTCCCTCAACCGCGGGATGTTCCACCGCTGAAATCACAAGGCGCCCAGGTGGACAACCAGCGGCGACACCCTGAAGGGCGAGGTGGACCGATTCGGTGGCACCTGAGGTGAAGATCAGCTCATCCTCATCAGCACTCAGTTGTGCGGCGATGGTCTGTCGGGATCGAGCCAGCTGTTCAGCGGCCACCAGTCCGGTGCCATGAAGGCTGCTGGGGTTGCCCCAGGCCTCCCGCTGAACAGCATTGATGCACTCAATAACCGACGGCAACGGTGGGGTTGTGGCCGCTGCGTCGAGGTAGAGCTCAGAGGGTGTCACGCTCAAACCGAGCCCGAGTCCGTTGCTCGAGAGATTCACTGGCCAGATTCAGCATGGCGTCCAGTGAGGTGCTGTTGAGGAAGGCCTGAACCTGCTGCTGGGCAGCATCACGCAGACAGTTGTCCGGTTGTTGGCAGCTGTCCACACAATCACGGGAACAGTCGAAGGGCGCGTTGTCCGCGACATCTGGCGTCAACGGCTCTGCAACGAGTGACTCTCCAACCGGCATCAGGTCCGGTGACAACACCCCATCGAACACCGCCACGGCCGGACCCGTCATCAGAACAGCACCATGGCGTCCAGGCCAGGCAATCTGGAGTGGACCGCCGGGCAGCATCACCTCGGCATGGTCGTCAGCCAGTCCAAGCAGGACAGCAGCAACAAGGGTGGCGCAGGCACCTGTCCCACAGGCCAGCGTCGGTCCAGCACCGCGTTCCCACACACGGATCTCCAGACGGTTGCGGGCGTGCACCTGCAGGAAATGCACGTTGGTTTTGGCCGGGAACAGATGGTGAACCTCCAGGGCCGCCCCCCATGCGTCGAAGGGAATCGCGTTGAGGTCCTCCACCGGCACCACGACGTGGGGATTTCCCATCCCAACCGCTGCCACCTCCAGCGCTCGATCCGCAAGATCGGCCGATCCCCTCGCCAACCCGTCCACCAGCGGGAGAGTTGTGGGAATGCTTGAGGGTTCCAGGAAGGGAGCACCCATGTCGACGCGCAACTGACCATCGCTTTGCAGCTCCGGACGGATCAGGCCCGCCGGTGTTTCGATCGCCCAGCGTTTTCCAGGAGCGTCACCGTCGCTGTCGGCAAGAAAACGTGCCAGGCAGCGGATGCCATTGCCACACATCTCTGCCTCGCTGCCGTCGGCGTTGAAAATCCGCATGCGCAGATCACCCTGCCCCTGGGGCGGCAGCGCAAGAATCACGCCGTCACCACCGATTCCGAAGCGTCGGTCGCAGAGCTGCCTCACCCAGACGGGGTCCGGCTCAACGACCGATTGCGGCAACTGCCCTTGCCGCCCTTCCAGGATCAGGAAGTCATTGCCAAGTCCCTGATATTTGCTGAACTGCAGCATGGTGAGCTGATGGCAGATCCGAATCTTATGGAGACTGCGCCCCTCGATCCCAGTCTGCCTGGGGTCCGATTGCTTCAGTCCTGGATCAGAGAGCAGCTGGCCATCAGCGTTGATGTGATCGGTTCCGAGCGGATTGAAGGTCGACTCATCTGGCAGGACCCCGAGTTTCTGGCCATCGAGCGGAGCCCTGCCACTCGCCCCACATTGATCAGTCGCCGCCAGATCTCTGTGATCCGCGCTCTCGGTTGAAACCGCCGGATGTGACACGATCGCAACCTTGCCGACATCTTGTCGACCGTGAACAGCCGTTACTCGCCTGCGGACCTTGAACAACGCTGGCAGACGACCTGGCGATCAGAGGGGTTGGATGTCACTCCGGAGCCTGAAGACGGAAAGGGTTTCTACGCCCTGTCGATGTTTCCCTACCCCTCAGGGACCTTGCACATGGGCCATGTGCGCAATTACGTCATCACCGATGTGATCGCCCGCGTTCAACGGATGCGTGGCCACTCGGTGTTGCACCCGATGGGATGGGATGCCTTCGGTCTTCCCGCCGAAAATGCCGCGATAGAACGCAACGTTGATCCCGGCGATTGGACCGATCGCAACATCGATCAGATGCGATCGCAGCTGGATCGCCTCGGCTTGTCGATCGACTGGGACCGTGAGCAGGCCACCTGCCACAGCGATTACTACCGATGGACCCAGTGGTTGTTCCTGGAGCTCTTCGATGGCGGTCTGGCCTACCGGAAGAACGCAACGGTCAACTGGGATCCAGTCGATCAAACCGTTCTTGCCAACGAGCAGGTCGATGCCGACGGACGTTCCTGGCGATCCGGTGCACTGGTGGAACAGCGACAGTTAAATCAGTGGTTCCTGCGGATCACGCAGTACGCCGAAGCCCTGCTCAATGACCTCGATCAGCTGAGCGGATGGCCTGAGCGCGTTCGCACGATGCAGGCCAACTGGATCGGTCGTTCCGAGGGTGCTGAGATCCAGTTCAAGGTGTCCTCCGATTCCGACACAACCATCACAGTGTTCACCACAAGGCCAGACACCTTGGCTGGTGCCAGCTGCGTGGTGCTCGCCCCGGACCACCCGTTGGTGAACAGCCTGACGAGCCCGGATCAGCAGGATGTTGTGCAGGCCTTCCAGGCAGAGGTGGCTCGCCTCAGTGCCTTGGAGCGCACCAGTGATGACGCTCCCAAGCGTGGAGTCTTCACTGGCGCCACCGTCCTCAATCCACTCAACGGCAGGGCATTGCCGGTGTGGATCGCGGACTATGTGCTGGTGGATTACGGCACCGGCGCCGTGATGGGAGTCCCCGCCCATGACCAGCGGGACCGACGCTTTGCGCAGAGCTACGGGCTGGCCGTTCAGCAAGTGATTGAGGCCGAGGGGGCCGCCGCTGCGATCGCGGCCGGAGAGGCCTGGACGGATCCTGGAGTGCTGATTCATTCAGGAGACTTCGATGGTCTGAATTCCATCGAGGCCAAGGAGCGGATCACGCGCCACGGGGAGCAGCAGGGATGGGCAGTAGCGAAGGTCACCTATCGGCTGCGCGATTGGCTGATTTCAAGACAGCGCTACTGGGGCTGCCCGATTCCGATCATCCATTGCCCTAGCTGCGGTGCCGTTCCCGTGCCTCGCGAGGACCTACCCGTGGTACTCCCACGCGGCATTGATCTGTCAGGGAAAGGAGGCTCACCACTTGAGCAGCAGCAGGATTGGGTCAACGTCCCCTGTCCCTCCTGTGGCGAACCGGCCAAACGCGAAACCGACACGATGGACACCTTCATGTGTTCGTCCTGGTATTTCCTCCGTTTCGCGGATCCACACAACACGGAACAGCCGTTCAGCCGTGAAGCCGTGAATCGCTGGCTGCCGGTGCAGCAGTACGTCGGCGGCATTGAGCACGCCATTTTGCATCTGCTGTATTCCCGCTTTTTCACCAAGGCGTTGAAGGATCGGGGCTTGATCGATGTGGCTGAACCATTTGATCGTCTGCTGACCCAGGGAATGGTTCAGGGAACGACATATCGCAATCCCAGCACCGGCAAATACGTCGCCTCTGCGGATGTGTCGGACCCGGAGACACCGACCGATCCGACCAGCGGTGAACCTCTGGAGGTGTTATTCGAAAAGATGTCGAAGTCGAAGTACAACGGCGTCGACCCTGCGGCAGTGATCGATCGCTACGGCGCCGACACCGCTCGCATGTTCATTTTGTTCAAGGCACCGCCCGAGAAGGACCTCGAATGGGATGACTCTGACGTGGAAGGTCAATTCCGCTTCCTGCAGCGGATCTGGCGGCTGGTGGAGTCCGCCGACTCCCGTATCGACAGCCTCGAGCCAGAGGAGCGTCCCGAGCCGTTGGCCGACACCGACGCCAAGGTTCGTCGTGCCATCCACATCGCCATCGATGCGGTGAGTGAGGACCTGCAGGACGAGATTCAGTTGAACACCGCCATCTCGGAGCTGATGAAGCTCACCAATGCGATCACTTCCGTTGGTGTTGCGGAGTTGAGCACGTCAGTGCTGAAGGAAGCCCTCTCAACACTGCTTCGGCTTCTGGCACCCTTTGCTCCCCATCTTGCCGAAGAGCTTTGGCATCAGCTCGGGGGTACGTCCAGCGTGCATCGTGCCGGTTGGCCAGAACTGGACCCCAGTGCTTTGGTTCAGGATTCCGTGGACCTGGTGATTCAGATCAAGGGGAAGGTTCGGGGGACCATTCAGGTTCCCGCCGCCGCCGACAAAGAACAGCTTGAGGCCTTGGCACTGGCCAGTGAGATCGCTGCCAAATGGCTGGAGGGACACCCCCCCCGACGCGTGATTGTGGTGCCGGGGAAGTTGGTCAACCTGGTGCCCTGATCGGCAGATGCCGATCAGCTGCAACTGAACCGGATGCTGGCCGGGTTGGCCCAATCCCCCTCGGCCCGGTAGCCCCGGTCATTGCCAGCGAGATGACGCATGATCCAGAAGATCGCCTCATCGCTCCCGTCACCAACGGCCTGCCTGATTTCACTGACGGTGCGTGGTGCGCCGTCTTTGAGAACAGCTTCAACCCGGCTCTGCAGGTCGAGGATTGCCGCGGCAGCTTTCTTGCCGGCTTCCACGCCAGGCTGGTGATAAGCATTGATATTGACCAGATCGCCGTAGAAGCCCACGGCACGTTCGAACAGAGCAATCAACGCACCAAGACGACGCGCATCAAAGCGACGCATGCTGATGCTGAGGCTCTGGCGACCTCCTTCAGTCAACGCTGACCGCGTTCCTTGTAGGAAACCATCAAGAAAATCGCCTGGACATTCATCCTTGATCACAGGGATATCAGAAACATCCTCAAGCACCTCGATGAAAGTGGCAAAAAAGTTGTCAACACCGTCTCGGAGCTGCTGTACGTAGGCGTGCTGGTCTGTGGATCCCTTGTTGCCGTAGACGGCGATGCCCTGATTCACCTCGTTGCCGTCACGGTCTAGTCGCTTGCCCAGGGACTCCATCACCAGCTGCTGGAGGTAGCGGCTGAACACCTCGAGGCGATCGCGATAGGGAAGCACCACCATGTCGCGACGTCCCTTGCCGTCCCCAGCAACGAACCATGAGGCCGCCATCAGTGCTGCTGGATTGCGCCGGAGATCCGCCAGACGAGTGGCATCGTCCATCTGGGCAGCACCAGCGAGAAAATCGCGGATGTCAGCTCCGATCAGAGCACCAGGCAGCAAGCCAACGGCACTGGTGATGCTGGTGCGTCCTCCCACCCAATCGAACATCGAAAAGCTTTTAAGCCAGCCGTCTTGTTGGGCTTCCCGATCGAGTTTGCTGTCGACCATGGTGATAGCCACAGCCTGATCGGCCCAGCGGCCACCACGGGACTCCACACGATGGCGAGCCTGCTCCATACCCAGATGGGGCTCCGGCGTGCCGCCGGACTTGCTCACGGTGACCACAAGGGTTGTCGCCAGTCGATCGTCCAGCTCAGCCAAAACGGCACTCATGCCATTTGGATCGACGTTGTCGAAGAAGTGAAACGGCAGACCGGAGCCGTGGCCCTGCAGCGCTCTGATCATCAACAGGGGCCCCAGACCGCTACCGCCGATGCCGATCCAGAGAACATCCGTAAAGGGCTGTCCTCCGGGAGCTTTGATCACGCCGCTGATCACATCCCGACCGAACTGATCGATCTGATCGATTTCTGTGGCGATTTGGTCTCGGACCGCCTCATTAGGCGCCAACTGCGGGGTCCTCAGCCAATAGTGACCCACCTGACGCTGCTCATCAGGGTTGGCAATGGCACCAGCTTCGAGCTCGGCCATGGCCGCGAAGGCTTTATCGAATCCCGGTTGCAGCTGCTCGAGATGGGATGGGTTGACATGCATGCGGCTGATGTCCAACCAGATGCCGAGATCTTCGTGATACCAGAGCAGGTCACAGAAGCGCTGCCATTGAATCTGAGCGTCACTGGCGCTGAAATCCGGGAAGCTCATCGGGCCCTGATGGTGCACTCCGACTGAAGGTATCGAGGAACGACCGGGCTTGCCCATCTCCTGGGACACCCCGGCTAGTTTCGGTGCTGATTTGAGCAGAGTCCCGCCTCCAGTTCATGCGTGAACGTCTGCAGCGCTGCGGTGCCCTGGTCCTGAGCCTGGCCCTTCTTTTTCCTCCCTCGGTCTCCAAGCCGTCGGCGGAGGTGTCTGAAGCGATCAATCAGGCCACTTCGCAAGACGAACGGCCTGATCCATCGATCTTTTCCCCTGAGGAATTGCAGTTGCTTCAGCAACGTTTCGGGGTGCACGGTCCACAGACGTCACTGGCGCAATTGTTCACGCGGGGCGTCGATCAGCTTCAACCTTTACGAGAGCTGACCATCGATCAGCTCCGACAGCTCAAGCCTGTGATCGTGAAGGAGTCTGCTCAGCATCGCGTCAATCCGATGCTGGTTACAGCCATTCTGTTCGACGAAATTCAGCACGCCAAGCCCGGAGAAGGTCTTCCGTTTATCGCCCACTCCGGACTGGTCAAAACCCATGGTCCGGCGCAGCTCGCCATCACCGAGCTGATCCACCAAAACCGTCTGCCTGCCAACCCCAGCGCCGATGAAATGGCCTGGGCCAGGAATCAACTGCTCGATCCAAAGATCAGTGTGGTGTTGCTGGTGGGAAAGATGATTCGACTCAAACAGGAGCTTGGGCTTCCCAGTGGTCGACGACTGGATGCCAGCAGTTCCTACGCGGATGCCAGGGCGATCGCCACCCTGGCCTACCTGCACAACGGAAAACTCGATTACCCCAGCCGCATCCTGAGCTACATGCAGGATCCTGAATTGCACGGGCTGATCTACAGCTCCCGCCGCAGCCAGCCCTACATGTTGATCTGAATCCCCTGAGTTCTTAGAAGTGGACGCCGAGTCCAACATTCAGCCAAGAGTGGTAAGGCGACACCACAACGCGTCGTGGTACGGGGCGGTAAATGGGACGGTAAGTGGGGTGAACAACCTGTATCCAGGATGACCCGGTCGAGCGGACTGCGTGCTTGTAACCCTTCCGATACCCCTTGTCGTAAGCCTTCTGTTTCTTCTTGGATCCGTGATGGTGGTGATGGCCATGCCAGTCGTGGTGGACCTTATGGGCGTGAGCTTCCGAACCAAAAGTCAGACCTGCCAGGGCCACAGCGGCAATGCCACTGACGACGACCAGTCCGTTGGATGCCATGTGCCTCAAATCAACTGATCAAACCGTACGAAGCGTGCTCCGACAGAAGGTAACTGGAGCTGGTGTGATGAATGACTGAATGTGATCGGCATGAAACCCATGCTCAAGAGACACAGAGATCACCTAACGCGGCAAGGCGATATTGAAGTGATGCCCAGTTAAAGCTGCGAGGGTCCCCCCTCTCTCCGCCCAGATCAACATGGCGGTGCGTGGTGATCGCTGCCGGAGGCAACTTGAAGCGATTGATCCAATCCGAAAGAACAACGGCAAGAGCGTCGTATTGACGTGATGTGTATCCAGTGTGCTGTGACGCATCATTGGCACCGCTCTCGGGGGTTTCCAGGCTGACGTGCAGCGCGAAATTGTTGAGAGAGCCCAACAGGCGCGGGTTGGTGACGGCCCATTCACCAAGAAATGCAGAATTGCCAGCTCCATAGGCCCGTTTGAGCGGGTCAACGATGTCAACAACGCTTCCATCCAATCCAACCAGCGTGTGGTAACTCACCTGGTCTTCGTCGAAAGGATGAGGCGTCTGGAACGTGTTGATCGCTGATGTCAACGAATAGACGGTCTCGTGCATGACCACCACCCGCGGTGATGGATCCAATGGAGTGCCGTAGGCATCCTTCGAGAAACGCTCACCGAAATTGGTCGAATGAATGTGAACGGTGGTGCGCCAGACATCACTGGAGCGTTGCAGCGCTTTCAGGCGAGAACGCAGGGCGGAATCAATCCCGGTGCACTGCTTTGCCAAAGGGGATGTCCAGGACCGTGAGCGAGGAGCACGTGGGTGATCCACTGCTGGTGGCGACTTGATGTCCTTGCCTGATTCCACCTGCTCAAGCAGGTCCATCAGCGATGGACGATCACCAGCGTGGGATGGCTTGCTGCGGTCAAGGCTGACCCAACTGACCAGCAGAACAGCAAGGGATCCCGTAGCCGCCACAGCTACAGCAGTTCGAGGGTGCAGACGGATCAGATCGGCAACCTGTTCAAGTTTCTGGATCAGAGAAACCGGAACCATCGATCTCTCAGAAACAGCTGCTCCGAGGATGCCGCAGGTTCCCAGCTGAGGCACCACCGTTCCACACCCTGCACTGCACACAGTTGAGTTGTAGCGAGGCAGCCTCGACGGGCATAGGTGAACACAGCTGGCCGATCCACGCTCAGCAGCAAGGGAAGATCCGCTGACGCGTTCACCCGTCTGCCGTCGACGGCGATGAGTTCATCGCCGGGAACCAACGCCGCAGCTCGGCCAGGACTATCCAGGGCGACACGCTTGACAACGACACGACCGTTGACATCAGCCAGGGTCAGACCGTGATCGGGCTCAGCCAGAGGCACGGGGTCGAATCGCGCTCCAATCAGAGCGGCCGTGTCCTGAAGGGGCAAGGAGTCAGCACTGTCCAACCATCGGTCGAGATCATCGGCAAGACCGGGATCAATGGCTTTCAACAACACAGTCAAATCCTCTCGAACAAAGCCTCGACCCACCGTTCCGTGCGTCATCCAGAGAGCCCGAAGCTGTTCCGCCAGAGAACTGTCCCGCTGCCGAAGGCGCACATCCAGACAGAACGCCGTGGCAGCCCCGAGTCGGTAGTAGCTGATTTGGCTGTCAGCTGAGACCGCAGTGGCCTTGTACAACTTCACCCAGGCCTCCTGGGCACTGGCAGCCAGGGATTGCACCCGCCGCCCCGGAGCCATCAGCACTCTGGACAGCTCCTCACTGAGATCCTTCAGCAATGTGGAGCGATCACTGCAGCCAGCCAGCAGCGGCAACACGAGGTCGAAGTAGCTCGTGATTCCCTCGGCGAACCAAAGCCCTTCGCTGACAACGGGGTGGCCGTAGTCATAGGGGCGGAACTCCCGTGGGCGCAGCCGGCGCACATTCCACTGATGCAGATACTCGTGGCCCACCAGCTGCAGCAATTGCCGGTAACCATCCGGTTTCGCCAGGGCTGACCAGTTGAACTGCAATACAGCACTGTGGTCGTGCTCGAGGCCGCCATAGCCGCTGTCAAGCATCTGAATCACGAGCTGATAGCGATCACCGGCCGGTGGGGGAGTGCCCATCAAGCGACATGTGGCCTCACAGACCCGTTCAACATCGGCCTTCAGCGTGGTCGGCCATCCCCCCGGCGGGTCCCCCATGAGCAGCAACTCGTGCTGATGCTCTTGGACACGAAAAAGCTGGCTATCGAACAGACCTGCCTGGACTGGACTATCCAACAAATTATCGAAATCGGCGGCGCGCCATCCACCCCCATCACTTGGGAGGGGGCAGTGGACCTGCCAGGCATCAGCGCTATTCACAGTGAGTCGATGGGGAGTCCACCGACATCCATCCAGTTCCATCACTACTGCAGCGAGGCTGAAGGAGGCGAACTCCGGATCGACAAAGGCCGTCCGCACCGTCAGGTCCCTGGCTTCCACCACGTACGTGAGGCACAGCGGCCCTGGATCGAGATCGTCCACCAGCCATTGATGGGGCGCAAGACGTCGCAAGGTGACGACACCTGTGGCAGCCGTCAGCTGCAGGCTGTGCAGATGCTGAACGGGATCACGGATGGTGTAGGAGCCAGGTGTCCAAAGGGGGAACTGCAGGATCTGGCGTGAGGTGGACCCTGTCCACCGCATCGTGACGCGAATGCGCTGTTCTTCTGGTTGAACAAGATCCAGATGAACGTGAACGTCGCCGTTCACCTCAGAACGATTCGATGATCATCGTCGCGGAGGATCCGAAGCAATCCATCGACTCAAGAGCAGCAAGAAGCGCATATCGCCGTGCCACCCGCTGGAGCCTTGCCTCAAGACTCTGATGTCGGGCCAGCCGTTGCAGATCACCCACCATGGTGATCACGCCATCGGATCCCAAACCCCAACCAAGGGATGGGGAGCCATCAGGCAGGTTGGCGAGCAGATCCACCAGATGGGACTTGCCATTGAAGGGCGCCATCACAGCACTCTTCGCGACATCAAATCCTTCGTGTTGCAGAGCTGTTTCCAGCAGATCCGCCCGTGTGTAAGCGGTCGGCAGGATGGAGAGATGGGACATGAACTGAATGCCCGCTTTTGCAGACCCTAGCCAGCAGATGTCATCTGACCAGGCCCTGATTCATCCATCGTCAGGTGGACCAGCCGATCTCAGCCCACCGATCAGAGTGGGCGTGATGGCATCGGGTAACGGAAGCAATTTCGAGGCCTTGGCAACAGCGATCCGGGATGGACACATCAATGCCGAGATCGCTCTGTTGGTGGTGAACAACCCTGGCTGCGGTGCCCAACAACGGGCAAAACGGCTCGGCATTCCCTGGCAACTGTTCAATCATCGGAACTACGACAGCCGCTCAGCACTCGACCGTGACCTGGTGCAGCGATTCCAATCGCTTGGCGTGGAAGGAATCGTGATGGCCGGCTGGATGCGCATCGTCACCAACGAGTTGATTCAGGCCTTCCCAGACCGGCTGATCAACATCCATCCATCGCTGCTGCCCAGCTTCCGGGGGCTTGATGGCGTCGGCCAGGCCCTCAAGGCCGGGGTCCGGCTCGCTGGTTGCACGGTTCATCTGGTCACAGAGGACCTCGATGCCGGTCCGATCCTGGTTCAGGCAGCTGTGCCGGTGCTGGACACTGACAATCACGACAGCCTGTCCCGGCGGATTCAGCAACAGGAACATCGCATCCTGCCCGCTGGCCTGATGCTGGCTGCTGATCGCTGGCGTCAGGGATAAAAACTCTGCAAGGGAAGCCCTGTCTCCGGCGGCAGGCCATGCATCAGGTTCAGGCATTGCACCCCCTGTCCAGCCTGACCTTTGATCAGGTTGTCGATGGCGCTCATCAGGATCATCTGCCCGGTTCTTGTGTCCACCTGAACGGAGACCAACGCGCGATTGGTGTGCCGCGCCCACTTGGTGGCTGGATAGGTGCCCACCGGCAGCACGGAAACGCAGGGGTGGTGGCGATACACCGCTTCGAGAACCGTTGTGCAGTCCTCAGCCGTCAGACCAGGATCCCGCAGGCGTGCGTACACGGTGGATAACAGGCCACGCACCATCGGCACGAGATGGGGAGTGAACTGCAACCGAACATCCTGACCGGCAACCTCCCGGGCCATCTGTTCGATTTCCGAGGTGTGCCGATGTCCGATCACGCCGTAAGGAGCAATCGACTCTGAGGCCTCTGCCAGCAACATCGCCTCCTTAGGAACACGACCGCCGCCGGATGTGCCTGTTTTGGCATCGATGACGATGCCGTCGGTGTCGATCAGGCCCTGCTTCAGGAAGGGAAGCAACGGAAGCAGGCTTGCGGTCGGGAAACAACCGGGCGCTGCCACCAACCTGGCCTCAGCGATGGCAGGACCATGCCACTCCGGCAATCCATACACCGCCTGTTGGCAGAGTTCCGAATCCTCCCGTGAGAGACGGTTGGCCTCCTGGGCATACACCTGACTCCACTGCTCCAGCGATCGGTAGCGAAAGTCGGCCGAGAGATCCACCACCCGCACACCTCGCTGCAGAAGCTCCGGTGCGAGTTGACAGGCCAATCCATTGGGGAGGCTGAGGACGGCGTAATCCGCGGCCGCAGCGATGCGCTCAGCATCAGCGGACTGAACAACGGGGTCTTCCGGAAGCGGCAGAAATGAGCAGATCGAGCTCCAGCGCCGTCCTGCACTCCGTTCTCCGCCGAGGAACGTCACGGTCAATGACGGATGGTCCTGCAGAAGCCTGATGGTCTGCAGCCCGCCATAGCCCGATGCACCGATCACCGCGACACGACCCTGCCCACCACCGGCCATCTCGGCGATTCGTGACGCAGTGCTGCTTGCCATGGCGACGTCCAACCAACAGTTGATCGTACAGAGATTGATAATGATGGAATTGCAGTACGGCAGGCTTCTGAACTCCAGTTCCCAGCATCAGCAGGACGATCCGATCCGCTTCGATGACATCGCCGAGGCGTTGGCCGCCATTCGCAATGGTGCCTGTGTGGTGGTGGTCGATGACGAGCAGCGTGAAAACGAAGGCGATCTGATCTGCGCCGCTCAATTCGCCACACCGGAAGCGATCAATTTCATGGCGACCGAGGCCCGCGGGCTGATCTGTCTGGCCATGGAGGGGAAGCGGCTGGACGAGCTTGATCTTCCCCTGATGGTGGATCGCAACACCGATGCCAACGAAACGGCCTTCACGGTGAGCATCGATGCGGGGGCTGAGCACGGCGTCAGCACTGGAATCTCTGCGGAGGATCGTGCCCGGACGATTCAGGTTGCCCTCAATCCCAAGACGCGACCTGCGGAGCTGCGACGACCGGGACACATTTTTCCGCTGCGGGCCAAGCCTGGCGGCGTGTTGAAACGCGCCGGACACACGGAAGCAGCTGTTGACCTGGCCCAGCTTGCGGGTCTTACACCCTCCGGCGTGATCTGCGAGATCCAGAACAGCGATGGCTCCATGGCCCGTCTGCCGGAACTGAGGGCTTACGCCGATACCTGGGGCTTGAAGCTCATCAGCATCGCTGAACTGATCCGCTATCGGCTCGACAACGAACGGTTTGTGCGACGGCAGGCCCATGCGGAACTGCCGAGTCAGTTCGGTTCGTTCCAGGCCATTGGCTACTGCAATGAACTGGATGGCTCGGAACATGTGGCCCTCGTCAAAGGTGACCCGGCCTCCCTGCGTGAACCGGTGCTGGTGCGGATGCATTCGGAATGCCTCACCGGTGATGCCTTCGGATCCCTGCGCTGCGACTGCCGCCCTCAGCTGGAGGCAGCACTGCGCCAAATCGAACGTGAGGGGGAAGGTGTGGTGGTTTACCTACGCCAGGAGGGTCGCGGCATCGGTCTGATCAACAAACTTCGCGCCTACAGCCTTCAGGATGGAGGCCTTGACACCGTTGAGGCCAACGAACGGCTGGGGTTCCCCGCTGACTTGCGCAACTACGGGGTGGGAGCGCAGATCCTCTCAGATCTCGGCATCCATCGCTTGCGACTGCTGACCAACAACCCCCGCAAGATCGCTGGGCTCGGGGGCTATGGACTTCAGGTGGAAGAACGGGTCCCCCTGGTGATGGATGCCGGTGATCACAACGCCGACTATCTGGCTGCCAAGCGCGACAAACTCGGCCATCTCATGGACAGCGATGGTCCCTGCACCGTTCTCGCCGTCGCGGTGAACGATCGAACGGAGAGCCTGCCCTCGATCCGCTCCCGTGTGGAAGATCTCGCTGAGACCCACGGCCAAACCCTGGAAGCGCTGCATGAGCCGCGCTTGCTGGCGCTCTGGGACCGTCCCCAGTTCGTCTGGAAGCTCACGCCGGAGGTGGATGCTCCGCTGGCACTGCTGCAGTCGATTGCCCAGCTGGAATCCACACAACGCATTGGTTTGCTTCGCGTCAGCACCGAGCGCAGTGCGCTCCACCCATCACAAACGCTGGAACGGGAAGAGCGTTCCTTGGTTGAGCTCATCCAGACCAATGGGGACGAACGTCTGACGCAACGTCCGTCCCTCCTGCACTGGTCAGCCAGGGACTGATCAGTCCTGAATGATTACCTTATTGATCTTGGATCCGTTGCTGAGCTTCAGAACTACATCCATGTTTCCGGTGTGACCGAACACGGTGTGCACGCCATCCAGATGGGGCTGTGCTTCATGGCAGATGTAGAACTGTGAGCCACCGGTGTTGCGACCGGCATGGGCCATGGCCATGGTGCCGGCCTGGTGCTTCTGGCCATTAATTTCGCAATCGATCTGATAGCCGGGGCCACCGGTGCCGGCCATGCCACGCGCACCCTCGCGGCTGTTAGGGCATCCACCCTGAGCCATGAAACCGGGGATGACCCGGTGGAAGGCGAGGCCGTCATAGAACCCGTCCTTGGCCAGTTTCACGAAATTGGCCACCGTGTTGGGAGCGTCGGACTCAAACAGCTCGAGCTCGATCTGCCCTGCGTCGGTGTCCATCAGAGCCGTGGTCATGGTGGCGCGAGCAAAATTGGAGTGTAGTGAGAGGCCTTCCATGCCCGACCTCAGCAACGCCCGTGTTGGTGTCATTGGCGGTAGCGGTCTTTACGCCATTCCTGGGCTCGACCAGGCGGAGGAACTGAGTCTCGACACGCCGTTCGGGCGTCCCTCCGATGTTCTCAGGCTAGGGACACTGCAGGACATGGAGACGGTGTTTCTTGCCCGTCACGGTCGCCATCACCAGTTGTTGCCTCGCGAGGTTCCTTACCAGGCGAACATCTGGGCCATGCGTCAGCTGAACGTTCGCTGGCTGATCTCAGTGTCGGCAGTGGGGTCGCTGCAGGAGCACCTGCGTCCGCGGGACATGGTGGTGCCGGATCAGTTCATTGATCGGACCCAACAACGACCTCAGTCGTTCTTTGGTGATGGCTGCGTCGCCCACGTGAGCCTGGCGGATCCGTTCTGCCCCCGATTGAGCGAACTCTTGGCGGAGGCTGCAGCGTCGGCGATGCCGGCCGGCCACCATCTTCATCGCGGTGGCACATACCTCTGCATGGAGGGCCCTGCGTTCTCAACGCGAGCCGAAAGCCTGCTGTACCGAAGCTGGGGATGCTCCGTGATCGGCATGACCAATCACACCGAAGCGCGACTGGCCCGGGAAGCTGAGCTCGCCTACGCCTCTCTCTCGATGGTCACCGACTTCGATTGCTGGCACAACGACCATGACGCCGTCAGCGTTGAGATGGTGGTCGGCAACCTCAAGGCCAACGCCGTGGCCACGGAACCGATCCTCAATCGACTGATGTTGAGCCTCAATGAGCAACGACCCAGTTCAGCCGCGCACACGGCGCTTGCCGATGCTTTGATCACTGCTCCTGAACACGTACCCCCTAAGACGCGCGAGCGTCTAAATCTGTTCACCCGTTCCTACTGGGGCTCATTCCCTCAGGATTGAGCCAGTTTGAGTCCCCTACTGGCGAAGGCCTGGCGAAGCTGACCGTCGTGGGTCTGGAGCAACTCCATTGCTTCACTCGACGCCAGGCCACTGCTGGCCATGAGCAAGGCCAGCTTGACCGAACCACCCGCCTGATCCAGTAAGACGAGGCCGTCATCCCGCTCAATACCACCAAGGTCCCGCAGGATTCGCAGGCAGCGGTCCACCAGCTTGCTGTTGCTGGCGGAAACATCCACCATCCGGTTGCCAAACACTTTGCCAAGCCGAACCATGACGGCGGTGGAGATGATGTTTAAGGCCATTTTGGTGGCTGTTCCAGCCTTGAGCCGTGTGGAACCGGTGAGGAGTTCAGGCCCCGTCAGCAGACGGATGTCGATGTCGCAGGGGAGAGGAGCCTGATCGCTCGGTACACAGGCCATGGCGATGGCCAGAGCACCGATGCTGCGGGCATGGCTAAGGCCACCCCGCACGTATGGCGTCGTGCCGCCAGCGGCGATGCCTACAAGACAGTCCCCGGCATTGAATCCGCGCTGATCGAGATCCTCACGTCCGGCGGCCTCCAGATCCTCTAGTCCCTCGGAACTGCGCAGAAGTGCGGGGGCACCACCAGCCAGCACGCCTTGAACCATCTCCGGATCACTGCAGAAGGTTGGAGGGCATTCAGCGGCATCCAGCACACCGAGCCGCCCTGACGTTCCCGCCCCCAGATAAAACAATCGGCCACCATCCTTGAGTCGGGATGCGATGCGATCAACAGCCGCACTAATCGATGCCGAAGCGTCCGCTACGGCCTGTTGAGGGCGACGGTCCTCCTCCACAAACAACGTCACCAGCTCGGCTGTGTCGAGCAGATCCAGGGCGGTGCTTCGGGGATTGGGCTGCTCAGTCATCAGGTGGCCGCGATCGGCGGAGACGGCAGCGTCGGATTGGAAACGAGTCATCGTTTAAAGCAACCCCTCAAGACGTTTGCGCAGAGCGTCGAGTTCGCTGGATGAGGACGGCTCAGGCTCGGGAAGCGACTCCTCGTCTTTCCACTGACTCACATCACGGTTGGCTTCCGGAGGTGCCATGAACAACCGCTCTTCGTCGGATTCAGGGACAAAGCCAGAGGCCACAAAGCGGGCTTCATATCCAGCGTCTCGACAGAACAGCTCAACGTCTTCACGATCAAGGGATTCCACGGTGGGAACCGGAAAGTCCTGGGCCTCGAGCAATCCTGCGTAGCGCTCGGCGTCATCGGGGTTCTCGAACAGGAGCACCACCGTCCGACCGGCAATCTCAAGCGAGTGGATCCCCTCACTGTCACTGCCGGCATCGAACAGAAGCACGTTGACGCGCATCGCGGGGAACACTCGATCCTCAACAGAGCCGGAGTCTCTCATCGATCGCTTCAGCCGTCCTCCGCCTCAAGGGCAAGTTCCTGCAGTCGGCGATAAAGAGCCCGTTCCGCATCACCGAGGTCAGCGGGGATGACCACCACAATCTCCACCAGTTGATCACCGCGACGGTCATCCAGCTCCAGGCCCCGCCCACGCAGCCGCAGCAATCGTCCACTGGACGAACCCGGCGGAACCTGGAGGGTTACCGGCCCGTCCAGGGTTGGCACATCCACAGCGCAGCCGAGGGCGGCATCCGGGGGGAACAACAACAGCTTGTAGTGCACCCGAAGGCCGTCGATGCGCAGACCGTCGTCCGTGAGCACCCGCAGCTGCAGGAAGTGATCGCGCCCACCGCTGGCAACTCCCTCCAGCCGCAACCTCCAACCATCTCCGGCCTGGGGAGGGGTCTCGAGTTCCACGACCGTTCCATCCTCAAGGTTGAGCTCAACAGTGGTGCCATGCAGCGCCTGTTCTGGCGTCAGCTCCACGATCGACTCGAGATCCTCATCAACCCGCACGGGAGGCGGCGGAGGTGGTGCCGCGACAGGGGGTTCCTTCCATGAAGCGGGATCGTTTCGCTCGGGAGGGGGCGATTCAGATCGACGCGACGATTCGCCAAGCACCACCTCGAGATAGTCCTCGAAATCAGGGAACCCTTGTTCAAACGGATCTCGATCACGCCGTCCTTCTCGATCGCCATGCTCCCAGGCCCGGCGGCGGCGGGGATCACTGAGCACCGCATAGGCCTCATTGACCAGCTTGAACCGCTCCTCGGCAACGGGATCGTTGCCGTTGAGGTCCGGATGCCAACGGCGCGCTTCCCGACGGAAGGCCCGTTTCAACTGGTCGGCATCCGCCTCCGGACCTAAACCAAGCAGCGACCAGTAATCAGGATCAGCGGTAGAAGTCATCGTCCCAGGGATCACGATCCCGGCGGTTCAGGCTGCGTCCCCGTGGTGGACCACTCGGGGCTGCCCAGGGATCATCGTCCCAGTCATCAGCGAACAACTCGTCCTTAAGTGAGCCAAGCGTGTTGCGTAAGCCCTGAAGCGGGCGTCCATCGGACTGACGCTCAGCAGACAGGCGCCGGTTCAAGCCGAACAAGGCTTCCTCAAGGCCACTGAGGCACAGATCCAGTTCCTGCAAATCGTCCTGAGCAAGACAATCCTGCACATCGCGCATTGCCATCTCCACAGCGCGCTGCTGACGTTCCGCCCCATAGGGCCCCAGTTCCAGGGCGGCATCGCGCAGGCGACGTTCCGCCTGGGCAACAAGCGTCTGGGCACGGTTGCGGCGTTCAATCTGGTTGCGCTTGCGGCGGTCCTCATCCGCCCGCGCCTCCGCTTCAGCAAGCAGTGCGGTGACTTCATCCTCGTTGAGGTTGGATCCGCCTTGAATCGACACCGACTGCTTTCTGCCGGTGGTGCGGTCCGTGGCACTCACCTGCAGTAGCCCGTTGGCATCGATGTCAAACGCCACCTGAACCTGCGGGACACCACGGGGAGCTGGCGGAATTCCGGACAGTCGGAAACGTCCGAGCGACTTGTTGTCTGAAGCCATCTGCCGTTCGCCTTGCCAGACGTGGATCTCCACCGAGGACTGATTCGGTTCCGACGTGCTGAACACATCGGACTGACGCACAGGAATCGGGGTGTTGCGAGGGATCAACACCCTCATCAGACCACCGACCGTCTCCAGCCCCAGGGAAAGAGGTGTGACGTCGTTCAGCAACAGATCCCGCAGTTCCCCGGTGAGGATGCCGGCCTGAACGGCGGCGCCGATGGCCACCACTTCATCGGGGTTCACCGATTGGCAGGGATCAAGCGGCACCAGGGTGCGCACCAGTTGCTGAACCATGGGCATGCGGGTGGCGCCTCCCACAAGCACCACATCATCGATGTCATCCGCAGCCCAGCCGGAGTCGCGCAACGCGGACTGGACGGGCATCAACAGACGATCGAGCAGGTCTGGGCAGAGACCTTCAAACGTGCTGCGATCAAGATTGGTCTCCACGTGCAGTGGGCCGTTCTCACCCGTTGCGATGAACGGCAGGGAGATCGGTGTTGTGAGAACGCCGGACAGTTCCTGTTTGGCCTTTTCAGCCGCTTCGGTCAGGCGTTGAAGGGCCTGTCGGTCCCGCCGCAGATCCACCCCATGCTCAGCCTGAAAGGCATCAGCGATCCAGTCCACGATCCGCTGATCAAAATCATTGCCGCCCAGTTGTGTATCCCCATTGGTGGCCTTGACGTCGAACACTCCGTTCGCAATCCGGAGCAACGACACATCGAATGTGCCACCACCAAGATCAAACACAAGAACGCGACGAACGGCACTGCGATCGAAGCCATAGGCCAGGGCGGCAGCAGTAGGTTCATTGAGAATGCGCTCAACGGCGATGCCGGCCAAACGACCGGCATCGCGGGTGGCTTGGCGCTGGGCGTCGTTGAAATAAGCCGGAACAGTGACGACTGCCGCTTCAACGGATTCGCCCAGGTAAGTGCTGGCATCGTCCACAAGCTTGCGGATGATGCTGGCCACCAGCTCCTCTGGCGCATACTCCCGTTCCGTCACGGGACAAGGAACGCGCACCTGACCTCGGTCATTGGCACGGACCGTGTAAGGCACGGCAAGGCTGCTGTCCTCCAGTTCTTCCCAGTCGCGTCCCACGAAACGCTTGAGGTTGGAGAACGTGTTGCGAGGGCTCAGCACAAGCTGACGTCTCGCCAGCTGTCCCACCAGCAGTTCCTGGTCTTTGCTGTAACCAACCACCGATGGGGTGGTCCTGCCACCCTCAGCGTTGGCAATCACGTGAGGGCGGCCTGCCTCCAGAACGGCAACAACCGAGTTCGTGGTCCCCAGATCGATCCCGACGATCCGCCCCATACGTCCAAAACCTGTCACTCCACGCTAACGGCATCGACCAGCCCAGTTGCTCAGATCAACGTCCAGCAGGGGAATGTCGTTAAGCCGTTCTTAGTGACTGAAACCAATCCCGTCGATACGTTGTCAGGGCGTTTGTATGTGGGAATGTCCAACGAAAAGGACAATCAGTACCTTCTGCGGAACCGACCTCCGTCAGAAAAGCTGGTGGACGTTGGATTTAAGAACCTCGCTGTGATCCTGGCCTCAATGGTCGCCGTGGTGTTGTTCTTTATCCTCATCGTGGTCTTCCAGGGCAGCCTTGAGTCGATGGGGCGTTACGGCTGGCAGTTCCTCAATACATCCGATTGGAATCCGGTTGACGATGAATATGGCGCAGGAGCCGCCATCTATGGAACGTTGGTCACCTCCCTGCTGTCGTTGCTGATCGCCGTTCCATTGGGCGTTGGCACTGCGATTTTCATCACTGAAAACATCATTCCGCGACGTATTCGCGATGTGATTGGTGTGATGGTCGAATTGCTGGCGGCAATTCCCTCGGTTGTTCTGGGCCTCTGGGCCATTTTCGTGTTGGAGCCATTCATTCGACCAGTACTTGAATTGCTGTATCAGTTGTTCAACTGGATCCCCTTTTTCAGCACCCCACCCATGGGTCCCGGAACGATTCCTGCGGTCTTGATTCTGGTAGTGATGATCCTGCCCATCATCACGGCCATCTCCCGAGATTCCCTGAATCAGGTTCCTCAAAAACTACGACAGGCGGCCTACGGCATCGGCACAACCCGTTGGGGAGCAATCATGAACGTGATGCTGCCCGCAGCGGTTTCAGGAATTGTTGGAGGCGTGATGCTGGCGCTTGGACGCGCCATGGGCGAAACCATGGCGGTAACCATGATCATTGGTAATTCCAACAACTTCAGCATTTCATTGCTGGCACCCGGCAACACAATTGCAGCCATGCTGGCCAATCAGTTCGGTGAAGCTGATGGCTCTCAGGTGTCATCCCTGATGTATGCGGCATTCATTCTGATCATCATGACCCTTGCGGTGAACATCTTCGCCCAATGGCTTGTGAAGCGTCTCAGCCTTAAGTACTGATCATGACTTCTCTTTACTCCAATCGCGCTTCCGAGGGGATTCCTGACCTCTCATATAAACCAAGTCTTGCTAGAAATGTAGGTAGCAGAGTCCTCACAGTTATTGCTGGCATCTTTTCAGCGGTGGCTGTTCTGCCGTTGATCCTCGTTCTTGGCTACGTCATCGTGAAAGGTGGCAGCAAGATCTCTCTTGCTTTGTTCACGGAATTGCCTCCGCCACCGGGACTTGATGGTGGTGGTATTGCCAATGCCATTGTTGGCACGATTGTCGTTACCGTGATTGCTGCATTGATCGCCATACCTATTGGTGTAGGCGGCGGAATTTATCTCGCTGAGTACTCTCGTAGCGGTTGGTTTGCCCAATTCATCCGCTTCGGAACGAACGTCCTTTCTGGTGTACCGTCGATTATCGCCGGTGTGTTCATTTACGGAACGATTGTCACCAGTCGCGTGCTGTTCGGTAATGCCTACAGCGCACTGGCTGGCGGCATGGCGCTCTCCATTCTGATGTTGCCAACGGTGATTAAAACCACTGACGAAGGTCTCAAGCTCGTCTCAGACGACTTGCGACAGGCAGCATTGGGAGTTGGTGCGTCCAGATTCGTCACCATCGTGCGAATAACTCTGCCGACGGCATTCACTCCCATTGCCACAGGAGTAGTTCTGGCGATTGCCAGAGCCGCTGGTGAAACAGCCCCATTGATCTTCACTGCCCTGTTCTCGCCCTTCTGGTCTGATCTTTTGTCCACCGATGGAATCTTTGCGCCAATCGCAACGTTGTCGGTTCTAATCTACAACTTCGCGATCATGCCCTATGAATTCCATAACGAACTGGCCTGGTCCGCATCATTCGTGCTCGTTGTGATGATCCTCGGCCTGAATCTCTTCTCCCGTTGGCTGGCCCGATTTGCTGCCAAGTGATCGGACGACGACCCTTCAATCCATCAGACCTCCATCCTTTCCGTACTTCCCGCTTCCCATCCGAGCCATGACCACATCACAACTTCAAACTGAACAGCATCAGGTCTCGGACGACACCGCGATCTCGATCCAGAACGTCACCATCAGTTACGGCAGCTACGAAGCCGTGAAGAACGTCTACTGCGATGTTCCACGCGGAAAAGTCACCGCCTTCATCGGTCCATCCGGCTGCGGTAAGTCGACGGTGCTGCGTGCCCTCAATCGCATGAACGATCTGATCGAGGGATGTTCCCTCAAGGGTCGTGTTTTGTTCGACGGTGTCGATCTTTACGGTGCCAGTGTTGACCCTGTTGAAGTGCGCCGTCGGATCGGGATGGTGTTCCAGCAGCCCAACCCTTTCCCCAAGAGCATCTACGAGAACATTGCCTTCGGTGCCCGGATCAACGGTTTCACCGGTGACATGGATGAACTGGTGGAACGGTCCCTGCGGCAGGCCGCCGTCTGGGACGAATGCAAGGACAAGCTGAATGAAAGCGGTTATTCCCTCTCGGGTGGTCAGCAGCAGCGCCTCTGCATTGCACGCACGATCGCCATCCAGCCGGAAGTGATCCTGATGGATGAACCTTGTTCGGCTCTGGATCCGATCTCCACTTTGAAGATTGAGGAAACGATGCACGAACTCAAGAAGAGCTTCACCATCGTGATCGTGACCCACAACATGCAACAGGCCGTTCGCGTCAGCGACATGACGGCGTTCTACAACGCAGAAGCAGTTGAAGGCGGCAGCGGCAAGGTGGGCTACCTGGTGGAGTTCAACGAGACCGAGAAGATCTTCAACTCTCCTCAACAGCAGGCCACTCAGGACTACGTCTCGGGCCGTTTCGGTTGATCACTGAATCCAGTTTTGATCCAGAAAGGCTGGGTGACTCCACCCTTTCTTATTGGAGCTCAAGCAAAAAAACGGTCCTGATGGACCGGAGAAGCGGAGAGCAAGGGATTCGCTCCCGAGATGATTGGAGTCAACAGAATAATACCACTAGAAATTTACAAACACTAATTAATTGAGCTTATCAATAAGGACTAGATTATTCCACTTATTTTCCTTTGAATTTTTTGGGTCTGACTATCTTTGTGTTTTCGTGTACATCGGATGAGCTGGATTACCCTTCTTTATGAGCCGCAATTAAGTTAAGTTGCCAAGAATAATTATGCTAGGATTTGAGGGTTATTGTCGGCATAAGGTCACTTTCTTTTAGTATTAATGGAACGGTAGATTAGATTTTTTGAGCCCAGAACTGATACATGCTTGCAAAGGCTGAAGGATTTTCCTTCTCAAAGATGCCCCAGTTTCTTAGTGATGTAATTTTAACGTCTTCTGGAAATCTGCTGTTGTAGAGGCTCTCGATTTCTGTTGGAATGATAAATCCACAAAACCTCAGGCCTTGAGATCCTAATAGCCTCTCTATTTTTTCTATTGTGAAAAGATGTTCCTGAGGGTGGAAGCAAAGATCCCTGCATTCTGAAAGAGAGTAAAAATCTTTCCAGGAGTCTAGAAGATTCAATATTTCCTTGATCTCTCCGGCAAAAACCTTCTTCCTGAATTCTCGTATATTTTTTGCACTGGCTTCGATTCCTGCTTTGCGAATATACTCTCTTGTTTTAGTGATGACTTTGCGGGCAGACTTGCTATAGAGTCCTAGCTGAATGTAGCCTCCTGGATTGAGTTGTTGAACTAGTGCATGTAACCCTTCATCGGGGTTTTGCATGTGATGCAGAACCCCGCTGCATTCAATAACGTCAAAAATTTCTTTGAGGCTAGAGACATTAAGTATGTCCATCTGCTTGAAGGTGATGTTGCTCATCCCATATTCCTGCGTCTTTCTTATTGCATAGGCCAGGCTGCTTCTGCTGAGATCAATTGCAGTGATTTGAGTGTTTTTGTAACGACTGGCGCTGATGATCTGGCTTCCAGTTCCGCAGCCAGCAATAAGGAGCTGCGGCTTGGTTTCTGGGTCTGTTAATTTATTCAAGAAGAAAAGATCTTTTTGTTTTGTTTCCATTTCGATAACATTAGAGATCGGCCTTACAAGTGATTCATGGGTGAAGTCTGAGTATTTGTATCTAGGGTAAGGGTTCTCCTCGTACATGTCTTGAACTAGTTGCGAGATTGTGTTTGAAGGCTTAAGGCTTCCATGCAGTAATTTTTTGATCTCACTTTCTTGAGATGGCTCTATGAACTGGGTTGTAATAAATGATTTGCTGGTATCGTCAGGGGTCGGATAATTATGGATTAAATCTGGTTTGAAGTGTGTTGCGTGAAGCGGCATGTAGCAGCCAATTATGGCAAGATTTTGGTTGATAGATGCTTGTTGCTCGCCCGTTTCGCTGATAGCTTGCATTAACAACTTATCCTCCTCCCATGAGGTGGCGTAGATGTATTCATTTAAATAGCACTGTGTCGCCAAGGCTTCCGTCAAGGTTCTTATTAAAGGTGTTATTTCCTTTTTTTGTGTGGTAATTATAAGGATTTCTTTTCTTAACCTGGTGAAAAACAATTCAATTATTTGGTGAGGTAGAATAGTCAAGGCTAGAGACTTGAGAAACCGCCAGTCTATAGCTAGTGTTTTGAAAGCTCTATTGGTGTCATTAATGATTGTTTCTGGTTTTGAAGCTTCTTGGATTTTAGGGAGAAATACTTGCAGGAATATTCCAGTTAGCTTTCGGTGAGATATGTCTGTTCGCTTGAGTAATAGTTCATACGCAGGATTTAGGTCCCGAGTGTTTAATGCTCCTTTTGGGGCTTGCTCCAGTAGCACCATGACATTGTTAATGGCGCCAGGGCTATCAGCCTTGTGTTCAAGTGACTTGAGTGTGGAAGAGAGGGCTTCGTTAAACCTTCCTAGCTCTTTGTAGATTCCGCCCAGATTCATGAGGGCATCGGGGTTTTTGGGTTTCATCTCTAGGGATTTGAGGGTAGAGGCAAGGGCCTGATCAAGGTTTCCAAGGTCTCTGTAAATGCTGCCCAGATTCATAAGAGCGATTGGGTTGCCTGGATTGAGCTCTAGGGATTTGAGGGTAGAGGCAAGGGCCTGATCAAGGTTTCCTAGTTCTATGTATATGCTTCCTAGATTGATGAAAGAATCTGCGCTATTCGGGTTTTGTTCTATGGATTTAACGGTGGCGGTAAGAGCCTGGTCTAGCTTGCCAAGATCTTTGTAGATGCTGCCAAGATTTAAAAGTGCAATTGGGTTGTCAGGCTTTAGCTTTAATGACTTTACTGTTGCATCAAGAGCCTGATTGTATTGGCCAAGATCTTTGTATAAGGCGCCTAAATTACTGAATGCATCATGATGGCGTTGATCGATTTTGATGGCATTTTTATAAAATGCAATTGCCTCCTCTGTGCGGCCGTTTGTTTGGCAAATTGCGCCTAGATTGGAAAAAATTATGGGGCTTTGCAGTCCAGAATTGATGATCTCCTTGTAAGCCATTTCGGCTTTTTTTAGGTTGCCATTAACATGGTGCTTGATAGCTTCTCTGGCAAGAGCTTCGCCTTGTTTGATTATCTTCGCTCGGCTTTTGTTTGCTTTGTTTCTTTTATCGCTCGGTGTGTCTGTCATCTTTATTTGTCGTCTTCAAACATTGTAAGCAACTTTTTAAGCCACTTTCCATCTCTCTCGACCTTCTCAGTCCCTCTCCCCCCCATCTCCGCAGCGGATCCGTTGAGGCTCGAGTTTGAGTTGGAGGTGCAGTGTGATCCTGAGCTCTGCTGAGTCCCAGAGGCGCTCCAAATCACAGGTGAAGTGTTTGGCGAGTGGGGTGAGTGGATCACCAACAGGGTCTCATTGTTGGTTTGAGCGGCTGAGGGGCTCCAATTGAAGGATCCCGTGATCAGCGTTTTGTTGTCCATCACGGCGAACTTGTGATGAAGCTTGTTGGAATGTGACTCTCAGTTTGGTTGATCTCGAACAATGCGCGGCTCATGGGGGCAAAGGCACCAACCGATGCCAAAGATAATGTATATACAAATACTCCCTCGACCCGAGACATCGAATTATGGACTTACTTTCATCAAAGTGAAAAAGTCACGCCCCTAAACCCCCATCAGCGTTGCCTAAATTATAATTTGATCTTATCAAGCGCAGGACAAAGCCAGTTAATTCCCTGCCAAATCAAACTCTGGACGCCAAGAAACTCCGAGAGAGGAACTCACTCAATCTCTCATAAGAAATTTCAATAAAAAACCCCTTGCTTAGCAAGGGGTTTGGAGGTTAGGTGACGGAGAGCGAGGGATTCGAACCCTCGATAGAGTTGCCCCTATACAGCATTTCCAGTGCTGCGCCTTCGACCACTCGGCCAGCTCTCCACCGGCTTTCACGTGGGGCAGGTGCGAATGTAGCAGGGCGTTCCAGTCAGACCGGATGGGCACCAGTCACCGCATCACCATTCACTGGCGCCAGGAACAACGAACCATCACCCACGACGTTCCAGAGGGGGAATACATCCTCCAAAGCTTCGAGCGTCAGGGCGATCCCTTGCCCTTTTCATGCCGCAACGGCTGCTGCACCAGCTGTGCCGTCCGGGTGAAACAAGGGCAACTCGATCAACGCGAGGCGATGGGCCTTTCCCATGAGCTGAGGCAACAGGGCTATGGCTTGCTGTGCGTGGCTCGAGCCATCGGACCCCTCGAAGCCGAAACCCAGGACGAAGATGAGGTGTACGACCTGCAGTTCGGCCGCCATTTTGGCCGCGGCAAGGTGACGGCAGGACTACCCCTGGACGAGGAATGACAATGACCTCATCGATCTGCAGTTCAGCGGCCAGTGATGCTGGTCTCAACGCCGACAGGCTTGGCGCCCTTGTGACTGTGGCGCGACAGGCCGCTGACGCAGGTGGGGCTGAGTTGATGCGCCACTACGGGCGGCTGAGCTCTGTTGAAAGCAAAGGGCGCATTGGTGATCTCGTCACCAATGCGGATCTGGCAGCCGAACGCGTTGTTCTTGAGGTGCTCGACAGAGAAACCCCAGACATCGCTGTTCTGGCAGAAGAAAGCGGTGCCGCCGGTGAACAGGACAGTCTGCGTTGGTGCGTCGATCCCCTGGATGGCACCACCAACTTCACCCACGGGTACCCATTCTTCGCCACATCGATCGGCCTGACGTTTCGTCAACGGCCGATTCTGGGAGCCATCGCCGTTCCGTTCCTGGGAGAGACGTACTGGGGTGCTCCAGGTCATGGAGCCCACTGCAACGACAGCAACATTCAGGTGAGCCGTTGCGAGCGACTGGAGGACTCCCTTCTTGTGACTGGGTTTGCCTACGACCGCCACACGCGACTCGACAACAACTACGCCCAGTTCTGCTGGTTCACCCATCGGACCCGAGGGGTTCGCCGAGGTGGTGCCGCTGCTGTGGATCTGGCCTTTGTGGCTGCCGGTCGTCAGGACGGTTACTGGGAACGAGGACTGGCGCCCTGGGACCTTGCTGCCGGTGTGGCGCTGGTGGAACTCTCGGGTGGAACGATCAGCGGATATGGAGGGGAGGAGTTCGATCTCCGCAGCGGCCGCGTGGTGGCGGCAGGCCCGGCATTGCATCCGACCATTGTTGACGTGCTGGCCCAGGTGAAGCCTTTATCCGGTGATGCCTTCGGTGCACCGGAGGTCACGGCCATGGGATCCTGAGGCAACGCCGAGAATTCCGGAGATGGCGCTGCAACCCGCAGCTGGCGCGAGGGATCTGAATCCACGTCAGGTGGAATCCAACCGGGCGCTCAGCGAACGGCTGGCGTCTGTCTTTCGTCTATGGGGCTACGACGAAGTCTCCCCTCCTCGGGTGGAACGTCTTGACACCTTGATGGCTGGTGGAGCCATCGCCAGCGAAGACGTTGTGCGGTTGGTGGCCGATGAGCCCCTGGGCCTTCGCCCGGAGATGACCGCATCCATCGCCAGGGCTGCCTGCACCCGGCTGGCCTCACGGCCCCGGCCGTTGCGTCTCTGGGCGTCTGGAACGGTGTTTCAGTCGAGAGCGGCTGATGAAGGTGGGCAATGCATTGAAGAGAATCTGCAATGCGGTGTGGAGCTGTTCGGTGTTGCACCGATCGAAGCCGAGATGGAGCTGCTCAGCCTGTTGATGGCGGCAGTGGAACGCCTGGACTTTCAAGCTCAGCATCAGCCGCGGCTGTTGATGGGGCACACGGGACTGATGGATCTGTTGCTCAGCCCCGTTCCGCCCGTCCTGCGCGACGCAGTCCGCGCCGCGTTGATTCAATACGACCGCCTCGGGCTGGAAACCATCGAGCTTGAAGAGGGGCTAAGGGCCACCCTGCTGAGCCTGCTGGACTGCCGCGGCACACCGAACGAGGTCCTCGAGCGACTGTCCTCCTGCTTTGGTGCGCAGGCTCTGTTTGACGATCTGCATCGACTCTGCCGCCAGCTGCAGGGACCGGCAGCTGCCCAGGGCGTGAGGCTTCAACTCGATCCCACGTTTCAACCGAGATTTGAGCTCTACACAGGCCTCGTCTTCCAGCTGGTGTGCGACACGCACTCGGCTCCTGTCGTGGTGGCCCGTGGCGGCCGCTACGACGACTTGGTCCGCCGTTGTGGTGCACAACCGGGACAAGACTTTGGTGCGGGCTTCAGCCTCGCGATCGATCCGATCCGGGAATTGTTGAGTGACTCATCGTCCAACCCGACGGTCGCGCCTCAATTGATGGTGGCGTTTTCGGAGCGGTCAACCCTCGAGGCGGCACTGGAGCGGCAGCGCTGGTGGCATCAACAGGGCCGAAGTGCGGTGATTGAACTGCATCCGTTCAGCACTCGGAGCCTGGCTGAACAGCAGGCCACGGACCAAGGTGGCTTCCAACTCGATTGGATCGATCCTTAGGATCAAGGTTGAGACTGTTGAGTTATGGCCCACACGATCGTCACTGATGTCTGCGAGGGCATTGCCGACTGTGTGGATGCCTGTCCCGTGGCCTGCATCGATCAGGGTCAAGGAAAAAACAAAAAGGGCACCGACTTCTACTGGATCAATTTCGACACCTGCATCGACTGCGGCATCTGTCTGCAGGTGTGCCCTGTGGAAGGCGCCATCCTGGCTGAGGAGCGCCCTGACCTTCAGAAGGGGGGGTGAGCTGATCTTGTGGTTCGGAGAACCACCAAGCATTCCCTCTTGAGGGAATTCAGGCCCCCTCCTTATCGTCAGATTTTTCCAGCAGTCCAATGCCGGTGATGGACGAACAGGGTCAAATTCAGATCCACACCGAGAACATCTTCCCGATCATCAAGAAGGCCGTTTACTCCGGCCATGAGGTGTTTCTCCGCGAGCTGGTCAGCAACGGTGTCGACGCCATCAGCAAGCGGCGTATGGCGGCCATGGCGGGCGACTGCAGCGAAGGCGAAGACGGGGTTATCCGCATCACCGTTGACCGAGAAGCTAAAACGCTCACCATTGCTGACAACGGCATCGGCATGACCGCCGATGAGGTGAAGCGCTACATCAACCAGGTTGCCTTCTCCAGTGCCGAGGATTTTCTGGAGAAGTACAAACAGGAGGGAGACGCGATCATCGGCCACTTCGGCCTGGGCTTCTACTCCAGTTTCATGGTGGCGGAGCAGGTGGAATTGGTGACGCGATCGGCGCGGCCGGACAGCGAAGCGGTGCGATGGAGCTGTGATGGATCCCCCAACTTCAGCCTCAGTTCCGCCGAGCGTGATCAGCCAGGCACCGATGTGATTCTCACCTTGATGGAGGAGGAACTGGAGTACATCGAACCAGCTCGGATCCGCACCCTGATCAACACCTACTGCGATTTCATGGCAGTGCCAGTGCAGCTGGAGGGGGAAACAGTCAACAAGATGAATGCCCCGTGGCGAAAGAGCGCCCGGGAGCTCACCGACAAGGACTACATCGATCTCTACAACTACCTGTACCCATTCCAGGGTGACCCACTGCTCTGGGTTCACCTGAACACCGATTATCCCTACAACCTGCAGGGAATTCTGTTCTTCCCCAAGCAGACCGGTCGTGCGGACTGGGAGAAAGGCGAAATCAAGCTCTACTGCAATCAGGTGTTCGTCAGTGATTCCATCAAGGAGGTGGTGCCGCGTTATCTGCTTCCCCTGCGTGGCGTTCTCGATTCACCCGACATCCCGCTGAACGTCAGCCGCAGTGCCCTGCAGACCGACCGACGTGTGCGATCCATTGGCAATTTCGTTGCCAAAAAGGTGGCTGACCGCTTGCGCAACGTCAAGAAAGACGACCCCACCGCCTATGCAGAGGCCTGGGAGTCCTTGGCACCCTTCGTGAAGATCGGAGCCATGGAGGACGACAAGTTCGCCGACCAGGTGGCGGAGCTGATTCTGTTCGCCACCAGCGCCTCTGCAGCAGATGGCGACACCCCTGATCCAATCAGCACCGGTGATCGTGCCTTCACCACTCTGGAGGGCTACCGCAGCCGACTGGACAGCAACAACGACAAGCGCATCCTGTACAGCACCGACGACGTGGCCCAGGCCGGCGCACTCAACCTCTGGACCTCACAGGGAATGGAAGTGCTGAAGCTGGAGACGGTGATCGACACCCAGTTCATCCCATGGCTCGAACAGCGCCATGAGGATCTGACCTTTCAGCGTGTCGATGCCGAGCTTGATGACAGCCTCAAGGACATCGACGCGGAAATCACCGACCAGGACGGCACAACGGAATCAGATCGACTGAGAGATCTGATCAAGACCGCGCTGTCCAACGACAAGGTGACCGTGCAAGTGCAGGCTTTGAAGGCTGAGGGTGCACCGCCTGCGATGATCCTGCTGCCGGAGCAGATGCGGCGCCTCAATGACATGGGAGCCCTGATGGAACAGCGGCTTCCCGGTCTGCCAGACCATCACGTTCTTCTGGTGAACAAGCGACATCCCTTAGTTGAGGGGATGCTGAAGCTGAAGGCCGGCAGCGTGCTCATCGGCGATGCTCAGAGTTCACCGACGGAGGCCCTGGCCCAGGACATTGCCCGCCACGTCTACGACATGGCTCGACTGGGTGTCGGCGGCCTGGAGCCCAATGAACTCAGTGGCTTTCAGACCCGCAGCGCTGAACTGATGGGAACGCTGATGCAGAGAGGGATGTGACCTTCGCTGTTTGATAAGCTAGTAGTTTGGATCTGATTATTCAGATCTGATCAACCTCAAGCAGAAGGACGACGACATGTCTCGGGTGTGCCAGCTCACCGGTACTCGCGCCAACAACGGCATGGCAGTGAGCCATTCCCACATCCGAACCAAGAAGCTGCAGCAGGCGAATCTGCAGAATCGTCGTCTTTGGTGGGCTGAGGGTAAGCGCTGGGTGAACTTGCGCGTCACCACCCGCGCCCTCAAGACCATCCAGAAGAAAGGCCTGGGCCCCTATGCCAAGTCTCTGGGCATTAACCTGGCCAAACTCTGATTTTGAACGTGTGCGCCGGCGGGATCTGTTCATCAAGTCCGGCTTGCTGTTGACAGCACTGTCGATCACCCCAACGAAGGCCTGGTCCCTCGGTGGGGTTGTTTTGGAACAAGGCGCTGAAGTACCAAGCTTTGATTTGCCCGGTTCCAGCCGTCGTGAACCCGACAGAGATCGCTGGTCCAGCGATGATCTGCGTGGTCGATGGCTTGCCGTGTATTTCTATCCACGAGATTTCACAGGCGGCTGCACGATTGAGGCCAGGGGGTTCGAGTCTCTGCACAGTGATTTCCTAGCAGCAGGTGCCGAAGTGGTGGGCATCAGTGCCGACAGCGTCGACGACCATGCGTCGTTCTGCGAGAGCGAAGGTCTGAGCTTTCCCTTGCTGTCTGACCCTGATGGAGCGGTCAGCAAGGCCTACGGGTCATGGATGGCGCCGTACTCGCTGCGTCACACTTTTCTGATCGATCCAAGCGGGATTCTTCGTCAACGATGGGTCGCGGTAAGACCCAGTGGACATGCCCAAGAGGTGCTCGACGCGATCACGGATCTGCAAAACAACACGTCTATTTGACAGAAACAGTCCATTCATGAAATGGTAACTGAAATTAAGGGTATCGTTATATGGGACAGAGTTCGTTCGTCATCCTTTATCACCGAACGCCTTTTGATGAGGCAAAAGATGCCCAAGGCAACCAAGTCTGGGTTGATCAGAAAAGTCCAAACGGCATTATCCCAACCCTAAGAAATCTCTTCAGGTCACGGAATGACGGCACCTGGATTGCATGGCGTCATGTTGATCATCCTGAAGAGATGGATGTTGAGCGACTTGAGATGACCAACCCCTCTCCCTTCGCGTTGTGCAGGATTCCGCTAGCCGACGAACAGATATCCAGTTTCTATCACATCACCTCAAAGGAATGCTTCTGGCCAATACTTCACACCTTTCCGACTCATTTCAATGTCAACAATGCCAATTGGGGCATTTTTGAGGAAGTCAACAAGCGCTTCGCTGACGCAGCCTGTAATGAAGCCGCTGAAGGTGCCACAGTCTGGGTCCATGATTACAACCTTTGGCTGGCGCCGGGTTACATCCGGCAACAGCGGCCGGATTTAAAAATTGCCTTCTTTCATCACACTCCCTTTCCTGGTAACGACGTCTTCGCCATCCTTCCCTGGCGCGAACAGATTTTGGAAAGTCTGCTCTGTTGTGATGTCGTTGGCTTTCATATCCCCCGCTACACCGAGAATTTCGCCCGTGCTGCGAGCACCTTGGTGGGCGCCAAACGAGGGCCGAAGATCTCTGTTGACCAGAAGTTCATCTCAGTCGGCACGGCTCTTTCAGAAGGAACGGTGACCAGCCATCTGGATCACAACGGTCGACGCATTCAATTGCTGAGTTCCCCGGTTGGGACCTCACCCGATGTGATCCAGGAGTTGTCCTGGAGTGCATCCGTTGAAAGTTATGGAGAGATGATCGTCCAGGACACCAAGAAAGGACGCAAACTGATCCTTTCTGCAAGCCGGGTTGATTACACCAAAGGCAATGAAGAGTTGCTGCTTGCCTTTGAACGCCTCCTCGAACGCCGAGAGGATCTTCATGGGGAAGTAGTGCTGATGCTGGCCTGCGTGGCGGCCGCCAGCGGGATGAAGATTTACGAGGAGACGCAGCGCTCCATTGAGGAAATGGCCGGACGCATCAATGGTCGTTTCAGTCAGGTTGATTGGATCCCAGTGCGCTTCTCCACGCGGCGTATTCCTTACGAAGAGATGGTGGCCTGGTTCTGCCATGCAGATGTCTGCTGGATCACACCGCTTCGGGATGGCTTGAATCTTGTCGCCAAGGAATACGCAGCTGCACGTCGCCATCGTGGCGGTGTCCTCGTGCTTTCGGAATTCACCGGTGCGTCGGTGGTCCTGGAAGGGGCTGTCCTGACAAATCCTTATTCCAACCGTCGGATGGATGAGGCCATCGAGGCCGCCCTGGCCATGCCGGAACACGAACAACGCCAACGCATGGAGACCATGTCAGCCGCTGTTGAGGCTTACACCGTGCAGGACTGGGCCGAAGAACAACTGGCGGGTTTTCCGGAAGTCGCCACCATCGGTTAATGGTCTTTCGGCGTCGCTTGATCGCCCTTGGGCTCGGATTTGTCCTGCTCATGGGTGTCGTCTGGGGCCGTCAGCAGCAGATGCAGTCGGTCACGATCCTGATGCCAGCCCCCTACGCCGATGCCACAGCTGCATTGGTGGATCGGTTCAACGATGACCACCGCGGGCGGATTCATCTCAGCATCAGCCGAGGCCCCCTGGAAACGGAATCCATTTCCGATCTGGCCATCAGCAGCCTCCTGCTGGGTTCCCCCCCCTTTGATGCACTGCTGGTAGATGTGACCTGGCTGCCGAAGTATGTGGCCGCCGGTTGGCTTGAACCCTTGGATCCATGGTTTGACCAGGCTGATGAAGACGACCTCGTGGCGGGAGCCAGACTCGGTAACCGGGTGGACGGAGCGTTGTACCGCTGGCCATTGGGTGCCGATGTCGGACTTCTGTATTGGCGTACAGACCTGATGCCAAGCCCACCCAGGACGCCGGATGAACTCACCGCCGTGGTGAGCAAGCTGCAGGAGGAGGGTCGCGCATCCCAGGGGTTTGTCTGGCAAGGCCGGCAGTACGAAGGCCTCAGCTGCGACTTTGTGGAACTGCTGCAGGCCTTTGGTGGGTCATGGATCAACCCCACCACCGGCGAACCGAATCTCGGCAGCCCTGCGGCGAGGCAAACCGCGACCTGGATGAACGAACTGATCAGCAATGGCTTCAGTCCCCGTGCAGTCACTAACTACGCCGAGTCGGAATCGCTGCAGGCCTTCAAGGCCGGTGACGCAGCACTGATGCGGAACTGGCCTTACGCCTGGTCGGAGTTGCAGGGAAACGACAGTGCTGTTAAGGGCCGGGTCGGCGTCACCACGATGGTGGCCTTACCGGGGGAGACTCCCGCCGCCACCCTCGGGAGCTGGGGATTGAGCATGTTGAGGGAGACGCCCCATCCATCAGCGACAGCTGAAGCGATCCGCTATCTCACCAGTCAGGACGCCCAACGGGAACGCTTTCTGAACCAGGGATACACCCCCACCGCACGAGCGCTCTTCCGTGATCCCGAATTGGTGGAGCAATCACCGGTTTTACCGCAACTAGAGAAGGCCCTGGGTCATGCGGTCCCACGCCCGATGTCCCCGCTCTATGCCCAGATGAGCGATGTGCTGCAGCGTCAGCTGAGTGGAATCCTCACAGGAGATCTTGATCCGGATGAAGGGATGGCTCAGGCTCAAGCCTCAACCATCACCCTGTTCCGATCCGCTGGGGGCAAGGCATGACCGTGCTGTTGCTGCTGCCGGCTTTGCTGCTGATGGGTCTGGTCTTCGTTTGGCCCATGCTCCGCTACGGCTGGCTGAGTTTCCACGCCGATTCGGTGTTGACCGGTCTGAATCCTGTGCCCAATGGCGGGGCCAATTGGATTCGGTTGCTGGACGACCAGCGCTTCTGGCAGGACGCGCTGCAGACAACACGCTTCGCCGGGGTCTCAGTAGGGCTTGAACTGGTCCTCGCCCTGGCAATCGCATTGTTGCTGGATCAACGCTGGCGCGGGCGGGGCGTGGTGCGGGCCCTGGCCCTGCTGCCCTGGGCACTCCCCACCACAATGATGGCCCTCGGGTGGCGTTGGATCTTCAATACGCCCTATGGCCCCTTGGAACGCCTCGCTGAGGTTGTGGGTCTGGGACCACTCAATCTCTTGTCCACACCGGCATCGACCTGGTTGGTGACTGTTGTGGCCGATGTCTGGAAGACAACGCCTTTCATTGCACTGCTGTTGCTGGCTGGATTGCAGACCATTCCCGAGGATCTCTACAGCGCCTTCCGTCTCGAGGGCGGACGGCCGAATCAGGCCTTGATGAGCATCACTCTGCCGTTGTTGATGCCCTACGTCTTGATTGCCCTGTTGTTCCGCGGTGCTCAGGCCTTTGGCGTTTTTGATCTGCTTCAGGTGCTCACTGGCGGTGGGCCAGCCGGAAGCACCGAGAGCGTCGCGCTGTATGCGTACCTCAATGCCATGCGCTTCCTCGATTTCGGCTACAGCGCCACAGTGATGCTGGCAGGGTTCCTGCTGCTCACGCTGGCGGTGCTGGTCCTGGCGATGCTTCTGCGCCTTGGTGGGTTGATCAGGCCGGTGCAGTCATGAATCGCCGTTTCGTGCCCTGGATCAGCCTGCTGCTGCTGTGGTCGTTGCTGCCGATGCTCTGGCAGCTGACCAGCTCCTTGTCCACTGCGGAGGCTCTGGTGGATGGATCGATTCCGTTTTTGCAGCGTTGGACCCTGGTCCACTACCAGGAGCTGTGGGCAAGCGACCCTCCCTTCTGGCGCTACCTGCTCAACAGTGCCGTCGTCAGCGGACTCACCACGCTGATCACCCTTGTTCTGGCCATTCCAGCTGCCTATGGCCTGGCCAGAGTGCCCCAGCAACTGCGTGAGCTGCTGCGTTGGATCACCGCTGCAGCTGCTCTGTTCCCCTACGTGCTGCTGTTTCTGGCATTGCTGGAGCTGGCCCGTCGCTTTTCCCTGGGCAACAACCTCATCGCCTTGGCCATGCCTTATGCAGGGTTGGCAATGCCCCTGGCCCTGCTGTTGCTCACCTCTGCCTTTGAAGGCTTACCCAGGGAATTGGAAGATGCCGCCCGTTTGGAGGGTCTGAGCCTGTGGCAGCGCCTCCGTTGGGTGCTGGTGCCCCTGCTGGCTCCAGCCACCGCCAGCACAGCCATCCTGGTGTTTCTGTTCGCCTGGAATGAATACCCCATCGCCTTGACCTGGCTCAGCCGAGATGATCTGCTGACCCTTCCGGTAGCGATGGCTCGGATTGCCGGATCGTCGATTTATTCCATTCCCTACGGCGCCTACGCCGCCGCCACCGTGCTGGGGTCAATTCCACTGTTGCTTCTGGTGCTGATCTGTCAGCGTCAGATCGTGTCTGGGCTGACCAACGGAGCAATCAAAGGCTGATGTTGCATCTCAACGGGCTCGGCAAACGCTTCGGAGACCAGTGGATCCTGCGGGATCTCAACCTGCAGGTGCGAGAAGGTGAATGTGTCGCGCTGCTGGGTCCCAGCGGTTGTGGCAAAAGCACGGCCCTTCGCCTGATCGCCGGATTAGAGCGGCAGGACGAGGGATCGATTGAACTCGATGGTGCCCGCCTTGACACCATCCCAGCGGAACGCCGTCGCATCGCCATGGTGTTCCAAAGCTATGCGTTGTTTCCTCACCTCAGCGTTCGGGAAAACCTCAACCTGGGGCTGAAGATCCGTGGTGTTGCCCCCGCTCAACGCCAGCAACGGATCAACTCGGTTCTGGACACGGTGCGACTGAGGGAGATGGCCGTTCGACGGCCCCAGCAGCTCTCCGGCGGCCAGCGTCAACGGGTTGCACTGGCCAGAGCACTGCTGCGTGATCCACGTGTTTACCTGCTGGATGAACCGATGAGCAACCTGGATGCACAGTTGCGCGATGAGTTGCGTCCGGAACTGCGCCAGCTGATCCTGCAGGGATCGCAACCGGTGGTGTACGTCACCCACGACCAGCAGGAGGCGATGGCTCTGGCCAACCGCATCGCGGTCCTCAAGGGGGGATGCATCGAACAGATCGGAACCCCTGAAGAGCTCTACAAAACTCCGGCCAGCTGCTTTGTCGCCAGCTTCATCGGCCGTCCCCAGATCAACCTGCTGAACATTGATCAGCAGCTCACGATCGGCATTCGACCGGAGGACCTTCACTTCGACCCCGAGGGGATGCCCTGCCGTTTGATCAGCCGTGAATGGCAGGGCGCGAGCCAATTGTTGTTGCTGGACAGCCCGCGTGGTGCGTTGCGAATGCTTTGTTCTGGTGATGCCGCCCTGGGCGAGTCCTTATCGGTGAGCTGGCCGACCCGTGCTGAACATCGCTTTGATGCCAGCTGTGGACGTCGGCTGGCTGGATAACCGGGGCTTAACCCCACGCGATACAGCAAACCGCATCATTGGGGCACATTTCTCAACTCCGATGGGGTCCCGTTTCGCGGTCCGTTCGTTCCTTGTGATTGCAGGGTGCAGCGCTTTGATTGGGTTGGCTGGCAGCTCCGCAGAGAGTGCTGACACCATCCGCATCAGTGGATCCAGCACTGTATTCCCGATCACAAAGGCCGCGATTCAGGGATTTCGAACAACAGGTCAGGGAAAATCTGTTGACTTTGACGTCAAGGAAACAGGATCAACGGCAGGGTTTCGAGAATTCTGCAGTGCCAACATTCCACTCGCCAACGCATCGCGACCGATCTCCGGCAAAGAACTGAAACGCTGCGCGGAGAACGGTATCAATTTCATTGAACTTCCCATCGCGTTTGATGCCATCACCGTAGTGGTCAATCCAGGCAATCACTGGGCACGATCAATGACCGTCAACGAACTCTCCAGGCTTTGGAACAAGAGTGCCCAAGGAACCATCAACCGCTGGAATCAGGTGAATCTTGATTACCCAGATCAAGCCATCAAACTGTGTGGCCCTGGCAATGATTCGGGCACCTATGATGTTTTCAATAAAACCATTAATGGCTCCAAAACCAACTCAAGGACGGATTACTTAGCCAGCGAAGATGATAATGAATTGGTGAAGTGTGTTGCCGACAACCGGCAGGCTCTGGCCTATTTTGGTTACGCCTACTATAAAAACAACATTAAAAAACTTAAGGCGGTCAAAATTGTCAACTCAAAAGACAACGCTGTCATGCCATCTGTCAAGAGTGTGCAAAATGAAAAATATCGTCCTCTTTCGCGCCCACTCTTTCTTTACATCAATGATCAGTCGCTGAGAAACAACAAGCCCTTCAGGCAATTCATCAGCTATTACCTGCGCAACATCAGCTCGCTGGTCACCACGAGCAACTACATCCCCTTGCCTGACGCCACATATCGACTCGTCGATTCAAAAAAATACCGCCACATCCTGGGCAGCAGTTTTGGTGGCAATCTGCCAGTGGGTCTCACCATCGGTCAGGCCATTGACCGCAGCTTTGATCAACACAAAACTGAATATCACCGCTGAGGCAAATAACGTCTGAGATGGCTGCAGTGGTGGGCCGCTGCGGCACGAATCCGTTCAATCTGATCAGAATCTGCTGGAGAATCCATGGCCTCTCGCCATTGCTTCAACAGTGTCGGCTCAGCCGGCAGCGCATCGAGGGAGCTGCAGGGAATTCCCGCCATGGCAGCAGCGGCTTCAACCTTCGGGTCATAACTCAGGGCAGCCATCGGACAGTGCGCGAGTCGGGCCAGGATCAGTGCATGCAGCCGCATCGGGATCACCAGGCGTGCTTTGCGGACCGAGGCAAAGACCGTATCGAGAGACGATGGAATCACCGTTGTGGACCGTGAACGCAGACCTGGCGGGACCACCCCTTGATCGGTCAGCCAATCGAGCAACTCGCCGTCCTGATGGCGGTGAAAGGCCAGCCATCGGACCGGTGCATCAAGGTCCTCCGCCAGCCGACTCAGAGCGTTGAGCAACAGAGACCACCCCCGCAGTCCAAGCAGTGGCGAAGGACGCCAGCACACCACAATCGATAGGCCTCCAGACCAGGGCTGTCGGGGCAATCCCCAGACAGGGTCCGGGGCGAGCTGCATCGGCATCCGAGGAGCCCAACGGCTGGCACGATCCATGGACGCCTGATCCCGCCAGCTGGCACTGCGGCAAAACGGGAGAACCAGACGCACCAACCTGCGGCTGAGCAGACGTTGCAGCGGTCCAAGTCCCTGGCCCCAGAGCAGCACCGGCCGTCCCCGCAATCGCGCCATGGCGATGATCAGCAGGTAATAGATCAGGCTGCGGAAACTGGTGCTGTCTTGAAGCAAGCTGCCGCCACCGAACACCACCGCATCGACCCGTCCAATGGACAGCAGCACAGAACGCAGGGAGCGACGATCCACAGCCTCGGCATCCGGTGCCAGTTCGGCAAGGGCATCGGCGTCATGGGCTGTGACGAGATGACGACTGGGGGAAGGCAGCTCTCTGAGCAGCACGGTAAGCAGGGCGTCATCCCCGAGGTTGTTCTCGCCGTAGTAGCCACAGAGGAGGAATGCCGGAACGGATCTGGCGGCCACGGGACTGACCTCCGTGAGAGATGCTCATTATCAACCGAACACTCTGATTAGGGTGATCGCATGCACGCCTTGTCCCTCGGCACCTGGTGGATCCATGTCACCTCGGTGATAGAGTGGAGCCTGGCCATCGTCCTGATTCAACGCCGGGACCTGAAGTGGCTGGCCTTGGCCATGGTGCCGGCGCTGATCAGTGCCATGGCGGCATGCACCTGGCACCTGTTCGACAACAGTGAGGCCCTTCGCCCACTGGTGACCCTGCAAGCAGCGCTCACCCTCATCGGAAACATGGTCTTGGCCTGGGCAGCGTGGTCACTCCTGCAACGCCGAGAGACGAGCTGAGCCATGGACTTTGACCCCGCACCGCTGTTCGCTCTGTCGCTACTGCCCTATCTGTTGTTTCTCCGTTGGCTTCAACGCAGCGGGACCCTGCCTGAACTTGCAGTCTGGGGGTTCCGACTGACGCTGCTGTTTGTCCTCATGACCATCGTCGCCGCTGTGCTCGCCCTGCGCTGCTGTGATGCGGAGCTGGTGGCGGTGGATGGCCTTCATGGCGGAGCGGAAGCCTTTCTCACCCTGGCCAATGCTGTTCTGGTGATTGGGCTGCTCCGCTCCGATGCCGACAGGGTGAACAACTCTTAAGAGGAGAAGACAGAAGTCCCCTGAGCTTGGAAGATGAAGCGTCGCTCATTGGCTTGAATGCTGACCCCTCTCTTCGCCATCGCCCCCGCAACCGTGACCTGGTCTCCCAAGGTTGCGCTGGTGATGATCGTCTGCAACGTGATCGCCATCGCTGTGGGCAAGGCCACCATCAAGCATCCCAGCGAAGGCGCCAAGCTGCCTAACGCGGCGTTCTTCGGTGGCATGGGCCACGCAGCACTGCTGGGTACCACCAGCCTTGGCCACATCATCGGCATTGGCGCCATTCAGGGTCTTGCTGCCCGCGGCGTCCTCTGAGAGGCGACGGTCCTCAGTTGAGGTACGGCAGCAATCGCCAGCCGTACCGCTCAAATCGATACCCAAAAAAAAGTTCGGACAGGTCTTCGGCAGAGGCCTGTCCGGACAAACCATGGATGAGCCGTTGCATGCGGTGATCTGCCTTTGGCGTGTTGAGGCCCCACCAGGTCCGACGAGCCAAACGATTGGACACCGCCCATCGCCATCCATATCGCTGTCTCAGAGCAGCCTGATAGCCCCGGTGGGAACGACCCAAGAGCAGGCATTCGCTCAAGACGGATGCGCTGTCGATGGCATGGCGAATCCCCTCGCCTCCGAGCAGATTGGCGGTTCCGGCGGCGTCGCCAACGGCCCAGAGTGCGCCTGTGCCATGGGGTTGTTGCTGTCTGATCGTGCTGGCGACACGTCCACCGTGACGATCCAGCACCGGCAGGCGGTCAAGATCACAACGTTTCAACAACCGTCGCAGAGATGTCCCGAGGGGAACCTTGGGCTGATCGGGAGGTGCCAAACGGCAAACCCCCACCTTGAGGCGATCCTGGGCCATCGGGAACACCCAGCCGTACCCATGGGGCATCCACTCACGGCCCAGCATGAAACTGACCCGCTCACGCCAACGTGCTGTGTTGCCACGGTCTCCCTGAAGCAGCCACTCCACACCGTCTCCCTTGAGCAACGGATCGTCTGTGGTCTCAACAGGGACGCCAGCCTGCTTCAGCAGATGTCGACCTGGCCCTGTGGCATCCACCACGAGGTCGACCGTTCGATGCTGCTGTTGATCAGTTGAGGTCAGGATCAGGTCGGCCGACCGTGCCTCCAGACGATCTAGCTGCACCTGACAACCGTTCAACAGCTCAACGCCGGTCTGCCGGGCCTGGTCCCAGAGATGTCGTCTGAAGACGGCGAAGTCGAGCACCACCCCCTGCGGATCAGCCGCCCACCACTGGTGTTCAAGACCATCGGGATCCAACAGCTGCCATCCCCACCAGCTGGCGGAGCGACACGCCCCAGGAATGCCCAGACGATCGGCATCGGCAAGGGGTAGCGCGGCGCTCGAATAAGCATTGCGCTCAGGAGACGGCAAGGCATCAGCCAGGGTTACCTCCCAGCCCACTTCAGCGAGTTGAACAGCCAGGCTGGCGCCAGCCGGGCCTGCCCCAGCGATCAGAACGTGCACCGGAGAACAGCCGTGCGTTCAGGATTGAATCGCCGGTACCGATGCAGCACCGGCGAAGTCGCGTCCGCCCAGATCAAAACGGCGACGGATGCGCTCAGCCATTTGAACAGGTATCATCTCCAGCGACTCCTTGCTCTGCTGCGGCGTGGCGTGGTCGACCATTTTGTCGGGAATACCGATACGCAACAGCGGAATACTGATGTCCTGATCGGACAACGACTCGAGGACTGCTGCACCAAATCCACCGGCCAGAGCGCCCTCTTCCATGGTGACCACGCGACGGATGCGCCGTGCCAACGGATGAATCAAAGCCTGATCCAGGGGCCGCAGGAAACGGGCGTTGATCACCGTGGTGGAGAGGCCAGCCTCCTCAAGCAGTGTGGCGGTGTCCAGAGCCGGATGCACCATCGAGCCGTAGGCCACGATCAGCAGATCATCCCCTTCCCGCAACAGCTCACCGCGACCGATGGGGAGAGCTTCCCAGCCCTCCTCCATCAAAGGCATGCCAACGCCCGATCCGCGGGGAATGCGCAGAGCTGTGGGTCCGTCGTGGTTCAGACAGGTCACCAGCATCCGCTGGAGTTCCGCCTCATCCTTAGGCGCCATCACCGTGAAGTTGGGGATGGATCGCATGTAGCTGATGTCGTACTGACCCTGATGCGTCGGTCCGTCGGCACCGACGATGCCAGCCCGATCGAGAACAAAGGTCACCGGCAGATTCTGGATGCCGACGTCGTGGATGAGTTGGTCGTAGGCCCGCTGCAGGAATGTGCTGTAGATGGCCACGACAGGCCGAAGACCTTCACAGGCCATGCCCGCCGCCAAGGTGACAGCGTGTTGTTCGGCGATGCCGACATCCACATACTGATTGGGAACAGCTTTCTGCAGCAGATCCAGACCGGTTCCAGTGGCCATGGCAGCGGTGATGCCCACCACGCGACTGTTCTGTTCGCAGAGCTTGACCAGGGTCTGGCCGAACACCTTGCTGTAACTGGCAGGTTTCGGTTTCTTCGACGGAATGGCCTTGCCGGTGGTCAGATCGAAGGCGGACTGGGCGTGGTAACCGACCTGATCCGCCTCGGCATAGGGGTAACCCTTGCCCTTCTTGGTAACGACATGAACCAGCACGGGCCCACCATCACGGTGGGCAGCCTGGAAGGTCCGCATCATTTCACCGATGTCATGGCCATCAATCGGCCCCATGTAGGTGAAGCCCAGCTCTTCAAACACAGCACCCACCTTGGGAACCGCGAGACGACGCATACTTCCCTTCAGGCGGTTCAACTCGGCTGGGAGCTCGCCACCCATGAAGGGAAGATGGCGAACGCTTTCCTCAACGCTGCCGGAGAGGAACTGCATCGGCGGACTGAGCCTTGCGCGGTTCAGAACGTTCGATAGGGCACCCACTGGTGGTGAAATCGACATGTCGTTGTCGTTGAGGACAACGAGTAAGGGGGTTTCGGGGAGATGTCCGGCGTGGTTGATCGCTTCCAGAGCCATCCCACCGGTAAGAGCACCATCGCCGATCACGGCGACGCACTTGAAGTCCTCACCACGATTATCCCGGGCCATCGCCATGCCCAGCGCTGCCGAAATCGACGTGCTGGCATGGCCAGCACCGAAATGATCAAAGTTGCTTTCTGAGCGTTTGAGGTACCCCGCAACACCATTCTGCTGGCGAAGGGTGTGGAAGTCGTTGAAACGACCGGTGATCAATTTGTGGGGATAAGCCTGGTGCCCGACATCCCAGATGACCCGATCCCTGTCCAGATCGAGGGTCTGGTACAGCGCCAGGGTTAGCTCCACCACCCCCAGACCAGGGCCGAGATGGCCACCACTGGTGGAGACCACCTGAAGATGACGGTCTCGAATCTGACGGGCGACATCCTCAAGCTCAGACAGCTTGAGGCCGTGCAGCTCATTCGGATGAGTCAAATCTCCGAGATGCATGCACGATCCGCTCCAGGCCCTGCAATCTACGGCGTCCGTTCCTAGGGGCCGTTAGCCCTGAACATGGGGAGAATGGAGGGATGACCGACTATCTCCAGCGGATCCTGCGGGCTCGCGTCTACGACGTCGCGCGGGAGACGCCGCTTGACCCTGCCCCAAACCTCAGTCGCCGACTTGGCAATGAGGTGCTGCTGAAGCGCGAAGACCTGCAACCGGTGTTCTCGTTCAAGCTTCGCGGTGCTTACAACCGCATGGCCCAGCTCACGCCGGAGGAACTCAGTCGTGGCGTGATCGCCTCCAGCGCAGGAAACCATGCCCAGGGCGTGGCCCTAAGTGCCAAAAAACTCGGCTGCCGCGCCGTCATCGTGATGCCCGCCACCACACCCGAGGTGAAGGTGCGGGCCGTGCGCACCATTGGCGGGGAAGTCGTGCTCCATGGGGAGACCTACGACGAATGTTCAGCAGAAGCGAGACAACGCTGCGCTGATGAGGGACTCACCTACATCCATCCCTTTGACGACCCGGAAGTGATCGCCGGCCAGGGAACCATCGGTCTGGAAATCATGCGGCAGAGCCCTGAACCGCCGGATGCCATTTATGTAGCGGTCGGCGGCGGCGGACTAATTGCCGGAATCGCGGCTTACGTCAAACAGCTGTGGCCCAGCACCGAGATCGTCGGCGTTGAACCGGTTGATGCGGACGCCATGACCCAGTCGTTAGAGAAGGGAGTACGGGTTGAGCTGGCCCAGGTGGGCCTGTTCGCCGACGGCGTTGCGGTCCGCAGGGTGGGGGAGCACACCTTTGCCCTGGCCCAACAATTTGTTGACCGCATGGTGCGGGTCGACACCGATGCGATCTGTGCCGCCATCAAGGACGTTTTTGAAGACACGCGCTCCATCCTCGAACCGGCTGGAGCACTTGCCGTGGCTGGGCTGAAGCAGGACGTGGCCGATTGCCAAATGACGGACCGCCGACTGGTGGCGGTGGCCTGCGGCGCCAACATGAACTTCGATCGCCTGAGGTTCATCGCCGAACGCTCCGAACTGGGAGAGGAACGCGAGGCGATGCTGGCGGTGGAGATCCCTGAGCAACCGGGAAGCCTCAGAACCCTGTGTGATCACCTACGCAGCCGCAGCCTCACCGAATTCAGTTACCGAATGAGTGAGGGCGCATCAGCCCACATCTTCATCGGCGTGCAGGTGAACGGCGCACAGGATCGTTACCAGCTCGTGGATGGACTCCAGCAGCAGGGCTTCTCCTGTCTTGACCTCAGCGACAACGAATTGTCCAAGGTTCACCTCCGCCACATGGTTGGCGGTCGTCTTCCATCCACTTCGCAGGACAGTTGCGCTGGGGGCTGCCTCGAACTGCTGTACCGCTTTGAATTTCCAGAGAGGCCGGGGGCACTGATGCGCTTCGTCAGCGCTCTCAATCCCGGTTGGAGCATCAGCATCTTCCACTACCGGAACCATGGAGCTGACGTGGGTCGGATCGTGGTGGGTGTGCTGATACCGGTGGAAGAACAGCCGCAGTGGACGGCCTTCCTCAATGAGCTTGGGTATCCCTATTGGAATGAAACCGACAATCCGGCTTACACCCTGTTCCTCTGACTTTGACGGCGATACCTTGGGCCATTGCGACGGTTCGCGATGTCCACACCGTCTCTCGCCGCCCAGATCGAAGCCATCATGTATCTGAAAGGGCGTCCGATCGGTCTGAATGAGCTGTCTGACCTCGCTCGAGCAGAACCTCAGGGGGTTCAACAGGCCCTCCTGGCCCTCTCAGCCAGCTATGCCCAGCGGGATACCGCACTGGAGATCGTTGAGCAGAACGGCCGGTTCGGACTGCAACTCCGTCCGGCACTCGCGGACCTGGTTCAAAACATGCTGCCGGTGAATCTCTCCACCGCCACATTGCGGACCCTGGCAACGATTGCTCTGAAGAAGAGGATCCTGCAATCGGACCTGGTAGATCTGCGTGGCTCGGGTGCCTACGACCACATCAAAGAACTGCTGGCCCAGGATTTCATCGAACGGCGCCGTCAAAGCGAGGGACGCTCGTACTGGATCACACTCTCCGAAAAATTCCATCGCACCTTTTCGGTTCTTCCGGACTTGGCCCAGGAACCACCGGCTGAGGCTGCATAGACTTTTCCAAGCTTCCGAGTCGACCTCTGGACACAACAATGCTCACCAGTGGCATCGCCTATCTGCTGCTGGTGCTGTCCACCGCCGTGAACATTTACTTGTTCGTGCTGTTCGTGCGGGTGCTGCTCACCTGGTTCCCCAACATCGATTTCAGCAACCCTGTCCTGGGTGGTGTCGCCTCGATCACCGACCCGTATCTGAACATGTTTCGTGGGGTGATCCCGCCGATCGGTGGGATTGATCTCTCGGCGATCCTGGCGTTCATTGCCCTGCGGGTGCTGCAGGGATTGCTTGAAGCATCCAGCGCTCAATTTCAGTCGATGAGCCTGGGGTTCTGAATCACTGAATCGCTTGCTCCAGCGGCAGCAGATCGTCGTCATCAACGCTGGTGAGATTGCGTACGGGCGCCTTGAATCCTCGCGCCCGGGCATTGCGAATCTCAAACGGACCAGGAGTGCCTGCAGGGACGGAGAGTCTCAAGGCGAAGGTCTGTACACCGGGAATCACATCTCCGATCGAGCCGACCCGGGTTCGGTTCGGAAGGATCGGCTCGCCACTGGCATCGAGGATGCGAGCAAACACATCGGTGTCCACCACAGGCTTGCGACCGGGGTTCTCCACCTCACCACTGAGGACGTAACACGTCGCCCCCATGGGACGGGCAAAGTCCGGTTGGTTGCCGGGATCCTCAAGGGAACAGGGCTCAAGGCTGAGGTTGTTGAGATTCAGATCGGCTGCATCAGCAGGATTCACCCCGATCAAAAGAAACAACAGGGCAAGCAGAGGGAGCAGACGTTGGGGCATGAACTCCTAGCGGTGGTCTCCACTGCCCGTGATGCGACCACGGGCCGCACGGCTGGCCAGTTTGTCGAGATTGGCCGAAGCGACCTCATCAAGTTCATAACCCAACTCGCTGGCCAACTGGGCGATGTACCAGAGCACATCTCCCAGCTCGAGCTTGATCGCTTCTCTGGTCTGTGGATCAAAAACCCCTTGGCGATCACGCAACACCTTTTTGACCTTGTCCGCCACTTCGCCGGCTTCTCCTGTCAGGCCCAGCGTTGGGTAGATGGGGTTCTGACCCACCTGGGGGTAAGCGGCTGTTCTCCGTGCCGCATCCTGATAGGCGTTGAGTTCCATCGGCAGGGCCTGACAACACCCGGATGGTAGTTTCCGCAAGGATTTTAAGCCTCGGTATGGGCCAGTTCGATCAGAACCGTCGGACCAAGATCGTGGCCACCATCGGTCCAGCCACGGAAAGTTCCGAGCGAATCAAGGAACTGGTTCAGGCTGGAGCCACCACCTTTCGGTTGAATTTCTCCCACGGCGACCACAGCGAGCATGCGGCGCGGATTTCGACCATCCGCCAGGTGTCTGAAGAGCTCGGGATCAACATCGGCATCCTTCAAGACCTGCAGGGACCAAAAATCCGCCTGGGCCGTTTTGCTGAGGGACCGATCACCCTTGCCAATGGCGACAGCTTCTCCCTGACGTCCAGGCCGGTGAGTTGCAACCAATCCATCGCCACCGTCACCTACGACAAACTCGCTGACGAAGTCACCGCAGGAAGCCGCATCCTTCTCGACGACGGCCGCGTTGAGATGAAAGTCGAGCAGGTGGATCAGGCTGAACAGACCCTGCACTGCACCGTCACCGTTGGCGGTGTTCTCTCCAACAACAAAGGAGTGAACTTCCCCGACGTGCAGCTGTCCGTCCGCGCTCTGACGGACAAGGACAAGGTGGATCTGGAATTCGGTCTCTCCCAGGGGGTCGACTGGGTGGCCCTGAGCTTCGTACGCAACCCCTCCGACATGGAGGAAATCCGTGGTCTGATCCGTGAGCATGGCCACGAGACCCCCGTCGTCGCCAAGATTGAGAAGTTTGAGGCCATCGACCAGATCGATGCCATCCTTCCCCTGTGCGATGGCGTGATGGTCGCCAGGGGTGACCTGGGGGTAGAGATGCCCGCTGAGGAGGTTCCTCTTCTGCAGAAGGAATTGATCCGGAAAGCCAACAGCCTGGGCATTCCGATCATCACGGCCACCCAGATGCTGGATTCGATGGCCTCCAGCCCGCGACCCACCCGCGCTGAAGTGAGCGATGTGGCCAACGCCATTTTGGATGGCACCGATGCAGTGATGCTCTCCAACGAAACGGCCGTCGGCGATTTCCCGGTGGAAGCCGTTCAAACGATGGCGACCATCGCCTGCCGGATCGAAAAGGATTATCCCCAGCGTTCCGTTGACAGCCATCTGGCCAGCACGGTGCCGAATGCCCTGAGTGGCGCCGTCAGCACCATCGCCAGTCAGCTGAACGCCTCGGCGATCCTTCCTCTCACCAAAAGCGGAGCGACGGCTAAGAACGTCAGCAAGTTCCGTCCCGCATCGCCGATTCTGGCCATTACCCCTGATCCAACCGTGGCCTGCCGTCTGCAACTGGTTTGGGGAGTGAAGCCGCTGGTGATCCCGCAGCACGAACTCACCACTCACACGTTCCTTGCCGCGATGACCCAGGCCAAAACAATGGGGCTTCTGAAGGAAGGTGATCTGGTCGTTCAGACGGCCGGGACCCACACGGGTGTCTCCGGTTCCACCGATCTGGTCAAGGTGGGCATCGTCAGTTCAGAGGAAGCACCCGTCAACATGATCTGATTGCTCTTCTCTGCTGAGCTGCGATGACCCGGCGGATGCCAGCGACGGAGACCGTGAGGATGGCCCTCACCACGCTGCGCAGCAATCGATTGCGCAGCCTGCTGACGATGGTGGGCATCGTGATCGGCAACGCGTCTGTGATCACGCTGGTTGGGGTCGGACGTGGCGCACAGGGTCTGGCGGAAGAGCAGCTCAGCAACCTCGGCGCCAACGTTCTGTTTGTGGTTCCGGGCAACAACGACACACGCCGCCGCGGCGTGGCCTTTCCGAAAACCCTGGTCCTCGAAGACGCTGAAGCGATCGATGAACAGGTTCCCAGTGTGCGCCGAGTGGCGCCGCAGATCACCAGCAGCCAGGTCGTACAGGCTGGAGCGCGAACCGCCACCAGTTCCATCTCGGGGATCACGGCCGACTTTTTACCGGTCCGCAGTTTTGAGATTGCCCGCGGACGATTCATCTCTCCCCAGGACAACCAGGCCGCTCGAGCTGTAACGGTGATCGGGCCAGACCTACGGAGCAAGCTGTTTCCCACCGGCGAACCGCTGGGGCAGCAACTCCGCATCGGAACCCAGGCCTTCGAGGTGATCGGTGTGATGGCGCCAAAGGGTGCGGTGTTCGGCAGCAACCAGGACGAGAACGCCTATATCCCTCTGAGCACCATGGTGAACCGACTGACCGGTCGTGATCCCACTTACGGCGTGAGCCTCAGTTTCATCAGCGTGGAGGCGCGTGACGAGGCCAGCACCAGTGCGGCAAAGTTCCAGATCACGAACCTGCTGCGCCAGCGCCACCGGATCCTTCGGGACGATGATTTCGCGGTGCGTTCTCAGAAAGATGCACTCACCATCGTCGGCACCATCACTGGCGGACTCACCCTGATGCTGGCCGCGATCGGGGGAATCTCCTTGCTGGTTGGTGGCATCGGAATCATGAACATCATGCTGGTCTCCGTCAGCGAACGGACGGAGGAGATCGGACTACGGAAAGCTCTGGGGGCACGCAGCAGTGATGTCCTCCAGCAATTCCTAGTGGAATCGTTGGTCCTGGCCAGCCTCGGTGGTGCCATTGGCACGGCAGCCGGACTGGGAACGGTCGCTCTGGTGGCAGCGGTCAGTCCACTACCCGCGAGCATCGGGCTCACCACCGTGATGGTCACGGTGGGGTTGTCAGGCTCGATCGGCCTGTTCTTCGGTGTCGTACCGGCCCGCCGAGCTGCAAAACTCGACCCGATCGTGGCGCTCAGAAGCCTCTGAGCCACACCACAGCAGCAATTTTCCTGCTTTACAATCGCTCATCATTTCTCAGGATCATGAATCAGCGTTGGCGCCTTGTCGCCCTCTGGCTTCTGCCCATCGGCGTCGTGCTCCTGATCGGTTGGCAGGTGATCAGTAACGGTGGTCTGAACAGTCAGAACGCCGGGGGCACCACCGTGGCGCCTCGCAATGCAGCGGTGGCCCGCATGAGCTATGGCCGCTTCCTCGACTACGTGGAAGCCGGTCGCGTGACAGCTGTCGACATCTACGACGGTGGTCGCAACGCTGTAATCGAAGCCGTTGATCCTGACCTGGACAACCGTGTCCAGCGTCTGCGGGTGGATCTTCCCGGTCTCGCTCCGGAACTGGTCAACACCCTGAAGGAAGAAGGGATCAGCTTTGACATCCATCCCCCACGGACAGCACCTCCAGCCCTTGGCCTGTTGGGCAATCTGCTGTTCCCGTTGCTGTTGATCGGATCATTGATTTTCCTGGCCCGTCGCAACAGCGGCATGCCAGGAGGTCCCGGTCAGGCCATGCAGTTCGGTAAGAGCAAGGCTCGCTTCATGATGGAAGCCGAAACCGGTGTGATGTTCGATGACGTCGCCGGTGTTGCAGAGGCCAAACAGGAGCTCCAGGAAGTAGTGACCTTCCTGAAGCAACCCGAGCGTTTCACGTCTGTTGGTGCTCAGATTCCCCGCGGACTCCTACTAGTCGGCCCTCCTGGAACTGGCAAGACACTGCTCGCCAAGGCGATCGCTGGTGAAGCTGGTGTTCCGTTCTTCTCCCTCTCCGGTTCTGAATTCGTCGAAATGTTCGTGGGTGTCGGTGCAAGCCGAGTCCGCGACCTGTTCAAGAAAGCGAAGGAAAACAGCCCTTGCTTAATCTTCATCGACGAAATCGATGCCGTTGGACGTCAACGGGGCGCTGGCATTGGTGGTGGTAATGACGAGCGTGAGCAGACCCTCAACCAGCTGCTCACCGAAATGGATGGTTTCGAGGGCAACAGCGGCATCATCATCATTGCGGCAACCAACCGGCCGGACGTGTTGGACTCAGCCCTGATGCGTCCCGGTCGCTTCGACCGTCAGGTCACCGTCGATGCCCCTGACATCAAGGGTCGACTCTCCATCCTTGAAGTTCACTGCCGCAACAAAAAGCTTGAAGAGGAGCTTTCCCTCGAAAGCATTGCCCGACGCACCCCCGGATTCACGGGTGCTGACCTGGCCAACCTGATGAATGAGGCAGCCATCCTCACGGCCCGTCGCCGCAAAGAAGCCATTGGCCTGAGCGAGATCGATGATGCGGTTGACCGGATCATTGCCGGCATGGAAGGCCGTCCATTAACCGATGGCCGCAGCAAGCGTTTGATCGCGTACCACGAGGTGGGCCATGCGTTGATCGGCACCCTGGTGAAGGACCATGACCCGGTCCAGAAGGTCACACTGATTCCCCGAGGGCAAGCACAGGGCCTCACCTGGTTCTCACCGGACGAAGAGCAGACCCTTGTGACCCGATCTCAGCTCAAAGCAAGAATCATGGGAGCACTTGGTGGACGAGCCGCTGAAGATGTGGTGTTTGGCCATGAGGAAGTGACCACCGGTGCTGGTGGTGACATTCAGCAAGTTGCGTCCATGGCTCGCCAGATGGTGACCCGCCTCGGGATGAGCGACCTGGGTCCTGTTGCACTTGAAGGCGGAGGTCAGGAGGTGTTCCTTGGCCGAGACTTGATGTCCCGCAACGACATCTCGGAATCAATCTCCCAGCAGATTGATGCTCAAGTCCGTCAAATGGTGAAGCGCTGCTATGAGGAAACTGTCGACATTGTCGCGGCCAACCGTGAGGCAATGGATCGTCTCGTGGAACTGTTGATTGAAAAAGAAACCATGGATGGCGGCGAGTTCGCAGCTGTGGTGGCTGAATTCACTCAGGTTCCAGCCAAGGACCGCACGGTAGTGACGCTCGACTGACATCGATGTTCAGTTTTGGTCTGCTCTCCTTATGCTTGAGCAGACCAATTCAGATCAATGATCCATGGCTGATCAGGATAGGATTCGCAATCCCATGGAGATATATAGCAGTTTTCACGGAAAGGATTGGAGCCCTCAGAGAGCTGCATTTCACCAAAACCTTGAACAGTTTGCTGACCGAATTGGCCTAATCGTAGGTCTTCAAGCCAATGGCAAAGTCAGCCAAGAAGAAGCATATGAACAGATTAAGGAACTTTGGAAAGCACTAAAAGTAAGCCGCACCGATCTTTTGCCTAGTAACGACTAAGGGCATTAATATTTCTTATTTAAGCTATTTAAGATTTATTTTCTCGATGATTCCTCGAGCCTTTACAACGACGACATCGTTCTGAGCAATAAATAACCGAATCCCAGTTATTTCGCCAAGCCTTGCGCCACTGAAAAGGTCGCTCACAAACCGGGCAGATTTTACTGGGCAATCCGGATTTCATTCCACAGCCTGAATTGGACGCTTATCGATAACGGAATCAATCAGGCCATACTCAACGGCTTCTCCGGGAGACATGAAAAAGTCTCGATCCGTGTCCTGTTGAATTCGATCCAGTGGTTGGCCGGTGCGATCAGACAGTTCTTGGTTCAGCCGTTCCTTGAGATAAAGAATTTCGTCCGCCTGAATCCTGATATCACTGGCCTGACCGCGAGCGCCGCCAAGGGGTTGATGGATCATGATCCTCGAGTGTTGAAGGCTGCTGCGCTTACCTTTGGTTCCGGCACAGAGAAGAAAAGCACCCATACTCGCCGCCAATCCGACGCAAACAGTGTGCACATCAGGCTTGATGTGCTGCATGGTGTCAAAGATACCAAGGCCGTCGTAAACGGAACCGCCGGGTGAATTGATGTAGAGATAGATATCCTTTTCGGGGTCCTCTGCCTCTAAGAAGAGCATCTGAGCAACGATGCGATTAGCCGAATCACTGGTGACGGCTTCTCCCAGAAAAATGATGCGCTCGCGCAGCAAGCGCGAATAGATGTCAAAAGCCCTTTCACCACGACCTGACTCCTCGATCACGATTGGAATCATGGCGTCCCTGCGAGTCTGACAATCTTAACGGCGTTGTCTTCGGCGCTAAGGTCACAGCCATTCAATTGAGAGAACGCACGTTGGCTGAGCGTCACACCATCGCGGACAGCAAGCGCGCCTTTCACCAGGCCTTTCCGCATGTCATTGCTCCCCTGTACCGGCGGATTGCTGACGAGCTTCTTGTGGAACTGCACCTGTTGAGTCACCAAGCTACGTTCCAAGCCAACAGCCTTTTCGCAGTCGGACTCAAGACCGTGTTTGAGCGCTTCACCCAGGGCTACCGCCCTATGGAGCACCCCGCAGCCCTGTTGTCGGCGCTGTGCAGCAGCAACGGTTTTGACGATGAACAGCTGAAGCAAGCCGCTCAGCACTGCCTGCAGGACGCCGAGGGGCATTCAGATGACGCCTTCCAGAGTTGGTTGAAAGAGCAGTCTCTGAGCGACGGCGCTCACTACTCAAGACTGATGGCCGTCGGACTTCTTGCCCTGCTGGAAGCGTCCTCCGACGAAAGCGACGCAAGCTCTCTGCGTCAGCGGGCCGTCAAACTGTCGGTAGACCTTGGACTACCTGCTGAACGCGTCGAGAAGGATCTGACCGTGTTCTCCTCCAACAGTGAGCGGATGGAGCAAGCCGTGGAACTGATGCAGGAAACTCTCGCTGCGGATCGTCGCAAGAAAGAAAAGCGACTTGCGGAAGCGGCAGAAAGCACAGCCGGCTGACCTTTCAGCTTGAGAGAGACAGTCCCCCGTTCGTACTCTCAGCTTCGATCATGGGGTAGGTGAAATATTACCCCCAGGGGGATCACATCTCCAACGTGTTCCTCCTGAGTCGAAAACGGGCAGGAGGATTTCCCGCTGACTGCTGAACAAGGACCTTGTCATGCAAGCCGTCGGCGAACTCATACCGCTGGCATGACGATTCTGCACAGGTTGACTGCCTTCATCTGCCTCAAGCCGAGGGCTTTGCAAGAGCTCTGAAACCGCCAACAGTCGGTGTATGGTCTCTTGATCACCGGCAGTGTCGTTCTTTAGACATCCGAAAGGACCAAACGCACCAGAAACACCTGGCTGAGGTTGTCAGCGGATGGACAAACTTCCGACGCAGACACGCCGGCTTTCCCATCAGCTCAGGGTTGACGCCGTCGTCGATCCCGCCACTCGATGAAGGACAGATAAATCACAGAGACACTGACAAAGACGAGGAGAACAGCCGCTGTGATCTCCAGTCCTTGGTTGAGGGTGAACGTTGCAGGACCGTTCAAGGCCTCAGAAGTTCAGAGTTCCGTCGCCGTTGCGACCCCATACCACCATGGCGATGGAGAAGCTGAACATGGCGGCGAGCGATGCCCAGGCAACGGTGAACAGCATTGACTTGACTTCTTTGATGACAGGATCCTACCTAGGGTCCACGGCCAGCATTCTTCATTTGAAGCAACTGTCATGAGCAGCTCCAGTCCTGGCTCAGCGTCGTTGCTTGAGCGCCAGACCATCACCCAGCGCTATCCACAGGCCCGTGTGATTGTTCTCGATGACGACGTCAACACGTTTCAGCATGTGGTGGACTGCCTGCGCAAGATCATTCCAGGCATGAGTGAGGAAAAGGCCTGGAGCCTCGCCAACCGCATCGACGGACAGGGTTCCGCTGAAGTCTGGTGCGGTCCGCTGGAGCAGGCAGAGCTGTACCACCAGCAACTGGCTGCAGAGGGGCTCACGATGGCGCCACTCGAACGCTGCTGAGCTCAAGCGGCAGGTTGTCGTGTTGCTTTGGTGAGTCGCAGCACATCCACGGTCTCCAGTCGTTGTGTCTGGGCATCGAGAACAAAACGAACCACCCGACCGGGGCAGAACGCCAGTCCCCGCACCTCCTTGCCGTGCAGTTCAGCGGTCAACATCCTTGCTTCAGAACCGCAACGTTCTGCCAGCGGGCCGGACACGGTGCTTCGCAGGGTATCGACCGATTTGAGCATCACGGCCACAGGTGGCTCTCTCCGGCATAGCCAGGCTGGCTACTGTCAGTCAGTTCTCAGGGATTCCTCAAGGTTTGGGCCGGGTCGTCATTACCCACAGCACCTATGTGGACGGGCTGATTCCCTGGCTCAAAAGCCTTGCCAAGGACCGCCGCATTCAAACGGTCACGCCAGCCGTGATCAATCGAGTAAGAGGTCGCAGCCAGACGCTTCAACTGCGGGTCTCAACCCCGATTCGCGGCGGGTTCAAGTTGATGGCTCGCAAGGGGAGCACTGTCCAGGAGGTGTTTGTTGTCACAGAGCTGGAACAGAGTCAGCTTCAAAAGGTCGTCGATGAACTCAGGCCCTGAGTCGTCGTCAATCAATGTTGTTGAGCCGCCTGGCAGGCTTCGAGAAATGATAGTCTGATTTCAGACTGACTGTTGCAGAGGTCGGCCCAGTCCGAGCGACGGAAGCATTGGGGAAGGATGGCGCGGCAAGCAACCTGAGCGTCATCGGGCAGAAAACGCACGGGCTCCGCCTGCGTGAAAACCAGTCCGATCACAAGCAACAGCGTCGGCATCATCAGGCTTGATCAATGGGGTGAACCACCGTGCCGTGCGAGCCCCAGTGGTCGACCTGGAAGAACCAGAAGGGGAAACAAAGTGGGGATTCGTTTCCGGCTACAGGGCCGGTTTACGGCACCGTCACGACAGTCTCCCCAAGTCGAAAGAGAGTCAGATCAGAGCACTAGAAAAGGCCGTCACCAACACAGCAGTTCAGGATTCAGCTTAGAGCTGAATTCACCGTCGGAGACGGCCAGATGCCGCGGATCACCTCCAGTGCGGATTGGGCTTGCTGCTCTCGCTGCTTTGCATCAGCCCCCGAGAGCAGCACAGTCACGTGACCGAGTTTGCGTCCAGGAGTTTCCGGTGACTTGCCGTACCAGTGAAGATGCGCATCCGGCAAAGCCGCTAAGGCGTCCAAGCGTTGTTGTAGCGACGTGGTGGCAGTCTCAAGCCCCAGCAGATTCACCATCAGTGCACCATTGCTGGTGAATTCAGGCGATGGAACCGGCAGACCGGCGGCAATGCAAACCTGTTGGTCAAATTGACTGCTGCTACAGGCTTCAATCGAGTAATGGCCGGAATTGTGTGTTCGCGGAGCCACTTCGTTCACCTGTAACCCATCGGGTCCGAAAAAAAACTCCAGGGCCAGAACCCCGACGTAATTGAGTTTGGTGAGCAGGGACGCTGCCACGTTGTAGGCCTGAGCTTCCACCCCTTGGTCAACCGCAGCAGGAGCCAGAACCCAGTCGCAGACTTGCTGGCTTTGGTGGGTTTCCACAAGAGGGAAACGGCGAACCCGTCCCTGGGAATCACGACTTACCACCAGCGCCAGCTCTCGCTCGTAATCCACCCAGCACTCCAGCAGCCACTCATCGCTTTCCACACTGCGGATCAAGCGAGCCAGATCCTCAATCGACTCCACAACGACTGTCCCCTTGCCGTCGTATCCGCCGTGGGCCGCTTTCGCCATCACCGGAAATGACCACCCCTGAGGCAGGGCTGGCTGAGCCGGAGAGATCCGACTCAACGGACACCACGGTGGCGTGGCAATCGAGAGATCTGACAACAGCTGCCGCTGCGACAGCTTGTTTACCAGAGGTGAGAGGGCAGAAAGGGCCGGACGGAACCGCACACCCTGCTTTTCCAAGGGGATGAGGGCATCAATATTGACCCACTCGTTTTCAAACGTGATTCCCTGGCAGCCCACCATCAATTGGCGAGTTCCCGCCACATCACGAGGGTCCGCGATGACCTGACGGGACGAACCGGCACAGGCGGGGTCGTCGGTGGAACCGGTCTGAACTGCCACGGCCACCTGCCGTTCTGCAGCAGCTTCCACCATCATGCGAGCGAGCTGTCCGCCGCCGACGACACCGATCATCTCGGCCGTGGTGGTCATTCCCCATGGGTGCGCAATCCCCAGCAGCTTGCCACTCAATGGAGCGCCTGGCCTCTCAGATCAGGGCACGATCGCCACTGAAAGCCAGACGCACCAGGGTGAACAGCATCACCACAAGGAACAGAGCCAACCCAAGGGTGCAGGCATAACTGATCTCCAGTTCAGCGAAGGCTTGGTCGTAGACGTAATAAACGATGGTCCGCGTTGAATCGGCAGGCCCACCCTGAGTCATCAAAAACACTTCCTCAAACACCTTGGTGGCCGCGATCGACGACACCACCGCCACGAGGGAAACGTACGGACGAAGTAACGGAAGAGTGATGTCCACATGCTGGCGCCAACCCTCGCTGCCATCGAGTTCGGCCGCCTCGTAGAGCTCTTTGGGGATGCCCTGCAATCCCGCCAGGAAAATCACCATGTAATACCCGAGCCCTTTCCAAAGCGTCACCACCATCACCGCAGGCAGAGCGAGCTGTGGTGACGTCAGAAAACCGATCGGGGTGAAGGCTGGGCCGAGCAACACAGCGAGCCAGCCATTGATCAGACCGTTTTCGGCGTAGAGCCAACGGAAGGCGATGGCTGCCACCACGATGGAGACCAGGACCGGTGTGTAAAACGCGCTGCGCATCAAGTGACTGCCGGGGAGGCCGCGATTCACCAGAACCGCCAGTGCCAGTGAACCGACAACGATCGGCGGGACCACACCGAAGAAATAGAGAAACGTGGTGAGCATCACCCGTCGCACCATCGGATCCGAAAGCAGGCGCTGAAGGTTGGCGAGTCCGACGAAGCGGAGTGGCTCCGTCACATCCAAGCCGGAGGCGGTGAAGCTCATCACCAACGCCATCAGGGCTGGGAGCAGCACCGACAGGCTGATCAGCACCAAGGCCGGTAACAGAAATGCCCAGGCGACAAGACTGCGGCGCAAGGTGTCGCTGTCACTGGCATGAGGTTACGGCGGGTTGACCGGCTCCGCCCGGCAGAGTGGTGCCAATGCAGGACGCTCCATGGTCTCCTCACCAACCCTGCGTCGGATCGCCGTCGCCTTGGAACGCAACCCCTATGAGGTGGTGATCGGCGCCGGTGGCCTGAGCCGCCTTGGGGACGAACTCCTGAAGGCCGGAATTCAGCCCGGCCGACGGATCCTGGTGGTCAGCAACCCGGACGTCGCCGCCCCCTATGGAGAGGGGTGCCTGCAAAGCCTGCGTCAACAGGGCTTCCACGCCGACCTTCTGGTGATTGATGCGGGAGAAGAGCGCAAAACTCCAGCCACGGTGGCCGCCATCCATGATTCCGCCTTTGAGCAGCGTCTGGAGCGCAGCTCGTTGATGCTGGCCTTGGGTGGAGGGGTTGTCGGAGACATGACCGGATTTGCAGCAGCCACCTGGCTGCGCGGGATCCAGGTGATTCAGGTCCCCACGACCCTTCTGGCCATGGTCGATGCCGCCATCGGCGGCAAAACAGGGGTGAACCATCCCGGCGGCAAGAACCTGATCGGCGCCTTTCACCAGCCGAGCCTGGTGCTGATCGATCCCGAAACGCTCAACACATTGCCCGAGCGGGAGTTCAGGGCCGGCATGGCGGAGGTGATCAAGTACGGAATTCTTGGCGATCCCGCGCTGTTCCAGTGCCTGGAGGAGGGGCCAGAACCCAACTCAGCTGCTGGCCTTGGCAACAGCCGGCTCGAAACCATTCTGGAACGATCGGCAGCGGCCAAAGCACGGGTGGTTGCTGCGGACGAACGGGAAGGGGGGCTGCGGGCCGTGCTGAATTACGGCCATACCTTCGGTCATGTGGTGGAAACCCTCTGTGGTTACGGCACCTGGCTGCACGGCGAGGCAGTGGCCATCGGGATGGTGGCGGTCGGGCAGTTAGCCGTGAACCGCGGCAGCTGGACGGCGGACGAGGCCGGGCGCCAGACGCAGCTGATCCAGCGCTGTGGGCTACCGACGGCCTGGCCGGATCTGGACCCTGACGCCGTGCTGCGCACCCTTCAGGGAGATAAGAAAGTGAAAGACGGTCGCTTGCGCTTCGTGCTGCCCATGGCCATCGGCCGCGTGGAGATCCGCGATGACATCAGCCGGGATGAAATCCTGCATTGTCTGGACCAGTTGCGAGGCTGAAACAGTCCGCACCAGCCCCGCGGCTGAACAGCAGCCAGCGGAAGTCGCCAAGGGCGGCAGGATCCACCAGTCGCAGCAACGCCTCTCTCCGTCGCAACGCCTCGGCCAGTTCGCTGGCGGGCAACTGCTGCAGCGCATGCAGGTCGTTCGCCAGGCCGAGGGCAAGCAGCGCCTCCCCCTGACGCCTCTGGTCCCGCAGCTGCCAACCGTGGTGTGCAGCGGCCTGGGTCAAGGTCTCGATGCAGAGATGGGCGGTGAGGTCCTGCTCCCCGGCATGGGCCAGAGGGTTCATCCCAGCCATGCCATCGCGATAGGCCATAAGTGTCCCCTCCGAGCGTCGGGCGGTGTAATAGCGGGAGGCCTCATGGGCGTAATCGATCACCAGCAGGGCCCCATCGGACACCGCTGAAGCCAGCGTCCCGAACCACGGCCGCAAGTTGCTGTGCCATTCCGTGGTCCAACCGTCTTCACTGCCAGGCGGGGGGAGCTCAAGTCCACTGGTCTGCAGCTGCTCCTGCAGCGTGTCAGGGAGGGCAAGCGGCACCGAGGTCAGTTGATCGTTCTGCTGCAGACGCACCCCCTGAAGGGCAAGCTCCCCTTGCTTAAGCACAAGGCGATCCACCGGGAAAGCGTCAAGCAGTTCATGGGCCAGTAAGACGCCTTGAATGGGTGAGGATTGCAGCTCCTCGATGCCACACCAGCGCACCGGACAGCCGCTGATTCCCTCCAGCCGTTGCTGCTGCCGCTGTCGCAGGGAGGGGCTGCGTTCGACCAGGACAAGCTCACAGCGCTCGATCAGATCGGGTGCCTGGCGCGCCAGAACGGTCAGCAGATCGGCAGCGAGATCACCTTCACCTGGTCCAACCTCCACCAGCGACAACGTCGAAGCCTGATCGGACAGGTTGCGCAGCAGATCGATCAGTTGACGACCGAGCAGGGTCGCAAAATCAGGCCCCAGCGATGGTGACGTCGCGAAATCACCTTGGGGACCGATCCGCACCCGTCCGGATCCGTAATAACCGTGTTCTGGATGATGCAGGGCCCAGTCCATGAACTGACGGAAGGGAACCGTGCCGCCGGCCTGGTGGAGAAGCGTTGCCAACCAGGCCGGACAGTCCGCAACCGTCGGAATCATTGGAGAGAATGCCCGCCACTGCAGCAGGTCCATGGGAACACATCGCATCGCAGGGCTGTGGGCTGTGCTGCTGACAACCCTGATCACCCTGACCGGAGCCTTACCGGTTCACGCCTACGACAATCCCGAGCTGCTGCCGGACCACCCGACGCCGGTGATCGATCTCGCCAAGGCCTTCACCGATCCCCAACGCTCCAGTTTGGAAAAGAGACTCAACGACGTTGAAGCCTCCACGGGCTGGAAGCTAAGGGTTCTGACGCAATACGAACGCACCCCAGGTCGGGCCGTGAAGGAATTCTGGGGTCTGGACGAAAGCAGCTTGCTGCTGGTGGCGGACCCCCGTGGTGGCAACCTGCTCAATTTCAACGTGGGCGACGCCTTTTTCGCGTTGATGCCACGCACCTACTGGGTTGAGCTGCAGACGCGATTCGGCAACCAGTACTACGTCAAAGAGCACGGTGAGGATGGCGCCATCGTCGATGCCCTCAACGCTGTTGAGGTCTGCCTGGAGCGGGGCGGTTGCCAGGTGGTGCCAGGTCTGCCTCTAGAGCAATGGCTGTGGACCCTCACCACCTCCGCCGTGGGAGGTCTGATTGCAGGATTTGCTGCCTACCCACGCAAGGAAGGCGAAACAGTGGCCTGGGCCTGGTTGCTCCTGCTCTCACCACTGTGGGTGATGTTGTTTGGAGTGTTCGGCATTGCGCCGGTGATCACCCGCACATCCGACATCCTGCCGATTGTTCGGAATGGCGTGGGTTTCCTGGCTGGTGCTGTGGTCGCTTACCTCATTGCCCAAGCGACGGTGGGGCGGCGCCTCAACCAGGAACCGGAGAGTTGAGGGGAAACTCTCAGAGTTGGGTCGCGCAGGCGATGCGGGACCCTGTGCAGATCGCTGGTGGAGGTGCCACGTTGAGGGCAAGTTGCTGGCGCTTCTCGTCGCGGATACGGCGCAGCTCATGAAGATTCACGTCGTAGAAGGAACGGAGCCGTGAATACTTTTTGACGGGCTGGCCGTAAAAACTGCGTCCGGCAAGGGTCGGGAACGATGCCCACTCGGGAGCCAGCATGGCAGTCAGCACCGGAGTGAGTGTTCCGGAATCCGTCAGACCGAGGGCCTTGCGACGCTGGATCAGGAACAGCGCGCCCTGGTCCTGGGCTTCAGGCCCGAACCCCCGTACACCGATGCTGCGCTTCACCAGGTTCCAGGTGAATGGCATGAATTGGTACGCACCTGCTGCGGCACTGGCGTAGCGCGATCGGTAGATCACACGGTTGGGATGGCGGTCGAGCGAGGGCATCAGGCCTCCGCCGAACATCACGCGATAGCCCACATCAAGCCCACCCTTCCAGGTGCCTTCAGCGAAGCGGATGGTGTTGAGCATCGCCCGGCGTTCCGGGGTGATCACATAGGGGATGGCCCGGGACGGAACGGCATCGGGCTCACTGAGCAGCTGAGCACGGGAATCAGAAGGAAGAAGCGTCGCCGCAGTGGGGGAAGGCGAAACCACCAGCGGCAGGGAACCTGCGATGACGGCAGCGGCAAGCGACTTGCGACCGATCAGAGCGCGGATAGCCATAAGGAGCATTCAGGGAGCAGATCTGCAACGGAGGCCGAGACAATCAGAAGCGGATAATTGTCTTCAGCGAGCGAAAAGAATACATTTTCCTTTCTTCATGACTTTGTCGAAGACGGATACAAGAGCAATAGGCATATATGCCAGTCAACAAATCGACCATTGCATCAACGCCGGCAAAATGTCGCCACTGACTCACATTTTATTTTTTTGTAGTTAATAACACAATTGGTCGCAGACCCGGACCAGCTGCTCAGCCGCCTGCAGCGCCCCACCAGACGACAGCGGCTCCGCCTCGGCAGGCAACAGCGGTTGATCCAGCTGCCAATCACTGCCCATCAACTGATCGCGGCTCAGCAGTCGGTGACGTCCATGCCGCGTCAGGCCCTGCATCAAGGCGCTGACTTCAGCGAAATCCCTGCGCACCACCACATGCAGGCCCAGATCAAGCGATAGGGCCTCACAGAAGGTGCTGAAGCCCGGCTTGCCGATGTGCCGCTCGCAGTAGGGAAACGCGTCCATGGGACGCACCCCGGCCGGCAACAGCGTCAGGTTGGCGATACCGGCCAATCGCGCGGAGGTCTGCGGATCGGGCGGACAGGCCATCAGGAAGTGATGATCCGGCCAGTGGACGAACAGCTGCGGATCCAGCTCCAAACCCATTCCACCGAAGCCCACCTGGATGATCGGTGAGTCCATGTCCGCCAGAAACGCTTTCAGGGCGTCCGGCAGGGCCCTGGGGGTGCCGCAGACCAGGTCGAGCCGTTGTTCAGGCAGCCCCCAGTCCATAGCGAGATCAAAGGGGCAGCGCAGCAACAGCTGCCCACACCGGTACGCCGCCTGCGCACGCTCCGCCATCAGCTCAAACGCGCCGCCGAAGGGGCGATAGATCGCATCCCAGCCGAAATTGCTCATCCACACCAGAGGCGCATCAAGGGCTTCAGCCAGCAACGCCGCAGCGGGAGGAATGTCCCCCAGGATCAACACCGGCAACCCCTGCTCGCGCAGCCAGCTCACCTCCGACTGAATTTGCTCCGGCAGTCGGGCATCGAGTTCCGCCAGGGCGATCAGCGTGGCGGATGGATCGGAACCGAGCGCATCGGCCTGCACCATCCCCACATCCCAGCGACAGGGACGTTGTTCGATGCCCCCATCCCCCAGCAACAGCGACAGAAAGCCAGGACTGACAATCGAACTCATCACCAGTCGCCAATCGGGCCGAAGCCGGCGCAGCTGCTGGAGCACAGCGGCATCCCTGGCGGCATGGCCAAAGCCATGGCTGCTGCTGCAGACGTAGATCAGCACGCCAGAGGCTCCTGTTGTGGCAACAGCTCCTCATGCATCAGTTGGCCGTCCGGTTGATACCAGCGGTGGCTGAGGTGCGTCAGGGCAGGCCCCTCGAACTCCGCCCAGGAGAGATGCAACAAAAGCTTGTTGCCGGTATCGCGACCGCTGCGGGGGACGCAGGCGGCATTGAGATACGCCGTGCCACGGCGATCACGCAGCAGGCTCTGGCGCAGACCGGAGCCTCGTTTGAGCTGGTGATGCATGTGGCCGAACACCACCAGATCGGGAACACGGTGGCGAGCGATGCGATCGATGGCCAGGGCCAGATCCTGATCGCCCCAGTCCAGAGCTGGGATTTTCCAGTCACGACCGCAGGGGCTGGCGGGATCCGAGCCGAGACCGGTGGGTCCGCAGTGGGCCATCACCACCAAGGGCTGATCCGCAGGCACCTCAGCAGCAGCTGTCGCAATGCGCTGCGCCGATTCCTCCAACGACACGGGGCCGTAAACGGCCTCAACGGCTTTCGACAGCTGGAACCCGCCACCGGAACTGCAGGGTCGCCCCCCCACGATCGACAGCGGCAAGGGGTCGAGACGAAGCCGTTGCCAGGCGCAGTGAACACCATCCAACAGAGTGAGTTGCTGGCGCAGCACACCACCGCTGCGGTCTCGTCCACGATCGTGATTGCCCAGGATCACCGCCTTGGGATGGGGCAAGGAACGGATCCGACGGGTCAAGCGCAGATCGCCATCGCTGAGATCACCGACGAACAGAACAGCATCGGGGCGAAGCTGGTTCAGCAGGCGCTCATCCTCCGCACCCCAGGCGCCGTGCAGATCTCCTGCAATCGCGAGACGGAGATGCGTCAGAGCAGATGCCTAGGCTAGGTCCCATCCTGCCCCGTCCAGACTCCGATGAGCGCTGACACCGCCCTCGTTGCGGCGATCAACCGACTCCGGCAGGAGCGCAATGCTGTGATCCTGGCGCACTATTACCAGGAACCTGAGATCCAGGACATCGCTGATTTCATCGGTGATTCACTCGAGCTGTCCCGCAAGGCCGCCAGCACCGATGCCGATGTGATCGCCTTCTGCGGTGTCCACTTCATGGCGGAAACCGCCAAGATCCTCAGCCCGCAGAAAACGGTCGTGCTGCCGGACCTTGATGCCGGCTGCTCCCTGGCAGACGATTGTCCAGCAGAGGACTTCGCGGCCTTCCGCCAGAAGCATCCGGACCACCTCGTGGTGAGTTACATCAATTGCACCGCGGCCGTGAAGGCTCAGAGCGATCTGATCTGCACCAGCAGCAATGCCGTGGATCTGGTCCGCCAGCTACCCGCAGACAGGCCCGTTCTGTTTGCTCCGGATCAGAACCTGGGCCGCTGGGTGCAACAACAGAGTGGACGGGAACTGACCCTCTGGCCGGGACGCTGCATCGTCCATGAAACCTTCAGTGAGGAGGCGGTTCTCCAACTCAAGCTTGAGCACCCCGATGCCGAGGTGATCGCCCACCCGGAGTGCCAGGAGAACCTGCTCGACCTGGCGGACTTCATCGGCTCCACCAGCAAGCTGCTGAACCACACGCAATCCAGTGCGGCTGACACCTTCATTGTTCTGACGGAGCCGGGAATCCTGCATCAGATGAAGCAGCGGGTACCGACCAAAACCCTGATCGATGTACCGGGACTCGATGGCTGCAGCTGCAATGCCTGCCCCTACATGCGTCTGAACACACTGCAGAAACTGCACGATTGCCTGGAGACGCTTGAACCGGCGGTGGAACTCAACGAGGAGCTCCGCCAGCAAGCCCTCAGACCGATCGAGCGGATGCTGGAACTGAGTCGCTGAGGCCAGCCAGCTCATTCATCGTCGTATCCGTCGTCGTAGAGATCGTTGAAGCGTTCCACACCAGCCTCACGGAACCGAAACACCGGCGGTCGTTCAGAGGATCGTGATCGTGGCTCGTGCTCCGCAGCCCAGGGTTCGCGGAAATCGCAGTTGTCGTCTGGCCGCATCGGTCTGCTGGCGTGCCTGTTGATCCTCCCAGGTGATCAGCCGTGATTGAACGCACCCCTGAGGGGCTGTACTGCCGAGCGGCCGATGCCTGGGTCGACCCCTGGCGTCCGGTCCCCAGAGCCCTGATCACCCATGCCCATGCCGACCATGCCCGTCCCGGATGCGGTGAGTACTGGGCCGTGGCAAACAGTGAAGGCGTGCTACGCCAGCGCCTCGGGCAAGACATCAGCCTGCATCCGGTTCAGTACGGAGTGGAACACTGGCTCGGGCAATGCCGCGTGTCGTTCCACAGCGCCGGTCACGTGTTGGGGTCGGCCCAGATCCGCCTTGAGGTGGATGGTGAAGTGTGGGTGGTGAGCGGGGATTACAAGCGGGATGCCGATCCCAGCTGCGATCCGTTTGAACCGGTTCCCTGCGACGTGCTGATCACCGAGGCCACCTTCGGGCTGCCCATCTATCGCTGGCAAACCGGGGCGGAGGTTGCCAATGAAATTCGGGCCTGGTGGCAGGGTGATCGACAGAGACCATCACTGCTGTTCTGTTATGCCTTCGGCAAGGCGCAGCGACTGATGGCGGAGCTAAACGCCATCGGCGTGGACGACGAAGTGCTTCTGCACGGCGCCGTTGAAGCCGTGACCCGCCACTACCGGGCCGCCGCTGTCTCCATGACACCCAGCCGGCCGGTGAGTGATCTCCCAAGATCGGACAACCTGGCCGGACGTCTGGTGCTGGCGCCACCATCCGCCCATCGCTCCAGCTGGATGCGGCGGTTCCGCTCTCCTCAAACGGGTTTTGCCTCAGGCTGGATGGCCGTTCGGGGCGCCAGGCGTCGGCGGGGTTACGAACGCGGCTTTGTGCTGAGCGATCACGCCGACTGGCCTGGGTTGATTCAGACGGTGCGCCAGTCCGGAGCACGCAAGGTTTATGTGACCCACGGTCAGAGTGATGTTCTGGCCCGTTATCTGCGCGAAGTCGAGGGGATCGAGGCGGAGCCCCTTGAAACCTTGTTCGAAGGGGAAGCGGATTAAAACTTGGCGATGCCGTCGGGAAGCTCAGGCAGATTGAGATTGGCCTGTCGACCTTCAATCGCCGCTGTCAACGACTCAATCATCATGGCGTTGCCGCTGTCTTTGATGGCCTCAAGAGCAGCCTCAAGGCGGCGACGGCGATCCGAAGGGTCATCGGCTACCGCGGTGGTGGAGACGCTGCTCTGCGAAACCGTGTTGGTGGCGCGCACTCGATCCAGCTGAGTGGCGAGGTTCTCCCAGAGCAAAGCCATGTCGAGTGATCGTGATGGAACAACTGTCGATCAGAACAGGACAGTTCCGACGGACCACGACAACAGTTCGCGTCAAAGACTTACAAATGTTCTCTTAACATTCAATGTTTTTTATGGCATCCCATATCGGGACAGGGTTACCGCGGTGTGAGTGACGTCCAGAGGGTCTGTGGGAGCTGCGCCGAAGCCCATCAACGAGGTTGAGCGACTCCGCGCGCTCAGTGAATACAGAATTCTCGGGACAAAGCCTGAAGAGAGTTACGACAACATCACCAGCATGGCGGCCATGATCTGCCATGCTCCGATCGCTTTAATCTCCCTGGTGGATCAAAGTCGGCAATGGTTTAAATCGAGGGTTGGATGTGACCAGCAACAAACAGAGCGGGATATTTCCTTCTGTGCCCACACCATTCTGAATCCCCAACCACTGATCGTTGAGGATGCTTTGTTTGATCAACGGTTCCAGGACAATCCACTGGTGCGGGAAGATCCCAACATCCGGCTTTATGCAGGCTTTCCACTCAACACACCAAATGATCAAAGGATTGGCACCCTCTGTGTGATTGATCGGATGCCGAAATCATTGACGAGCATTCAGATTCAGGTGATGAAACGATTGGCGGATCAAGTGGTCACACTGCTGGAACTCCGCAGGAGATCCCTGGATCTTCTGGAAGAGTTCTGCAAACTTCAAGACAGCAAAGGCTTGATCTGCAGTTGCAGCTACTGCCGCAAGATCCGGGATGGCAACGGAAGCTGGCAGCCATTCGAGGATTACATGATGCGGCACAGCACCTTGAACTTCAGCCATGGGATCTGTCAGGGCTGCATGTCCGAGCACTTCCCGGAGGTCAGCCGGGCAGGCTGTTAACTACCAACTCCGATACGCAAGTCGTCCCATCAACTCCCGGAGAGCCCGGGAACTGTCATCCAGGCTGCGGGAATTGGGTAGCCATTGCAGCGGGTCACGCCAGATGAAACCAGCCCAAGCGGCGCGGGCTTGAAAATCCACCGGATAGGGAAGAACCGTCAGCCCCTGTCGTTCAAACAGCACCTGAGCTCGTCGCATGTGAAACGCACTGGTGACCAGAAGCACCCTTGGCTGATCCTGAGGGAGTAGACGACGGATCGCGTTCGCTTCCTGGGCTGTGTTCGTCACCCGATCCGTCAACCCAATGGACGTCGCGGGCACACCAAGGTCCACGGCCTCAGCCCGATAGAGCTCACCCTCCGGCGGAAGACCCGGATGAAAAGGGTTCTGTCCACGTGTGAACAGCAACCGTGATGCCCGGCCTGACTGAAACAGTGCAACGCCCGCCAGGAAGCGATCGGGATCGTGCCACTCACTGATCTGGGCTGGACCCGGGGCTGGATGTCGTCCACCGCTGAGCACAACGATGGCATCGGCCAACGGTGCACGCTCCACCGAGCGCCGTTGATAGGGATGTTCCACCCATCGCCACAACAATTGAGACACAACGCCTGTACTGAAGATCCACAGCAGCGACATCGCCGCGACAACCGGCCAGTGACGACGCTGCAGGACGGCCAAGGCAAGCAGTCCCAGAGCGGCTCCAAGGGGAAGGACCAGGAGCGGCAGAATCTTGGATAGTAGATAGGCCACGACATCAGGAGGGTCTCACTGGTCAGGATGCCCCCAGATGCATGCCTCAATGAAGGCCTTCCAGGCCCTGTTCGATCGACTGGATCGAATGAATGGAACCAACGCCAAGGTGAGGGCGCTGGCGGAGCACTTCCGCAGCACACCCGCTGCTGATGGAGCGTGGGCCCTGCAGCTGCTGCTCGGTAAACGGCGACGGCGGCTGATCACCGGCCGACGACTGAGGGATATTCTTCGGGATCGGGGTGGACTACCGGAATGGCTGATCGCCGACTGCCATGGCCAGGTGGGCGATTCGGCGGAAACCATCAGCCTGCTCTGGCCGGCCGTGAAGGATCGGATCCAAGGCCAAGCAACGGATCTGCCCTCCATCAACCCAGAGCAGCCGCTGCATTGGTGGATGGAAACCTTGCTTCCAGCGATCGGTGCACTGAAGGACGACAAGCAGGCCGATGCCGTGATCCATCTCTGGCACGCGGTACCGGATGAACGCCACTTCATCGTCAATAAGTTGCTCACCGGCGGCTTTCGCGTCGGCGTGTCCACAGGACTGATCAGCAGGGCCCTTGCCACGGCGTTTGAGCTGGAGGACACCTTGGTGGTGCAGCGGCTGATGGGTGGATTCACCCCCTCAGCCGCTGCATTTCTTGCCTTGTCTCGACCTGAGGCTCCTGAAGAACAGCAATCCAGCGGTGTGCCTTACCCCTTCTTTCTGGCCAGTCCACTGGAGCCCGAACGCCTCGTTGAGACCCCAGCCAGCGACTGGCGGGTTGAATGGAAATGGGATGGCATCCGCGGCCAGCTGATCCATCGCGGCACGGGCGTTTATCTGTGGAGCCGGGGTGAAGAGCTGGTGAACGACAGCTTTCCGGAGCTCGTGGATGTGGCTGCGGCCCTGCCGCAGGGAACCGTGCTCGATGGGGAGGTGATCTGCTGGCGCGAAGGAGACGAAACACCGTTGGGGTTTGATCAGTTGCAACGACGCCTTGGGCGCAAAACAGTGGGCAGCACGCTGAAGCGTGAATGTCCGATGCGATTCGTCGCCTACGACCTGTTGGAGAGATCCGGCACCGACATCCGCCAGCGCCCCCTGCATGAACGTCAACACCAGCTCGACGATGTGTTGAACCATGTCGACCATGGCGAGGCCTGGCGGCTGCACCGCAGTCCCAGCTGGGTCCTGCAGAGCTGGGGTGAACTGGATCAACAGCGAAACAACGCCCGGGAGGTCAGGGCGGAGGGTCTGATGCTGAAGAACATCGACTCCCCTTATCTCAGCGGGCGCAAGCGTGGCCACTGGTGGAAGCACAAGCTGGAGCCAATGACCCTCGATGCCGTGCTGCTCTACGCCCAGGCCGGTAGCGGACGACGGGCGAATCTGTTCACGGACTACACCTTTGGACTCTGGAGTGATGCCGCGGAACCCCAGCTGGTGAGTTTCGCCAAGGCCTATTCAGGATTGAATGATGAGGAGATCCTCGAGCTGGATCGTTGGATCCGGCGCAACACCTTGCAGCGGTTCGGGCCGGCGCGATCCGTCAAAGCGGAGCTGGTGTTTGAGATCGGATTTGAAGGGATTCATCCGTCCAAACGCCACAAATCGGGCATCGCCGTTCGCTTCCCCAGAATTCTGCGCTGGCGTCGCGACAAACCTGCCGACGAGGCTGATCGAATCCAAACAGCGCTCTCTCTGATCAGGGATCAACCTGAAGCGTCGCTGTGATGACATCCACGATCCCCCCAGAACTTCATCCCATCCACAGATGGTTCGAACGTCAGGGATGGACACCACTGCCCTTTCAACAGGCCACCTGGCAGGCCTACCTCGAGGGTCGCAGTGGCCTGATCCAGGTGCCCACAGGATCCGGCAAGACCTTCGCTGCGGTGATGGGCCCGATCGCCCGGATGCTGACGGACGAGAGCACGACCAAAGGGATTCGGTTGCTGTATCTCACCCCGCTCAGGGCTCTGAGCCGTGATCTCGCCCTTGCCATCCGCGAACCGATCGAAGCGATGCAATGGCCACTGCGCGTTGGCATCCGCAATGGCGACAGCAGCAGTAGTGAACGAGCGAAACAACTGAAATCGCCGCCACAGATCCTGGTGACTACACCGGAATCCCTGACGCTGCTGCTGAGCAACCCGAAGGCGGAGGAGCTGTTCAGTGGTCTGGACACGGTGGTACTGGATGAATGGCACGAGTTGATGGGCAGCAAGCGCGGCAGCCAGACGGAGCTGTGCCTCAGCTGGTTGCGTCAACAGCGGCCCCAACTGCAGACCTGGGCCATCAGCGCCACCATCGGCAACCTGGAACAGGCGGCACGTCATGCCCTTGGCACAGAGGGCGACCCGATCATCGTGGGGGGGGCCCCTGCTCGCAGCACAGAGATCCATAGCATCCTTCCGGAGTCGATCGACGGCTTTCCCTGGGCCGGGCACCTGGGCCTGCGGATGTATGAGGAGCTGGTGGCGCGGCTCAATCAAGGGGTCAGCACGCTGCTGTTCACCAACACCCGCAACCAGTCGGAGCGATGGCACCAATGCCTGCGCTTCGCCTGCCCGGAGATGGAGGACGCCCTGGCCCTGCATCACAGCGCCATTGACCGCAGTGAACGGGAGGCGATCGAAGCGGCCGTGAAGGCCGGCGGCATCCGTTGGGTGGTTTGCACCAGCTCGTTGGATCTGGGCGTTGATTTCCAACCGGTGGAACAGGTGGTGCAGATCGGCAGCCCCAAGAACCTGGCGCGGCTGTTGCAACGGGCTGGCCGTTCGGCCCACTTGCCGGGCGGTACCTCTCAGGTGCTGTTCATGCCCACCAATGCCCTCGAACTACTGGAACTGAGTGCCGTGCGGCGCGGCCTCGACGAAGGACTGGTGGAACAGCGCAAGCCACCGCATGCTCCGTTGGATGTGCTGCTGCAACACCTCACCAGCCTCGCCTGCGGGCCTGGATTTGATCCCGATCACACACTGCAGTCGATTCGCCAGTGCGCCGCTTACAGCGATCTGACGCAACAAGACTGGGACTGGTGCCAGCTGTTTCTGGAACAGGGCGGCGAATGCCTGACGGCCTATCCCCGCTACCGAAAACTGGAATGGGACCAGGAGACGAGCCGTTACCGCATCCGCGAAAAGGCGATTGCCCGATTGCATCGGCTCAACATCGGCACGATCACGGCGGCTCCGGCGATCACGGTGCGTTTTGTGCGTGGAGCCGTTCTGGGTCACGTGGAGGAAACGTTCATCAGTCAGCTCAAACCGAAGGATGTGTTCTTCTTTTCCGGCCGGCAGCTGGAGTTTGTACGGCTGAGAGACATGACGGCCTATGTCAAGGTGAGCAACCGCAAGACCCGCACGGTGCCGGCCTGGGCCGGCGGTCAGATGGCGTTGTCCGACCTCCTGACGCATCACCTCCGCCTGGAGGTGGACCGTGCCAGCCGCGGCGAGCTCGATACACCGGAACTGAAGGCACTTGAGCCCCTGTTCGAACGTCAGCAGGATCTCTCCGTGCTGCCACAGATCGGTCAGCTGTTGATCGAAACCTGCTCCACACGAGAAGGCTCACACCTGTATGCATACCCCTTTGAGGGGCGGTTCGTGCATGAGGGAATCGGCTTCCTCTGGGCCTCCCGTCTCACCCGCCTGGAGCGGGGAACCATCACGGTTTCAGTCAACGACTACGGCTTTGAGCTGTTGGCCCCGAAGGGCTACCCCATGGCTGAATTGCTGGAAGATCACAGTGAATTGCTGTTGGACCGGCAGAACCTCAAACTTGATCTGCAGAACGCCTTGAATCTCTCGGAACTGCAACGGCGGCGTTTTCGAGCCATCGCCCAGATCGCCGGATTGATGAATCGCGGCTTCCCGGGATCGAGCAAGAGCACCGGACAGCTGCAGATCAGTGCGTCGCTGCTGTTTGACGTGTTCAGCCGCCATGAACCGGAGAATCGTTTGCTACGCCAGGCCCAGCGTGAAGTGCTGGAGGAACAACTGGAACTGCCGCGTCTCGAGGCAGCTCTGGAACGCGCCGCATCACAGGAATGGCTGCACGTTCCAACGCCCCGACAAGGCCCCCTCGCCTTTCCCCTGCTGGTCGAGCGACTCAACAACCGCATGAGCAATGAATCCGTGTTGGAACGGGTTCAACGGATGCGGGATGAAGCCCTGCGGAGGGAACACTGACTAGCCAATAGGTGGTTGTTCGGGTTGACGACGATCGGAACATCCCGTTTAAAGAACGTTCAGGAAGTTTCTCAATGTCCGACGCGACCAGCTTCGATGTTGTCCCCACTGATGATGGGGCTGGCTACTGGGTGAAGATCTGCTCGGAAGATCGCTGCTGCCAAGCCTTTGTCTCCTCGATGCACATGGCAGACGGCAAACGTCCACAACTGCTCAGCTGTCTGCACGACGGACCAATGACCACCAACTGATCCGGAAGAAAGTGTCCTGCAACGACTCAGCCTGGCATCGCAATTTGCCATTTCACCATCAAGGTCAGCCCTGAAATACCCTCAGAGTGGGAGACGGAGATATTCCGAGAAGACGCCAATATTGCATTGAAAACTGCAAACAACACATCAGCATTACACATCAAGTGTTGGAGAACGACATACATCTGCAGAGGGAAATCTTCGTGGGGTTATGAGCAACTCCTGGATCACCTTCATCGCGCTGTACCTGCGGATCGGAGTCCTTGGTTTCGGTGGCCCCCAGGCTCACATCGCCATGCTCCGTGAGGAGATCGTGCAGAGCCGTGGCTGGGTTGATGCCGAACGCTTCGATGAAGGCCTGGGTCTCTGTGAAGCGCTGCCCGGTCCCGCCTCCAGTCAGATGGCGATCTACCTGGGATGGCTTCAACGTGGATTCTTGGGGGGACTGATCAGCGGTATCTGTTTTCTGCTGCCCGGCCTTTTGATCGTGCTCGGCCTCAGTGAGCTCTGGCGCAACGGCCAATCCATCCCCAGCTTCAGCACGGCACTGCAGACGCTGCAACCGGTGATCGCGGCCATCATCTGGGCCTTTGCCTGGAAGCTCTTGCACAACCGCAAGGCTGGATGGCAACGCATCACAGCCGGTCTGGTGATGCTGGGCGGATTGCTCAACAACTTCAGCCCCCTGACACTTCCGGCTGGTGGCCTGCTGTTGCTGGCCGGTTTGAGCCGATGGCTGATCGCACCAACACCATCAGCACCAACGCCACCTTCGGCAGGCAACGCCGGACTCTTGGCACCGATCCCCCTGGCCACAGCTCCCCTTCTGGTTGGCTCATGGGGAGTGCTGGGCCAGTTGTTCGCTGTGTTTTTCAAAACTGGTCTGCTGGTGTTCGGCGGGGGATTGGTGATCATCCCCCTACTTGAGCAGCAGGTGGTGTCGCTGGGTTGGCTCAACTCCGCTCAATTCCTCGATGGTGTCGCGATCGGTCAGATTTCACCCGGCCCCGTGGTGCTCACCAGTGCTTTCGTCGGTTACCAGGCCGCCTGGCAGGAAGGGGGAGCCTCGTTTGCTGTTTTGGCTGCTTGCACGGCAACAGCCGCCATCTTTCTGCCCAGCTTTGCGTTCATCCTGGTGGGGGCACCTTTTCTGCAACGCCTGCGCCATCAACCATCGGTGAAAACGATGCTGAGTGGTCTGCTGGCAGGGGTTCCCGGAGCCGTCGCGGCGGCGGCAGTCCCGTTGACATGGACAGCTGTGGAAAGTGGTGTGATCTGGGTGCAGCTTCTGCTGTTCAGCCTCGCGCTACGGCTGTGCGTGACTGGACGAATGAAACCTCTGCCGCTGATCAGCGCATCCCTGATGATCGGATTGTTGCTGGAGTGGCTGCGTTGAGATGAAGCTGTTCCTGGTGGTGCTGGGAGGTCGTTGTCGGGGGTGCCATACCGAGCAACACGACGTGCGATGGGTGGTGGGAGAGGAGATTGAAGACACCTACCCCCAGTTGATTCAGCAATGGATCGGACTTCGGCGCGGACTGCATCTCGACAGTTATCGCGCTGTCGAACGCGTCGACAATTACCGGGTTGAGGTGATCCCTGGCCCTCCTGCGTCGAGGCAAAAGAAGACCGTTGCCACGGCGAAGCTTTGGTTTGTCAATCTCGGGGCCTATGACCCCAGCTCAATGGCGGAACGTCATCACTTCGGACTGGTGGTGGCTCAATCCACAGCGAGCGCCAAAGCGGCGGCTAAGCGTCGCTGGCTCAAGGGACTCGAACAGATCCACAAGGATGATCTGCACAGCGTGATGCAGGAGCCTGAGCTCGACGACCTCTTGCCGATCGAAGGCAACGGCCAGTGGAGTCTCCGACTGACACCGGTGAACGAGGGTGATGATCCATCGGACCGGCCGGACTGGTATGGCTACCTGTTGATCTGAGACCTCCACCAGGGCCGACTTCAACGGTTCCCCGTGAAGCTGACGTTCAGATCCTCACCACAACTCATCAGAAAAGCCACCTCGGCCCGGTCAGAGAGAAACATGCAGGTGGTGGCACCACTCCTCTCCTGGTAGCAATACACATCCATCCCTTCCGATGGTTGGGATGACGTCACAACCTGTCCATCACGAAGAATGTATCGGTTCAAATCCATGCCTCAAGTTCCCTCCTGATAAAGGGGCGGCAGCGACTGGGCAACAAATATGTCGATCACAAGAAATGAGAGGACCAGGCATGTCCATAACGACCATCAGACCATCCAAGACGCGACAAGGGCTCTGGAGACGACAAGCCGCTGAAACCGGCTAGAACGTCCACAGTTTTGAGGGCCGCATGTTTCAGAAATTCCCGGCGCTGCGTCGTGTGTCGATCTACATGGTGCTGAGCTACGTCGCCTTGACGTTGGTCAACAACAGCCCCCTCGATCTGGACAACATGTGGGTTGTTTACCTACCCATGTTCATCACGGTGTATGTGTTTTCACGATGGCTGGACAGCCGCTTCAACCAGGGATGACTCCAGAGCAGGTTCAACCATTGAAGGAAAAGGAGAAAGAGGAATGGCGACAATTCCTGCTTGAGCAGCTGATCAATTTTCTGGTGCAGAACCGAGACAGCATCCTCTCGGATTACGAAAGCATCAACACGGGACAACTCAGCCGTGAGGCTATCGAAGCCCACGGACTGCTTGATTTCGACCTATCCATCACCCTCCACCAGGACAAAAAGCAAAGTTTTGGCTTGGGCTCAGGTTTCTTCAAGGCCAAATTGATCCGCTGAAATCAGCCGCTTGTTATCAAGTTGTAAAAGCTAATTGACGTATCATGACCTCTTCCTAGCGTTTGATTAATCGCAGATTGAGCATGCGGGAACAGATTCTGGATGAGCTGATTCAGATGGACACCTGGGACTGGTGGAAATCTCTCATTTATGAGCTAAGAGAGCGCAAGGATTACGCCGAGGCGGAGGCTGTCTTCAACGAATTCAAATTGAATGACAGGCGTTAAGGGCTGCTGCTGGTTTGTTGCGTTAGCAACAGGCATCATGGCAACGCCGAGCTATGGATTAACGGAATGCGAATTTATACAGCAAACAATCAATAAATTAGGGTCGCGGATGTCAATCCTTCGCATGACAATCGCAACATCTGGCAATCAAGTTGTTCAGGAGGAAGCCAGCAAACAATTGCGAAGCGACACAAACGATTACAGACTGGCAAAAAAGCAATATGAACGATCAGATTGCGGGCCTGATCGCTGGAGCCGCGATTAACTACCCGCCAAGGGGATCAAGTAATGGTCATGACCAAGCTGTTAACCAGCTTCAATGTCTTGAATGATCATCCTTCCATATGCATTTTCAGGTTGAACAGCCTCAACCAGTTCGTATTCTTTTGACGGGATCTCCAACTGAGGCATGCTCTCCTGAGGGACCTCCAACGAGTTCACAAACGACTCAAGCATGGCGGCAACAATTTTGAACATGGGGAACAGAACACGTTCCCCAAACACAACAGCTGTTGCCAACACAACAATACTGGTATCCAACACAGGGTTGTTCAGTTTCGCCATGGCTCAAACCCCAAGAGTTGAATAAGTATACGTGAATTTAATCAAGACGTCTGGCACCAGAAACATTCTGATTCCACATTGCTGATGTCGTGGTCGTGATCAGATGAAACGACTGCGCTGAATCTTGACGATCACCCGATACAAACAAGACCCAGGGAAACTGTTTCATAAAAGCAACCGCCCCCTGGAGCCACAAGGTTTCGAACCAGCCAAGGGGACGGGTTCGTTGATCAAACCAGAATCACAAAACTTCAGTGCGTATCTCCTGTTTGACAGCCATGGACCAGGGCCATGAGGATCACAGGCTCGCGCTGTTTTGAATGGACACCCAGTCCCTGGTCACCATCGCCACACCGTTTCTGGTGTTTGGAGGTGTCTTTGCAGTGCTGTTGCTGGTCTGGGATCGCTCCTGATCCATGTGGACCCCATACGCGGACTGGATTTACACCGTGGTCAGCCTGAGTGGCCTGCTGCTGATCTGCTGGTTGGTGTTGGTGCGATCTGCCCGCTGAAATCAACCGACGATGGCTTCCATCTCAGGCTCCAGCAGCACATCACGAGCGTTGTTGTAGCGCGTCATCAGCTCTGGATCGCCACCCTTGTCGGGGTGATGCTTCACCGCGAGCAGTTTGTGAGCACGTTTCACTTGCTGCTCCGTGAGTCGTCCGGTCAGAGGCAAGCCAAGGCTCTGGCGGGCCTTGATGGCGTCGATATCAGGGTCTCGCCCCATTGGGCACTGTTCGCGGCGATGGTTCGCTTTGCCCGGCTTGCGTTTGGCACTCTTCTTGCCGGATGAACCAGCGCCTCCGCCGAAACCGCCGCTATCGGCTTCACCACCCCCGAACCCAGTCGTTTTCGCCACCGGAAGACTCACCACAAGGGCGTCACAATGACTGATCGCGGGTCCCGGCTTCGGTGATCTGCGTGACTCCCAGCCCTGAAACCCAGCAGCCAGACTATGGAGCGAGTCCGCGACTACCCCCGTCCCCCCCGGTTGGACGCCTGCCAGGACCAGATCCGGGTGGAGGTTCTAGGCGAAGTCCTCGTGGAGACACAACGCAGTTTGCGGGTGCTGGAAACCTTCCATCCCCCCACCTATTACCTGCCGCCTGAGGCCATGAACCAGGGGCTGCTGGTTCCCGCCCCGGGGAGGCCTTCGTTCTGTGAATGGAAGGGTGTGGCCAGCTATTACGACGTGGTGGCTGGTGAACAGCGGATCAATCGGGCGGTCTGGACCTACAACCACCCCAGTGAAAGGTTCCGCGAATTGGCCGGGTGGTTTGCCCTCTATCCCGGACAAATGGATGGCTGTTGGGTTAACGGCGAACGGGTGATTCCCCAGCAGGGGGAGTTCTACGGCGGTTGGATCACGTCCCAGGTTGAAGGCCCCTTCAAGGGGGATCCCAATCATCCGGAACTGATCTAATCAACCGAGAGGCTTGGTGGCCACCACAGCGAAGAACGGATCACCCATGCCACCGAGGAGTCCCATCACCCCTTCGCCGCGGGTCTGTTCCGCCACGATCTCCGGCTTGGGCCAGCCCTGTGCAATGAGGACCGAAGCCACATAGCTGAGGTGATCACGGTCATCACCATCGGTCCAGACCTGAGGGGCCTTGGTGAAGAACATGCGGTTGCTGAAGGCCACAATCACTTGGCCTCGGGGGCGCGTGATCCGCAGCAGTTCGGCGGCAATGGCTTCCGGTTGCTGCAGGTACTGCCAGCCGGCCACGATCAAGGTGCAATCAACACTGTCGTTCTCAAGAGGCAGCACCTGATCGCGATTGAGGTTCTGCACCCAATGGCGATCCAGGCGCGGATTGGCCGCCAGCTCCTCATCGTTAAGCCCGTGACCAACAACGGTGTCGTAAGTGATGTCATCCGGCAGATGACTGACCCAGCTGCTCATCAGATCCAACACTTCAGCGCAGGGGGGGATCCGTTCTCGGTAGAGCTGCGTCAGGCGTGCCCGGAAGCCCGCGTCGAGATGATGAACAAAGCGAGGCTCGCTGTAAAACAGCGCGTCATCACTGCCATCCAGCTTGTAGCGCTGGGATTCCTCAAGTACGCGAACAGCAGGCATGGCTCAACCCAGTTCGAGATACCAACGCACCACGCCCGTCAGTTGACCGACGATGCCCTGGCCTGTGAACAGTTCCCCGAGGACCGCGGCCGAAAAACCCACCATCGCGGCACGACCATTGAGGCGCTCGACGAAGGTCAGCGCCGACTTGTTCCAAGGGCGTGCTGTGGTGAGGGACTCACCGAAACGCTCCGGTTGCTCGTACTGGAAAGCCGGTCGTGTCATCGCAGCGAACACATCCAGCGGACCTTAACGGCCGTATCCGGTCGACTGGGGTATGAAGACCAAGTTCCATCCGACGAGCGTCGTTCCAGACGACCGTCTGAACACAGCGCACGCATCGGAACAACCTTGCTCGTCCATCCGTCTCGACCGGTTGTCTTCAGCAGCAGACCGGCCTCGAGCTCCATGGTGTCCCCCACAGCGCGAGGCGTTCGGATGTACTCAGCAGCTTCAACACGGGCATTGCGGATGGAATCCATGAACTGCCACTCCGGCTCGGGCAGATACTGCACCCGCAGCTGTTGCCACGTCTGAGGCTCAGGCTTCGGGCGCCAGTCCGCCTGGGCGAGCGCTCCAGGCGCAACAGCCAGAACACCCAGGACGGCGACGGACAAGCGATGAAACAACGGCACGCAATCAACGACGAAGCCATTGATTCAATCAACAAAAAACCCCTGCAGGGAGCAGGAAATGACATTGGAACAGATTGATTCAGAACACCCGCAGGGTTACCTATTCGGGGGGCGATCTGCCCATGTTCTAAAGGGTAGAAACCACAGGTTGGATTATTCACTCCGAATGAATTAATACCAGGAACTTTACGAAGCGTTGAAACGAAAACATGAACAAATGGTTATGGCATCAGGCAGATTGGACGTGTCATGTTGAGAAAGTCACACCTCAGAAATCATGTCAACAACCACTGAGAGACGGACTCCCTACACCGTTCGCCACAAGAACTCAAACGGAGAGAAGCTCGAGTCGTGCTTTTACGCCAGCGATGCCTATGAAGCCCGGCTGCTGGCCATGGAATTCAACGCATACATCAAACAGCACCCCAATTGCATCGACTCCATCCTTCAGACCAAAGCCTGATGCCTCAGGGCTCAGGCTGTTGAGATGCAGCCCGACGGCGTTCCACCTGAACAAACACCAACCAAGCCAGGCTGGCCAGTCCTCCCCCCACCCAATCGTTGCGCAAGAGTTCAACGATCGCCACTGTGCTGGCGCCGATCCTCAGACCCCGCAGCAGAAGACCCATCAACGCAGGTTTCCGAGGCTGATCGCGCTGCATCGGCTGGACCCGAAAGGATGGCGTCAAGAAAGCTTCCCATGACCTCTGATCTCCCACAGGACGCCGCAGTTGTCCTGGAGCTGGAACGCCAAGCCCGGCTGCGGGGTACGGGGCTGACACCGCAAACCCTGGCTGGGCGCTGGTGGCTGAACACCACTTGGTCGCGTCGAGCCCAGGAAGCACCGATAGCGTCGACGCTGCTGCTGCGCACTCTGAAGGCCTGCTTGGAGCTGGAGCCGAACGAAACAAACCTGCGGATCGCCAACCAGGTGAACCTGGGTCCCCTGCTGCTTCGCTTCGAGGGGAGCGCCTGTCTGCTGGGTCGCCGGCCCCTGTTGCAGTTCAGCTTCTCGACCGTTCGCGTGATGCTCGGTTCCTACCGTTTGCTCGAGCGCACCCTGGCTGAGCCCAAACCCCAACGGATGCCCTTCTTTGCCCTTATCGCCGTCGGCGATGACGCCAACTGGCTCTGTGCCCGCGGACGGGGCGGTGGCCTGGCGCTATGGGTGAAGGCCCCTGCCATCCAGCGATGACGATCAGCGTCGCCCTGGCCATGCTCCATCGGGATGGACGCTGGCTGTTGCAGCTGCGCGATGACATCGACTCAATCATTTATCCGGGCCACTGGGGTCTGTTCGGTGGCCATGTCGAGCCAGGAGAGTCTCCGGCTGACGCTGTTCAGCGCGAACTGGAGGAGGAAATCAGCTGGGTCCCCTCAGCTCCACTGCAGCTCTGGTTCAGCGATGCCAGTGGCACCCGCATCGCCCATGTGTTCCGCGGTCCGCTGACGGTGCCCCTGGAACAGCTGAAGCTCAGGGAAGGGCAGGACCTCAAACTCGCCAGCCTGGAGGAGCTCTGCAGCGAGACGATCTGGAGTGATCACTGCCAGGAGCAACGTCCGATCGCCCCAGGCTTATCCATTGTCATGCGCCGTCTGCTGGCGGAGATGGATGACGCCTGAAGCCTGGTTCGACATTGACGACGGCGAAGCCTGGCTGGGGGGGACACCGGTCCTGCAGTCCCTGTCACTGCAGCTGCGACTGGGGGAATCCACCACGGTGCTGGGACCCAACGGGGCCGGTAAGAGCAGCCTGGTGAAGCTGATTGATCGCAGCCTGCATCCGATCGTCAAGCCGACGGCCCACCTGAAACTGTTCGGGTCATCAACGGCGAATCTCTGGGGGTTGAGGCGACGGTTGGGGGTGGTGACCAGTGAGCTGGAACAACGCATTCCCGCTGGCTGTCCTGCCCGGGAGGTGGTGCAGAGCGGCCTGTTCGGCTCCATGAGCCTCGGACGAGACCAGGTGCCAAGTACCGCTCAACGGGACCTCAGCGACAGCCTCATCAAACAACTGGATCTGCAGTCGATCGCCGAACAACGGTTCGGGATGTTGTCGGATGGTCAGAAACGACGGCTGTTGATCGCACGGGCTCTGGTGCACGATCCGGAGGTTCTGGTGCTCGATGAGCCGAGTCGCGCCCTGGATCTGAAGGCCTGCCACCAGCTGCTCAGCACCCTGCGGCAGCTCTGCCGCCAGGGCACCACTGTGGTGCAGGTGACCCATCGCATCGACACGATTATTCCTGAGATGCAGCGGGTGCTGTTTCTATCTGGGGGCCAGATCGTGGGAGACGGCGCGCCCGACGAGATGCTTCAGGACACACCCCTGAGCACGCTGTTCGACACACCGCTGCGGGTGGTGCACGCCAATGGCTTCCGTCAGGTGCTGCCGGCCTGAACAGGAGAGGCCTCGAGCCACTGCTGCAGGCTGCGCAACGGCTGATCGGGCGAACTGGTGATTTCAATGATGCGCCCACTGGCGGCCGGACTCTCCAGAGCATCGAGGCAGACCCGGGCCACCAGCCGCCGGGGAATGCTGCTGTTCTGCTGCTGATCCGCTCCCGTGAACACAACCCCTTCCGCCTCAGCGCGACCATCGTCCTCACTGAGGCCACCAGGACGGATAACGGTCCAATCCAGGCCACTTCGCTCCAGCCAGCGCTCACCCAGTCGTTTCCACACCAGGATCAAACCGAACAAATTCAGCGGGTGCAGCCAGCGACCCGCGCAGAGGGAACTCACCAGCACCACCCGTTGGAGGCCGACGGCCCGGCAGGCCTGCACCTGAGACTGCACGCCAGCAGCGTCCACTTGCAGTGGACCAGCGAGATTGATCGAGGGCCTGGCTCCCGTGGCAATCACCAGTGCCGTGCATCCCTTCAGGGCATGCAGCAGCGCCTCACCAGAGTTGAGATCGAGTCGTTGCACGTCGAGACGTTGATCACGCTCAGCCGCTGCCAGTGCCGGAGGCAACGTGGACTCCGGCCGCATGATGGCCCGGACGGACATGCCCCGCTGCAGGGCTTCCTCCACCACCCGCCATCCGGTTTTGCCGGAGGCACCGGACACCGCCACTCGCTGCATCAGCCTTTTGTCAGAGGTCACCAGTCAACTGCCCCTGGGACCGCCTCAACACGCCATGGCGCGGTGCAAACAGGAAGGCCAGCAGAAACTGCGCTGTTTGAACCAAGACGATGCAACCGGCGGTGGAGCTGTCGGTCCAGTAGCTGACGAACACACCGAAGACACTCGACAGAACGCTGCTGATCACCGCCAGAACCGTCATGCGATCAAAGCGATCGGTGAGCAGATAGGCCGTGGCGCCAGGTGTCACCAGCATCGCCACCACCAGAATGATGCCCACCGTCTGCAGGCCAACCACCGCCGCCAGGGAGAGCAGGCCAAGCAACATGTAATGCAGAACACCCGTGTTGATCCCGATCGAGCGGGCGTGGGTGGGGTCGAAGCAGAACAGCATCAGATCCCGCCGGAACAGCAACAGCAGCAGCAGCACAAGCGCTGAAATCAGCAGCGTCTGCTGAATGTCTCCGGCTGTGATGCCGAGGACGTTGCCGAACAGAATGTGGGTGAGGTCAATGTTGCTGCGGGTCTTGGACACCAGCACCAGACCGAGAGCAAAAAACCCCGTGAACACCAGACCGATCACGGTGTCTTCCTTGACCCGGGACTTCTGCTTCACAAAGCCGATCGCCGCCACCGAACCCACCCCGAACACAAACGCCCCAAGCGAAAAGGGCAGACCCAGGGCGTAGGCCACCACCACTCCGGGCAACACCGCATGGGACACAGCATCCCCCATCAGCGCCCAACCCTTCAGGGTCATGTAGCAGGACAGCAATCCGCAGACGCCCCCCACCAGAGCACTGACCAACAGCGCTCTCACCATGAAGGCATGACTGAGGGGCTCCAACAGCCAATCCATGCAGGGCAAGACAGGGTGGTGTTCATCCTCAACCATGAAAGCGACGGTTGAGCCTTCGCGGAGAGCGATCAGGATGGGGGCCCAGGCTTCGGCCCGATGCCCCGCGCCTCCACCCTGATCGCCAGGCCGGCCTTGCGCCGGTTGCCGACACGGCCGAGCCGGCTTGTGCAGGGGCTAATTCGACGGGTGCTTCCCCGGCTGTTCCGGCTGCAGGGCCTTGAATTGCGCAGCGGCAACGCCGCCCAGGGTCTGGCGGAGGCGTTCGCTGCTCAACAGGCGGGAGAGAGCACGCTTCTGATCGCGTTCCGCCATCCCAGCACCCGGGATCCGTTGGTGCTGGCGGATCTGTTCTGGAATCGCATTCCCGCTGAGGCGCCCGCCTTGCTCCAGCCCCTGCCACGGCCGGTGGAGCTGCGCTTCCTCTACGACCGCGGCATACCGATCTGGGCCGGCCCAGTGATCGGATGGCTGTTGCAGCGCTGCGGCGGCATCGCCATTCACCGCGGCCGACTCGACCGTCCAGCCCTTGCCCAGGCCCGTGCCGCGTTGGTGCAGGGCCGCCATGCCCTGGTGGTCGCACCGGAAGGCGCCACCAACAATCTCTCCGGAGAAATGGCGCCGTTGGAGCCGGGTGTGGCGCAGCTGGCCTTCTGGGCCGCCGATGATCTCGCCAAAACCAACGACAGTCGGGAGCTGCAGTTGCTGCCGCTTGGCATCCGCTACAGCTGGCGCCAGCAGCGCTGGGACGCTCTCGATCAACGACTCAATGATCTGGAGACCCATCTCGGCATTGAGCCTTTGGAGGAGCCAGCTGAGGATCCGATCAGCCCGCGCCGAGACCGATTGCTGCGCATCGGTGCCCACCTGATGACGGCCCTTGAGCAACTGGAGCGCCTTAATCCCCCGGAGGGTCAAAGCCTGACGGAACGAATCGAGGCGTACCGGCTGCATGGTCTGGCCACAGCGGAGGCGCACTTTCAGCTGAAGGCCGGCGGCACCCTGCAGGAGCGCTGCCGACGCATCGAACAGGCGGCGTGGGATCGCATTTACCGGGAAGGACTGGACCAGCTGCCGCCCCTCGAACGGGGCCTGGCGGACTGGGAAGCCCAGGAAGCCGATCTGCAGCTCAGCCGCATGCGGCTGGTGGAGCACTTCACCAGCGTCAGTGGTCATTACGTCAGTGATGCACCGGACTTCGACCGTTTGGCGGAGATGCTGCTGCTGGTGGAGGAGGCAATCGGTTGGATCGAATCCAAACCCTGGCCAGCACGGCCTTCTCTGGGACCGCAACGGGTGGAGCTGAGCCTCGGTGATCCCCTGCCAGTGCACACCCGTCTCCAGGATTACCGGCACAACAGACGTCGTGCCGTCCAGCACCTCACCCAGGCATTGGAAGACGAGCTCAGCTCACTGATCTCTCCAGCCTGAATCCATTGGCCAGGGCAGGGCTTTCGTGATCAGGTTTCTGGTCTGCCTGTCAGCAGGAGCGAATGAAACGGTTCATTTGGCCACACTTTCGCGAGGATCAAATGTCAATTTGATCGTTCCCATGTCGCGTGCCACCCGTCTGATCAACCGTCTGGACAAGGTGCTGGCCCGGCATGACAGCTTCGGCGACGATCCGGCGGCCTTCGTGGACAGCGTGTTCGCCGAAATCGAAGAGCAGCTGGAACTGGTGAAGGCCAAGTCGAAGCCCGAACACTGGGCTGAGATCTATGTGGAGCGGGATCGCGCCCGGATCAAGGAGCAGGTGCTCAACCGCGTGATGGCGCGCGGCGCCGAGTCGATCGATTAATGGGAATCGTCGCTGGAGCTGTTGCCGGTCAACAGATCCGGCGGCAACCCGCCGAACGTCATGGCGAGATTCTCTGGGGTGAACACCTCGGAGGTTTCGCCGTAGGCCAGAACGGTTTTGTTGATCAACACCACGAGATCGCAGAACTCGCGCACATGACTCAGGTCATGGGTAGAGATCAGGATCGTGCGGCCGTCCTCACGGAACTGAATGAACAGCTCCGCCATCAACTTTTCAGTGCGCACGTCAACGCCGTTGAAGGGTTCATCCAGCAGGAGCACATCGGCACGCTGCGCGATCGCCCGAGCCAGAAAAGTGCGTTTGCGCTGTCCACCGGAGAGGGCTCCGATCGGCCTTGAGCGAAGGTCAAACAGATCCACCCGCTTCAGGGCATCGCGCACAGCCACCCGATCGGAACTGCGGGGAATGCGCAGCAGATTCATGGCGCCGTAGCGCCCCATCATCACCACATCCCAGACGGAGACAGGGAACTGACTGTCGATCCCCTCGCTCTGGGGCACATAGGCCACCGACTGCTGCCGCTGGGCCTCAGCGACTGGGGCACCATTGATACGGATGCGCCCACGGGATGGACGGACAAAGCCGGTGAGAGCTTTGAACAAGGTGGACTTGCCGGCACCGTTCATCCCCACCAGGCCGCAGATGCAACCAGCGGGCAGGTGCAGGCTGGCGTCATACAGCGCCACGGTGCCGTTGTAGTCAACGCAGAGCTGATCTGCCTCGATCCGCATCAGCGCTGCACCTCCAGAAGTCCTGTCCCGATCAGGTCCACATTGTGACGCTGGAGCTCCAGCAAGGAGGCGGCCGGTCCATCCGCCTCCGAGAGGGAATCAACGTAAAAGCTGCCCCCGAAGCGGGCCCCAGCGGCAGCGGCCACCTCGCGCTGCGCCTTGTCGGAGACCGTGCTTTCGCAATAAATCGTGGGAATGTCACGCTCCCGAACGGTCGCGATCAGGCGGGCCATCCGTTTCGGCGTGACCTGACTCTCCGCATTCACCGGCCAGAGGTAGGCCTCCTCGAAGCCATAGTCCTGCGCCAGGTAGGAGAAGGCCCCTTCACAGGTCACCAACAGCCGACGCTCTGGCGGAATGGTTTGAAGGGCGTCGCGCAGATCACGGTCCAACTGCTGAAGCTCAGCCTTGTAGACGGCGGCATTGGCCGCGAACTGTTCAGCGCCAGCTGGATCGAGGTCTGAAAAAGCATCCACCAACCGATCCACGTAGTGCATCGTCCGCTGCGGCGACATCCAGGCGTGGGGATTGGGCTTACCGGCGTAGGCATCCTCTGTGATCAACAGAGGTTGCATCCCTTCCGCAAGGGTGAGGGTCGGCACGTCACCAGCGGCGGCCGTGAATCGACGGAACCAGAGCTCCAGGCCGAGGCCGTTTTCAACAATCAGATCAGCGGAGCTGGCCCGTTCAATGTCACTGGGGGTGGGCTGATAGCCGTGGATTTCAGCTCCAGGCTTGACGATGGATCGCACCTGCAGGCGATCCCCGGCCACATTGCGTGCCAGATCGGCCAGCACGGTGAAGCTGGTGAGAACCGTTGGTCTGGCATCAAAGGTTTGCTGCTCTGGATCGCGACTGCTGCAGCCGGCCAATGCGACCAAGGCCAGCAGCAACAGGCTGAACCAATGCCGAACCGCCCCTTTCAACGACGCCATAGCTGCAGGGACGTCAACGCCTGTGCACTGCAGGCATCATTGCCTGTGGAGAGCCGGTGACGTCGATGCGCAAGAAGGAACGGGCGCAGGTAGTGCTGGAACGGCTGAACGATCAGTATCCAGAGACGCCGGTCCCTCTGGATCACAGCGATTCATTCACGCTGCTGATCGCAGTGCTGCTCAGCGCCCAGTGCACGGATAAAAAAGTGAACGAGGTGACCCCGGCTCTGTTTGCGGCTGGGCCTGAGCCTGCGGCCATGGCACAATTGGAGGAACAGGAGATCCTGGAGCACATCCGTCAGCTGGGGCTGGCGAAGACCAAAGCCAAAAATGTCCGACGGCTCGCGCAGTTGCTGCTGGAGCGTCACGACGGCGAGGTCCCCCAGAGTTTCGAGGCGCTGGAGGCACTGCCGGGCGTCGGCCACAAAACCGCCAGTGTGGTGATGTCCCAGGCCTTTGGCGTACCGGCCTTTCCGGTGGACACCCATATTCATCGCCTGGCCCAGCGCTGGGGACTGAGCAACGGCGACAACGTGCAGCGAACGGAGCGAGACCTCAAGGATCTGTTCCCGCGGGAGGCCTGGAATCGACTGCACCTGCAGATCATTTTCTACGGGCGGGAGTTCTGCACCGCCCGTGGTTGCGACGGTCGGATATGCCCGATGTGCCGGGAGTTGTATCCAAACCGCCGCAAACCGGTGATCACACGCAAAGCGTGATCGTCAGAGGTCGTCCTCGGCGTTGGCCTTAATGCTGCAGTCGCTGGTGGGATAGCTGACGCAGAGCAGGGCAAATCCCTGGCCGATCTGATCGTCGTCCAGGAAGCTCTGGTCGGTCTGGTCAACAGAACCACTCAGGACCTTGCCGGCACAGGTGGAGCAGGCTCCAGCTCGGCAGGAGTAGGGCAGATCCACACCGGCTTCTTCAGCGGCGTCGAGGATGTACACGTCATCGGCGCACTCAAAGGTGGAACCACCTTCGATGCTGATCTTGTAGGAGGCCATTCGGAGAAAACGGACTGCCCTTTTGTTAGCCGCAGCGGTCACAACGTGCCGTGCCAATCAAGACAACGTCTGGGTCCCAACTCAGACGTCGTCTGAAGCAACAGATCCCAACAGAGCCAGAACCTGGTCAAGCCCCTTGGACTGATCGCGGATCACAACACTGGCGTTCTGTTTGAGGGGTTCGATGAAATGCCGTTCCCCAGGCAGCATCTCTCGAAACATCTGACGGATCACATAGCGGGGGGAACGATGGCGATCGCGGACGTCCCGCCGCAAACGACGCCACAGTCGCCGGGGCACGGACTCCTCCAGGTAAATCACCAAAAAGAAAGGGAAATCGCTCACCAGGTGCTGAGGTCCGTAGGCACCTTCCAGAAGGATCACGTCGTAGGGAGTTGTGATCGACCGACGCTGAACGCGGCGGGTGCGCATGTCGTACGTGCGCAAGGTCTGGGCCTGCCCCTGACGTGCCGCTGAAAGATCAACGCGCAGGGCCTGATCATCGATGGCATCGGCGGTGTCGAAGCCGAACAGCGGATGGGGACTCCAATCCTGGCGGTAGTAGTCGTCGCAGGCGATCTGCAGAGGCTGACGACCGCGGGCCTGCAGGGCTTGCGAAAGGGACGCCGCAAAGGTGGTTTTGCCGGCCGCGGAAGGCCCACAGATGCAAAGAACAGGCCATAGCGGGGTCATGCTCTCGTACCAATACTTGCAAATACAGTAGGTAGGCCCCAAACCGCTTGCGTTGCAATGGGTCTGACGGGGTGACAGGGTTGGCGTGTTCTACAAAACGAACGCGTAAAATTGGATAAAGCTGAGTTCAACAGACGCGACATAGAAGGTGCACGGCACACCGATGCAATGCACATTCGTATGCCTCGACGACTGGTGGTGTTCATCAAGACGCTGGCGTTGGTTGAAGGGTCTGATGCTTCCAAGATCGCCCGTCGCTTTCTGACCATCTCAGCCGTTCAGGAGGGTTATGACCCTGATGGCGTCTGAAACAAAAACTGTTCGGCGGCCACCTACTCCTGAACCGATGATCATTGTCGGTTGTCAGCGTGAGAAGACTCCGGAGGGTCGGCGCAAGCTGAACATTTCCCGCTCCAGCAGCATGGGAAATCCCTTTGTGCTGAAGGAGCACGGGGGTGATTGTGAGACTGCTGAAGAGGCCACCAACAAATACATCCAGTGGCTCTGGCCACGGCTGCGTGACACTAACTCCAAGGAATATGCCTGGTTTGAAAGCGCATCAGACCTGATGCACTCGGGCCAGAAACTAATCCTGGGTTGTTGTGGTCATGATCATTGTCATGGTCTCTGGATCGCCCACCTCCTCAACACTGGTGATTGGCGTCGTTGGGACACCCTGAATGTTCATGAGTGGTGCGACAACGTAACCAGACTGCTGGCCAAAAACTATGGAAAGTTCAAGGCTTTTGAGGAGGATGGATCGGCGTACACCGAATGGGAAGTTCTCCTAGGCCAGGTGGAGTTTCTTGATTGGGACGACAGGGCCCCAGGCAAGAAGCGACTGTATGCACTGTTATTTATCTTGCTACGTGCTCACGGTCCAGGTGGAGCACGTGAACTCATAACTGGCAACGCAGAAGCTCTCCTCAAAACCGTTGCGGTCATTAAAGAGATGGGTGAATTCCCCAAGACTGAGCAACAGAAACAGCAGTCCGCGATGGACGAGCTGATTCAGGAGGGTTCCAGCAAAGCCGAAATCATGAGAACGGCGGCGCTCAATGGTGTCAGCAACACCTATTCCCTGGAGCGTTATGCCGAAGCGGCACAGGCTGAGAAGGAAACAGAGGAGGACATTCTTGAAGCCATCGACAAGCTCATGGATGCCGGCGAGGTGCCGGACATCAGGCTTGAGGATTACGTTCCAGCCAAATGGATTCCTGGCTTCAGGGTCCTGAGGGATGGCCTGAAGTTTCAGGATGACGTCTTGGTGGCGGTGATCGTCTGTTGCGTTGGAGCAATGCTCCCGCCGACGGCCCGCATCCAGGCCAAATCCATGGAGGAGAAGATCATCCTATGGATGTTCCTGATCGGCACCAGTGGCGTCGCTAAATCAGTCTTGATCAAGCTGCTGTGTCTGACGCCGTTGAACTTCGGCGTCGTGCCGGCCGTGAAAGTAGTTAACGGCAAGGAGAACGACGACTTCCGCAAGCAGAAGGCTGAGTACCACAAGGAAAAATCCAAGTGGGACAAGCTGAAACCAGAGGAGAAGGATGGAAAGGTTCCACCATCGCCGCCAGAGCCAACTCGGAAGAAGAACGTTATTTACACCTCGCCAACTACCCAGGGCATCAGAGCTGATCTTGCTGAGTTCGGTCCAATCATTCCAAGCCTGCTCGCCAAGGATGAGTTGTCGAGCTGGTTTAAGGAGATGGGCAGCACGGCACGACAGACGGACATGGAGTTCTATCTGTCGGCCTATGACGGCAGCTATTCCAATGAGGTTTTTGCTGACGCCCGTCTAAGCCGGGAGGTCACAGAAGCAGCACTATCAGTGTTGGGCGGAACCCAACCGAAGGTGTTCCTTCAGTATCTGGAAGCCGGTAATGCCAACGGGTTTAATGCCCGGCCATTGTTCTTCCAAGTCCCCCGGCTTGCCCGGACGCTGCTGGACAAACTAAACGCTGATCATGATCTGACGCTCTACCTCGGTGATCTGTACGAGGCGGCGTTCAGATTGGGACCGATTGATCCCTTGCTGGCTTACTCAGAGGGGTTTTCCCATGGTGAGTGCCCGCCCGTTCCAGACATGGATCGGAAGCCGAAATTCTGGTTATCAGAATCGGCCACCGAGAAATTCGTAGAGGTGTTCAACCACCTGGAGGAGAAGTCGATCTCTGCTGGTAGCGATGAGATCGAAGCATTGTGGGCTAAAGCGCCAGGACAGGTGCTGCGGGTTGCAGCGGCTATCCAGTTCATGCGGACCTACACCGGAATGGAGCCGCAATCAGATGATTGGCAGCCCCCCGATGAATTGGTGCCACACGGCTTTTGGCGCAATCTTCGCCAACGGTTCAACTATGACGAGACCCAGGTAGAGGATCATGTCAGGAAGTTCTTCCCCCGCGTAAGCACCGAGACGATCATCTTGGCGACGAGATTAGTCATCGCCGGTAAAACCCAGGGCGTTGATCTGGTTGAACGTGGCAAGAACCCAATCCAGGAGATGTTGAGGGTGTTCCTGGCTTACACCAAAAAGCACACCCCAAAATCCTCCAGCAAGGGGGTCAAGCTCAGCACTATCAGAAAAAACGCCTGGAACGGTAAGGCCAGACCATCCGCTCCAGACATCAAACAGATGGCACAGCTGGCCAAGAGTCAGGGTCTGGTTGTTCTGGTTGAGGGCGGAACAGCGGTGAGGTCAGTCAGATGACGTACCAACACGCAGTCCACTCCAGGTCCACTCCTTGTCCCCCTTCTTTTCCACCCCTACTTCTTAGTAGTAGTAGGGGTTTTGAAGACTGGGGGTGGATTGGAGCGGTGTCTGTTGGATCAGCAGGGATTGCCCCCTGGAACGTGAACAGCAGAACAACGGTGAGCCGGCCGCAGAATCTTTTACCCCTACGGGATGTCCACCTCTGCAACCCAAACCCGTTGCCCCAACTTGGATCCCTTGGTGGGAAACGACGGGGACAAGCGGTGGATTGGCGGTGGAACGTAAAAAATTCGTGTTCTGATCGCTGCGATTCACCGGAGGAAAAACTCTGATGGGCCTTTCAAGGGAGCTTGAGGCACTCAGACGCAGAGCAAACCGGGCAGCGTTAGCCACTCGGATGCCTGATATTGAGATTTTGGTCTATCACGAAGGTGATGAGATTCCCGAAGCAGCCTCTGATTGGGCAATCAGGGTGATGATTGAAAAGAAGCGCGATTATTATGAACAAGGAGACCCTTCTCTCCATCCTGATGATGTCGCGGCCATTCAGGGAGAAGACCCCTAGAAACCCCACTAGGGGTTTTCTTTTGGGCCTTTAATGTAGGTCTTGGCCAAATGGCCAGAACCGCCATTCACGCGCCAGCCATCACACAGTCATTCTTCGCTGATTCAGACACGTCCAAATAATTGGACAGCATCGTCAGACTCGAATGGCCGCTGATTGATTGGATGTTGCGTAATGGGATCCCGTTCTGACTGGCAGCGGTCAAGAATGACCGTCGAAATGTATGGGTTGAGATTCCCTGCATCCCGATTTCACCAGCAGCCTTCCTCAACGCGTGATCGAAACCACGACGCGTCAGATGCTCGCCAGGATTCCTCCCTGGGAAGACCCAGTTATCTGGGCCGTTTAATGGAGCCACAACCTGCCGCCAGCTCGAAAGCTGATCGGCAAGATCTGGATGGATTGGAACGGTTCTTGTTCTCTTCTTCCCTTTGGTCGTTGGAGCGGCAAAGATAATTTCGGTCTTGCCGACGTACTGCCACTTGAGCTGTAGACCTTCGGACACCCGAGCAGCGGTGCGTCTCAGCAAGGTGGCTAAGACACGATGATTTTCGGGCAGAACCGACAGCAACAGATCAAGCTCGGCAGTGGACAAGACCTCAGCTTTGCCGAAGCGATTGATCTTCATAGATCTATTCAGTTACCGAGGTTCAGAGGCCAGGCAGAGACTGCCATGTCCTCAAATGAAAGGTAGAGGACTAGATGGCTACTTGAACAGCCATTACGTCAGATTCACGCACAGCATTATTTATCTAATTCGCAATCAAGATGATTCTTTTTGTCTTCAGCAATGCTGCTGTTTCGTGATGCTTGGTATCAGGATTACTGTTATCAGTAAGTCGAATAGCAGGGGGTGTGGTTGCAGTTTTTGCTTATACAATCGTAGAGCGGGGGACTTACTTAATGACGATAGTAGAATGAGTAGCTAACCGTGTCAAGCAATTCTTTTGTAGAACAAATCCATGTGCATTTGATGTTGGAACGTATTACTATTGATGAAACACCACAATCCTTATGGATAGTGATTGGGATCTAAGCATCGACGAATGGCGGTTGATGTCGCGGTGCACCAAGTGTGCACGCCAGCTTTATCCCTACAATCAACGCCAACAAGATTCCTGGGCAGAATCTGCATACAGGAAGTGCATCAACGGTCAATCCTCACCGGAGAACCTTAGAGACCGGCAGTCTCCAAGACTGTTGGAAATGCTTGCTAAGCGTCCACCCAAACTTCTTTACTACTGATGCCTACTTTCGATCACACGGCTGATTTCGCCACCTGGTGGAGCCAGACATTCCCTGGAACGCAATGTCCACCACTGCCAAAGAAAAAGGGTGACTTGGGTCTGACTGCAGAGATTGCTTTGCAGTCTGACAATCCTGCACTTTTTCAGAACCTCTTCTCCAATGGGGGGCTGGGGTCAGGTTCTATGCCTGCCGATACTGTTGCCCGTAGGAATAGCGGACAACTCCTACCGCAGGACATCCCTCATCTCCGTGCTGCCGGTCTGGAGTGGGAAGCTCAGCAGGTGCAGCAACTGGACCAACGTCAGCAGGATCAGCGGGCTGCTGATGACCTCCTTGCGCTCCAGAAGCGGAATCGTCAGAACGATCTGGCTGTGCAGGCTCGTGCCTCTGAAACGAGTCACGATCGGTGGGCGCGGATGCTGAGCAAACCACCATCACCACAAGCGATTGCAGCAGCCAGGTCCGCCTGGGGCATCACAGGTGAATGACGTTTGCGATGGGCAAGAGACGTCGTGAAGACCAGGAACTGCCCCCCGTAGTCAAAAAGGCGTTAGTCCTTCGAGCATCGGGGGCTAGTTGGGTTGATTGTGCTGCTGCTGTTGGAACGTCAGCCACCAACCTCCGTGAATGGAGAAAGCATCCAGATGCAGATGGATTCCTTCAGGAGGCCATCAAATCCAATCTGGAACAAGCTCATACTCTGCTGGCGGATGCTGCACCACGATTGGCGATGCGGCTCGTTGAACTGGGTTTAGATCCCAAGGTGAAGGCTTACGCCCAGATCAGTGCCATCAGCGAAGCGTTCAAGGTGCTGCAACAGGGTGTGATCGACAAAGAGAACCAAGATCAGATCCGTACCATCAAAGAAACACTCGAGCAGTTGGAGGGTGGAACGCCCAACGTGATCGATGTGTGACAAAGCACACAGTTTGTGTTGTTGAGTTCCGCACATTGATCGGGTCTGACGCACTAATCACCGGAGAACTCGTCAAAATCTCAAAACTTGGTCCTATGTATTTTGAACCGGCATCTTGAAGAACAGATCGAGATCTATCGATCGATGCTCTATCGAGAGGAATTTCTACCTCCAGATCCTCATGCTTGTGAGCATTGTGGGCCTATTTTACGTAAAATAGAAATACTGCAGAAGGAACTTGCAAATTACGAAAACCAAGCCGCTGCCTGATTTTTCGTGTAAAGGTTGGGCGTGGTCGACAAGTAACACCAGGATCAGATCCATGCCATCAGATCAACCCTGGAACAAATCGAGGGTGGAACGCCCAACGTGATTGATGTCTGAACGTCGCCCTATTTCACTTGATGAGGCTAAATATCGCGATCTTTGTATTTTAGGAGAAATCGGTAGTTTTTCCTCTTTCACTAACTCCCGGGCCATAGGCTTTTTCAAGAATTTCGCCTACTTTCTGCTTGGCCGAATCAGGATCAAGTCCAAATAGTTCACGTTTAGGCGAAAGGCGATACCTTTTGAGTTTATGGTGTACAAGGTCTTCTGCTCCCTTCATATCTAACATTGGCCAGACATCGATAATTTCAATAGAGTCCGGTGGACCAATATTGCCAGCTATTTCATCAATTCTTCTGTCAGGGTCGTCAGAATAACCAATTTTGACGCAGTCATTAAAGCCTTTTCTCTCGAGAGTCTCTTCCCAGATACTTTTTAGGTATGGAGCCCAGGCTATGTACACAAATCCCCTTTTAGAGTCTATTGCTTTTCTCCTAGCCTCCTCTGGTGAATTTGCCGAATCCCCATAGTAGGACTGTGCAGTTGCCGCAAAATTTATGAACTTAAATAACTTTACTATGGAGGCATATGTTTCGAGATAGTATAGATAGTAGGGACCCTTTTTTGGACCCTCACCAGTCCAATCAATGTAATTAGCCATTCCATTAATCAATAATTTTTTTTCCAAGCCTAGTAATTGATTTGAGTATTTTTTATTGAATCGTATCTCGGAGAAATCTAGCCACGACCTGAGCAGTTTTCACCGTCGTAAAATGCTCTGCTGGAGATTGTTTGACGTCATTCAGGTAATCAACAAAGAAATCCAAACCCATTCCATATTTTTTTTCTTCGAACACACCAAGTCCCTGATCTCTCCAAACCTGTGACAACTTAGTGCTTAGATTTAATTCCATTGCGGCAGCCATCGCTGCGCCGACAAGAGGTTCGGCTCCTTTTTGTAGTAGATGGGTCATAGCTTCAGCTGCAAATATTTCGTCGCCGTCTCTAAAAGTAAATTTGAGGGAGGATATTTCTTCAACATAATCTGTTTTGAGTCCGTTGTCACTAAAATTAGTCCCTTCATACTTAATGTTTTTACTGATATCTTTTTTGTATTTCTCAGGTCCAAATTTACTGAAAGTACTTTTATTTAAATCAAGCCAATACTGAGCAGCTTCCCCAAGATCTCTAGCGCCTTTATTTTTCTTATTCTTTTTAAGGAGAAATGAGGTGATCGCGCTACCAATATCCCTGAGATGCTTGATCTTTTCGGGATACATGGAATCGTCGACTTTCTGCAATCCGATAATCGGAGTAGAAGGGTCCTTTGAATCAGCATCCCAATTCACATAGAATAAATTGCTTTTTTTAATCGTATCAAGCAGTGAAATGAATAAATAATCCTCGAATCTCTGTTGAAAATAGCCAACTCTATATTTTGACTGTTTTGCCCTCAGCTTTCGAACTCTATCTGGATTGTAGTCCCTCACTCTTTTTGAGCACCCATCGTTGTTTTCTCGAAATTTCGCGTGTGCAAAATGTGGGGTTCTTATTTCTCCTCTTTTTAGAAATACGTTCGCCCTGCACTCGGAGCAGACAATTAGGTTCTTGCCGATTAACCACCCATCATCACCATCCATCTTGAGGAATTCCTCAACGCTCATTGTTTCGAGCTTTACTAGGGAAAACGCGTAATCCATCAGTTCATTCTCCTACGACGAGCGGGGCGACCGCGCTTGCGTTGTTCACGTGATGTCCAGGGACCAACCAAGTCAGTGCCATATGTCTCTGGTTGGTTGAGCAGACCGATATGCCCCTCAAATGTTGACGAAGGGTCATCGCCGCCTGCCGCTACTACTTTTTGCCAATAGTCATGCTCTTCTGGCGTCCTGATTCCAATCAAATCAACTATGGGCCAACCCTTATCAATTTTCTCTTCCCACCCCTTTTGAAGTCTTTCTGGATCAATAGTATTGTCTTGAAACTGGTAGATGCTATGGACCTTTGCTTTAAGAGCATCTGACATCTTGTCAAACGATGAATGATTTTTCATCGTCTCCAGCAAGCAGTTGACCATAACCAGCCTTCCTTGATCGAAGACTGGTTCACCGATGTTGACAAAAGCCTTCATTTCATCGGCTGGAAATACCTCATCATCCAATTCAGCAATCGCATGCCCATCCTCAAGACAGAGCACAAGCTTTTGTTCTCTTAGCCAAGTGTTGAACGAAACCCTTTGTTCAAGGCTGTTGTCCTCACCGCTGATAAACCCATCGATCTGACGCTTTAGAGCTCTTTCCGCTTCACGTCCTGTTTGCTGGTGCGTCAACTTATTAACTTCAGCTCTTACGTCATCGACTGCAGCTTGAGCCACGTTCTGATCAGCAAGCAGTTTGTCCAACTGACGACTGAACTGAGGCAGTACACGCAATAGCTCTGGACTATCGCTGGTAGTGAGCTTCGTAATGTTGCTATTGACTTTGGCTACGTCCTCCTGGATAGACCTGAGCGTTTTTTCTGCTTCGAGCAGTGATGACCTTGCGGATGTCAAAGCAGCTTCTTGGACCCCTGCATTGAAAAATTCTTCCCAGCGATATTGAGCAAGGTGATTCAGTAAGAAAGCTTCTAGGTACTTGTGGCCACGCTGGGTGCAGATGCTGAAGTCATTTCGGCAACGTAGAAATTTTTGACCATTACCGGCGTTCTTCACCACCATTGGTGAGCCGCAATGACGACAATAAATCGACCCAGCGAAAAGGTTCTGCTGCGTTGGACTGTTGTTGCTGGGACGGGACTGACTACGTGATGACAGCCCCATCTGAGCTGCATCCCATTCCTCTTGTGTGACGACTGGTGGATAGCAAACAACCTTCTCATCAGATGGTTTGTTGTCTTTCCAGAAGACCTTGTAGCCGAGTGCTGCTTCATTACGCAGAACACCCGAAACAGAATTTGGTGTCCACCTCCTGCGGCCATCGCTAACGGCCTTGATTCCTTGGCTGTCGAGATGGTTTGCAATACGTGTGATGCCCAGCTTTGGCGCAAGACTAAAAATGGTTTTGACATGAGTAGCCCAGTCGTTCAGGACGTACTCGCCATCTTTCACATCTAGCCAAAACGGATAGTCAGCTCGACCCCTCTTAGTTCGAGCTTTTGGCTTGTGAGTGCCCTGCTTATGTAAGTCACGTTCCTTGCGTCGAGCAGCAAGCGAACGGTCCTGGCGTTCCAACCATTCGCCTCTAGCACGTTGGATCGCACCAAGAACTACGTAGGCGTCACCGCTGTCTTGCTCAAAACAAGACAGCACCTTGCCGCCTAGTTCACAGAACGCGATAGCACCACCTGCATCCCATAGACGCAGAAGAGTCTTCAGAACGGCTTCTATGGGCTCTCGACTGAACCTAGATACCTTCTCCACCACCAGACACGTTCCACGCGGCAGAACGCCTTTCTCAAGCTCTGAGATGAACCATTCGAACCGGCCGGCTTTGGCGCCGCTAACCGTGACTCTGATTTCTCGATCCAGCGAGTAGTCCGGATGCTCAGACAGCCATGACTCAATGGCACGTTGCTGGCGCTCCTCACCACTGCGATCTTCACCGGATTGCTTGCCGGTACTGACACGCGAATATGAGATGGCCACTTTGTGACCAGCCACATCAGCCTTGGTGCTGGCTTTGGTTTTGCTCTTTTGAGCAACCATTGGAAACGCTTAGACCTGCTGCGCTGCAATGACTCTAGCTACCTATGCAAGTCTAAGTACGTGACCATGCCCCCATGCTGGCAAGGCCAGACAAGAGCACATTCAGCGATTGGTAGCTGCTGATACAGAAATGCCCTATGATCAACTTACGTTGAGCTTCTTCAATGAAGCTGCAGTCAGACCCACGCCAGGCAACGGGGGCATGGGCGCTGAAGAGGTGATGTCATGAACACACTTCAACTGATCAAAGCCCGCACCACCCGCACCCGGGCCATGCAACGGGCGCGCCTGCAGATGGCCAAGGCCTTCGGCAGTGCTGACCACATCGATGCCACCCACACACCGGTGGGAGTTGGCCAGAAGCCACAACTGCGTTATCGCGGCGTGGCGTATGACCCGATCCACCAGGATCAGGAGGCCACCGGCGGTCGCGAACTTCGCTATCGCGGCGTGAGCTATGGGGTGTATTGAATCTCCAGTCAACAGCAACGAGCGGGGGACACTCCTCCGCTTTTTTTGTGCTCAGCCCTTGGGAACGAACGCCTGGGATGCCGCGATCAGAAGCCCGGTGATCAGCAGGGCAGGAAGGATGACAGTTGGGCCGCCGGGGGCCGTCTGGGAAGCGAACAGCAGCATGTAAGGCAAAGAAAGCCGAAGTGTTCAGATTGCCAGATCCGGACTAGGGATGCATCTGAGCAGTCACGCATCGCCATGAACTGTCTGCCATCGAGGCTCAGCAGGACACGATGACGGGAAAAAGAAACAATTCACCCTGAACAGCCGCAGCGGACCGCAAAGACCTGGAGTTACAACTCGCCGAACGAAGCGGCTCGGACGGTGGCAAGTCACTCAGCACTTTGCGGGGGCGAATCAGGGACTGCTGCATCCAGGCATCGGCACGGAAGGTGGCGTAGGGAGAGCTGCAAGCCATGAAGACCTCACTGATACACCTGTTCTAGTGCGTCTGTACTAGTGCGTCAATGGGCTGATCAGATTCCGCAGCCGCCGTCGACATTGCCGCTGTCGTCATGGAGCTGCTGAAGGCGCTTGAGGAGCTCCCCATCGCCAACGATCACCCGACGTCGACCATCCACTCCCATGTAGGTGAGCCTGCCTTCCGCATCCACCACCAGGGCCGTGAGCGGCGTCACCGAGGAGGGCTCGTCCATGGATCAACGACGCAGTGGGATCACCATGCCAGCCCTATTACCACGAACGAGAACCCAATAAGTCAAACAACCCATGCCAACAACCACTGTTCACGCTGCACTGACACCAGACCCCGCTGTTCGTTATGACCTCATGCCCATGGCCGCGCAGACGTGCGCCAATCGCTCGTCTGCGGGACTGGTGGACCCCACCCATGCGCCAATCGCCGTCGACCACCGCTGCAGTGGATGACCAACAGCAGCTCTGGAGCACGTTGATGCAGGGGGGCTTCTGGCTTTCCTGAGACGGAAACACGATCTCCAATCAGGTCGCCATTGATTGATTAGAAGCGGTGAACCATCAATCAATCCACGGCTTCGCCAACGTTCTTAACAGCTTTTCCACAACCAGACATCCTCAGGATGTCCATGCCAAGGCGGGGCTTGCCGCACGCAGGGGAAAACCGATTTTCCTCTTGACGAGGCCGGAGAGAAGCCTGTAGTACAGAGCACATCGCGGTCAAGATCGCCTGCAAACACTGATCTCACCCCCAACAGGGTCAACTTGATCGGTCCATCGGAACGGTTTTGACGAACCGACTCGTGACGTGCGGAGATGGATTGAAGGAAGCGCAGAGAGCAATTTGCTGACCACTCCGGATTCCATGCCGCCACACGTCAGTGTGGAAAACCAGTTGCCGCAGGATCTTTATGAGGCCATGGGTCGATTTATCGAGAGCCATCCGCAATGGGACCAGTACCGCCTGGTCCAGGTGGCCATCGCTGGCTTCCTGTTTCAGCAGTGCAGCCAGGAGCGGGTGGTGGCGCAGCACTATCTAAAAGGACTGTTCCACCCCAGGCCAGATCCATGCCAGATGGCGATCGATCGCTGAGCTGTGATTGCTGTGCATCCCCTGGAGGGCTGCACTACAGGGTCCGAACCGATGCGCTGACGGAGTGGGTCTTCGTTTGTCCCTCCTGTTGGCCCAAGTTGAAGGCGCAACCCGGGTACCGCTATGGAGGGACCCGAAAGGCGGATCGCCGTCGCCGTCGGCGCTGAACTCAGGGCAGCGGTTGGCAGTCGTAGGCGACGATCGAGCCGCGGCGCTGCAGAAATTCCGGCTGCAGGGGATCCTCGACCCGCCACCACCAACGACCGTCGGTGTAGCTGGGTGCACCGGCATTGTTCGTTCGCGGTAGCTGCAAGGTCATCTCACGCCAGTGGATCAGAACTCCATCACCGGGGAGCGTCCCGGCCGAGGTGTTCGGAACCCCTCCTGGCAGACCGGTCGGATCCACCGCACCAGCCACGGTCTCCACCCTCAGCTGATCACCGTCACAGCTCCAGTCTGCAGCGGCCGGAGCCGGCAACAAGCAGAGCAGCATCGACAGGATCAACGACAGGAGGGCACCCACGACAGACTTGTCCGATGACTCTCACACTCGTCTACGACGGCGGCTGCCCCTTCTGCCGTTCCTTTGCCCTGCGCAGTGAGCTGGTGAGCGGGATCAAGGAGCTGGAGATCCGTGATGGTCGAGCCGACAACGAGCTGCGCTACCGCCTTCAGCAACAGGGTTACCGCCTTGCTGACGGGGCGATGCTGTTGGAAGGCGACACGATTTGGCACGGAAGCACAGCCATTGCAGAACTGTGCCGCCGCATGCAACCGAGTGATCCAATGCTGAAGATGATGCGCCAACTGTTTCGCGATGAAGGGCGTGCCGCGGGGCTTTACCCCTCCCTGTTGCTGGCGCGACGACTCGCCCTGACCATTCAAGGAAAGCCTGTGGACCCGGACGCTCATCAGACCTGAGCGAGGACTGGTGTGGCATCACGACCCCATAAGGGTCTACGGTGAATGCATCTCCTTCAGGTTTCCTTAAGCATCGACCCCGATCCCTCTGTCCCCGATGCCCTGAGCCGCCACCAGCTCAGCGCTCTGCTCAAAGCAGCGATGGAGGGAACGCAGGCGCGGATGGCAAGTATTGACGAGGACGAACTGCTGCGGGCAGCATTGAGCGCCTGGGCTGATCAAACCAAGGAACTGCTCCAGTGGATCGAAAGCCAGGGTGATGAAGTCAGCGATACCAGAACACCAAAACAAGTCATGGCCCTGGGCAGCTTCCGCACCCACTTGGTGATGGGGCTGAAGGCACTGCGATATGCAGAGAGCTGATCGCGTTCAGAGTCAGCGTGTCGGTTCAAGTTCCAAAGCGATGCTCATATCAACCTGTTCCGCGAAATCCTCGAGCTCGGCATTCAACTCAATCAACAACACGGCTAAAGCCGAAGCAAACTCGATGCAGAAGTCGTCTGCCACAGCGTCTCAGAACGGGACCCACTAGTTCTAGAGACAGGATTGGCGCTGCCGTGGCTGTCCTCAACTGATGTTCACAAACGCTGAATTCAGGCCACCAAGCGTGCGCTGAACTGATCGAAATCAAGATTCAACTGACGCATCCGATCACGAATTCCCAGGCAATCTCGGCATGAACATGGCTTTTGGCCGGAATCAACACGATGCAGGAGAAGTGGAAGGATTTGATCTTCGTCTTCGTAGAGAAGAGACATGTTTTCTCCGACAGAGAATAAAGTTGCAAAGATTTTTACCAGAACCAGCTTCAACGACAACTACAAATCGTTTTCAATGGTGTTATCAACACACTGGAATCGTCAGGATTCAACAACAACACGTGCATTCACCAGCAATCCTGCGGAGCGTGCATCCTCAAGCAGCGTGCTCAGGCAATCCATCCCGAAACAGGCTTCACCAGACAGGAGCGTGGTCCACTCCTCCTCCGGGAAGTGGGTTTGCAGCCATAACGCGCCATGGACACTGGCAACGATCAGACGGACAAATCCTGGGCGATCAACGTGCTGAACAAGGAGATCCAAGGCCGTCTGCTGACTCAACTGTCTCCATTACGCCGGACAACGGAAAAACCAATTGTTCGTCCTGATACGAAATCAGCAAGAAGTCTCCTCGTGGCCGGAATTTTTATTGGTTAGGTTAATTCTGTTACGGGTTTGAACACCGTGCAGGACGACCTGACAGCCATTCTGATTTCCTCCGTGTTTGTGGGAGCCGGGGTTGTGGTGGCGCGGTTCTTCCGTGAGGTGTCTCTGCTGGCAGCCTTTTTTCTCGTGGGCTTCATCGGCTTGGAGCTGACGCTTGTGCTGATCAGCTGAGCTCCTGATCCCGTTGCCAACGCATGCCCAGCCTGAACCGTTGATAACGGACCATCGCTTGCTCCTGGCTGAGGTGGGGATAAAGCGCTGATGCTTCCTCGAGGGTTGTGGGCTCACGCAACCAATCCTGATCCGGTGGTGTGGCCGCCGCTGCTGAATCGCGCCGCCAGCGTTGAAAACCTGGCAGATGCCGGCGCCATCGATCGAGAAGCTCGAGGGGATGAATCACGAAGTTTTCACAGAAAAACTCGTTTTGAAGGACTGTCGCCGCGCTCAAGGGCGAGCTAGCACGAGTCAGCACGAGAGGAATGATGGCCCGCTTCGGACTGAAGATGATCACGGATCACCTGCCACGCATCGGTCGGCGGCGCGCCGTGGTTCCAGCTGTTCCAACGCAAGAATCGCAGAACACTCCGAAAACGGATTACTGGGCGATGGATTGTGCCGCCAATCCCTGGCGAAAGGGTTGCCGCACTTACGACAGCTGAGCGGTCGCATCAACAAGCGGCGACCGGTTCCAGCATCGACCGGGTTCTCAGCGTGAAACCCATCTGGAGCAGCCGTGCATTGGAGACACGAGCGTTGAACGCCCCTGGCCCCCGGACGATCGTGGTTGTCCCAGATCACAGGGGGGAGCCCTTCGTCATCGCAGAGGGCATTGGAGAGCTCGCGACGACTGAGTTGAAGGTCATCCACGAGGTTGTAGATGCCCTGAAGTCTGCGCTGAAGTGCAAACTCAACCCCGCGAACGATGTCGTCCAGGTGCACCCAGGCATTGATGTGGTTGCCGTTCTTGGCCACCTGCTGCCCCGAGGCACTGCGAATGAACGATGGGATGTCTTTTCCTGGCCCGTAGATCCCCCCCAACCTCAGCACACAGGTCTGAATCGAGGGAGTGTTGAGCGCAAGGACGGCATTCTCTGCCTGCACCAGCAGCTCGTTGGTGGTGTTGCTGAGATCCGGGGATGACAACTCCGTGGTGACGGCACCGGACTGATCGCCATAGACCCCAGCACTGCTCAAGTAACTGACGTGGAGCGGACGTTGACGAGGGCGCTCTCGCAGAGCCTTGACAAGGGCAGGCACCGCTTCGGCGTAAACCGCTCGGTACTGATCTTCCTCGTAGCTGGCCGTGGTCGGAGCCATGGCAATCAACACACCATCAAGGTCGTCGATAACACTGAAGTCAGCAGCGGAATCACCAGCACGGAGAATGCGGGGATGGTCGACTAGATCGCACAGCTCAGCCAGACGAGCCGGGCCCGTTGTAGTACCCATCAGCTCGTAGCCCTGTGCGCGCAAGTGGAGGGCAACAGCTGAACCGACGTAACCACAGCCCACCACTCCGAACCGACCTGACATAAATTTGCCGCCTGTGTTCACACAACGTAACGATTCATGGGTCGATGTGTTGTGAGATCCGCTGCAGTCTCTGTTTTTGGCTCAAAACAGCAGTTGCAGTAGCCCCAGCGTGACCAGGGCCAGTGCAACGGCAACAGCCAGCCCCCCCAGCAGCAGAACAACACCCGCCACCAGACCGATCCGCGCTGCCGTTCGGGGAAACAGGAGATAAAAGCTGAGGCCGAATGCCACGGGCCACAGCGGTGGTAGAAGAACGCAAACGGCCGTGAGCAGGGTTAATCGACGGCGACGGCTGCGATCCTGTTCCTGGGACAGCTGAATCCGCTGGTTCTTTCGATCGAGTTCCGCCTGTTCCTCGTCGCTTAGCCAGCGACCCCGTTGGCGGGCGGCCTCAAGATCCTGTGCCGGATTGTTCGGGATGGATCCCTCAGTCATGGCGTCAGCCTAGGAAGCCCTGACAACGCCTACAGCCCATTGAGTTGTTGGAACAGGGAACGACGGTCCTGCTCCAACTCAATCTGAATAATGCGCGCCACCGCCTGAGGATCACTGAGAACCGCGTCATGGGTGAAACGCAGCGTGCGCAGATGGCGACTGAGCAGACGATCACGGTTGTAATCCTTGTCGCGACGTTTGGTTTTGTTGTGGCGAGCCCCGTCAATTTCCACATTCAGCAGCCCATGGGGGGAGATCACCAGCAGATCCAGGGTGCGACGGGTGCCAGTTGCACCCTCGGGGATGCAGATATGCATTTCAAAACTGAACAGAAGTCCGGCAGCTTCGAGGGCTTCACACAGCCGCATATGACCCTCTGACTGAAGATCAACCCCCTTGAACCTCTGCCCCCACTCAGCCATGCCCGAGGTTCAGCGGTTCACCAGGCGTGCATGCAGCGCACACACCTTGGCCGCCTTGGCAGGTGGCGCCTGACAGAGAGCACCCAGCTCCTGGATCAGCTGCTGAAACAAGCCAACGTCCGCTCCGGGCAGAGACGAAAGCGCAGACAAGAAGCCAACCATCGCCACCATCACCCTCCGATCCGATCTTGAGACAAGATTAAGACCCTGAAGCTGGAGGGTTGCCCTGAGGCTGATCCCCCTCATCCAGCTGAACCACTTGCCATCACCGCTTCGACGCGCTCGGTGTTGAGCACGCCTTGGCAATCAAGAATCAGATCAAACAGAGGTGCTAAGCCGGGGAGATGCATTGTCCCCATTCAGGCGACATCAGGCCAACAACACATCCCCCAACTGAGGGATTTTGAACTCAACCGGTGGTCTCAGGCCTGGGATGCGAGCACGGAGAGCGCTGCTAACACCGCAACAGAGACGACGATGAACGACAGACCCATTGCTATTTCATTGCTGCGCTTGATGTTCTGATAACTGCGCATGGCCCGATCGCGTGGATCGCCAAGCTAAGGGCGTAGTCACAAACCCAACGAATGGGTCAATAGATCTTGATGTCGACGAGACGTTTCTTCATGTCCAAGAGAACAGGGACCTGACTCCAGCTCAATCCACTCCAGGATCAACCCATGCAGGCGAGCCAGTGCACTCCGCTGTTCCAACGAGCCAGCGGGTGTGTACTTGAAATCCATGAACGCCCGGTCAGCCAGCGGACGTTGTTGCAGGCAACGATCCTGAATCGACATCAACTTTGCGGCTGCCCCGAACCGGACAGGCGCGAGATCCAAAGCACCATGCTGGCGGCAGAAAAGGCGCCAAAAATCGTGAGAAGCAGCTGCGTAGACATCTCGCTGAGGCGCGCTTTCAGCGCAACCGAAAACTTCGTCACAAAACTACATGCGCTGATCCTGATGTGTGGGCACGTCCATCAATCGAGCGCGAACAGCCGTGCGCGAGCAGCATCACCAATCGCCGATGTGTCATGTTGAAGGGGTGAAACAGGTCTGATCAGGCCTGTGAGCTGAGCAACCCTGATAACGCAGGCGAGCGAGAACCTGATAACCCTGTTTTGAACACAATGAAGAAACACACCGCACGGCGTGCCTCAAACTTGGCTGCGCGCAAGATTGCGACCCCGAAGAACCCTCCATCCAACCAGCACAAAAACTCTTCCCAACTGATCAGCTGGGAAGAGGTCATCGGCAAGCGCTGAACCGAGCTGAAATCAGCGGCGGGGTTCAGCCTGACGAACTGTGATCCCGCGTCCCATCCACTCGACGTCCTGCAGGTCGTCGATGGCGGACTTTTCATCCGCAGCATTGGCGAGGTCGACAAAGGCAAAGCCACGCTTTCGGCCGGTCTCCCGATCCAAAGGCAGCGAACACTTGCTGACCTCGCCGTACTGGCTGAACAGATGAACGAGGTCTTCTCTCTCAGCGTCCCAGGAGAGATTGCCAATGAAAATCGTCAAAAAAAGGGCCAAAACCGTACTAACTCACCATCGCATACAGCCGAACCTTGGATGCCACTCATCCAGCAGGCTCCGCAGGCGGTGGCAGTGACAGAACGAATGTCAGCAGAGCTGAAGCAAGACGTGCGTCGCCCTCAAGTACTAAGAGACGGTGCACGTCCATCGCTTGACCAAGGTCCGGCGTCGCCGATCCGTTGATCAGACCACGCGCTTTGCTGCGGGCGATGACGTGCTGGAGCGACATGGTCATGACTCCAAGCTGGCTTATCTGAACCAAAGCCCTTCAGGTCTTCCACATTGCAGCGGTATTGGGCCAAAACCAGGCATGGGCACGCCATTTCCAACATCGGTGGGCACTGCCCCAGAGGCAATGCGCCTTAACACCGATTGCCGGATGTGCTCCACGCGACCAACACTGTGGTCATCGAGATCGGAGGTGCCCATGACGGCCGACACTCCACCTGAGCAACACCCAGAAGCTGCCTGACTGACTCGGCCCCTGCTCCAACAGTTTCCACCCATCCGTAAGGCTCGTCCTTTGGCAGGCATTCCTTGAGCGCCACGTCAATCGACACTCCATTGCACCGTCCTCAGGTGCCCAGGAGTCCACAAGCCTTCACACCTGGACCCCATGGCCCCAGGCGCCATCCAGCCAGACGCTTTGACCGTTTCTTCAGTCCCTTTGCTTGAGGTTCCAACTCCCTGAAGCATTACTGATCAGGTCGATTGCTATGCACAAACGAGCGAGATAGGCCGTCCTTCCCATCCGGGAGGGGCGGCCTTCCCCTTGTTGGGTGCATGGATCAGATCAATAGAAGGCCTGTTGTTTGGCGCTTTTCGATCCTTGGACTGTTCACCCTGGATGTAGTTGCAGCTAAGCCATGGGTGGATTGAGTGGCACCAAATCAGACGACTTCATCAACGCCGCCAAAGCACGTGCTGAGGCCGCCATTCAGGACAACCAGCCGAAGCTGACCAAGCTGGAAAAAGCTTTCCGCCATGCCGCCCTGCGGCGCCGGGCCCAGGATGCGCGCAGGGCTGCTGACGACCATCGCGCTAAACCCAACACCCATTAACAGATCAGAGCGACATCCGCAGGCCCTGAGCCCAATCCAGCTAAAACTCGAAACATAGTGTTACGGTTCGTACGCTCTGTGTCCCCTGCGGATGTTCACGCTCGACAAAGCTCGTCAGATCTTCCCAGACACGCTGAGCGCTGCAGCCGTCCCGGCCATCACAGCCCGCTTCAAGCTGCTGAGCGCAGAGGACCAGTTGGCACTGATCTGGTTTGCTTATCTGGAAATGGGCCGGACCATCACCGTGGCGGCACCGGGTGCGGCCCGCATGGCGCTGGCACAGCCGACGCTGGATGAAATCCAGGCGATGAGCTTTGACGAGCAGACCAAGGTGATGTGCGACCTGGCTGGCAAGATCAACAGCCCGATTTCGGCGCGCTACGCCTACTGGTCGGTGAATGTGAAGCTGTGCTTCTGGTACGAGCTGGGCGAATTCATGCGCCAGGGCAAGGTGGCTCCGATTCCTCAGGGGTACAGGTTGTCCGCCAACGCCAACTCAGTTCTGGAGGCCGTCAAAAAAGTTGAGCAGGGCCAACAGATCACTTTGCTGCGCAACTTCGTGGTGGACATGGGCTACGACCCCGATGTGGACGACAGCCAGGTGGTCACCGAGCCGATCGTGGCCCCGACACCGGTTGATCAGCGCGAAGAGATCCTGATCCCCGGCGTGCTGAATCAGACCATCCTCAGCTACATGCAGCTGCTCAATGCCAACGACTTTGATCAACTGATCGATCTGTTTCTCAACGATGGTGCTCTGCAGCCCCCCTTCCAGCGTCCCATTGTCGGCCGCGACGCCATCCTGAAATTCTTCAAGCGGGATTGTCAGAACCTGAAGTTGATGCCCCAGGGCGGTTATGGCGAGCCGACCGAAGGTGGCTTCAACCAGATCAAGGTCACCGGCAAGGTGCAGACCCCCTGGTTCGGTCGTGAGGTGGGCATGAACGTGGCTTGGCGCTTCCTGCTGGATGAAAACGACAAGATCTATTTCGTGGCCATCGACTTGCTGGCATCACCAGCCGAGTTGCTCAAGCTGGGTGGCAAATGAGTTCAGCCCTCAGGCCCTCAAAGGGTTGGCTCTGGCTGGTCTGATTGGATCAGCCTGGCTGCTCTCCCTGGGCCTGAGCTACACCCTGCCACTTGATCAGACGCCTGGGCTGTTGATTGGCAGCTTGATTCTGCTCAGAGCATTTCTGCACACCGGGCTGTTCATCGTTGCCCACGATTCCATGCACGCCAGTCTGGTTCCGGGTCATCCCGGATTGAACCGCTGGATCGGCAAAGTGTATTTGTTGGTGTATGCAGGCTTGTCTTATGAGCGTTGTTCCCGCAACCACAGACGTCATCACCTGGCACCGGAGACGTTCCAGGATCCTGACTACCAACGTTGCACCAATAACAACATCCTAGATTGGTATGTTCACTTCATGGGCAACTATCTGGGCATGCGGCAACTGTTAAATCTAAGCTGTCTTTGGCTGGCGCTAATCATTCTCAACGGTTCTGATCTCCCTGCTCAGATCATGCATCTGCTGTTGTTCAGCGTTCTGCCGTTGATCATCAGTTCCTGTCAATTGTTTCTAGTGGGAACCTGGTTACCCCACCGACGTGGGGCCACGACACGACCGGGCGTGACAACGCGCAGCCTGGCTTTGCATCCAGCCCTCTCTTTCGCAGCTTGTTACAACTTTGGCTATCATCGTGAACATCATGAATCGCCTTCCACACCCTGGTTTCAGCTGCCACAACTTCGAAATGAATCATTCACTTGACCATTTCTGATCAACGCTGATTTCCTCCTCACCGCTTTCCCCTTCATGTCGGCAACAGACTGGACATCCGAAGAACAGACCGTTGCCCGCACTGCATTCGAGCTCGGCAAACAGCGTTCAATCACGGCTTTGATTTCAACACTGCAGGAGCAATCCAGCACGCTTGATACACCGGAATCGGTCTGGAAGCTACATGACCACCTCAGTACTGAGCGCTATCTTTATGAAGGGCGCGCTGAGTTCGACGAAGGCAATGTGTTGTTCGTGTTAGCCGACATGATCAAACAACGTTTGATCGCGTTGGATGATCTGCAGGGATTGGATCAAACCAAAGTGAGCAAAGTCAAAGCAATGTCGATGTTCTGATCGTACGCAGAATGTGATCAGAACCACTTGGGAACTTCAACGAAGTGAGCGTCCCTTCCAGGTCCACCCCTGACCGGTGAAGGTCCGCCAAACCGACACGGGCCCGATGGTGCCGACAATCAACCCTCCAGCACCCATCAGCCACCAGTAATCGATGGGCAGCTGAAATTCCCGTCTGGTCCACAGACGCAGGATTAACTGCTGAAGAACAGCGATTGAGGCGGCAGCCAGCAGAGCCAGCCACCACCACTGAGCGATCGGGAGAACCAACAACAATCCAATCGCAACGGGAATCAGCAACCAGGGCAGGCTGAACATCAGCACCACCACGCCGGCAGCAGCCAGTGCTTTGCCGGGATCGCGATCCAGTCCCAGGCACCAGTTTTTGGTCCAGCCTTCCCACAACGCGGCCAGATCGGCGTACATGCGCAGATCAACGGCATCAAGACCCAGCAGGTAGCGCAAGCGATGACCGCCCGTCTTGATCCTGCGCGCCAAGGCCAGATCCTCCACCACTTCTGCCGCCAGTGCACGGTGCCCACCGATCCGTTCATAAACACTGCGGCGGAAGAGCATGAATGGTCCAGCAGCGAAGGCGACGTCGGAGTCGGGATCATTGGCGGCTTCGATCGGAAAACCCAGCCCCAGCAGGCTGGCCATGATCGGTTGCACCATCCATTCGGCCAGGCAGTCACAGGTGAGTCGTGGCGCCAGGCTCAACAGATCCGCCTGATCCGCGATCGCCTGAGCCAGTGATCGCCGGATGGCATCGGCTTGCAGCTGCACATCGGCATCGATGAACAGCACCCAGTCGCTGCGCACCTGCTCCATGGCCCGGGTGCACGCCCAGTTCTTGCCCACCCAGCGCTCAGAGGCCGGACGGGGACCGGCCGGCAGCACACTGAACCCCGCCGTGGACTGCGGGTGGCGGGCAGCACAGGCCACCGCCAGCTCCGCCGTGGAATCAGTTGAGTCGTCATCCACCACCAACACCTCCCAATCCACGCAGGGGGGCTGGCCGTTGAGCACGCTGGCCAGGCAAGCGCCGATGTTGCCGGCTTCGTTGTAAGCCGGAATCACCACCGTGAGGGAGGTCTGGGGCACAGGCACGTCCGCCGCAGCCTGCAATTGCGGCGCCAGTTCGAACACCCGCCAGAGGCCGACCTGCAGGATCAGCAGGCCAATGCAGGAGGCCATGGCGGTGGCCAGCAACCCCAGCGCAACGATCACCAGTGGATCCAAAGGCGGTCGGCAAGCACGCCATTTCCAACATCGGCGGGCGCTGCCCCAGAGGCAATGCGCCTTAACACCGATTGCCGGATGTGCTCCACGCGACCAACACTGTGGTCATCGAGATCGGAGGTGCCCATGACGGCCGACACTCCACCTGAGCAACACCCAGAAGCTGCCTGACTGACTCGGCCCCTGCTCCAACAGTTTCCACCCATCCGTAAGGCTCGTCCTTTGGCAGGCATTCCTTGAGCGCCACGTCAATCGACACTCCATTGCACCGTCCTCAGGTGCCCAGGAGTCCACAAGCCTTCACACCTGGACCCCATGGCCCCAGGCGCCATCCAGCCAGACGCTTTGACCGTTTCTTCAGTCCCTTTGCTTGAGGTTCCAACTCCCTGAAGCATTACTGATCAGGTCGATTGCTATGCACAAACGAGCGAGATAGGCCGTCCTTCCCATCCGGGAGGGGCGGCCTTCCCCTTGTTCATCTGGTGCAATTCAGCTGTGGAGCTGATGTTTACCGAACGCAATCAATGATTTGCCGGATTGCAGCGGCTCACATATGTTTTTTGGGTGAAGAGAAGCGCAGACGACAGATTCCACATCGCGGTGCAAGCCTTGGCTGCCTGATTGCACCCTGATCAGTCCACGGCGTTGACTTCACACAACCGTGATTCCGGAGACGATCCATGACATCAGCCTCTGTGGTGACCACGCGCGATGGAGACACCGTGCGCATGTTTCAGGGCGTGGATGGTCCTTTTTACCGCGCCTGCAACGGCAACCGCTGCGTAAACTGCCGAGACCTTGTGATCGCCCTCGAGCATCTCAAGGTCTGGCGTCAGAAGCTCTGAGAGATCAACAGTGAACAAGCGCGGACGAACTACTTCTGGCGCTTGAAGGTGTAACAACCACCGTGGTAGCCGGTGAAGGGCTGGGCATAGGTGGTGAGCTCCCAGCCCTGTTCCCCCAGCTCATTCATCAACCCCACCAGGGTCACATCGCGCTGGGGGTGGCTGCGGGAAATGATCTGACGATCATCCAGCCATAACTCTTCGATCTCACCGGTCCACGACTTACCGCGGGGCACAAAGCGGAGCTGGGTGTATTCCCACTTCATCGCGGACCGGGAGGGGCAGTGGATCAAAGCACGCCGAGGGGGCCCTTCTTCTTCTTGCAGTAGCCGGCACCGATGTTCATCCAACCGGCCTTGCAGGCCTGGCCATTGGTGGGAGCCACCTCGTAATACACAGGAGACACACAGGTGGTGCCGAGGGTGTTGACGTAGCCAGCCGGGCACTGATCAAAACCGGGGGCCTTGGGGATCTCCTTCTGCGCCAGGGCAGCGGAGGGAGCCACCAGCAAAGGAAGCAGAGCAAGAAGAACGGAGCGCATCAGTCGAAAGCTGCTAGAGCACATCAAGGTATTAGGCGAATCCGTAGCAATCGAAAGCCGTCCGCCCGACAAGTGTGCAAAGGATCCGACAGAGTGCCGGCATTTCAGGCACCTACCCATGACCACGCCCAACCGCGATCAGGTGCTGGCAGCCTCCGCCGGTTGGGTGGCCGTGCTGCTCAATGTGGTGCCCGGACTCGGGGCCGGCTACCTCTACCAACGCCGCTGGCGGGCCTACTGGATCACCTCTGCTGTGGCCACCGCCTGGTTCGTGGCCGGTGCCGTCCTGGCTCAGGATGCGGATGCTGCTGCCGAAGCGCAGAACCAACTTGTGGGGTTGATCGGCCTGCTGGTGCTGGCGGGGGTGACCGCCACCGAAGCCGGCCTCAGGCTGAAGCAGGTGCGTCAGTCACTCTCCTGATCTGAGTCAATCGGGTAAGCGTTCAACGGCGACGTGCATGAAGCGCTTGACCATGGCGATCGGCCAGCCCTCACGCTGCAGCTCCTCAGCGATCTGATCGATCTGATTGGCAATCTCCTCAGCCACCAGCTCCTCAAGCAAGTGGTTGGAGTGCTGGGTGGATGCAGTCATGGCAAGCGAGATCTTCTACGGGGCTAACCCATCCCTGCCGAGCGGCGCCACTGCAACATCCGTGACGAATGCAATCTCAGTGAAGACGTACGGTTTCTTCACTATGGAGGTGCCATGGAGAGGATGGTCTGGGCATTGGTGCTGATGGTTGGTCCAGAAGCGGCCCTGGCGGAAGCCAGGTTTGAGTGGACGGAGACCACCAGCAAGGAATGCAGGGCCTACTTCCAGCAGGCCTACATCGACCAGGCCCGGGCACTGCCGCCGAAAGGCATGGGACGTGACTACTGCGGTTGCGTGAAGGACGCACTGGCCACCAACCCAGCCGCGGCGGATGTCACCCAGATGTGTTCACTGATGGTGAATTCCAGATTTCAAACAGCATCACAACAGGTAAACACCTCAGACAACTGAGCTGGCATTCGACTCACGGATTGGGATAACACAGGCAGCCAATCTGAAGCTGTGTCTGATCACGATCAACCCAGCCCAATCCGTTTCCACAGTTCCATTCACGACGATCAACCCTGTGAATGCCTGAGCTGCCGCAATCTGCGTGCTGCAATTCAACGCAACGCTGTTGCACAGCCAATGCAGTTGCGTCGGCGTTGAACCGTTGGCAGGGTGAAGGCATGAAGCACTCCTCTCTGCTGCAGCGACTCGGCACCTATCTGCTGGGGTTGGTGGACGAATACTGGGCCATGAGGCGACCCTGGCAGTACGGCAACAAACAGCCCCAGTGCGGCTTGCAATGCGATGGCGATCATTGCCAGCGCAGCGACGAAGCTATTTGAATCGCAAGAACAGAAAAAGGGGGGCGGCCGCTGGTGTGAGAGGGCGGCCGCCAGAGAGCCAACTTCCCGATCAGCTCCGCGCATGTTTTAACCGCGGCTTAAAGCAGCAGCTGTTGGAATGGATACATCGTCGCTCCATCGAAGCTGCATGAATCATTCGGCTCTGGTTCTTGTTCTGTTGAGTTCACTCCTCCAGGGGGTCGCTCAGGCCAACACCACGTCAAGAGAGCAGCAGTCGGTGATCGCACGCTGGACCGGTGAAAACATCTGCAAGATGGGCACCGAACGGTTCTACGCACTGCCAGAGGACGACGTCCGCAAGCTTTTTGAAAGCCAGACGTCCATGCGGTACAACGACATCCCTTTGACCCCAAGCGAATCAGAACGCAACAGAATCACGTCTCAACTCACCGGTTACATCTCTGCCGTGTGCCCAAAAGAACTGGAAAATTATCGGAAACGATGATCCGCTCCACGTTGATGCGTGATAGTCAGTCCAGAGCAATTCAGGTGCTGAACTACTCGTCTTGCTGGTCCGCGTCCAGACCAAGGCAGGCCTGCTTGTCGACCTGACACAACAACTGCATCAGGTTCTGGCGATCCACGGCAGAAAGTTCCCCACTGGTTTCCCACTTCAAGCAGGTGCGTCGCTGACAGCTTCCTGTGTGGCCCTTAAGAACTTCAAACATGGCAGCCTCCTTTGGCTGATGTTTTGACTCCTACGCCAAAACAACACAACGAATCAAGAGCATGAATACCCATCAATGTGCAGTGTGTCGGCTCCGGAGCCAGCCCGTCAGGAGTTGTGAAGTTGCAGGAGAAGTTTGGCCGCCAGGCCTCTGGACAGGCGACGGTTCACCAACAAATCACAGATCCAATCAAACAGAGGCGGTGCATCATCCACCTGGGCCAAACGCTGTTCGAGCTCTTTCAGTTCCTGAACGTGCCTACAGCCCCGCAAAGCATCGATCAGGGTGTCCTCGGTCGGCTTGCCAGACATTGGGGTTCCGACCATCTCGGTCCTGTTGCACCTTCATGATTGCTACGTCATGGAGGTGCTGTTTGTCACCAGATGGGGGTAGGGCCACAGGCCTGAATCGGTTGATGCTCAAACTGCGATGCCTTGATCGAAGACCGCACCCATGACGGCATCACTGGAGATCAGACCCTTTCAGGAGACGGACCTGGACTTCGTCAGGCAACTGGCACGTCAGGAGGATTTTGCTCCTGGCATTGGGGACATCGCGATTTATGCCAACACGGCGAATCAAGGGGTATGGCTGGCCTGGCAGGGCGATATGCCCGTGGGATGCATCGCTGCCGTGAAATACAACCTTGATTACGGCTTCATGGGTCTGTTTGTGGTGCACCCCGACCATCGCGGCGGTGGAGTGGGCAGGCAGCTCTGGGATCACGCTCTGGCATTACTCGCAGATGTGACGTGCATCGGCCTGGAAGCCGCACCATCAATGGTGGAGTTCTACCAACGTCAGGGCTTCCGAAAGGATTCGATCACCACGCGCAGGCAACATCTGCGCCTTGAAGAGTCATCGCAACACCCCACACGGCGATTGCTGCATCGCAACGACATCACGATTGTTCCGCTCAAGGCCATCTCACTGGATGCGGTGCAGGCCTATGACGAACGTCATGAAATCAGCCCGCGGCCCCACTTCCTCCAACAGTGGCTGAATCACCAGGCTGGTGATGTCTTCGTCGCCATGGACGGCAGCCATCAGTGCCATGGCTATGTCCGCATCCGTCCATGCCTGCTGCCCATTGGCCAAGGCTGGAGAATCGGTCCATTGCTGGCAGAAGAGCCCGGGATCGCATCCTTGCTGCTGAGCAACGCCATGGATCGGCACAAAGGAATCATTCTCATCGACACCCCAGGCCATAACCGATCAGCCCGAACCGTTGCAGGGGCTAAAGGATTTCGGCGAATGGGGGCAACCCATCGGATGTACAAAGGCGACCTTGACAATGGCCACGACCAGAACATCTACGGCCTGGCTTGCCTGGAATTGGGCTGAGGCACGGTGAATCAAATCTGAACCATGCCGCAACGCATTCCCTTCAACACAGCCTGCACTCTGTTGTTCACCTCCAGCGTGCGCAACAGGCGCTTGGTGTAGGTGCGAGCGGTTTCTTCCGTCACCACAAGATCTTCAGCAATGTCGCGATCGGACATGCCGCGGGCAAGCCGATCCAACACCTCATATTCGCGGGGTGTGAGCCTCGGGCAGCTCAGGTAGGGAAGCTCATCGGACCGCAACGATGGGCTGCGGTAGGAGTGATGTCCCATCACCGCCAACACAGCCGCTTCCAGGGGTTTGCGGTCTTCGATGATGTCGGCTTCAGCGACAACAGCTTCCAGCCAGGGCGCGCTGTCGTATCCCACCGGGATGGCATCACTCAAAGCGAGCACAACAACCTTCAGATCCGGTTGGAGCTCACGTGCTTTGCGCACCAGCTCGAAGCCGTTACCGCGCTCCAGTAAATCCGTGCAAAGGAGAAACTCGAATGTGTCTTGTTTTAGGTAATCCAAGCAGGACACTTCATCGGTCACGGCACAACCGATCTGGGCACGTTCAGTCAGACTTTCACAGAAGCAACGCAGGAAAAAACGACCCTTCATCGCCAAGGCAATCTTTCCGGTCATCGCAACAGACAACAACGGCTCGTCGTTCAGCGTCTTTGGTTGCTGTTGGAGATATGGCGTCAGATCCATGCCCAGAGCTGCTCCCTTCGCCCATCCTTGCCAGGCCGAGGAAGCATTCCGGAAACGCCGTTGTCAGTCGTCATAGACGCGGCATTCAGGGGCGTCTGGGTTGAGATCGCAATGCACCTCAAGCGAGGTGGGATCTTTGTGATCACCGGGGTGATGGCTGCGGTAGGTCTCAAGGCCTTCGAGTTCCGTGGCGTAGTGACGCACCTTGGCCTGATCGCCACTGGCTTCCGCTCGCGCCAACTGCTCACGGTCCTTGGCGATGTGGGTTTCGATCGTGTCCATCCAGGATTCAACAACTCCGGTGCATCCAACCTCCACACAGCCCCAGCTCACTACCCCCATCCGGGGACAGCAGAACTGTCCCCAAATGGGAGGCGATGGAATACAACCAGCCAGCGCACACTGACGCCACCAAAACGACGCTGCAGCATGACCACAGCAAGCCTGAGCATCGGTGAACTTGAAGCGAACTATGCGCTGTACTGCAAAGCCCTGAAGATCCTGATCCGACAAGGCAAAAGCAGTGCGGAATTGCATCGCACCATCTGCTGGCATCGCCTCGGTTTGCTTCACCGATCACTGCCTCGGCAGTACAAGTCGCCCGAGCGACTGATGTTGATGATTCAGGCCGATCTTTCCAACAATGGCTCTGTTTAGGAGTCGTTGTTCAGATGGAACTCAACGACGCCGGCGCTTGATGATGGCTGGCTTCAACGGACAGGCCAAGGCATGAAACGGTTGATGCTTGCCTTCCAGGATCATGGTGCCGATCGGATAGGCGTGGGCGAGTTCGAGCTTCATGGGTTGGGTATCTCGCAGGATCAACGTCCTGCTACAGGCTCACGATGCCTCGCGGCTGAGTGATCGACTACCCCAATTCGGGGACAAGTGGATCAAAACCAGTCCACCTGGAGGATCTGGATTCCCGGGAAATCATTACGACTCGCGATGACGTGACGGCTTCCTCCCCAAACGCCATGAAATCGAAATCAACCAAATCACAAACACCAGAAGTGCCAGCATCGAGGGGCATTCAGATCAGTTCATAAATAATCTGGTAGGGATATGGCCCAAACGATTCCGACAGGACCAGATCAACAAGCGACCTGAGGTTCCGATAAACGTGTGCGGACCCAACCCAGTTTTCGCTCGATTTCCTGAATCATCAAGCCAGCCAGATCCTTTCCTGTAGCGGTTTCAATGCCCTCCAATCCAGGACTTGAATTCACCTCCAACAGAAGCGGGCCTCGCTCGGAGCGAATGATGTCAACGCCGGCCACATCCAACCCGAGGGCACGGGTCGCCGACACAGCCAATTTGCGTTCTTCCGGGCGGATGCGCACAGCCTGGGCCGACCCTCCTTGATGAATGTTGGAGCGGAAATCTCCGACCGCAGCCGTCCGTTCAATCGCTGAAACAACTTTTCCTCCGATCACGAAACAACGCAGATCCTTGCCGCCGGCTTCCTTGATGAACTCCTGCACCAGAAGATTGGCATTCAGGCTTTTCATGGCGTTGATCACACTTTCCGCCGCTTTCTGAGTCTCAGCCAACACAACTCCACGCCCCTGGGCCCCCTCCAGCAGCTTGAGGATCAACGGGGCACCACCAACCATTTTGATCAGGTCCTTGGTGTCGAGAGGTGAGCTGGCAAAGCCAGTCACCGGCATGTTCAGGCCATGCCGCACAAACAACTGGGAAGCCAGAAGCTTGTCGCGTGAGCGCTTGATCGGTTCTGCGGCATTGAGCACGCTGATGCCCATCGCCTCGAACTGGCGCGTGATCGCACAGCCGTAGAACGTGACACTGGGGCGAATCCGCGGAATCACCGCATTGATGCGCTCAAGCACATTGCCTCCCCGGTAGTGCATCTCAGGATTCTGAGGATCCAACCGCATGTAGCACTGCTTGACATTGAGGAACTCCATGCGGTGGCCCCGTTCTTCTCCGGCCTCCAGAAGACGGCGGTTGCTGTAAAGCTCTGGGTCCGAGGCCAGCAGGGCGATCCGCAGGCCATTGCGCTCCGTGCGCAGAGGGGCGTACATCGCCTCGAGCTGGTCCTGACGGAGATCGCCGAGTTGATGGCTGCCCTCAGGATCCACCAACACGCGCCCCACCATGGCTTCACGGCCGAGCAGCATGCGATAGCCCATCGCATCGCGATTGGTGAGAGTCAGCTCAATCGGCCAGCTCTCTTCACCGAGCACCAGCTGTTCACGAATCACGTAGCGCGTTTCGGTGATGCCACTGGTGTTGCGCACACCGCGTTGTTCCAGCACAGGCGACTCACGGCGGATCACCACGGAACGATCGTTCTGAAGCGGATGCACTTCAAAACTGATCCACCGAGCTTCATCGCGCTGAAACGGCACGATGTTGAAGGCATGCAATGAGGATGTTGCTGCGCCGGAATCAACCCGGGCCTTGATTGCCGGCAGGCCAAGCCCTGGCAAGGAGCACCACTCCTCACTGCCGACAATGATTTTTCTGGTCAAGGCCGCGAACGGTCCTTATCGAAAGAGACAGAAAATCTATGTCTCGTTCAGGTGTGCACAGCACCTACCAGCCCTCAATCAAGCGGATCGATCAAGCCATAGAGCAGGGCGGTGACGGCCATCTGGGTGCGGTCGCGGGCACCGAGCTTGTCCATGGCATTGCCCACATGGGTTTTCACCGTTTCCAGGGAGATGCCCAGCAGATCAGCGATGGCATTGCTCTTGAGGCCACGGGCCACCGCTGCCGCCACATCCAGCTCGCGCTGGGTGAGCTCCTCCACCAACGGCGGCAGATCAGGCTGCGGTGCTGCCGCCGCCAGCCGGCGGATCTCCGCGGGGTAATAGACGCCACCATCAGCGAGGGTGTGCAGGGCACCGATCAGATCACCACGGCCCGTGCCCAGGCTTGATTTGAAGATCACCCCATCGGCGAAGGCATCCAGCGCCTCCCGCACCAGGGCCTTGGTTTCCCGCTCCAACACGATCAGCAGCTGACAGGTGGGCAGCTCCGCCTTCACTCGTTTGAGCAACACCGGGCCGTAGCCGGTTTCCAGATCCGAACTGCAGATCAGCAGATCCGGCTGGGTGCGCAGCACCAGCTCAAGACCTTCGTCTTCTGTGGTGGCGGCACCCACCAGGGACGGCTTGATTGGTTCAGCAATCGCTAGGGCGCTGAGGGTGAGCCGATCACCGAACACCAGCACGAGGCGCCGGTGTTCGAGCAGCTCGGCGGCCTGGGCGATCGCCTCCTGGGTGGTGCGGGAATCGAGCCGGAGTTCCATGGCTCAGTAGCGATCAAACACGGTTGTTGATCCGTCGTGGGCAATGGCCATCACCGCAACCGGATCCGCCGTCCTCCCCTTCACCTCCATGCCGGGGGAACCGATCGGCATCCCCGGCACCGCCATGCCACGGATGTCGGGCCGTTCGGCCAGCAGGCGTTGGATCGATGATGCCGGCACATGGCCTTCGATCACATAGCCCTCAACGATGGCGGTGTGGCATGAGGCCTGGTCCGGCGCGATGCCATTGGCCTGCTTCACACGATCCATGTCGTCGTTGACCTGATCGTTGATGCGAAATCCCGCTGCCGCGATGTGCTCGCCCCACTGGGTGCAACAGCCGCAACTGGCTGAGCGATAGATCGTCATGGCTGGACCTGTCGCCTCGGACGTGGCCGGCATCACGGACGGGCCCTTGGCATCACCATGGGCCTGCACCAACGCAGGCGCACAAAGCAGCAGGGCCGCCAACACAGCGCCACAGGGAGCCAAGGTCGTCCACGCCATCCCTGATTAACCGCAGTATCAACGCAATTCTCGCGAACGCTGCACGGGTGACAACGGGGAATGGACGGAGTCCCTCAACTGAGGGATGGAGAGAGACTTCAAGCCCCCTCAATCGAGGGAGCGAAAGCTCACGGCAGCCTGCGGATTGCTCTCTTGACCATCCTCGACACACAAATGCCAAAGGAGCCCGAGGGAAACCAACCCACACCAGTACAAGTCCTCGGCATCGATGCCGCCTGGACGGCCCATAACCCCAGTGGTGTGGCCCTTGTGCAACGAGCTGCTGATGGATGGCAATGCCTGGCCCTTGCCCCCAGCTACGACAGCTTCCTTGCCATCGCCGCTGGAGAACCATGGGATCAGGGCCGAAAAGCCCAGGGCAGTGAACCCGATCCCGAAGCGCTGCTGGAGGCCTGCCATCAATTGGCGGGGCAACCCGTGGACTGCGTGTCGGTCGACATGCCGCTGGCAACGACTCCCATCACCAGCCGTCGCGCCGCAGACACCGCCATCGCCAGCCTCTTCGGGCCGAAGGGCTGCGCCGTACACAGTCCCTCCGCGTTGCGTCCCGGTGCGATCGCCGATCAACTGCGCGAACGCTTCGCCGAACTCGGCGTTGCCCTGCACACCACAACTCCAGCTCGCCAAGGGCCGGCCCTGATCGAGTGTTACCCCCATGTGGCCCTGCTGGCCTTGCTCAATCGCAACTACCGTGTGCCCTACAAGGTGAGCCGCTCAGCCCTGTACTGGAAGGCGGAGCGGCCTCCGGTTGCTGAACGGGTCAGGCGTCTGCTGGCGGAATTCACCGCCATCCACCAGGCCCTCAGCCAGCGCATCAGTGCCATCCCGCTCACCCTGCCCCAACCCCGCGAGGTGACCACGCTCTCATCGCTCAAGCCCGTGGAAGACATGCTCGATGCCCTGATCTGCGCCTGGATCGGCATCGAACACCTCGAAGGCCGAACTTTTGGCCTGGGTGATACCACTGCTGCCATCTGGTTGCCTGCAAACCTGATGGGTTGAGCAGACAATGGAGGCGAGGTGGCAACTCCTCTCCGCCACCACCAACAAACCATGATCAGCGCCCTGCTCAACATCCTCTGGGTTGTGCTCGGAGGCTTCGTGATGGCCGTGGGCTGGTGGCTGGCAGGGCTGCTGTGCGCGATCACGCTAATCGGGCTGCCCTGGGCGCGCTCCTGCTTTGTGATCGGCAGGTTCTCGCTCTGGCCGTTCGGGCAGGAAGCCGTGAACCGCGAGGAATTGAGCGGACGCGGTGATCTGGGCACCGGTCCGCTGGGGCTCATCGGCAACGTACTCTGGTTTCTGGTGGCCGGCTGGTGGTTGGCGATCGGCCACCTCAGCTCCGCCCTCGCCTGCTTCGTGAGCATCGTGGGCATTCCCTTCGGGATTCAGCACATCAAGCTGGCCTTGATCGCGTTGAAACCCGTGGGCATGACGGTCGTGCCGGTGCGGTCGGCGGGCTGAATGGCCTCAATCCAGCGATGGCGGCGTGAAGGTGTCGGCCACCGCCACGATCCAACGGGCAGCAGCAGCCGCCACCTGTTCCTTGGTGACGTTGAACTCCAGGTCGTGGCCCTCGGCGAGCAGATCGGGAATGATCGTTTGCCAGGCCATGCCGGCGGCACTGGCGTTGAGATCACCGATCAGCACAAAAGCCTTGGCAGCACCGGTCACCGCAGCGGTGTACTCGGCATTGGCCGACACCTTGCTGCGATACCAGTCGCTCACCTGATCACGCTGGGCCTTGCTCAGAAACGGCGGTGCCCCCACCAGATAGGCATCAAGCACCAGCATCGGGCTGGGCACGCTCTGGCCGGGATGCTTGAGCGCAAACCAGGCCTGGCCGATTGAGGCCGCATCGGGCCAATGGCAGAGGATCGCGGCGTCCTGACTGTCGAGTGAACGCTGCGCCGCCAGCGCATCAATGCGTTCGAGCAATTCCGGACCAGTGACCGGCGGCTCGGTGCGGGAGTGTTCAGCCCGGGCTTCATTGATCGCCTCAGCCACCGCCGCTTCGTTCTGCCCCAACTGCTGCAGAGCCCGCTTGAGGTTGGCATCGGCATCGGCGGGACTGGTCAAGGGTGATCGCGCAGGGGTGAATCCACGATGTCATTGATGATCATCTCGTCGTCGCAGGCGAGCCCCATCCCACGACGCTGTCGACAGGATGTCTCTCAGCTGATCAAGAACAGCTTGCTTTTGATCATTCCAAGCCCCCTGCTTCACAGTGATCAGATACTCATGTTGAACGCCAGTTCCCCTGATGCGTGAAGCTGCAATCGCCAGGTCGTCGTAACCAAGTGGGAAAGCAGCATCGGGAGACAACCCGAGAATGCCCTCAGAAACGAACAGAAGAAAATCAAACAGCACCGGGCTGAAGTATTCGTCGTCCGGATTCAGGTCACCGCACGACACCATCTGGTCTCTGGTCTGCGGCGTATAGGTCACAAACGAGAAGCACAACGGATGGCCCGTGTCCTGCAGGTACAAACCTCTGAAACGCTGGCGACTCATCGGTGGGATTCCGGATTCATGCCAGGCCTTTGAGCCACATCACTGCTGGCGGGCTGCTTCATCACGTCAGGGCCAAGGTTGAGATCAGGCTTCAGCCGCAGCGCCATCCACAGAAGCATGGCGGCACACTCCTCATCTGTGGGGCCGTAGTCGTATTGCCAATCCTTCACAGTCGCCACGAGCTCCTGCTGGGCATGGCGAATGAATTCATCAGTCCATTCCTGCATCCCCTTGCCCTCCACTCAGCGCAAGGCATCAGCGCAAAGCAGACGCCATCTCAATCTTGATCAAGCTCGTCCTCTGGGACATAGAAGGGTTCATCCATTCCGGGCTCATTGTTCTGCAGAACAAAATCTTTCAAACAATCATCGCTTTCAAACACAAACAGATCGTCCTGTTCAGGATGCACACCCTGCATCTCGGGATGGCGATTCACAAGACGCGTGATCTTGCGGCGCTCCCGCACAAATCCCGATCCCTTTTCAACCAGATAAACCAACAAAGCCAGGTCGACCAACACAAGAGTGACCATTTCCAATATCTGCATCAAGCGCGAACCATCACTGAAATGACCCTAGCGAGAGAGCCATGAATGGCACTCAGCACAAACGCCTGAAACCACAACAAACAACTACCGGCTCAACGTGAACCCGCGAACCAGGGCCAGCGCAGACCCGCCGCCTCCAGGGGATTCATCACCAGTTTGTTGAGGGCCCGGCCGAGCACCACCTGCGGTTCATCCGGGCGAACCGGAATCACCCGGTGTTCGCCGGAGACTGTTCCGCGCACAACCCCGCGCCGCAGCAGCGAATTGGCCGCCTCCAGCCCGCACACATAGGCCCGCTCCTGACAAAGGCCCTTGGCGCCATGCTCCCGCTCCCCCATGCGCACCCAGTCGCCGGCGCACACCACCGTCGCAAGCGATGTCTCCAGCGGCGGGCGTTGCTGAAAGCTGCCGGGAGAAAACAACGACACCGATCCCGGATAACGCCGCACCTCCTGATCCACCACCTGCGCATGGCGGAAGGCCGGTTGCACCTGCGGCAGCAACTGCTGCATCAAGGCATCAACGATCTCCTGATCGCTCTGCTCAGCAATGGCACTGGCGTTGTAGAAGTCGCTGGCGATCACTGACCCCTGCACCGCCTGATCCCCCCACAGGGCCTGCTCGTTGTCGGCCTGCAGTTGATCCAGCATGAAGAAGGTGGCGCCGGCCCCCTTCAAGGCCGCGAAACGGGAGAAGACATTGGCGGGATCGTCAACGGCAATGGAGCGATCCAGCCACAGCCGCACCGACACCACATCGATCGCGCCGAGTCCACCAGCCCGCGCCAGCTCCGGTGCCAAGGCAGCGCACTCCGCCGATCTGGCCATCAGAGACCCCATGCCTCGGGCCCCCACCGCCAGCACCACGGCATCCACGTCGTCGATCAAACCCGTCTCGCCTGTCGCCAGCGATCGCGTTTCCAGCGAGTCAGTGGCACCGGTGGGGGAGACGTTCAAACGTGAAGCAAACGTGCCGCCCAGGACCTGCAGCTGATGCGAATCGCAAAGACGGCGGCTCAGGGGGGCAAGCAGTTGCTCACCGATGCTCTTGCACTTGATCCAGCGCACATCAAAGGAATCCTGGTGCGCCAGGGCGTAGTAGTAGAGCAGCTCCATCGTCACCGCCGCCGACAGCTCCTCCGGTGGCTTGAACAGTCCCACCAGCAGGATCGGCCGCAGGAACTCGTTGATCATCCGCTCGCTGATCCGCAGTTGCCGGAACAGCGTGAGCGCATCAAGGGCGTCGTAGCGCTCATACACCGCAGGGCTGCGGTTCAGATCGAGCATTGCCACCAGCAGTCCGGCGATGCTGAGTCGATCGGCTACCGGCAGGCGCTTGAAATTGTTGATCGTGGCGAAGGCCTGCCCCAGCGGACTGGGCAACTGCGGGCCATCACCAAATACCGGTGCCGTGGCCTCCAACCCCTGGGGCGACCAGAAGGCACTGCTGGTGAACGGGGTGAACACATCGCTCAGCCCGAGTTCGTCGCAGAGCGCATTGATGTTGGGGTAATCCCGCCAGAACCCGCGGGTGCCGGCTTCAAACGGCTTACCGCTGGCGGTGGTCAGCGGCGTGCTGCCGGTGGGATCCGCCAGGCCATCCACAAGGGTGACGCGCACCCCGGCTTCACAGAGCGCTTTGGCGGCACCCCATCCGCCCCAGCCGGCACCAACCACCACCACATGCGAAGGGTTGGCCGCCGATTGCTGCTGCACCGCCATCCCTGACCCCGCCACCGCTGAAGGCCGACAAGCTAGGCAGGGTTCACCCTGGCCCCGAAGCCGCTGCCCTGATGTTGCGTGCCCTGCTGCTGATCCTCGGCCTCTGCATCAGCAGCACCAGCGCAGCCGCCGCACCGGTGAGCCGCGACGACCCGGAATCCGCCGATCCCGGCCAAGCCGCCATCTCCACCGCCGCAGGTGATGCGGTGGTCGTTACCGCCAACCCCCGAGCCAGCCGGGCAGCTGTGGCAGTACTTAAGGCCGGTGGTTCGGCAGTGGATGCCCTGGTGAGCGCCCAGGCGGTGCTGGCCGTGGTGGAACCGCAGAGTTCCGGCCTGGCCGGTGGTGGTTTTCTGATGCACTGGGATGCCCGGCAGCAACAGCTGCAGGTGCTCGATGGCCGTGAGGTCGCCCCCCTGAGCAGCCGTCCGGACGATCTGCTGCAGCCCTCCGGCGAACCGCTGCCCTGGCGCGAGGCCACCAGCCGCCCGCAGGCCATCGGTGTGCCTGGCACCGTGGCTCTGCTCTGGGACGTCCATCAACAGCACGGTCGCCTGCCCTGGGCCACCACGTTGCAGCCGGCCATCCGTCTTGCCCGTGATGGGTTCCGCCCCAGCCCCCGCCTGCGCCGTTCCATCGGCATCGCCCAACGCATCGGCGTGGACCACAGCCCGGCGTTTCAGGCGCTGTATCTGCCCGGCGGCCAACCGCCTCCGGCCAACCGGCCCTTCCGCAATCCGGCCCTGGCCCGCACCCTGGAGCTTCTGGCCAAGGACGGCGGTCCGTCCTTTTACAACGGCGAACTGGCCCAGCAGATCCTTGCCGGGATGGCTGCCCTGCAGACCGACCAGCCCGACTTCCGCGGCTGGAGCCCTGCCGATCTGGCTGGGTACGCCGTGGTTCAGCGCTCACCGCTCTGCCACCGGCTGCGCAGCTACCGGCTCTGCACGGTGCCGCCACCAAGCAGCGGCGGGCTGGCGGTGTTGCAAACCCTGGCACTGCTGAACCAGAGCAACGCATTAAGCGGCCCTGCCGATCCGCAGACCTGGCGGCTGCTGGCGCGAGCCCAGGCCTGGGCCGATGCCGATCGCCTCTACTGGGTGCACGACCCCAAGGATGGGGCCATTCCGACAGGCCCCTTGCTGGATCCCGTCTACATCCAGTCCCGCGCCATTGCCCTGCAGACCTCCCCCGCGGCTCGCCCGACTCCGGGGCTGCCCCCTGGCCTGGCGGCCTACCCCTACGCGCTGCCGGAGCAAAGCCGCGAACAGGGCACCACCCATCTGGCGATCGTCGATGGCGAGGGAAACCTCGCTGCTTACACCAGCTCGGTGGAAACGGTCTTCGGCAGCCGCCATCTCGTGGCGGGAATGGTGCTGAACAACCAGCTCACCGACTTCGCCTTCCGCCCCAGCATCAACGGCCAGCCAGTGGCAAACCGGCGCCGGCCCGGTCGTCGGCCGGTGTCGTCGATGGCTCCGATGATCGTGTTCGAGCGGGGGCAACCGCTGCTGTCGGTCGGCAGTCCCGGCGGACGCAGCATCCCCCACGTGCTCAGCCGCGTGCTGCTGGCCTCCCTGATCTGGCGTGAGCCACCGGCACGGGCCGTCGGGCTGCCGCATCTGTCGCGGCGCCGCAATGGATTGGTGCTGGAACAGGATCCGCCCCTCCCCTGGCCCGTTGCCCTCGACCAACTCACTCCCGGTGATCAACCGATCCGTAGCCAACGCCTGGGCAGCGGCACCGCCCTGCTGCAGAAGATCAACGGTCGCTGGCACGGAGCAGCCGACCCCCGCCGGGAGGGCACGGCCCTGTCAGCTGACTGACGAATCCCAGCAGGATGGTGTTCCAAATGTGCGCTGCTGATGAAGAGCTTCGAGGACACGGACCCACGGCCCTACGACCGCCACCGCTACCGGGTGCAGTTCCGCGATGGCTCGTTCAAGGACACCGGCAGCTACGCCGAAGCCACCGATCTCTGGTACTCAAGTCGGATCAAGCCACGGGTGATTGAGGTTCTGCCCGCCACCAAACCATCCCGCCCGCGTGGCGGCTTCGGCTGACGCTTCAGTCGAGCGAAAACTCTCCGCGAAGAGCTCGCGCATCCTGAATGCGCTGCTCCTTTGCCAAAAGACGCAGCCGCGTGTTGAGCCAGAAGCGCAACCGATCGGACAACACCGACTTGTTCAGCAGCGCATCCGAAGGCTCAGGTTCACCGAAGGGAATCGTCACTGCAGCTCCACCCCTTTGCCCCGGTAGAAGGCGAAGCGTTCACGGATCGATTCCGCGTCTGGCTTGGGGGTGTCGTAAGCCCAAACGGCGTTGCGGATCACCTGATCGCCAACCACCACATCCCAGTAGCGAGCCGTGCCTTTCCATCCACAGACCGTGGTGTGATCGGACGCTCGGAACAACCCCTCTGCCATGGCAGAGCGGGGGAAATAGGGGTTCCCATCCACCATCACGATGTCGTCGCTGTCAGCCAGCACCGTGCCGTTAAAGATCGCCTGCATGATCTGGCGCAGTTCGTCGTCGGTCGCAGGCTAGAAAATCTGTACCGGAATCAGTTGTATTCCCCAGGCGTCTCCTGCTTGGACACCGTCACCCGCCCCACCCTGTTGCCGGAGAACCGCAGCAATTCATCCCCGCTGAAGGAGTAGCCCAGCCCGCCGGCGATCTTGGCGACATCATCGGCTGTTGATGCCGCCAGCACTGACTGCTTCAGGGCTTCGTCGTCCTGCAGACGCAGCAGGAAGCCTTTCAGTTGATCGAGAGCCATCGCCCGCCTCAGCGAAGGGGCGTGAACCGTAAACGACGGCTCAGGACGCGATCGACAGGTCCGAACCGTCATCGATCTGCAAGTGAGTCGTCAGACAAGTGGTGACACAGGTCTGGTCATGGATGTCGCAGGCACTGATGCAGACGAAATACTCATCGAGAGCTTGCCACCGTTCGCCGATGGATTGGTGTTGATGTTCCTGCTTGAGTGAGTACATCTGATTCTTGCGAGTGCGACACCTTTACGAGCAGCTTTGATGGCTCGTCAATAAAAACATTGCGGAGAATAAAATACTTAGGGGAATAATCTCAGGAAGAAATACTTATCCGGATCGTGAACAAGCCTTGCCGCCGGTTGTCATCTGGGCGACAAACCACAAGAGTGAAATCAGCGCATGGACGAGGTCATGGAATTCAAAAGCCGCATCTTTGCCAACTCACAAGGTCAAACAATCGACGCCGTTGGCAACGGCCGGTACCTGGTCTGCCATCAGACCAGCTGCGTCATGGTGAAAGGCTGGCGCCAGGCCCAGATCGCCTTGAAACGCCAGGAGTCACCGATGGCATGAAGCAGGGCGAGCCCCCCCCTCCGGACGTCTGGCCTCAGAGGGTCTGCCAGGTGCTGGTGAGCCACTGGGGAGCAACGCTCCACCAGACTGCGACAGCTACAAAAATGGCCATCAATCCAATGAGGCTGGTGATCAGCGTTTCTTCGCGCTGAGCATTGGACGTGACTTTTCTGACTTTTCCCAAGGATCGATCGGTCTCTGCTGCTGGTGTAGGTCGGCAGAAACCGATCGTCATCGGTGAAAACACCGACCGTTCAATAGACGCCGAAGACGTCAGAGGAAGTCGAAGTTGTCCTCATCATCCTCATATTCATTGGACTGAATCCACAAAGCCGCCACAGGAAAGATCAAACATCCCGCAAGAAGAATTTCCATCGATCAAAAAAGCTTTGAACAATAAAAACCCAAATTGACTGCTTCAAGGATATCGGTAACAACGGCCCCCTTAATCACTCAACATGGTTGCGGATGATTCAAACCCTCCCGATTAGCAGATTCACTTAAACGGCCTGCAACGAATCAACCGATACGTTTTTATGATCGATCAAAACAGATAATTGAAATGTCTTTTCAACGCTTCAACCGATGGAACTGTTTGCACTGGCCATCATCGTTGGCATCAGCGGAGGCCTTGCCGCCCGCTTGACCCCACGCAAAGGCTGAACCATGTACACCCTCACCGCTGCCCTTGTGACTGCTGGGTTGATTGGCTTGTTCAGTCCAATCATTGCCCTGTTCTGAGTCATCCACATTCAGCAAAGAAAGGTTTAAAACCGTCCTTGCACAAGGCGAAAGTCCCAATCCGTGAATGGGGCTCGCAGCTTCACCAACTCCTGATAAGCGGGGCTTTTGTAAAAATCGATGCCGTCCTGGAGGGTTTTGCCCTTGCAGGCCGTCACCACCGTCAAGCCCCCCATCACCTTCCACCAGCAAGGTATTGCGCTGGCGAACGAGATACTCGCAGCCCCACTCCTCCATCAAGGCATCCGCTTTTTCGATGTAGCCCTTCATGGCTGGGTCGGCCTTGGTCGTTCCCTCTTCATCGCTGGCCAGTCACCGGTGCCTTAGCCAGCGAAAGCTGGGCACTGCTCCTGCAGTGGACCGAGTGAGCGCCAACAACAACGCACCAATCAGGGCCAGATTCATGAAGAAGCCGCTATCCACTGGAAAGGTGTGAAAAATCAGTGTGGTGGGCACGAGAAACACCAGCAGCAGCGACGACCCAAGCCGGGTGTTCTCTCCGAATACAAAACGACCGATCCGAAGATCAAACAGGTGATGGCACCGGCCAGGAGACATCCAGCCAAGGGTTCGGCAATCCCTTTTGAAGCGATCACATCAACCGTTCCGCTGAAATCCGTCAGTTTTCCGGGAACGGCTTTGACAAACAACGCGGCCATCAAAACGCGACCGAGCCAATCGAGCAGGATCTGAGGGGTCATGTCCAGTTTTTCCAGATAAAACGCTCGTCCCAATCTCCCCTGACGGCCCGGATGAATGCATCCTCCGACTCATCGGTCATGAAGCAATACGCAATCACCTTGTTGTCGTCGTCTTTGATCGCCAGAACATTATCCGCCGGTGGAGACGTGGCTGACGAGAAAATTTTGCCGTCTCTCAGGATGAAGCGATGCATCGTCTTCAAACAGGGATTTCTTCAACCTAGCCACGCAAATCGAACGTGAATGTGACGACACAAACCAAAGTATTCGTCAGGGCGCCCTGTCAGAGCTGGACAACGCGATACCGGGGCACTAAGACATAAATGTCGTCACCACGACACAGCGTTCACTTCGCATTCCGCGGAGCGCAGCTCGACTCAGGCCATGGAACGGGGGTCTGGGCTTGCTTCCTTTGGCTGCGATGACAACCATGGTTTGGAACGGATCAGCTTTTGGCCCTCAGGATCGTGAGGCCGCCAAACGTGAGGCGCTGGTACGGCGTCTTGAGTCAGCCTTAGCAGGTCCTGATGGGCAGCACTCGGCCCAATACCGCGGCACGGCATACCTGCGCCGAAACGGCTTTTCGGCTGTGCGCTAACCGATCAGGCCGAAGTGATGCTTTCAATAGCATCAGCGGATCGCTGGTCTGACCCCATGCCCACCACCGCGACAACGTTTGAAGAGTTCAGGCAGCGGGTCGACTACTCGCTGCTACAAGCCCTGAAGCCTGATCCTGAGGCGACATCGGACGGCAACGACCACCGCCCCAGGCCAGTGTTCTCAGGCCACTGGGTGCCCGTGAGGCCAACACCCATTCCAGAACCGAAATATGTCGCCCACAGTTTCATTCTGTTCGCGGAACTTGGGATCAGTGATGACCTCGCCCACAACAGCGACTTCACCCGACTGTTTTCTGGCGATGCCTCGGTCGCAGCCGAACCGATGCACTCCTGGGGATGGGCCACCGGCTATGCCCTGTCGATCTACGGCACCGAATACATCCAGCAGTGTCCTTTCGGCACGGGCAACGGCTATGGCGACGGCCGTGCGATGTCGATCGTTGAAGGTGTTTTTGAGGGGCAGCGCTGGGAGATGCAACTGAAGGGCGGCGGACCGACCCCCTACTGCCGTGGCGCCGATGGCCGGGCCGTGCTCCGCTCCAGCGTCCGCGAATTCCTGGCCCAGGAGTTCATGCATGCCCTTGGCGTTCCCACCTCCCGTTCGCTCACCCTGTATCGATCTGAAGCCGAAACGGTGCGACGCCCCTGGTACTCCGACCACTCGCGCTCCTTTGATCCAGACGTGATGGTCGACAACCAGGCCGCCATCAGCACCCGGGTGGCGCCGTCGTTTCTACGGGTGGGGCAGATCGAACTGTTTGCTCGCCGCGCTCGCGACAACGCTCACCCCAACGCCCACGACGAGCTGCGGCTGATTGTGCAGCACCTGATCGACCGCAATTACCGCGCTGAGATTGATGCAACGCTGCCCTTCCATCAGCAGGTGCTTGAGCTGGCGCGACTGTTCCGCGGTCGACTCACCGCCTTGGTCGCCAACTGGATGCGGGTCGGCTACTGCCAGGGCAACTTCAACAGCGACAACTGCGCCGCCGGCGGTTACACCCTCGACTACGGCCCCTTCGGCTTCTGCGAATTGTTTGATCCACGCTTCCAACCCTGGACCGGTGGTGGGGCCCACTTCTCCTTTTTCAACCAGCCGGCAGCAGCGGAGGCCAACTACCGGATGTTCTGGAGATCCCTGCGCACCCTGCTGGAGGGAGATGACGCTGCCCAGCGCGAGCTCGATCAACTGAACGAAGGGTTTGCCGTGGCGATGCAGCAGCAACTGGAGGCGATGTGGGCCAGCAAGCTGGCGCTCCCTGCTTACGACGAAACCCTGGTGACAGAACTGTTGCAGCTGTTGGTTGCCGCCAAAGCCGATTACACCAAGGCGTTCCGCCTGCTCTCAACCATTCCCGACCATGTCGCCGAGCTGCATCCGAGCTTCTACCTGCCCAGTTCGGAAGACCTGGATCAACGCTGGCAGACCTGGCTGCAACGCTGGCGTGAGCGAATCACGGCCAACGGCGATCTGGAGGAGACATCAGCTGCCATGCGTCGCGTGAACCCGGCCATCACCTGGCGGGAATGGCTGATCGCCCCGGCTTATCAACAGGCGGAGCAGGGTGATAACAGCCTGGTGCTGGAACTGCAGACCCTGTTCAGCAGCCCCTACAGCGCCCCATCCACAGAGCTGGCGGCCCGCTACGACCAGCTCAGGCCGCAGCAGTTCTTCAGCGCCGGCGGCATCGCTCACTACAGCTGTTCCTCCTGAACATGACAGCGTGTGTGCGCCCTCGTCACGGCAACGGCTGATGACCGCCAGCTCCATCCAGCCCCAGCAGACGCTTCAGAGCAACCCGGTTCAGGGCGTGTGGAGCCTGGTGTCGTACGTCGTGGAGGTGCAGGAGAACAGTGAAACCTTCGCGCCGATGGGAGACCATCCCACCGGGTATGTGATCTTCACGGCCGAAGGGCGGTTGTCCTTCACCCTTTCAGCCCAGGGGCGCCAACCCGGCTCCACAGCTGAGGAGCGATCCGATCTGCTCAACAGCATGATTGCTTACACCGGCAGCTATCGGCTCGAGGGGGATCGCTGGATCACCCAGGTGGATGTGGCCTGGAATCCCTCCTGGGTTGGCACGGAACAAACCCGGTTTTACCGGGTGGAGAACGACCAGCTGATCGTCAGCACCCCTTGGCGGGTGATGCCCAACTGGCCGGAGAAGGGGATGACCCGCAGCATCGTGCGCTTTCAACGCTGTTGATCGAGTCGCGCTGTTCCATGCACGAGGCCATCCTCGACTTCTGGTTTGAACAGTGCCGTCCTTGGCAGTGGTTTCGCCGCAGCGAGACGTTCGATCAGGAGGTTCGCCAGCGGTTTGGTGCGTTGGTGGAGCAGGCCCTCGCTGGCGGTCTGCAGAGTTGGGAGGCGCAGCCGTCATCGTGTCTGGCGCTGGTGCTGCTGCTGGATCAATTCAGCCGTCAGATCTGGCGGGGCGAGCCCAGAGCCTTTGCCGGCGATCAACAGGCGCTGCGGCTGAGCCAGCGGGCCCTCGCGCTGGGTTGGATTGCGATGGAACCGCAACGGGCCAGGCGCCAGTTCTGGCTCATGCCGATGCTGCACAGCGAAACCCCCGCTGTGGTGCAGCAGGCGATCCCGCTGCTGCAGATCCATGTGGACCAGGCCACGGCAGACCTGGCACAACGCAACCTGGAACAACTGCAGCGCTTCGGGCGCTATCCCTGGCGGGACGAGGCCCGACGAACTGAGCAGAATCACCCCTGACGGCCCAGACCGCCCCTGCTAGAACCAGTATGGCTGTACTAAATGCATGGCATGGCCCTGGCGAGCAAAGACGCACCGCCGTTCCTTGGCTTCAAGGCTGGAGACCTGGTGCTCGTTGAACCGCTCTCAGCCGACACCGCTGCAGACGCCGACTGGTGGATGGGCTGGATCATCCATGTGGATGGAGGAGCACGAGATCCGCGCGTGCCGACGTTGTTCCAGGTCGCTGACTGCGATACAGGCCATGTGCGCTGGATCAGCGCCGATGAAGCGACCCGGCTGGTCCTGAGCGGCCTGGAAACCAGCAACGTTGTGGACTTCACGTCGAAGCGGCGCAAGCGCTTGTCGTGAGGCCTGAACAAACAGATCAGCCCCCTGTATTCACATGCTTTGATGAGGATGATTTGACATCGAGATGGCAAGATTTTTACTGCGAGATGGCAACATGATTCATGCCAATATCGATCCCTGCACGTTGGACACGTACAGTTACAAAGATGGACAGGGCAATGACATCAATGCCCTGTTATCTGTAAAAGCAGAACGTCAACTTCTGAAGACAATCCCGATGCCATCGCTACCCATCCAGGCGCGCATGCAGCTGGCCATGACCCGCATCAGCGCCTGAGGATGGGAATCACTTGATCCACTCCGTGGTCGGTAGCCCCTCCACAGAAGCCACCATCACCCAAACCACCGTTGGGGTGTCTCCTTTGTTTTCCACGTAGTGCGGCTCTGAGGCACCTTCAATGAAGCTCTCGCCAGGCTTGAACACACTGCTCACCTCACGGCCATCCGGCTGCACACGGGTGTTTAGCAGCTCACCGGAATCGGTGGCCTGCACATAAACCAACATCGGTGCAGGGTGGGTGTGCAGTGGGATCTTGCCCCCCGCAGGGAGCTCAACACGGAACAGACGCAACTCCGGCTTGCCCTCGGGATACGTCAAATCGCTGCCATTGAGGGTCTGGCTGCCGCTGAAGATCGCCTCGATCTTGGCGTCCGTCGATGCAGCGTCCGATGATGCCTGATCACCGGAGCTTGTTGGCTCCCCGGCGCAACCAACAACACCAAGCATCAACAGGGCAGAGGCTGCCATCGAAGGAAGAGCTGTTTTCAGCATGTGCCGGATCAGGGAGGGTGATGCCGGCAGTGTGCCGCGAATTCTCAGGCCACCCAGCGATCTGCATCCATGATCCGTTTGATCAACAGCCCAAGCCGCTTGACCTCGCTGAAATTCACGTCCTTCACCGCCTGATCGAGACCGCTGTCGATCCAGGCCCCATCACGTTTTTCGTAAACCGTGAAGTCCTGATCCAGGCCGTCACGCCTGATGCAGTAGGTCACACCATCGTCATGGAGAAAGTCGGCGGAATGCAGCTGCAGAGCCATCAATCGGTGACATCACTCCAGCGATGTTGGCAATAGCTTGCTTGCAACCACGCATCTGGATCCATGACGGCCGCACCCTTGCCCAGTACCGGTGCGGTGACAGGCCTCGGCGAAACCCTGGCCTTTTTCCGGGATCCGTCCTTCAGCCAACGCCGCTTCAGTGAGCTGGGAGATGTGTTCGAGACCAAACTGCTGGCCCAGAGCATCGTGTTCATCCGCGGCGAACGCGCTATCGGTGATCTGCTGAAGCAGGAAGACTGCCTTCAAGGCTGGTGGCCAGACAGCGTGCGGCAACTGCTGGGCAGCAAGTCGTTGGCCAACCGCAGCGGTGCAGACCACAAAGCGCGTCGCCGGGTGGTGGGTCAGCTGTTCTCCAGTGCAGCCCTGAGCCGCTACACCCCAGCCATCGAAGCCCTGGTCAACGACCTTGCCAACGAGCTGCAACAAGCAGAGGGCCCAATCCCCCTGGCTGCACGGATGCGGCGCTTTGCCTTTTCAGTGATCGCCACCACGGTGCTGGGGCTTGAGGCCGAGAACCGCGATGCGCTTTTCGCCGATTTCGAGATCTGGACCCGCGCCCTGTTTTCCATCCCCCTTGCCTTGCCAGGAACACCCTTCGCGCGGGCCCTTGCCGCACGGCAACGGTTGCTGGCTCGGCTGAAGACCGTGCTGCAAACCAACAACAACAGGCAACAGGGCGGCCTTGATCTGCTCAGCGGCGGATTGGATGAAGCGGGGCTCCCGCTGGATGACGATGACCTTGTTGAACAACTGCTGCTGCTGCTGTTCGCTGGCTACGAGACCACGGCATCGTCATTGAGCTGCCTGTTTCGGGCCCTGCTGCTCAACCCAGAGGTGGAACAGTGGCTCATGCAAGATCTGAACAACCACGAACGCCCGTCGAGGCTGGATGCCACTGTCCTTGAGGTGATGCGCATGACGCCACCGGTGGGCGGTTTTTTCCGGCAGAACACCCAGTCGATCGAGCTGGCCGATGTGGCGATTCCCCAGGGAAGGGTGATTCAGGTGGTGCTGAGCTCATCGAGCACCACAAACCAGATCGACTTGGAAACCTTCCGGCCCCAGCGTCATCTGGATGGATCGTTCCAACAGACCCTGCTTCCCTTCGGCGGCGGTGAACGGGTCTGCCTGGGTAAGGCCCTGGCGGAACTGGAAATCCGCTTGATGGCGATGGGACTGTTGCAGCGCGTTCAGCTGCATCTCGAGCCCGATCAGGATCTCAACCTGCAGTTGATTCCCAGCCCAACGCCTCGGGATGGGCTGCTGGTAAGGGCCACAGCCCGTTGATCAACAGATGTCAATCCTACTTGGGAGGCTTGATCAATTCACCGGTCTGCAGCGACACCACAGCAAAACTCCCCACAAACACCAGTGCGACCACAACCAGAACAACGGCGGTGACGTTGCTGATCTCCAGCTCACCGAGCATGAAGGCCAAGGGAACAGGCATCGAGATCTCGACGGAAGCGAGAGCCTAAAGCTGGGGTGTGATGGCGTCGTTGGGGAAAAACTCCTCAAATACGCAGATGCGATCGGCCCAGCGCATCTCCACCTCAAATCGCATCAAGCGGTGACGCACCCACATCAGGGTGTCGACATCAATGGGTTTGTGGACCTTCTGCTTCTGCGCCCTGGCCCAGTCGTCCTTGTTTTGATAGGAGTTCACAGAACTGAGGATGTGTACCTACAACGTAAGGACGATGCTGAATGGCGCAGCCAACGTCACCGTCCGTAAGCATCGATGCACACAGCAATTAGCCAAAAGTGTTCATCTGAGCATTGTCTTCAGGGAATCTTTGCGTTCACATCCATCTAAGGAGGTCATCTGATTCTTCATTTGGTCGCCATCGCAGCAGTGTTGGGGGTGCACGGAGGAGGACATTGTTGAAACAACCCCATCACAGCCATGCCCATCAACCCAGTGGTGAAGCTGTTGAGATCAACATCGACAGCCCAATCAAACGCTGACGAAACAAAACCAATCCTGCTTCCACCTCCTCGTCGCCCGGATCCCATTCGTCCAAGAAGACAACGCAAGGAAACTAGCTGGGAAGAATTCCGACAGGAATACTCTGGACTCGGTTGAGGCGGTTTCAGCAAAATTCTCTGTTGTGTAGCCGCATGAACTACACAACCCTGGCCAGAGCCTGTAGGACAGATGTGTAGCACCTGCTACTGCACGTTCACCTCACCACTGGCGAGGCGCAGTTCGACTCAGGCCATGGAACGGGGACCTGAGCTTGCTTCGAGGAACCCATCATGACCCTGACCTATCGCGGCCAGAAGTACGTCCAGAACAACGCTGCTGCCACCAACAGCAAGCGTCCTGTTCTTGTGTACCGCGGCCACAAAGTGGCTCAGTAAGCAGCATTTTGATGCAGCTCAATCGCCCCGCTTCGGCGGGGCTTTTTTTGTGCTTTCAGCCAACGGTTAATTCACCATCAACGCCGTACTGGTGAAGACATTGCTTCACCGTGAGCACGGACACAGTGCTGCCCGTATCGGCATCAAACAAGGCATAAGGACAGCCCCGCACAACACAACGACGACGTGCATCGACGTAGGCATCAAAGAGGGTCTGGTGGGAACATTCCTCCACCCAGCCACTGCTGCTCAAGTAGCGCGTCAGGATCATGCGCCCGGCACAGATGGTTCCGTGATGGCTCATGGATCAACCGGGTGGTTGAAGTTACCTGAACTCTTCGGGATCACAGCACGTTGATCAGTTTTCCCTGTTGTTCAGCACAACCAACACGGTCAGGAGGAGCGCGTTAGGACAGGGCGTCGATCCACTGGGAATGCCACTGTTCGTCTGTGCCGGCTGCAGCGTGCGCATCGAGCGCTCGATGGCCACCTATCTGCGTCTGAAAGGCAGGGTGCTGTGCTCCACCTGTCTGGACCGGATGGAGTCTGAATTAACCACTGGAAGTAACCGCAACGAGGCAGCCCCATCGGTTCCGACTCAGGAATCACCGATGAGCTGAGAGCCGATCAGGCCTTGGTCCTGAAGGTCTGGCTGGTACGACGTCATTCCGTAGCTGATCACACCGCGCGTGCCACCGGTGCCGCAGACAGTGGAAGGGCGGAGAAACCTAGGGTTCCGATCCCGTCAGGGATGCCTGGTCCGAGAGGTTTCGGTCGGTTCTGCCGGCTGCACGGAGGGACAAAAGCCCGGGAGACCGCCACAACACCAACTCCCCCTCCGATGTCATCCCCAACGGACCCCAACGGGGCCTTTCAGCGTTCGCATCCCAGCGAAGGCACTCAGGCGCTCGAGAAGGAACGCAAGCTGCCCCTCACCGGCTGGCAGCAGGAAGTTGATCAGGCCAAGCGCCTGGGTCTTGAAGCGGCCGAAAGCATCGTGGACCGCAACATCTCCACGTTCTCCCGCGGCGAGCTGCCCCACTTCGCGGGCATCAACACCTTCATGAAGGCGCCCTACCTGGAGGATGTGAACCAGGTGGGCAACTACGACGTGGCCATCGTCGGGGTGCCCCACGACTGCGGCACCACCTACCGCCCCGGCACCCGCTTCGGGCCACAGGGCATCCGCCGCATCTCGGCCCTCTACACCCCCTACAACTACGAAATGGGGGTGGATCTGCGCGAACAGATCACCCTCTGCGATGTCGGCGACATCTTCACCATTCCGGCCAACAACGAGAAGAGCTTCGATCAGATCTCTAAGGGCATCGCCCACGTGTTCGCCAGCGGCGCATTCCCGATCATTCTCGGCGGCGATCACTCCATCGGCTTCCCCACAGTGCGCGGCGTCTGCCGCCATCTGGGTGACAAGAAAGTGGGCATCATCCACTTCGACCGCCACGTCGACACCCAGGAGATCGACCTGGACGAGCGGATGCACACCTGCCCCTGGTTCCATGCCACCAACATGGCCAATGCTCCGGCTGAGAACCTGGTGCAGCTCGGCATCGGCGGCTGGCAGGTGCCGCGCGAGGGCGTGAAGGTCTGCCACGAACGCGGCACCAACGTGCTCACCGTCACGGACATCACCGAAATGGGGTTGGAGGCGGCAGCCCAGTACGCGATCGAACGGGCCACTGACGGCACCGACTGCGTTTACATCTCCTTTGACATCGACTGCATCGATGCCGGCTTCGTTCCCGGCACCGGCTGGCCCGAACCCGGCGGTCTGCTGCCGCGCGAAGCACTCAAGCTGCTCGAGCTGATCGTGCGCAATGTGCCGGTGTGCGGTCTCGAAATCGTGGAGGTGTCGCCGCCGTACGACATCAGCGACATGACCTCACTGATGGCCACCCGCGTGATCTGCGATGCCATGGCCCACCTGGTGGTCAGCGGCCAGCTGCCCCGCAAGGACAAGCCGGCCTGGATCAGCGATGTCTGCAACATGAACGTCGATCAGAAGTGGAGATAAGCCATGCACGAAGTCGACATGACCAAGTGCCTGCTGATCTCCCTCAATGAATGGCGGCAGCGTCGGGACGACGCCAGCGCGATGGTGGAGACCGTCCACCTCGAGGTGGGCCGCTTCACCTGCGTTGAGCCCGATCAGCTGGTGACCACCTACAACGCCGCGGTGCAGGGCACCTGGCTGGATGGTTCCCGGCTCACCATCACCGACATTCCTTTCGTCGGTCGGTGCCTGGTCTGCAACAGCACCTACGACCCCGTGCCGGAGAGCGCCTACCGCTCCCCCTGCTGCGATCACCCACTGGAGGAGATCGTCAGCGGCCGTGAACTGCGGATCCGCAGCATCGATTACCGCAGTGCGGCCGGCGCTGCCCTTGAGTCCAGCTCCATCCAGCGCATGCGCTGACACCTCAATCCCCCCTTAGCCATGCACATGCCCCTCGAGGACACCCTCGGTCTCAACCTCCTCGCCGCCAACCAGCACCAGGCGGAGCACAACCACGAGCATTTCCAGGCCTGGAACCTGCTCTGCCTCAACCTGATGAGTAGCCCCGGTGCCGGCAAGACCGCCCTGCTCGAACGCTCCCTGCCGGCGTTGGCCGCCAAACACAAGATGGCGGTCCTGGAGGGCGACATGACAACCCAGCTCGATGCCGAGCGTCTGGAAGCCGTCGGCATTCCAGTGGTGCCGATCACCACCGGTCGGGCCTGTCATCTCGATGCCGCCATGGTGAGCGGCGGACTCACGTTGCTGAAGCAACGCCTGGATCCAACCCAGCTCGATCTGCTGCTGGTGGAGAACGTCGGCAACCTTGTTTGCCCCGCTGAATTCGATGTGGGGGAACACCACAAGGTGGCCCTGCTCAGCGTCACCGAGGGCGACGACAAACCGCTCAAGTACCCGCTGATGTTCCGCCAGGCGGATGTGGTGCTGATCACCAAGGTGGATCTGCTGCCCCACCTGCCGGTGGAGCTGGCGGCGATCCGCCGCAACATCCTCAGCATCAACCCCAACGCCACGGTGATCGAGGTCTCCGCCCTCAGCGGCGAAGGCCTCGATGTCTGGCACCAGTGGGTGCGGCAGGCCCTTGCCGATCGCACCGCCGTCTCCTCTGCTGCAGCCAGGGCTGCAGACCAGTCCCCCGCTCTGGCCACCGCCTGAGCCCCGATCCCGTCATCCACCCATCACGCCGATGCCATGACCAAGCAACTCCGCAATCTCCTGATCGCCGGCCTGGCGATCGTTCTGGCCGTCGCCTGTTCCAAGCCCTCAACCCCAACTTTGGGCGGCACCCCGATCGTTCTCGGCTACAGCAACTGGGCCGGTTGGTGGCCCTGGGCCATCGCCGTTGAAGAGAAGCTGTTCGAAAAGAACGGCGTGAATGTAGAGATGAAGTGGTTCGACGGCTACGTGCAGTCGATGGAAACCTTCGCCGCCGGCAAGATCGACGGCAATTCCCAGACCCTGAACGACACCATCTCCTTCCTGCCAGGCGAGAACGGTGGCGAAGTTGTTGTGCTGGTGAACGACAACTCCGCCGGCAACGACCAGATCATTGCTGACGCCTCGATCACCTCCATCGCAGAGCTCAAGGGCAAGACTGTGGCCGTTGAAGAGGGCGTCGTAGACGATTACTTGCTCAGCCTGGCTCTCAAGGACGTTGGCCTCAGCCGTGAGGATGTGGTGATCAAAGGCATGCCCACCGACCAGGCCGCCACAGCCTTTGCCGCCGGGCAGGTGGATGCCGTCGGCGCCTTCCCGCCCTACACCGGCACCGCCATGCAGCGCGAGGGTGCCCGGGTGATCGCCAGCTCCAAAGAGTACCCCGGTGCCATTCCCGATCTGCTCACCGTGAGCGGTGATCTGATTAAGGAACGGCCCGACGACGTTCAGAAGATCGTCAAGACCTGGTGGGACGTGCGCGACTTCATGGAGAAGAACCCCGAGAAATCGGAGGCAATCATGGCCAAGCGGGCCGGCATTCCCACAGAGGAGTACGAGCAGTACAAGGACGGCACCCGTTTCTTTTCGATCGACGAGAACCTGGAAGCCTTCAGCGAAGGCGAAGGCATGCAGTACATGCCCTTCGCCTCGGAATCGATGGCGGAATTCATGGTCTCCGTTGGCTTCATTCCCGAGACGCCCGACATGAGCAACCTGTTTGATTCCAGCTTCATCAAGAAGGTCGCCGACTCCTGATGACTGCCACTGCCGCCGCTGCATCCAAGGGGAGGGGCTCAGGGCTCCTCTCTCTGCTCACCCTTGGGGCCACCCCATCGGGGGCCGTGCGTGGCGGCCTGCAGGTCGCCTCCCTGCTGATCCCACTGTTGGCCTGGGCGGCCATCGCCTCCCTGGGCCTGGTAGATGAGAAGTTCCTGCCATCACCGGGGGCGGTGTTCCGCTCCCTGGCCTCGATGGCCGAAAGCGGCATCCTGTTCCAGGACATCGTCGCCAGCACCGGTCGGGTGTTCGCTGGCTTTCTGCTCGCCACCGTTCTGGCGGTTCCGATCGGCATCTGCATGGGGGTGTACCCAGCGGTGTGCGCCCTGTGCGAACCCCTGATCGCCATGCTCCGCTACATGCCGGCAGCAGCGTTCATTCCCCTGCTGATTATCTACCTCGGCATCGGCGAGGAACCCAAGATCGCCCTGATCTTTCTCGGCACGATCTACTTCAACATCCTGATGGTGATGGATGCGGTGAAGTTTGTTCCCAAGGAACTGATCGAAACCACCCTCACCCTCGGCGGCCGCAGCCGCCAGGTGCTGGTGAAGGTGGTGGCCCGTTACAGCCTGCCCAGCATTATCGACACCCTGCGCATCAACATCGCCACCTCCTGGAACCTGGTGGTGGTGGCCGAACTGGTGGCGGCCGAAGTGGGTCTGGGCAAACGGATTCAGCTGGCCCAGCGCTTCTTCCGCACCGATCAGATCTTCGCCGAACTGATCGTGCTGGGGTTGATCGGCTTCGCCATCGACATGGGCTTCCGTCTGCTGCTGCGCCTCAGCTGCCGCTGGGCGGTCTGAACCATGGAACTGCTGGTTCAGAACCTCTCCAAACAGTTCGGCGACAAAGCCGTCCTCGAGGACATCAACTTCTCGATGCAATCCGGTGAGTTCATCACCTTCGTCGGCAGTTCCGGCTGCGGCAAGAGCACCCTGCTCCGGCTGATCGCCGGCCTGGATCACCCCAGCGGGGGCCGGATCCACGTCGATGGATCCCCCGTTGAAGGGCCCGGCCCCGACCGGGGCATGGTGTTTCAGAAATACAGCCTCTACCCCTGGCTGACTGCCGCCGACAACGTCGCCTTCGGCATGCGGCTACAGGGCATGACGTCGGCTGACGTGCGTAATCGCACCGCCTATTTCCTCGAGGTGGTGGGTCTGCAGGATGCAGCCACCAAACTGCCGAGGGAACTCTCCGGCGGCATGCAGCAACGGGTGGCGATCGCCCGCGCCCTGGCCACCAACCCCAGCGTGCTGCTGCTGGATGAACCCTTCGGTGCTTTGGACCTGCAGATCCGCGAAACCATGCAGGAGTTCCTGCTCCAGCTTTGGCAACGCACCGGCCTGACCGTGCTGCTGATCACCCACGACGTGGAGGAAGCCCTGGTGCTGGCTCAACGCGTGCACGTACTGGCACCGAACCCGGGCCGGATCATCCGCTCGCTCGAGGTGACCCTGAACAAAAGCGATTTAGATCAGCTGCGCCTCAGCGCTGAGTTCCTGCAGCTGCGCCGCAGCCTGGCCACCAGCCTGCGGCAGCTGGAACCAACCATCGGGTGATGAAGGCTCCGCAACGGTTTCTGCCGGCCCAGGCCTATACCGATCCGGAGTTGTATCGCTGGGACTGCAGCGGTTACGCCCAGCGCTACTGGCATCCCCTGGTCGCTGGATCGGCCCTGCCGGCCGGCCACAGCCTGGCTCTAACCCTGCTGAATCAGCCCCTTCTGCTCACCCGAGCCGAGGACGGACCCCCCCGCGCCTTTCTCAACCGCTGCCCCCACCGCGGCGTGGCCTTCCAGCACGAACGCGAGGGAGCAACCGCCTGCCGTCGCCTGATCTGCCCGTACCACGGCTGGACCTACAGCCTGGAAGGGGAGCTGCTGGCCGCGGCGCGCGAGCAGGGCTTCGATCCCCCCTTCCATCGCCAGGACTGGCCGCTCCCTTCCCTGCCTTGCCGCGAGGATGGCCCCTTGATCTGGGTCGCACTCACCCAGGCGGTGACGCCCCTGGACCAGCAGCTCGACCTGGTGCATCAACGGGTGGCGGACCTCTGGACCCAGCCCCTCCATCAGGTGCGGATCCTGCAGCGCACCCTGCGCTGCAACTGGAAGATCGCCCACGACAACACCCTCGACGACTACCACGTCGCCGTGGCCCATCCAACGACTCTGCACCGCGAACAGGGGCCGGTGCGCGATTACGTCCACCACACCACGGCCCTGGTGAACCTGCTGGTGACGCCCCACGCCGATGGCGGTTGCTTTCACACCTTTGGCCTGCCGCCCTGGCTACATCTGATCACCTGGCCGGACGGCCGTCTGGCGTTGTTGGAGTTTCTGCCCCTCAGCCTCGACAGCTGCTGCATGCAGTTGCGGCTGTTCGCTCCCAGCGCAGCCAGCGGCGAACCGCCGACGGATGCGGCCAACAAAGCCTGGTTGAAAGAGCTGCTGGCCTTTTTGGACGAGGACCAGCCCCTGGTCGAATCCGCTCAGCGCGGCTACCGCAGTGGACTCGTGCCCGGTCCACCCCACGGGCTCGAGCAACGGATCATCCACTGGCAGGAGATCTACCGACAGGTGCTGCCCAAAGAGCTGGCCCAATCGCTCAGCTGATCGCGCCCAGCCGGATCACCCGGTTCGAATCCGCCATTCACACCGGAACCGGTGAGCGCAGCTCAGCATGCAGCGCATCCCAGAAACGCTTGCGATCCTCGATCACCTGGCGCTTCACCTGCTCCACCCGTTGCATCGCCTTGGCGTCGTCCCCCACTAGGGCCAGCACCATTGCCTCGGCCAACGGGCCATGGCTGTCGCCATCGAGGGCGATGTGGCGTTCGAGGTACCAGCACAACGTTGGACAGGGCAACGCCAGGGCCTGCAGTCGCTTCAGCAGCGCACGGAACAGATCCGGCACCAACAGCTCCCGGCCGTAGGCAAACGCCGCAGCCAGGGCATGGCTCTCACCATCCTGAATCAGCACCTGCGTGGTAGTGAGAAAACGGGCTGCAGCGGGCGGGATCCGCGGGTGTGGCACAGCGCTGCCGAGATCACCGGCCATCGCCTGCTGCAGCACCGCGTCGATGGCCGAGGTGTCGGCACCGATCTCCACCATCGCCCGGCGGTAGATGCCGAAATGGGACAGATGCAACGGGCCACCGAGGGCCTCAGGCAGACAATCACACTCCTCCTCCGCCACCAGGCTGTTGATCAACCCGGCGCTGCGCGGATGCTTGGGCGGCACCCAGGGAACACCGGATGGTGCCAGGTGCTGCTGCAGCGCCTTGAGCAACAACATGAAGTCCCACACCGCAAACACGTGGTGTTCAACGAACACCCGAAGATCTGCGATAGAAACAATCGCCTCCGGCAAGGGATGGCGCTGGAGATCCATCGTCAGAGGCCCAGTTCCGTCAGACCCGGGAAATCATCGGGTCTTGGGCCATCACCCCAGGTGAACAGGAGATCGCCCTCCGCGATCGGCACGTCGTTGATGCTGGCCTCACGCCGGCGCATCAACCCGTTCTCGGCAAATTCCCAGTTCTCGTTGCCATGGGCGCGAAACCACTGCCCCTCGGCGTCATGCCACTCATATTGGAAACGCACAGCGATGCGGTTACCGGAACACGCCCACACTTCTTTGATCAATTTGTAGTCCAGTTCCTTCGCCCACTTGCGTTGCAAAAAAGCGAGAATCTCAGCCCGGCCGTGGATGAATTCACTGCGATTGCGCCAGACACTGTCCTCCGTATAGGCCAATGAAACCTTGTCTGGATCCTTGCTGTTCCACGCATTTTCGGCCATCCGTGCCTTCTGCTGCGCGGTTTCGAGGGTGAACGGTGGAAAGGGAGGTTTTCCGGTCATGGCATTAACAAATTGGGGGAAGGAAAGAGGGGATGCATCACAGGGTCAGGGCAACTGACTGATCACCCGCACGTTCTGATCGGGCTTGTAGCGGGCAATCCACTGGCGCAGCTGGGATTCCTCTTCGTCCGTGCGGGTGCAGGCAAATCCATAGCGGGCACGAACCCGTTCGGAAGCAGCCCGCAGTGCCCTGACACCCAACGATTCCAGTTCCGACACCCGAAATGAATCGCCTGGTTTCAGATACTCAAGAATCACAGTTGATGGTGAATACAACGTGCTGGATTGGCCATCCGGCCATTCCAACTGAAAGCGAACCTCAGGCATCCATCCGTACACATTTGTTGGATCCTGCAACAGGCCATTCGGCATCGCTGTCTCATCCGCCACAGCCGAATCCGGTGAGTCCGCTCGCCACCTCCCAGAGGCAATGCGACGCCCCGGAGATCTGCAGCAGCACCCGGCATTCACCGGTGCTGAAGCGACCGATCCGACAGCAGATCAGGTCCGGATCGCCCTGCAGCATCCTCACCAGGGTTGACGTCCGGGACGGATCCACGGCCAGCAAGTAGCCGAAGCTCGGGAAACAGCTGAGCCAGGCCTGTTCCTCCACCCCATCAGGGCGGTCCACCGCATCCAGATCGATGCTGAGCTCCAGGCCACAGGCTTCGGCAAACATCACCGACGTTCCCGTCAGTCCACCCATGCTGATGTCCTTGGCAGCGCGCACCAGGCCCTCAGCCGCCAGTGCCGGCAGCAGGCTCAGATGGGAGCGCAGTCGAGCTGGGGTGGCATGGGTGGCCGCATCCCAGAAGGGGTAATGGCGGTAAAAGGCTCCGTTTTTGTTCACGAGCATCCACAGTTCGTCGCCGGGTGCTGCCGCCCGGGCGGAGAGCACCGGCCCCTCTGCCACCCCAAGAACGGCAACCGACAACGCTGTGTAGGGACTCTGTTGATTGGAATGCCCCCCCACCATCGGCACCCCGAAGCTCTCACAGGCGAATCGCATCCCCTCCAGCAGAGGCTGCAACGCATCTGCACCACCACTCCAGACACTGTTAACCAACGCCAGCGGTCGACCGCCCATCGCCGCGATGTCGCTCAGATTCACCAGCACACCGCTCCAGCCGGCAAACCACGGGTCCTCCTCCACCAGCCCAGGTTGCATGCCCTCACAGGCCAGCAATAGCTGGCCGTTCTGGCGAGGAAGCAGAGCGGCATCATCCCCCAGCATCCCCGCTGCACCAAGCTGCGGGAACGGCTGGTGGCAAAACATCCCGGCCGCTGGCTGAATGTCGCGTTTGGCCAGCAGACCGCTGTGCAGCCGCAGCCCATCCATCAGCTCGGTAAAGCTCATGCGGCAAGGGATGGCAGGAGCGAACATGACGGCCGCCGCTCCCGCGACGGCGCGTAGTAATTGAGATCGGCCTGCATCAGGTGATGCCGGATGCCACGGATCTCGAGTTCCTCAATCGAGGCCCAGTGCAGACGGCGAAAGAAACGCACGTTCTGAATCTGCACCATGGCCATGAAACGATCACAGCCCCAGCCGTTGGCGGTGGTGACCGCCTTCCAGATCAACCCCTTGCCGATCTGGTTGTGACGGCGAAAGTCGCTGTGCACCCCGAGCCGTCCGCCATACCAGAGCCGTGGTTCGGTCTCCACGATCCGCACCACACCCACCACCTGGGATTCCGGGCCCTGCTTATCTTCGTCGGGTTGACAGTCGTGATGCAGGGCCGCGATCGGACAGGCGATGCGGTCGAGTTCATCCCGATCGGACTGTTCGAACACGTGCTGCTCTTCGCAGAAGATGCTGCGCCGCAACGACCAGTAACCCGCGATCAGGGGCGAATCGGGACGCAGCAGGTGAAAGCTGAACCGATCCGAACTGGCGGTGGGCGACAGGCGGAAATCATCGGCGTCGATGCCGATGCCAGCCCGCACCGAAGGGGTGAACAGGCTGGGGGCGGAGCTGATGCTGCGGCCGATGCCACGGCTGCTGGGATCGAGACAGAACACCATGGTCAGGCCGCCTGCTCGAACAGCGACAGCGCCGAACAGGCTCCACATTTGGCGCAACCGGCCGACATCGCCTCGGAGCGCAGATCTCCTTGGTGCAGCAGCTCGGCAACCCCCTTGTAGACGTCGACCATGAAGGCTGTGTCCGGTGCCGGATGGTGCTCCAAGGGTGTGCCGGAGATCGGCACAAACGGAACCACAAACGGGTAGACCCCCAGTTCGATCAGGCGGCGGCTGCAATCGAGCAGTGCCTCCCGGCTGTCGCCCAGGCCGGCCAGCAGATAGGTGGACACCTCTCCTCGCCCGAACACGGCGACAGCATCGGCGAAGGCCGCGTAGTAACGCTCGAGGCTGAGCTCCGATTTGCCCGGAAGGATGCGACGCCGCACCTCCAGCTCCACCACCTCGAGGTGCATGCCGAGGCTGTCGATTCCCGCAGCCTTCATCCGCTCGTACCAGATCGGATCATCGGGGGGTTCGCACTGCCCCTGGATCGGCAGATCGACCCGACGCTTCACCGCCGCGGCCGTCTCGGCCATCAGCCGGGCGCCGCGGTCATCGCTGTTGGGGGTGCCGGTGGTCATCACCAGCTGCTTCACACCATCCAGGCGCACCGCAGCTTCCGCAACCTCGGCCACCTGCTCCGGGGTCTTGCGGATCACCGTGGCGCCGTCCTCAAGGGACTGCTCGATGGCGCAGAACTGGCAGGACTGGGAGCGATCTCGGAAGCGGATACAGGTCTGCAACAGCGTGGTGGCCAGCACATCTCGGCTGTGCAGCAAGGCGATGGAGCGGTAGGGGATCCCCTCCGCCGTGCTCAGGCCATAGAAGGCCGGTTCATCTGTGGTGGTCACCACAGGCAGGGCGTCCTGCTGAGGACCGGTCAGGGTCAAGCCGTCACCACGTGCCGCCAGGCTGTACGCCGATGAGCCGGAGACGTCGTTGTAAACGGGCACCATCACCGTGGTGCCATCCACATTCAGGGCCCTGTGGTCAGAGGGGCCAGCCCCGCCGCGCCGGCCCCGGTTTCCCTCCAGTGGTTCGGCCCGAACCCCCTTCACCTGCAGTTCGGTCACCAGGCGTCCGAGCTCAGACATGGTTGATCTCCTCGATCACATGGGACATCCCGGCGGCCATTGACGTTTCGGCCATCGACGTTTCGGATGGAACCGGATCGCTCGCCATCTCCTGCATCGCTACGGCCGTGTTGCGATTGATCCGCAGCGACAACAGTTCCGGACGGCTGTAATGGCCGACGCTGTCCATCATTCGCTTGCGCTTGGTGATCAAGGCCAGATCGAGTTCGGCGATGGCCAGGCCTTCACCGTCCGGCAAGGGACCCGCCAGGTAGCGGCCTTCAGGACTGATCACAGCGGTGTGACAGCCCCCTTGAAACGCCTTGTGCAACGAAGCATCTGGCGTGATCGCCGCATAGTCCTCCGGATCCAGCCATCCGGTGGAGCAGATCACGAAACAGCCAGCCTCCAGGGCGTGATGCCGCATGGTAACGGCGGTCTGCTCGCTGAAGATCGGCCCGACCAGCGACCCGGGGAACTGGGCGCAGTGGATCTCCTCGCCCTGGACCATCAACGCGTAGCGCGCCAGCGGGTTGTAGTGCTCCCAGCAGGCCAACGCCCCGACCCGACCAAGCGGGGTGGACACCACCGACAGGCCGGAACCGTCCCCCTGCCCCCACACCATCCGCTCGTGATAAGTGGGAGTGATCTTGCGGCGCTTGAGAGCGATCTCGCCGCAACTGTTGAACAGCAACTGGGTGTTGTAGAGCGTGCCACCGTCCCGTTCGTTCACCCCCAGCAACACCTGCATGCCGTGCTGCCGTGCGGCCGCTGCCACCGCATCCGTGACCGGTCCGGGCACCACCACAGCCTGGTCATAGAGCGCCAGGTGGGAGCGCCCCATGCGAACCGGGGGCTCAACAAATGAGAAGTAGGGGTAATAGGGCAGGAACGTCTCCGGAAAGACGATCAGCTCAACGCCTTCGGCCGCCGCTTCGGCCATCGCGTCGAGCACCTTCTGAAGAGATCCATCCAGGCTGAACAGGACGGGACGGATCTGGGCAGCGGCAACTTTGACAGTGGTCACCATGAAATAGGTACGACGCCGACTCAGAGCGTCCAGGTGTCGAGGATGAAGGCCCCTTCCTTGCGATGCATCAGCACGATGTCGAGCACATCAAGGGGATTCACCGGGGTGATGCCCGGCATGAGCGCCTTCTCGCTGTGTCCGTAAAGCGCCTGCAGAGCGAAGCGACAGGCGTACACCTTTCCCCCCTGATCCATGAACTTCTGCAGCCGTGCGTTGAAGTTCAGGTGACCATCAAAGGCGGCATCACCGAGCTTGGGGAATCCACGCATCACACCGAGGGTGACGCCAGGGCCATAGAGCAGAACAGAGGTTTCAAACCCTTTGGTGATCAGACGGCTGGCCTGCAGAAGATTGACCAGGCCAATAGAACCTTCGAAAGCAACGGTGTGAAACGTGACCAAGGCCTTTTCACCCGGCTCAGCCTTCACATCGGGAAAGACTTTTTCCTCGTAGTCAACAAGATAATCCCCCGGCTGGTTAGCGGGACGGTCGACGACAGGCATGTGAAGAAACCATAAGGACTCAAAGACTGGCTCCGGTCGGCCCACAAAAAATGTACGAAATACGACCAAATTCGAGACTGAATCAAACTGGATGACAGCGGGAGCGCAATCAAATTCGGTGGCCTTGGCTACAACACAAGTGTTGATTTCAAACAAGGATTAGGGCATTAAGTCATGTGCTGATTGATGCTGCACAGCGCGCATGATGTCGCCCGATTCAAGTCCGATCATGCGGTTGTGGTGATCGGAGCCGGTCAGGCCGGACTTTCGGTGGCCTATCAGTTGCAGCAAAGGGGCATCCGTCCTGTGGTGCTGGAAAAGCACCGCATCGGATACGCCTGGGATCAGCAACGCTGGGATTCTTTCTGCCTGGTCACCCCCAACTGGCAATGCCGCTTGCCGGACTTCCCCTACGACGGCAACCAGCCCGAGGGGTTCATGCCCAAGGCAGAGATCGTGGCGTACCTGCAACGCTTCGCGCGGCACGTGGGTGGAGATGTGCGCGAGGGGGTCGCCGTTCAACGGCTGACCCCGAAAGGCAGTGGTTATCGGCTGATCACCAGCGAAGGCGAGATGGAGGCTGAACATGTGGTGGTGGCCACCGGCGGGTATCACGCCCCCCGGCGCCATCCCCTGGCCGAACGGCTGCCGGCCTCCGTGCTCCAACTCGATGCCCGTGCTTACCGCAACCCGGCGGCGCTACCGGAAGGCCCCGTATTGGTGGTGGGCAGCGGCCAGTCCGGCAGCCAGATCGCGGAGGACCTGCACCTGTCCGGCCGCACCGTGCACCTCAGTGTGGGCAGCGCCCCTCGATCCCCACGGGTGTACCGCGGCCGGGATGTGGTCGATTGGCTGGACCGGATGGGCTACTACGCCATGCCGATCAGCGACCATGCCGACCCCCGCAGCGTCCGCGCCAAAACCAACCACTACCTCACCGGTCGCGATGGTGGCCGTGAAATCGATCTGCGCCATCGCGCCACCGAGGGCATGCGTCTGCATGGCCGTCTCGCAACCATCGCCACTGACCACATCGGCTTTGCCGATGATCTCGCCGGCAACCTCGATCAGGCCGATGCGGTTTATTGCCGCATCCGCAGCAGCATCGACAGCTGGATCCAGCAGCAGGGCATCGAGGCCCCCCTCGAGCCCCCCTATTCCCCCTGCTGGCAACCATCAGCGATGGCCGACCCCGGCATCGATCTCAGCCGGGATCCACTCGCTGCGGTGATCTGGTGCACCGGGTACCGCAGCGACTTCAGCTGGATCGATGCTCCGGTGTTCGATGGTGCCGGCCTGCCGGCCCATGAGCGTGGGGTCACCCAGAGCGCGGGGCTCTACTTCCTTGGTCTGCCCTGGCTGCACACCTGGGGATCCGGTCGCTTCTGCGGCGTCAGCGACGATGCCGACTACCTCGCGAGGCTGATCAGTCTGCGGCTGCAACGCCGCGATGCCAGCCAGGAGCGGCTGGAGTGCACCGCGATCCTGGGCTCCTGAACTGCTCTCAACGCATGGAGTTGTGCAGGGCGGTGCGGAGCCAGGAGGCCATCTGTGTGTTGAGACTGGCGACATCAGCCACCGGTTCAGCACTGAAGGGCTGCAGTGGCATGTAGCCATCAGGGCCGAATTCAGGCGTGATCGTGGCCGGCGCCTTCTCCTGATCAAACGATTCCAGAAAGAATTGCCAACAAGAGCGATGAGCCTCCAATGCTTCGGTCCACTCCGGCGCAAAGGGATGGCTGACTGAGGGGCCCTGGGCATGACCGACCCGTGCATGGATGTGGTCGACCCGCCCTGCCATGGCCTGCACCGGTAGGAGATCAGGCGTCATCAACCGCTCGGCAACACAACACCAATGGCTCAGGTCTGCCGTGAGCCGCATCCGTGGATGTCGCTCCAGCCACACCGGCATCTGCCAGGGGTTAGCCAGGCTCCGGCTGCGATGGGTCTCCAGCATCACGGCGCATGGCACGGTGTCGATGCGGTCGAGAACAGCCTTGAAAAAACGATGCTGGACGTCCTCAGACCAGCTGTCACTGCCAATGATCAGATTGATCTTGAGCGGTTCCATGGCCAGCGCACGACTCAGCAACGCCTCAAGTTGTTCGAGATGCTGTTCGGGACCATGGGCCAGATCTGGGGTGTAGCCGCCCCCAGTCGTGATCTCGAGGATCAGCGCTTGCCTTCTCTTGCCGAGGAGCTGCCGAACATCCGTTGCATCAATCCGCTCCAGACACGAATGAACCACATTGCATTCGAGACCATCAAATCCGTGAGTTGATGCACGGCTGGAAGCTGACTCGAAAGAACCATTCCAGCCCCAGAGAGATTGCAGCAACAACACCACGTCAGTGCTCGTCGGTGAACATGTGCGGCTGTATACCGAGGTAAATGGCCTCGCGGAACAGGACTCGTTTCGCCTTGGCATCACCTCGCTGGTGAGCCTCGCGGAACCGTCTCTGAAGGGAGGAGATCATCGTCTTCCGTCTGGCATCAGAGCGGTCTGTGCTGTCCAAGGTGGGGGCACCGTCTACCGCAATTATGCGGATTAAACAGGCGCACAGGGGATCAAGGCTCCTGCTGCTTCTCCTTCCAACGTTCGAATAACACCGCAACCGCCAGGGAGATGGCGACGGCGATGCCGGCACCAATGAACACCACTCCGAATTCCACCGGCATCAGCCCACTGCCATCACCACCCCATCATTGTTGAAGGGGTTAATTCACCAGCTGCTGGTAGGCCTCATTCACCCGACGAAACGCCTCGGCTGATCCGCCCATGTCTGGGTGGTGAAGCTTCACCAATCGGCGATGGGCTCGCTTGATCGCCTCGGCCGTCGCCCCCGGCTCCAGACCGAGCACAGCCAGAGCATCAGCCCGGAAATCGCCGCTGGGGCGACGAGGGCCACGCAAGCGCTGGTGTAACTCCGCCACCACGCGGCGGGGATCTTCATCCAGCCATTCACTGGCCCTGACTCCATAGAGAGCAAAGGCCGCCAGCACCGCCGTGTCCTGGAGGGTTGCCGGGTTTGCGACCGCCGCAAGCAGATCGCTGCCGAGACCATCCACCAGCCGGTTCAACCGCTGCTGCAGGTTGAGATTCGCAGGGAACCCCCGCCGGTTGAGCCGCTCGATCAACGCCTCCAGGCCTGCCTGATCGAACTCGCTCCAACCGGGTTGCTTGGCCAGTTCATCCCCCCAACGCTGCACCTGCACCCGTCGGATCAGGTTCATCGTTGGTTCAGGCCGAGGGCGCTGCTGACGACGCAGTCGTTCCAGCTCCCGTTGCATGCGCTGGAGCTCTCGCCGCAGGGCATCGTTCTCCGCCAGCAACGCCTCGACGTTGCTGGTCACCCGCTCATCACAATTGCTCGTCGAGGCCCCTGACGGTGGTGAGCCGGTCCATTGACGCGGATCAAAACCCACTGCAGCCCCCAGGTCGACTCACCATGGCAACACCTGACCATTGGCATGCCAGAAGCTGCCGCTGGTCTCCAGGGTCAGCGCATCAATGCGGGCCAGCAGACCCTGCACGGCGTCCGAGGGATCAACTCCACTTGGGTTGAAGCGAATCATGCCGGTGCGCACCAGTCCCGGATGCAGGATCGCCACGGCGATCCCCCGGGGCTTCAAATCGATCGCCAATGATTTGCCGGCAATGTTCAGGGCCACCTTCGACATCCGATAGCCGTAGGAGCCCCCCGAGCTGTTGTCGTCAATCGACCCCATGCGACTGGTCATCAGCGCCAGCTTGCTGCCCTGTGGCATCTGCGGAACCAGGGCCCGTGCCAACAGCAAGGGAGCTAAGGCATTCACCTCGAACTGGCGGCGAATGGCCTCCGCATCAAGATCCTCCAGCCCCATCGAGTGAAGGATGCCGGCGTTGAGAATCACGCCATCGAGCGGGCAACCGTCAAGACGCCGCACCAGCTCATCGATGGATGACTGCTCACTCAGCTCGATGCCGGCCTCGAGCTGCACCCCCAGCGACTCCAGCTCAGGGCTGATCTGTCGGCACACGGCAATCACTGCATCCCCACGGGCCTGGAGCTGCTGGCAGTAGGCCAGTCCGATGCCTCGGTTGGCGCCTGTCACCAGATAAGTCTCCATCAGTTCCTCGCCGTTGCCGCCCATCCTGAGGCCAAAGCGTCGTTCGGCCTGAACGATTCAGGGTGTCTAGCCTGAAGTTGGAATTCGAATCGAGGCCCAGGCGAGACATCTCATCGGCCACATCGCAGAGCTCGAATCGCGGTTAGCTCACCCGCAGCACTGGACCGAAGGCGAAAACACCAACAACACTGAAAAGCTGAGGCAACTGCGTTTCGAGTTGCGTCGCCGTCAGTCGCTGGGTGAGCAGGATCCACTGGAAGAGGACGTCTCTCCATCCACACTCAGTAATAACGACCGGGATATTCCCCAGGGTGATCAACCCGCGTGACGCGGATACCGGCCTCGTGCTGACCATCCAGCAACAGCAGATCACTGCCGGACACGGCGTAACCAAGCTCCTGGGCCAGCATGGCCACCTCATCAGCGGTGATGGCCGCTTGCACCTTCACCTGAAGAAGCGGATCCCGGCTTAGGTGCAGCAGAAACTGTTGCACCGCAGTCGATGGCATGGCGGCAGCCAAGAGGAGATCAACTGTCCCATGGAACTGAACAAGTCAGCGGCAGGGGCGGGGCTTCAAAAGTCGGGGGGCAGAGCGACGACGGGAACGACGCTGGGGGCCATACAACGCTGGCCATGCGTCCGACCATTGCCCGCATTGGAGACAGATGGAGCGTCGCGGAACTGGTGAATCCTTGGAATGCCCCAGGTTCAGCTGATGGCAGTTCCGACAGATCACAACGAACTCAGGCATCACCGTTCCCCCGGAACTTATTTATTTCAACAGAGTGATTTCAATCTGCAAATCAGCCCCGGACGGACACCCCCCTGACGCCGTAGATCACTAACAGCCACACTCCATCGATGGACAGCATCAGCCGCATCTGCGCCACCTCAAAAGGATCTACCATCGATGCCATCGGCCACGGTCGTTATCGGGTCTGCAATCGCAACGCCATCTGCTCCGAGGTGGAAGGTCTCTGGCAGGCCTACGAAACACTGCGGCAGCAGGAACAGCAGTTGACCTGAGTGAAAAAGGACATCGTGCTGTGAAGCGATCCCGAAGAGATCTGCACGGATCGTGATCAAATCCGCCACGGCCACGAGCGTGGAGCTTCCGGCACGAATGCCATGTTCATCATCGAGGGTCTCACCGACAACGGCTGGAGTTTTGAAGCACGCCACGACAGTCGCGACAATGCGTTCTGGCATGCGCGTGCCAAAAGTGATGCCACAGGCCGCACCTTTCGCCTGATCAGCCAGGACCAGCAGATGGTCTGCCTGTTGACATCAAAAGGCTCCGATTGCTGGGGAATGGAGTCGGACTTGGTCGCCTGAGCCGATCAACTTCGGATAAGTAACAACACCTACAGCCTGAACCAGTCCACTCGGTAACACTATGAACACCCCGGTGAGGGGTATGCGTCGATTGACGGGAGGGCCTGGGAAACCCTCCTTTTTTGTGCCTGAAATCAGCGCTATGGATTAAACGCAACCAGGCGCCTCGGCCCGATGATCGACCTCCCCCCCATCTGCGGCCGTGAATCTGAGCTGATGCAACTGATGCAGCAGCAGCAGCCACCGATCTGGAGGCACCACAGCAATCTCGATCTCAGCCGCATCCGCTCCGGCTTCGCCTGCGCGCTGCACATGCATCAACCCACGGTGCCTGCCGGAGCGAACGATGCCCTGATCTCCCATCTGCAATACATGGTTGAGCATCCGGGAGAAGGCGATAACCACAACGCCGAACCGTTTGCTCAGTGCTACCGCCGCATGGCGGATCTGATCCCGGATCTGATCAGCAGAGGCTGCAACCCGCGAATCATGCTCGATTACTCGGGCAACCTGCTCTGGGGTGTCGGGCAGATGGGCCGTGAGGACATCACCGGAGCCCTGCGATACCTCGCCTGTGATTCAGAGATGCAGCGGCATGTGGAGTGGCTTGGCACGTTCTGGAGCCATGCCGTTGCTCCCTCCACACCGATTCCTGATCTGAAGCTGCAGATCATGGCCTGGCAACACCAGTTCGCAACGATGTTCGGTGATGCCGCGTTGCAACGCGTCAGGGGATTTTCTCCACCGGAGATGCATCTCCCCAACCATCCGGACACGCTGTTTCAGTTCATCCTTGCCCTGAAGCAATGCGGCTACCGCTGGCTGCTAGTGCAGGAGCACAGCGTTGAAACCCTGGACGGAACACCGCTGGCACAGGAGCAGAAACACCTCCCAAACCGCCTGATGGCCCGCAACAGTTCCGGGGAAACCATCAGCATCACGGCGCTGATCAAGACCCAGGGGTCGGACACCAAACTCGTCGGCCAGATGCAACCCTGCTACGAAGCGATGGGGTTGCAACCCACGACGTTGGCGGGGCGAGAAATACCACCGCTGGTCAGCCAGATCGCCGATGGTGAAAACGGTGGCGTGATGATGAACGAGTTTCCAGCTGCCTACTGCCAGGCCAACGAACGGATCCGGGACGACAGCAATGGAACCGTGGCCATCAACGGCACGGAATACCTCGAGCTGCTTGAAGCCGAGGGTATCTCCGACGACGAATGTCCTGCCATTCAGGCGGTTCAGCAACAGCGGCTGTGGAATGCCGTCGGCGCAACCCTCAACCGCCAGACCGTGGAGGAGGCGATCGATCGGCTGGCAACAGCCGGTGATGGTTTCTCGATGGAAGGAGCCTCATGGACCAGCAACCTCAGCTGGGTGGCTGGGTACGAGAACGTGCTGGAGCCGATGAACGAGCTGAGTGCGCGCTTCCATCAGCGATTCGACGCCGCGGTGAACAGCGAGCCCAGCCTGACGGGCACATCCAGCTATCGGGACGCTCTCCTGCACCTCCTGCTGCTGGAGACCAGCTGCTTTCGCTACTGGGGACAGGGCACCTGGACCGACTACGCCAGAACGCTGTATCGACGCGGGGACGCTTTGTTGCAGCAGATGCCAATCAATGGCCCGGACACAGCAGACGCCCTTGGATGAGACGCCCAAAACCACTCACCCATGGCCTACGAACCGGGCACAGCCGAATGCCGTGTGCTGATCCGCAGCAAGGAACAGATCGAAACCATGCTGTTGGAGCTCAGCAAACTGGACGGCACGGATGTGCTGCTGCAGCAACTCCGGCAGGTGCACAACCAACTCGAAGCTCTGCACGATCTGAGAAGAGCCTCCTGACCAATCCTGAGAAGGAACGTTCACATCCCGTTACAAGCGTGTAGATTGCTGCAAAAGAGATCGACCCATGGGCGACTACTCGACCGCAATCGTCGCCACCATCGTGGTGACTGCCGTCCTGACGGGTGCCGTTGTGTTCGCCTTGATGCAGCCTTCTGATCTACCGGTCAGCAAGCGCGAGAAGGAGTGATTCGATGGAATTGATCAGTGAATTGATGATTGCTGCCGCGGACATCACCGTTGCGTTGATTGTGGCCATCTCTCTACCAAACGGAAAAGCAACGGAGATCTGACTGGTCAGATCATTCGGTGTGATTGATACCGTTTCAGACGATTGGAATCGGTAGCTTTCACTCGATTCCTTCGAATCGGGAGCATGTCAAACGAACAGGGCGGAGCATGTATGCACATGGATCTCCATGCACTGCGTTTGTTGCACCGGATTGTTTCTGAGGCTCACGCGAACTGGCCTGGAGGGTGCCCAGAAGAACAACAGTGCCTGCAAACCATGAAAATACAGCTGTACGCCGCATTGATGGATCACTTACTCGAGCAGTGAACGCGACCGTTCAGCGTGTTTGCTCAGAGCTGACTGCTCCAGATCCTTCAGCAAGAGAGTCAATCCCACTCCCATCAAGGCCAGAGCAGTTCCCTTGTCCTTGTCTGCAGTCAATGACACCGACCGAGCCAGTTCCAGATGCTGAGACCAAGAAAAGTGCATCGGACATCTGAACCAGATGTTGACATTCAAGAAGATCACCCTGCCATCAACGGGAGAGTGATGCCATCAGGCAACGCTCTGTAATGAAACAAATGTCACTTCACGGACACACATCACCTGCGATGTTCGTTTTGTTACTCCATTGAGGATTGAGGCCAATACATTCCCTTCAATCGCCTGAGTTTTGATGGAGCCCATTGCCCTCACCCTCGGTCAAAAGTTTGAGCTGGAGAAAAGAACACGCGACATCAGTGCCATCACGGATGTTCAGCAGTTGCAGGCTCTGACCAAAGACCTCCTGCTGGCCTGGCAACAGGAAATTGCCCGATCCAGAGCCGCGGTGGAGGATGCCCTCGGCTGAGACCGGGTCGTCACTCAGCGCCGCTGGCCGGTGCTCCAGCGGCGTTCCAGCGATGCTCGAAAGGCTTTCGTATCTCCTGTCATGCCCCCGGGACGTTGGCGCCAGCCACGGGTGATCCGCCAGAACTTCCACAGGGACCCGATGGCCACGACACCCCAGGCCAGCAGAAACCATGACGGACTAGGCATTCAAGGGTGTCTCACTCGGCCCATGCTATTGAAATCAACTGAGGTGCTGATCACATTGAATCGTCATGGATCCTGAGGTTCGCCAGTTCGTGATCGCTCAGCTGTTGGTGATCGTGGTCCCTGTGGGTTTGTTATTCGCGCTCTGGGTCTCCCTGTTGAACAAGAACGTTCAACGTTGAGTGCGCCCGTCGACGACGGCCACAACATGATTCCAGCTTGGATTCACGATCCTGTAGGTGCGCAGGGTGGCCATGGATTTGGTGCGGGCATTCACAAAAGCCTTGAACTCTGTTTTGAAGCACATCTCCTTGATCCACTCCCCTTCAGCGTCCTGACGTTCAATGCAATACATGGCAAGTCAATAACACTGTCATGCAAGGTCACCTGAATCATCAGCACACGAAATCAGCAGACGCTCTTTGGGATCATGCTGAAATCTCCTTACTCCATCAGCTCCTCAACATCGATGACTCTGCTTGTGACGCTGTTGGCCCCCGTGCTGATGCTGTTTCACCTGGTTGGACCGGTGCCATCCGATCTCGGTGTGCATGACGGCGCGTTGAGCCCCTGCACCACGCCGGCCCACTGCGCGCGCCAGACCTGGCCCAGCCGCTCACCAGAACCGGACTTCAGCGCCCTGATGGCCTACGTGACGGACATGCCTCGCACCGAAGTGGTCGAGCGGACCGATCGCTACATCCACGCCGAAGCCAGCAGTGCCCTGTTCGGTTTTGTGGACGACCTCGAACTGCTCCTGGATGTGAACAACAGCAGCATCCAGGCACGCTCGGTGTCACGTCTCGGCGATTCCGACCTGGGAGTCAATGCCAACCGCCTGGGCGAACTGAAGGCACTGGTGAGCAACTGACCCCACTCACACCTTGGCCTTGCGCAGATTGCCCAGGTCGTGGGCCAACTCCCGCAAGCCGGTCACGAACCCGATGCTGGCAACGCTCACGATCCCCACAATGATCACGGTCTCCAACAGAGCGTGGGGATCGTTGAGCAGGGCGGTCCAGGCGCTGGTGAGTGCTGTCATCTCGTCAGAATCTGCGTTCTCCTGTTGGTAGCAACACCTTCGTCTGAGGCCATGCACGACATCATCTGCCCGCACTGCAGCAAGGCGTTCAAGGTGGATGAGGCCGGCTATGCCGACATCCTCAAGCAGGTGCGTGACCGGGAGTTCGAGCAGCAACTGAGCAAACGACTGGCGCTGGCGGAGCAGGAGAAACGCAATGCCATCGACTTGGCTCTGGCCCGAAAGCAGACGGAACTACAGGAGCTGGAGGCGCAGCTGCGGGCTCGGGATGTGAAGCAGGAACTGGCGGTGAAAGAAGCCGTGAGCACCGCCGAGAAGCAGCGGGATCTCCTGGCCAGCGAATTGCAGCAGATGCGGGAAAGTGGTGAAACCGCTGCCCGCATGGCGGAGACGCGTTTTGCTAAGGAGATCCAGACGCTCACCTTGCAGAAAGACGGAGAAGTCCGCGATCTGAAAGCGCAGCTGGAGGCCAGCGGCATAAAGACCAAACTGGCGGTGACCGAAGCTCTCAGTGGTGTTGAAAAAGAGCGCGACGAGCTCCGCAACAGCCTGAGCCAAAGCGAGCTCAAGCATCAACTGGACACCCAGTCGATGAAAGAGCGCTATGAGCTGCAGATTCACGATCGAGATCAGGCGATTGAACGCCTGCGGGACATGAAGGCACGGCTCTCCACAAAAATGGTGGGAGAGACATTGGAACAGCACTGCGAAACGGAGTTCAACCGCATCCGGGCCGCAGCTTTTCCCAGGGCTTACTTCGAGAAGGACAACGACGCACGCAGTGGCAGCAAGGGGGATTACATCTTCCGAGACAGTGACGAAGCCGACAACGAAATCATCTCGATCATGTTTGAGATGAAAAATGAGGCAGACACCACCGCCACCAAAAAGAGGAACGAGGACTTCCTCAAGGAACTCGACAAGGACCGACGCGAGAAAGGCTGTGAATACGCCGTGCTGGTGTCCCTGCTTGAAGCAGACAGTGAGCTCTACAACTCAGGAATCGTTGATGTCTCCCACCGCTTCGCCAAGACCTATGTGATCCGGCCCCAGTTCTTCATTCCGTTCATCACGCTGTTGCGCAACGTTGCCTTGAAATCATTGGAGGTCAAAGCCGAACTGGCCCTGGTGAAGGCTCAGAACATCGACGTGACCAATTTTGAAAACGACCTTGAGTCGTTCAAGACAGCCTTCTCCCGCAACTACGACCTCGCCTCCCGCCGCTTCCAGACGGCCATCGATGAAATCGACAAATCCATCGACCATCTGCAGAAAACCAAGGACGCACTTCTCGGTGCCGATCGCAACCTGCGCCTTGCCAACGACAAGGCACAGGATGTTTCCGTCAAAAGACTGACACGACGCAACCCGACGATGGCCCAGAAATTCGCCGAGTTGCAGGATCAGGATTCCGCCTGAGTCAAGCGAACGTGTGCCGGTAACTAGCCGAATCAGAAGAATGCCCTCATCCCCCAGAAACAGAATCGGCGAGGTTTACGGACAGCTCACGGTGGTTCGGGCGTCGGAGCGACGCACAAAGGCTGGTAATGCCTATTGGTGGTGCCAGTGCACCTGTGGGAATGAGCGGGAGGTGCCTGGAGACAAACTTTCCCTGAACACCGCCCGTCGCAAGCCGATCGTTGATGCCTGTGAAACCTGTGCCCGTGAACGCCAGGTGGAAGGTGTCTGCATCAAGAACGATCGGGAAGAGAAAACACGTCGTGCCCAGGCGCAGCGTGAACGGGAACAGCTCAAAGGGCTTGTTCCGGATCGATGGTTGATGCTTCCTCTCACCGACGCCCATGCCAGGGAATTGGGCCAGACCTTGTTTTTCCGCGGCACGCGCTGCCTGCTGGGGCATCTGGCGCCCTATCGGATCAACGGGGGTTGTCAGGCTTGCTCGGGTCAGACTCCGTCGGCGGGAGATTTGCCACCAACCAAGCCCACAGCGTCATGACCGACGCCCCAAAGGCCATCAATGCGAGGAGCTTTGACTCCATCAGAGGAAGTCGAAATCGTCTTCTGCATCACCCGCAAATGCGTTCATCACCAATGCAGAAAAAGGAATGAAAACGGCTGCAATCACAAGAATTTCCATCAAGAATGAGCTTGTGCAATGAACGTAGTTCACACGACGTTACAAACAGTCGCCGACGACACCGTCGACCAGAGCTGCGTCGAAATACCTAACTTTCAAACCAAGTCTCTAGCCACGTAGGCATTAAGCCTCGTTGTCAGCACATGCAGACAATCCACACTTGAAGAATCGACGTCTGTGGAGTCATGCAATTGCTCAAAGCCGCATCCACCGCCATCCATGGGTTGCTGCCCTCGAAGCAGATCCGTACGACGGAGGAGTGCCGCCAGCGCAACGACCGACAAAGCTATTTCAGCCTCACCAGACAACTGGTGAGTGCGCAGTTTGTCCTCGCGGACGGACAGTTGGCAGCACGGCTTTGGCAGGAGGTCGCCGCCCGGGAGATGGATCTCGGCCGCGTGATCAATCTTTTGTATGGCTGCAGCTTTCCAGAGGACGACCAGGCGATGCAGGACGCAGACGATGAGTACCTGAGCCTGGTGGATCCCATCGATCCATGAGGCAGTACCTCAAAGCTCAAACACCGTTCCCAGCACTAAAGCTGGATGGGTCGTGGTGGAAGCCCGTCGGCGTTCCAATTGCACAACCATGGTCAGATGAGCCATGAAACGGACCGCTGACAGAACAGCGAGCCCAATGCAGAGGGGGCAGTGTGTGATTCCCATGGAACGAGGCTCCCAGCCTGCTGAGAGATTGACATGGTTCCGTGCGATTTCTTGATCAAATCAACGGATCAACCAACAGATCAGAGCCGTCATCAGCGCCCCTTTGGCGAAGGACAGCCACATCAGCCCGTACAGGCCAATCCCGGTGCGCCGCATCAGGCCGTTGATCAACGTCTTGTGCCACCGAATGAGGACCGGATCGCCATCGGTGTTGAATTGCGCAACCCGCTTCAAAGGAAGCTCGGCAAGCCTTGTCATGACTGAGCAGAGGAATGACTCTTCCAGAAGACTGGCTGGTAAGATCATTTTTGCTCTCCCTCGGGGAAACGGATGAGTCAGGTCACAGTCGGCGAAAACGAAGGGATTGAATCCGCATTGCGTCGTTTCAAGCGTTCTGTGGCCAAAGCCGGGATCTTTTCCGACCTGCGTCGGATCCGCCACCACGAGACTCCCGTTGAGAAGTACAAGAGCAAGCTGAAGCAGCGCTCCCGTAACCGCCGCCGCTGAAGTCGGCCAAACGCAAGATTGTTCAGCGGGCCAAAGGGCCCGCTTTTTTTTTGCGGTCCATGGATTGGGAGCATCGCTGCGGCAGCGTCACAAAGATTGATCGGTTTCGCCAGAATCCACCGGAATTACAGCGATTCGGCCGAACCCGATGTTCCTGCCTCCTCCGTTCTGCCCGATCAGTGCGGCAAAAATCGCCGGTCTCAAGGCCACGGTCAGCCTGCTGTTGATCCTCCTGATCAAATCAAAACTCCTGCGCATCAAGATGTCGTTGCTGGGCTCCGTGCTCGGCTTTGCGATGCTGATGGGATTTTTGATCAGCACCGGCCTGCTCACCCTTGTGGCGGGCGGAGCCGTGGCCTACGCCGCCACTCAATCCAAGGGGGGCAACTGACCGATGGCACAACGTTTTGGATTGATCAGCGGAATCGGCCTATCCGCCCTTGGTGTTGCCGGTTTGGCAGGGGGAGGAATTCTCTGGAATTTCCAGGGGAGAACCCTGGGTCTCAGTGCCACCGTGACCGCTCTGGTCTTGTTGGCCATCAGCCTTGTGCTGCTGCGTCCCTTACCGGCGGAGCCCGTTCTGGAACCAGTCGCTGATGATGAGCCAGCCAAAGCCAACGGCTTCTCCCTGCAGCTGCCTGAAGTGTCGTTGGTGGGCCTGCTCCTGGCAGCCATCGGAACCTTCGGGCTAGCGGGCTCCGGCATTGCCTGGAACTTCAAAGGCCTTGCCCTCGGCCTCACTGGCACGATCACATCAATCGCAGCCCTGGTGTTCAGTCTGCTGTTTCTCTGGCCCCTGCGGAGCAAAAAGGCCAAGGTCACTGCCACGCCTGCGAAGCCAGTTGTCACCGAACCGGCTGTCGCCCCAACCCTCACCACCGCCGACGCGATCCGTCAGCAGTTGGCTGATGATCAAAACCAAACACCGGAGGTCACACTGAGGACATTCGCACCGGACCACCTTGTGCCGGGACGCACCTTGCCCAGACGATCCCGCAATGCAGGTCCCTCCCTTGGCCGTTACCGGTCGATGGTGGGCGAATTGTTCAGCAGCTGATTCATCACATTGCGCAGCTGTTGGTGCCAGGGCGTCACATCCACGGTCTGTCGACGCCCTGACCGTTTGTCCATCCCAGGGTGAAATCCAGCCTCGTCCATCTCACGACGGAGACGGCGCATCACCGGAATCAACATCGCAGCGAAGACCAGGCTGAACAACAACAGAAATGGCAGCAACGTCACCAGCCAGATCGTTGCTACCGCCGTCAGCACACCTGTGACGATCAGCTGAAGCCAACGCGGTCTGGCTCGACCGGGAAGTTGTTTCATCAACGACCTGGTTGGGATGCCTTTAAAGCCTGCAAACCGAGCATCAAGTGCGTGCGAAAACTGCCAAGCGCCATCACCTGTTGCGGTGATCGATCTGAACCGATGGCATCTCCTTTGTGGGCCATGCGTTGCAACAGAAATCGGGTGTGATTCGCCCAGCGCTCAAGCTCTGCTGAAAGTATGTCGTTGCTCTCCTTGGCAGGAGTTGATGATTCCTGCATGGCGGTTTCAAGCCATCGGTTCAGCTGCCGATGGCTGAGGGCGTCGGGGATTGGAGGGGCGTCGTCTCGATTCATGAGCGATTGGTCTGAGATGACTCGACCCTATGGAGACGTCTTCAACAGGACCAGTTCGGTCGGCATGGGGATCACCGCACCGCTCAGGTGGTCTTGCGGAAGATGCGCTCCAACTCCTGCCGGAAATCCTGCTGACTCAATGGCTCCGCGCCGCGACGTCGCCGGTTGCGGCGCACAAGCGAACGGATCAACCAGAGTTGCAGTGCAGCAAACAGCGTGCCGGTCACCAGCAGGCTTGCCGTGGCGCTGTTCCACTCCATGCTGAAGCCTCAATACCTTGATTGCGGCAACGTGAAGCCCGACTGCATGTGCCCGAAATCCAACATCACGTAGGTGAGCCAGATCAGCAGAGCGGCAATGCCTGCTCCTGCGGCAACTTTCGCCAGAGAGCGACCGATCATCTCCAGAAGGCTGACCTCTTTCATCGGGCGACAACGGCAACCCTCTGATTCTGCCGTGACTGGCTCCACGAATGAGGGAATGCGAACCTCAGTCAGCGTTCTCGACACCCATGCCGCTGATTCCGCGCTGGCGATACATGACAACGCAGGCCCGACAGCAGACCCGTCGCTTGGCTATCGAATCGGAGTTCTGGTGTTGCTGCTTGTGCTGAAGCTGCCGCTGCCATGGCTGCTGCTGGCAAGTGCTGCATGGTGGCTTTGGGGACGTCTGCAGCGCTAAAAAAAGACCCCGCCGAAGGCAGGGTCTGGGCACACCGGCGTGTGACCTTGTTTCCACAACGGTTGGCCTCCTCACAACTGAACGCTCGCGAACCGACGAGAGCTCTGAAAGAACGAGAGTGGAAGCCCGTCAACTGTCACAGTGACAGCTGGATGCAGGGGATGCTTCAGCCGATGCCCAGCAATCCGAAGCCGATCTGGCTGGCGATCCCTTGTCCGGTGATCAGCTCAGTGAGCAGGCCGATCAGAAAACCCAACATGGCAATACGGCCATTGAGCAGTTCGGCACGGTTAAAGCGCTCGGATGAAATCTGCGCACGAGCAGCGTCTTGATACCAGTCGTCACGAGTCTTGGAGGCGGAGTCGGACATCACGCAATAGAAAGTAAAACAATGTTACATCTTCTTGACTTCCTCAGCAACAGACCGAATCCAGAAATGAGTGAACATGCTGAACCGCCAGGCACAGGTTCTGTTCCTCAGTTCGGCCAGAACGCTTTCGCGGCGAAAAACTGTGATCTCCGTCGGGGATCCACTGCAACGTCACTGCCGAGCTCATGGAATACACCTCCACTTCGTCCTGTCGACCCATCGCATCACGCTCACCTTGAAAAATCAGACAGGGGGCTGATAGGTCGATCAAATGATGGGTGCGCAGCTGAGCAGGCTTGCCCAGGGGATGGAATGGGTAACCGAGGCAAACACCTGCCGCAACAGTTGTACTGGCATGCAGCTCATCCAGGAGCAGGCTGGCGATCCGTCCCCCCATCGACTTACCTCACAATCACCAGTGGGCGACCTTGATCAAGCTGATCAAGAGCGTCCCTGAAAGCCTTCAGCAACACATCAGGCCGATCAGGAAGAGTCTTCTGCCCGGTCAGACGCCGTCTGGCCATGTACGGGAAGTCAAAACGGTGAACCCGCCAGTTCAGCTGCGCCAGACCATCGGCCATGGGGTTGCATGAACGGGGATTGAGAGGCAACTCCAGCCCCATGTGCTAACAGCAACGATCCCGCCGCATGGACGGGACCCGAACTGATCAAGTCGACATACATACAACCTTTAACGCGTTGCAGCAGCCTCGGTCATGGCAGAAGTTTTTGCCGCGAGAGCTTCCAAGGTCTCCTTGGGGTCAGCGGCAGGCGTGTCGAAACGGCGGGCAATCAACTCATCGATGGAAAACAGCCCAGGGCCACAGGCCAGGACCGCAACGGCGGCAGCGAAATAAAGGCCCAGAAGCTCCAAAAGGTAGATGTTGAAACCAGCAGTGACGATGGCGTGGTAGATCGCCACGGTGATCGTTCCGGCGATCGCCATGGCCCCCATACGGGTGAGCAATCCAGTGATCAGCAACCAGCTACCGATGACCTCGGAGAAGGCCGCCACGTAGGACAGGAGAATGGGGAAGGGCAAATGCAGAGGGCGAACAAACGCATCTGCAAAATTCTCGATATTGGCCAGTTTTTCGTAACCGTGATGGATCAATAACGATCCAGTGAAAACGCGTAGAAGGAGCAGACCAAGATCGGCCGCGATGGCACGAGTCAGGACGAGACGGATCATCGGGCCGAACACAGAAGTATGAAAGTTAATGAACTTTCGTGTTCAACCGCGCGAAACCAAAGGTGTAGGGGCGCGATTGAGTGTTTTTACCTAGCCGTCAGTCGACGTCGTCTAGCTTTTCGTTGTGCTCCTTCTGCATCTCGACCATCTCAGCGCAGGTGAGGGCCGGTGCATATTCGAAGTCAAGTCCGAACATGGACCGCCAGAACATGAAATGACGGAACAAGGCCTTGGCATCGGCAGCCTTGCAGATCACGCAAACCCGTCCGGACTCAGGCATGTGCAGACGAGCCACCAGTTCGAACCCGTCGAACTTGTCGCCCTCAGCGCCGGAGTCCATCTATTCGATGAAGGCGGTGTAGCCCTCGTCCTGCGTTTCCGTCGGGATCTGCCCGTTGCAGACGTAGTACTGCATGGTTATGGAGAAGCAAGAAAAAAGATCTGATTCAGTCGTCGTAGACCAGGCACTCGGGCTCGTCTGGGTTCTGCTCACAGAACAACTCGAGCGGTGACGGATCGTGGCTGTCGTTGGGGAATTGCTTCTTGTGGTCCAGCAACCACTGCAGCTCTTCGGTGAGGTGGCGCACCTTTCCGTCGTTGTGCTCCGAAAGGGCTTTCAGGAATTCTTCCTGATCCTTCTGGATGTGTTCGTCGATGGTTTTCATGGTTCAGGTCAGGCCTGACAACCACTGCGTCGTAGCGGGGCAACCACCGTTGAATCAGTCGGTATTTCTACCTTTATCGGCGAAAGCACACATTGTCGAAGCCTGTTTTGCGATCAAGTCCTGTGACATATCAGTGGCCAGGTCGGCGCAAAGCATGGAGAGTCGGTTTGACAAAACAGAGCTCCTATGCAACTCAATGAACGGGTCGTGCTGACGGGAGCCATTCTGTTTGGCCTCGGACTCGTGGCCGGGATCGCCATCGGATCTGCCACGGCCGTGTCAGCACTCACTCAGGGTGCCCCTGATGTTCTGCAGAGCTGGTCCGGCGTGGTCGCGATGCCCTGAGGATCGTCAGATCAAAGCCAGAGGGCGTGGCTGGTCCACCGACCGGCAATTGTGATCATCTTCATTGGTGGTCCGCAATTCGAGATTGAAAAACAAAGCGGATGCAGTGTTGAGAAACGGACCGGCATGCCAGGTGCCTGGATGCAGCTTGACCCCCTCCCCCGGAAGCAGCTTCACCAGCAACACCTGATCAGACGCGATCGAGCCATCAGGCCGGGGCGGGCCTGGTGGAGCCACAGCCAGCCACCACACCTGAGCATCGGCTGACCCCAAGCATTGACTCACCCTCTGATGGGAGGTCATGGCTGCCAACACAGGTGGCCTGCGACGGAGACGCATCAGGTAAAACCGTGGATGGCCGTCTGCATCGAAATGAAGCTTGGCGTCCTGGGGGCCGAAGGGTGAGGGATCGTCCTGCGGCAGCAGCAGGGTTCCGCAGCTGGAAAAGCGTGAATCGTCGGGTCGGATCGGCTGAAGTATTGCGGCTGGGGAGCCGAGTCCGGACTCAACGGGCACCGACACTGATGCTCCCGACGCTGATCAACTGTTCCAGCCGTGCGCTGAGCTTCTGCTCGGTGCGATCGAAGTGATCGTGATTACCCGCAACGTAGGCAAGCTCCTCGCTGGTGATCACTTGATGGGTGACCGCATCCAGGTAAATCTGGACAAGGGACATCGCTTCGACGTCGTCAGTGTTCAATCCTGGCAACAATGCACAGGATCCGTAGGCGTCCGCCAACACTGACAACGCCATGGAACGCTCCCAGATCCAGAGCCTGATCAAACAGTGCTCCGGCGGTCTGTTCGACCTGGCCTGTGCGGTGAGTGGTCGTGTGAACTGGGATCTCAGCCTGCCCGTGGGTGTGATCGATGCCAGGCGGAGCACACCGAAGTTGATGGTCACCGCAGTGGGCACCATCAATTCGATGGTGCGGGCATCCGCCACCATCGGGCATCCCCTGATGCGGCGATTCTTCGAACGGATGGAGGCCGTAGGCGTGGAACAGGCCCTGAAGGAGTCCAACGATGGGGCCGATGCCGATGCCTTTTCTGAGGTCTGGCAGGCTTACAAGGAGGAGCGGCGCCAGGGCGATGCACCGATGTGGAGCATGGAGGACGCGACGGACTTCGTGATGAAATCGCGCGAAGCCCACAGTGACCGCGAGGTCGCCTGCGTGGCCATATTGCCGGGAGATCCCCATGCCATCGTCACCTTTTCAGTGCCGATTGCGTTCCTCACCCAGGGGTGAATGAGCTTTGATCCACTGCTGCAGGTCGGGCTCGCTGTCATCGCGGTGATCGCCAATGCTCTATCGGCATTTGCCGGGGGCGGGGCAGGACTGGTGCAGTTACCGGCACTGATCCTGCTTGGGCTCCCCTTCGCCTCGGCTCTCGCCACCCACAAAGTGGCCAGTGTTGCCTTAGGGGTTGGGGCTGCAGGACGGCACTGGCGGGCCAGCAGCCTGAACCGCAGCCTCTCCGGCTTGATCCTGCTGGCTGGTTTGCCCGGTGTGTGGCTGGGTGCCAATGCTGTTCTGGCCATCCCAGACCGATTCGCTACGGCAGCACTGGGATTCCTCACACTGGGCCTTGGTGTGTATTCAGCGCGACGATCTGAACTGGGCCGAACGGACAACCCAGCGCCTCTGAACACACGAACAATTGCTATCGGCGCGGCGGTGCTGTTCGGGATCGGCATCCTCAACGGATCCCTCACATCAGGGACTGGGCTGTTCGTGACCCTTTGGCTTGTTCGCTGGTTTGGATTGAGCTACTCCCGAGCGGTCGCCCACACGCTGATCCTTGTGGGTCTGGGTTGGAACGGCAGCGGTGCCCTTGTGCTGGGATTCAGCGGTGAGATCCACTGGGCGTGGTTGCCAGCCTTGATCGCCGGATCCCTGATCGGGGGCTACCTCGGAGCACACCTGTCGTTGGTGAGGGGAAGCGGAATGGTGAAACGGGCTTTTGAAGCTCTGGCCCTGCTCATGGGCGCTTCACTGCTGATCAGAGCCTTCGGGTCCACCTTCGGGTCCATCTGAACTCTGTTCAGCATCTGGAGCAAAAAAGCGGCCGGCGTAGCGCGTGGCCATCACCACGGTGGCAGCTCCGTAACCAATGAAGGTGACGGCCTGGCCGGACGTGCCGGTCTCGTACACCTCACCGGTCAACAGCATCCAGTCCATCAGAGAGGCGACGGTGCCCCAGATCACCACCCATACCGACACGTAGGTGATCCCTCGCCATGTCTTGTTCATGCTGGTCATCACTGCTGCGAAGAGGCTAGAGAAGCAAGTCCATGCACCAGACCCCGTTGTCGCGCTCCTTCCACGCTGCCCTGGTTCCACCCCTGGTGAAGAACCTCAGCAACCTCAGCCATCTGCTGAAACGGGCCGAAGTCCACGCCAAGGAGAGTGGCTTCCCCATTGAGGTGTTGCTGACGAGCCGCCTTTATCCGGACATGTTCGACTGCACCCGTCAGGTGCAGATCGCAACGGACATCTCCCGTCGCGGCGTGGCCCGACTCGCCGGTTGCGAGGCACCTGTGATGGACGACAACGAAACGAACGTGGAACAGCTGCTCGAGCGGATCAGCAGCAGCATCAGTTTCATGGAAAGCATTGATCCCGTCGACCTTGATGGGGCAGAACGGAGGCAGATCCGACTCCCCATCCCAGCAAGCATGGGAGGAGGTGAGCGAGTCTTTGAAGGGGAGGACTTTCTCCGGTCCTTCGTGCTTCCGAATGCTTATTTTCACGTGAGCACCGCCTTTGGCATCCTGCGGCACAACGGTGTGCCGATCGGAAAGTTCGATTACCTCCTTGGTGAAGAGGCTCCTTGAGGGGCAGCTGCTCCCGTAATCTCACGCAGCTACAGACGAGGAGATGCCGAAGAAGCGCCGGAAGCTCAACAAGGAGATGGAAGCCGACATGGCAGCCGCCAAGCGCAAGATCGAGCTGATCTCTGCGCTGATCAACGACATCCGCGACGAAGACATCCAAGGGGAGTACCTGGAAGCCTTCGGCCAGGTGCGTTCAGCGGTGGTGAATCTTGTGGCCAAATACACCACCGATGGCTTCTGCGAGGAAACCGAAGGTCTGCTGGCTCTTTACAAAGGTCTCATCGATCAGTTCGAAGCGGACTACGAGCTCTGACATCGGGCGGCCGACACCCGCACGAACAATCCGCTGATTTTTTTTGATTAGGGGATAATCACGATATTCGGATTGACCCATGCCCCTCCGGCACAACAAACCTCAGGTTTCGCCCCTTCGCCTGAAGATCACGGTGCTCATCGCTGGCCTTGGCCCTCTGATCGCCATTGGCTTGTGGCTGCAATCCAAAGGTTTCTTCAGTTGATGCGTTTTGTTCGTTCTTTTCAAGCCACGCTGTTGCTGTCGCTGCTGACGGGTTCGGCTGTGCGTGCTGAAACGATTCAGCTCAAACTCAAAAACGGTGACACCATCAATGGCGAACTGATACAAGAGGAGAGCACCGAGGCGCTGAAGGTGCTGATGCATCCCCAGCTCGGACGACTGGAGGTGAGCCAGGACGCCATACAACCTGCCAAGAAGACACCCAAATGGACATCAACCATCTCCGCTGGCGTGAACGCGGGAAATCAGGATGGCGATGGAACCTTCTCAGCCAATATCTACGGCACCAGCAACTACAAAAACAAATCAGATCAATTAAAAATTGAAGCTGGTTTGAATTACGGTAAAAACAAAGACAAGGGGAAATCACCTGAGGTCAAGACGGATCAAGGGATGGCCTCCATCCGCTACGACCGGTCACTGACCGAAAAGCTGACGATTTACGCAAAAAGTGGCTATCAATACAATGGTCTCAACGATTCTGGGATCAATACTTTTGATGGATCGGTCGGGGTCGGTCTTCCACTGATCACCAACACCTCCACCCAAGCAACACTATCCCTTGGCCCCAAAGTTCACTGGAGCAACGGCGGGAAAGATTGTGATGGCAATGAATTCTGCGGCAACGCCTATGGAGGCGGAAACCTCATCGCAGACCTCAGCTGGTCTCCACATAAGTCGTTCCAGTTGAAATTAGAAAACAGCCTTTCAGCCATCGCCGCCTCCGAGGTGAAACCCACGAACACCTTCACAGCAACGCTCAAATATTTCCCCAGGTTCACGAGCGGACTGTTCACATCCTTACGCTACGCATCCATCTACAACAGCATGAGCACACCGGAAAGTGACAACCGAATCACTGGCCAAGTGGGCTACGAGTTTTAAACCATGTTGATGCCACCCCTCGATTCTGAATCTCTACGCCAGCTGTTCACCAAGCCCTATGGCGAAGCTGGTCCAACAGCCGAGCAGTGGAGAGCGGTTTATTCCGAAGACGTGCACTTCATCGATCCAACCCAGGAACGGCAGGGCGTGGATGCCTACATCAAGGCGCAGGATGGTTTGATCCAGCGGTGCGATGATGTATTCCTTGAAACAAGCCATGTTGCTATGACAGGGAATCTGGCCTTTGTGGAATGGCGGATGGGCCTCAAAATCAAAGGTATGGAGTTCATCTACCCAGGCACAACCCGGCTTGTCTTCGGGGAAGACGGGCGCATTGTCAAGCACCGGGACTACTTTGACTTTGTCGGTCCAACCTTCGGACCCGTCCCGATTCTTGGACCTGTCGTTCGTTGGATCTACAAGCGCTTTGTGTCTTGACGTTGCCCCCAAAGCAGTAAAGATTGGGCGATGATGTTTGGATCTAACCCAACTCGATGGATCACGAGCTCGACAAAGTCATTGCCTGGATTGATGACAGGGATGCAGATGCTGAGCAGTGGCTCAACGAGCAGGCTGCTGAGCGGTTCAACCTTCGAGCGGAATCCGAGATGAGCGATTACATCCAGACCATTCTTTCGTCAGACCTCCTGCCTGACTGAAGCAACAGCCCTGCAGCACGATCATCGACCCTGGTGTGTGGCACTGGTATGAAGAAATTTGAGCAGGTCATGCAAGCGGCCAGCAACCCATCCAAGGTCTGTTTACGCGCAGCAGTGAAATGACCCTCGGTGAGCTCTTCCTCGAAGCGATGTCAAGCGGTGTGATCACCAACGGTGAGATGACCTGGATCACGGACCATCAACCTCAGTTCAGTCGAACAGAAGAAGCGGTCGCCCTGCGGCTGGGACGAATGATCGATGAAGGAAGCATCCAATTGGGGTGCCGGATGCCGTTGAGCAACTAAGTCCAACAACGTCGAACAGGGTGACGCGATGCGTTTGAACTTCATTCCCATCCATGTGTTTCGCGAGACACCTGCTGTCACCTTTTTTGACGCCGGTGTCTCAGGAAGCAATGGAACCGATGTCGTTGCCCACCACAGTGCAGCAACGTCACCCCCTGACCTCGACGGCTCTGAGCAGTACTACGTCCACCAACATCAGATCGACCACAATCTTGTCCTGACTGGGCAAAGAGTGTTCACGCTGTTGAATCCAACCTGGGATCAACCCCACCATGTGATTCATCTCGTTCGCGCCATGGGGGCACTGCAGATCCCCATCGGTACGTTTCACCGCTCAGTATCCGGCGAGGACGGCAGCCTTGTGTTGAATCAATCCGTACGGGATCAGAACTTCAACTACGCCACTGAATTCATCCCGGTCAAACTCAGCGACCGTCAGGATCTGATGACGGCAAAAAGCAGTCCACCTTGGGTGTGGACCTGGCGTGATGGCCACATCTGTCGCCATCACAGCATCAGCGAAGGAGACTGCGTTGCGGTCTTCGATTCCCAAGGCGCTTGACCAATCGCTCCCGTGCACCGAGGTGACGCTGCTGCTCAACCGTGACCAGCCGCCAGCCAAGCCAGGAGATAACAGTCAGGACGATCACAACAGTGACAAACGGGACCATCACGAATCAAAGGCAAAGACTGCTGGCCCAGAGCTCCTCATCGTCTCCCAGGTGGTCACGCACGCAGGTCGTGACGCAAGACCCATCATCGATCGAGCAGTGCGTGATGCACTCCATGCAGGCCTCAACGGCGTCCCATTGGCATTGAGCTTCAGAGTCCAAGGGCTTCTGAGATCACTCCCTGCGTTTTACGTCAGCAACCGCTGACTGTCTGCGATTTAGTGAAGAGGCGTGAAGCGTGCTTAGCGCTGACCATCTTCATGCAAAGTGCATTCTAGCAAGGCGGCATAAAGCAACCGTTGCAGCGTCTGGAGATCCTGCTGCTCCCGTGGATCCGGCCCACCAGGCCATCGCTCGAGGTAGTAAGCCACCGAGCGATGGAGCAGACGAATGGCATCAGCATCCAGGTCGAACTGAAGCCTTGGCGCTTGATCGGTCATACATCGATTCTGACTGAACCAGGGCTTGACGAGACAGTCAAACCGCATTAGTACATCAGTACTGAAGCAGTGGAATCGAGCACATGGCGACGCCGAAGCAGCCGCACTGGACCACGATCACCACGGCGACGTTGCGCCCAAGTCGGTCATCCATGGTTTGCATCACCTGCCAGCAATTCCGGCATGCCCTGACAGAGGACGGAACCACCATTCCAGCCTGCAGCCGCCACGAACGACTCCTGCCCCAGGGCGCACATCTGAACCATCGCTGCCATCAATGGATGCAACGCCTTGAACACGAGATTGGCTGGTGCCCAGAAGTTGCCTGATGGGATATGTACAAGAGCATTGCGTTCATCTGACGTTCTTGCGTGTTCATGAACGAGCGACGTCATAACCGACCGACAAACGCCGGAATCAGCAACGCATTCACCAGATCCAGGAAGAAGGCTGATACCAGCGGCACGATCAAAAAGACTCGCCTGGATGGTCCGTACTGCTGCATTGCGGCGGCGCTTGCACCAGCAAAAAGCCCCCACCTTGCGGTGGAGGCATTCCGATTCAGTTGATCTGAATCGTTTGGTCTATTCCCGAGGGAACAGGTTGATTCCAGATCAACCGATGGCAGGAGCCTGCAGAGCCACAGGAGTGGACTCAACAGTTGCCAGGTCGAGGGGGAAGTTGTGAGCGTTGCGCTCGTGCATCACTTCCATGCCGAGGCCGGCACGGTTCACCATGTCGGCCCAGGTGTTCACAACACGGCCCTGTCCATCAAGGATGGACTGGTTGAAGTTGAAGCCGTTCAGGTTGAAGGCCATGGTTGACACGCCCATGGACGTGAACCAGATGCCGACAACAGGCCAGGCGCCCAGGAAGAAGTGGAGGCTACGGCTGTTATTGAAGGAGGCGTATTGGAAGATCAGGCGACCGAAGTAACCGTGGGCAGCCACGATGTTGTAGGTCTCTTCCTCTTGGCCGAACTTGTAGCCGTAGTTCTGGGACTCGGTCTCGGTGGTTTCACGCACCAGAGAGGAGGTCACCAGGGAGCCGTGCATGGCGGAGAACAGGGAGCCACCGAACACACCTGCAACACCCAGCATGTGGAAGGGGTGCATCAGGATGTTGTGCTCAGCCTGGAACACCAGCATGAAGTTGAACGTGCCGGAGATGCCCAGGGGCATGCCATCGGAGAAGGAGCCCTGACCGAAGGGATACACCAGGAAAACGGCCATCGCAGCAGACAGCGGAGCGCTGTAGGCGACGCAGATCCAGGGGCGCATGCCCAGGCGGTAAGAGAGTTCCCACTGACGACCCATGTAGGCGGAAATGCCGATCAGGAAGTGGAAGCAAACCAGCTGATAAGGGCCGCCGTTGTACAGCCACTCATCGAGAGAAGCGGCTTCCCAGATGGGATAGAAGTGCAGGCCGATGGCGTTGCTGGAAGGAACAACAGCACCGGAGATGATGTTGTTGCCGTAGATCAGGGAGCCAGCGACAGGCTCACGAATGCCATCGATATCGACGGGGGGCGCTGCGATGAACGCAATGGTGAAGCAGATGGTGGCCGCCAGCAGGCAGGGAATCATCAGCACGCCGAACCAACCCACATAGATGCGGTTGTTGGTGTCGGTCACCCACTGACAAAAAGCTTCCCAGTTGCTCTGGCGTCCGCTGCGAATGGCGGTGGACATAACAGAAAAGAAGACGGATAAACCGCTCTCCCAATCAGGAGATCGGTGGATCAAGACTATGGAGAGGATGCAGCAATACCCTGTTTTTCAACATTCCGAATCAACCCTCAACGCAACTTCATGAAGCACTACATGAAGCATTCATGAAGTTGCTTGAAGCAACCAGCGGCGTGAATCCTGCAGAAAGTCATTCCAATTCAGCCGTTCCTCCTCCGCCGCTTGAGCCACCAGCAAGGGAGCACGCTGCCGAAGTTCAACAAGATCCGGCTCGGCGACGCCTGCACTGAGGGCCAACCAGTCGGCCATCGACCTCCCCACAACCCGCGTCAGGTAGGCAGCACTCAAGGCCTGCATGGACCCTGCCACCAACCAGGTGCCTCCATCCAGCTTCGCCAGTCCCAGCAGAGTCTGACCGGTCCACTCGACCACCCCCTGAGCAAGGGCGACGCGGGCCAGCTGGGCGGCTGCCTCCTGAAGCAGCTCGATCTTCACCGTTGAGCCCCAGATCGTCGCCATCTCACGGATCATCAGACCGTTGGCGACGGCTACAGCCAAGAGATCGACGCTGGCCAAGGGCGAAGCGAACACAGACCCCGCCACAAGCCACTGGGTCCGTCCCTGCAGTTGCTGAAAACGGACCCAACGCAACTGTTCAAGCTCCGCCTGCCAGGTCTGATGGAGACCACGCAGGAGGCGTTGACGGGTTTCAGCCAGCAATCCAGCCTTCTGAAGCTCTCGACGAATCGGGACGAGGGCACGCCGCAGATGGGCGTCCCCGTTCTGCATCACAGCCATGCGCTCAAACCAGCGATCATCGAGCTGCGGAGACAGCTCAGCCTGGGTCTCGCTGCTGGATTGCTCCTGCCCCGATCGCACCAGCAACCAGGCCCGTTGTTCGCGTGGCAGCTGCTGCAGCCAGAGAAGATCCGCCGCCATCAATGGCGCCGACAAGCTGAACAGGATCAGGTCCTGATCCTCCAACCCTGAGGGCCAGATCCGTTCACCGCCCTGGGAGTCCAGGGGATGGGCTAACGACAGTTCCAGCGGCTTCGAACCGGTCAGGGCCTGCTGAAGAGGCTCCAGCGCGGGTCGACTGCTGGCGTCAACACACACCAACGCCACCTTCAGAGGCGCCTCTCGCTCGATGACTTGTTGCAATCTCAGCCGCCGCAACGCGCAGCCTGCGGCCGTCTCACCTTCAAAGGCCTCGAACTGGTCCAGAACGGAACCACAGCGTTCAACCCATCCCTGAACCGTGGAGGGCTCCTGGAAGCTGGGTGACCCGGAGCGTCGACCGAACCAGATCACCCCGGCACCAGCGGCCAGCAGCCCCAGACCACCGCCGGGAACATGCAGCAGGTCATTGACCAACCACTGACCCAGTAACAAGCCGCCACCCGCCAGAGCAATCGGTCCCACCAGGGCTTGGCGAGGCGGCCAGAGGGGAGCCAGCGACAGCGGAAGTTTCAAAGCAACGCCGGGACGACGAGTGGTTGTCTTAGCCCAGAGAGCGATCGGAAACCAGAAAGACCGGTCAGAGCGTTGACTTCTCCATACCGTGTGGTGGTTGCTGCACACGATGGATGGCCATCGCCCTGGAGAGCCACGGAGGCGGCAGGTCCGGTGACCGGCGATCAGACGTCCGCCGAGTGCTGATGGTGGCCCTTGGGCTGAACATCAGCATGTCGCTGTTGAAATTGCTGGTGGGTGTCACCAGCGGATCGCTGGCGGTGATCGCTGATGCCATGCACAGCGCCACGGATGCACTCTCCAGCCTCACGGGGTTGATCACCAACAACCTCTCCGACCCTCAGCCGGATCGGGATCACCCCTATGGCCATCACAAATACGAAGCCGTCGGGGCCCTCGGTATTGCTGGATTCATCCTGTTCACAGCGCTGGAGATCCTGCTGCGCTCCGGGGAACGGCTGCTGGAAGGGCTTCCGCCGATCCGCGTTGGGGGCCACGAACTCATGCTGTTGGTGCTGGTTCTTGGGTTCAACCTTCTGTTGGCGGGCTACGAACACCGGGAGGGTCGACGCCTCAACAGCTCTCTGCTCAAGGCCGATGCGCAGCACGCCGCCAGCGATGTATGGACCACTGTGGTGGTGCTGCTTGGGATGGCAGGTGCCCTCTGGCTCGAGATCTCCTGGCTGGACATCGCTCTGGCGATTCCGATGGCACTGCTTTTGATCAGGGTGTGCTGGAAGGTGCTACGCCGCACCCTGCCCTGGCTGGTGGACCACATCGCGATCGCGCCGGAATCCATCCACAGGGAAGTCATGGCCGTGGCCGGCGTGATCAACTGTCACGACATCGCCAGTCGCGGCGTTCTGGGTCAGCAGGTGTTCATCGACATGCACATGGTGGTGGAGACCAACGATCTATCGACAGCCCACCGCATCACTGAACTGGTGGAGGAGAGACTCGATCGGGTCTTCGGCCCGGTGCGCTGCACGATTCATCTGGAGCCCAAGGATTATGTGGAGGACGGGATCACCTACACCGGCACCCATGGTTGATCCAGCCAATCCCCTGGAGGGATTGACCAGGCGGCAGCTGCAGGGTCTGCACAACCTGCTGGGCGACGTGCGCAGCTCACTGGCCTGGTCGTGGCAGCTTCCTGTGCTGATCCGACAACGCTGCTGGCTTCGCTTGGAAATGATTGAGCTGGGCAACTTGCACCGCTGGTTGCCACCTGATGGCTGTGAAGAGGCCCCGGAACTGTGCCGCTACCGCGAGCTGGTGGCGCAGGGATGGTCGCCGCTGCAGGCCCAGGAACAGTGCTGGCGGGAATTCGGGGACGATGACTGTCGCACTGCCCTGCAACGGTTCTGGGCCAGTCAGCAGGATCGGAAGCACGACTGGACCGTCCAGCGATATCTGGCCTTGATCAGCTGCTATCGGCGCTCCATCGAAGCGGGTGTGGCCACCATCCCGATGCTGGTGCTGCCCCGAGCTGGGGGAGCGACAGATCATCAGCTGCACTGGGTTTCGGACAGCACACCGTCGATGCGGCACACTTGCGCCTGATTCCAGGCCACGGGCCATGAGTGATTCCTACGGCGAGCCCCAACAGCAGGGGGCTCAAGGCGACGGTTCCCGCGGTGACGGTTACCGCGGTGAAGGTGGTCGAGGCGGCGGCCGTGGCGGCCGTGGCCCTGGCAACCGCGAAGGCGGTGGGTTCCGCATCCGCCTGAGCGAGAACGAAATGCGTTCTGCCCGTGCGCTGCAGGAGGCCTTCAACCTTCGCTCCACCGTGGCTGTTCTCGGTTTCGCCTTGCGAACCCTGGGTCAGATGCTGGAAGACGGTCAGTTGGATGAGCTGATCGAACAGCAACGCAATCAGGCCCCACGAGGCCGCCGCGAGGGCGGTGGACGTGATGGTGGCGGTCGAGACGGTGGCGGTCGCGGGCGGCGCTCGGATGATGATCGCCAAGGCGGTCGTGGCTCCCGCCCCGATCCTTTCGCTCGCCCCGCCAAGCCTCAACCCGAACCGGAGCCGACGCCGGAACCGGAATCGACCCCCGAAGAAGCGACGCCATCAGACGCTCCCGCAGAGGACACACCAGCGGAGGCTTCGACAGACCTTCCCAACGAGGAGGAGTCCAAAGCAGCAACCCCTGAGGCCTGATCCATGGGGAGACCGAGGGTTCTCTCCGGTGTGCAGCCGACCGGTGCCTTGCACCTCGGCAACTGGCTTGGAGCGATTCGCAACTGGGTTGATCTCCAGGACACCCACGACACCTTTGTGTGCGTGGTTGATCTCCATGCCATCACCGTTCCCCACGACCCGGCCCGGCTAGCGGACGACACCCTCAACACCGCTGCGCTCTATCTGGCCTGCGGGATGGATCCGCAGCGGTGCTCAATTTTCATCCAGAGTCAAGTCGCCGCCCACAGTGAGCTGTGCTGGCTGCTGAACTGCGTGACACCGCTCAACTGGTTGGAGCGGATGATTCAGTTCAAGGAAAAGGCCGTGAAACAGGGGGACAACGTCTCCGTCGGCCTTCTGGATTACCCCGTTCTGATGGCGGCAGACATCCTTCTCTATGACGCGGACCTCGTTCCAGTCGGGGAAGACCAGAAGCAACACCTGGAGCTGGCGCGTGACATCGCCCAACAGCGGATCAATGCGCGCTTCGGAAGCGAAGAACGTCCGGTACTGAAGGTACCCAAGCCGCTCATCCTCAAAGAAGGCGCACGGGTGATGAGCCTCACGGATGGACGCAGCAAGATGAGCAAAAGCGACCCGAACGAGGGCAGCCGCATCACCCTGCTCGACCCGCCTGAACTCATCACCAAAAAGATCAAACGGGCAAAGACCGATCCGAAGCGAGGTCTCGAATTCTCCAATCCTGACCGTCCGGAAACAGACAATCTCCTGGGTCTCTACGCGATCCTCAGCGGCAAGGGCCGTGAAGCAGCTGCAGACGAGTGTGCAGACATGGGCTGGGGACAGTTCAAACCCCTTCTGGCTGATGCAGCAGTGGCGGCTCTGGAACCGATTCAGGCTCGCCACAAAGAGCTGATGGCAGACCGCGTCGAGCTCGATCGCGTCCTGGCCAAGGGTCGTGATCAAGCTGAATCCGTGGCCAACGCATCGCTGGAACGTGTGAGAGATGCTTTGGGATTCGCGAAGTGCAGCTGATTACAGAACGGACTGTCGATCAGCGGAGCTGATCGATGGATCCCCCAAATGACGTCGACTCCTTCCGAACCAGGATCTCAGCGAAACATCTGCACACAAGCGAGTCTCGCGCGTCTTGCGAGGTTCTTTTGCCGGCATAAACACACCACAGGGGCTACGTCAAGCCCCTTGAGACCCATCTCGTGTTGACACGAGGTCATCCATCAGCTTGTTGAACTCTTTGACACACATGAGTGCTCAGGCCATTTCTTCACATCAAAGAATCCTCAACAGTGTTGGCTGTATCAGCCCCACTGTTCTGTGGAGTCTTGCTGTGTGCCGGAGCCTCGCCGGTTGCCACCGCGACCAGTCTTGGAACGCGCAGCGTTACGGAACTCAAACGCTCTCTGCTGGCCGACGTTCAAGAACAGGGGCCTTATCGGCTCACTCCTGAGCGGCGCGCTTTGCTGAACACCATTCGCTATGCAGAGGGCACCTGGACCGATGGTGAAAACAAGGGTTATCGCATCCTCTATGGCGGCAGCCAATTTCACGACCTATCTCGCCATCCACAAAAGGTGGTGGTGAATCGCTACGCCAGCGCTGCAGCGGGTGCATATCAATTTCTTCCTGCCACGTGGAACGGGCTGGCAGAAGAACTCACTCTTCACAGCTTCGAGCCGAGGTATCAGGACCAGGCCGCACTCCACCTGGTGAAGCGTCGTGGAGCTCTCGGTGAAATCGACAGCCGCGGCCTGACGAGGACGGCCATGGCACGACTGGCACCAGAGTGGGCTTCGTTCCCCACCCGCTCAGGGCGTTCGGCCTACGGCCAACCCGTGAAAAGCCACAGGGAACTGGTGCGTTTTTACGAAGACAACCTGAAACAACTCAAGGATCAACTCGGTGCCTGATCAGCTCTGGCACCTCCGATCCTTGCGGCCAACCCCCACACCTCCGTGACCAGGCCATGCCAAGGGGTCATGGCTTCCATGGAGACAGCCATCGGCTGCGATGAAGCCTTCACCAGGGCACGGGTGGCTGCAACGGCGCGTTGTCCTTCCCGGAGACGATCAAGGAATGCCCGCTGATCGTCGTGACTCACCACGGAGGCGGGACAGTTCTCGAGCAACTGTTCGCCCCGCTGAAACCAATGGTCAAAGTCATCCAGCAAAGACGTCAGCAGTGACTCCATCAGCGCGCCTGCTTCCTGCTTAAGCGGTGCATCGTCAGCGTTCATTGCATCGTCTTGAACCACGGCCCATAAGATGGCGGGCCCCGACCGCAAACCGGTGAGCAGCGCTGCAGCAACCACCCCAGCCCCTTCAGCTCCGGTGGTCCTGCCCAAAACCAGCGAAAGCTCGCAGCTGCTCAAAATCCGCCACTCGATGAGCCATGTGATGGCCATGGCGGTGCAACAGCTCTTCCCCAAGGCCCGCGTCACCATCGGGCCCTGGACGGAATCCGGGTTCTACTACGACTTCGACAACCCCGATCCCTTCACCGAAGCCGATCTCAAGGCGATCAAGAAGGGGATGATCAAGATCATTAATAAAAAGGTCCCGCTCGAGCGTGTCGAGGTGACGCGCGCTGAGGCGGAAACCAAGATCAAGGCCCAGAACGAGCCCTACAAGCTGGAGATCCTGGAAGGCCTCCAGGATCCGATCACCCTCTACACCCTCGGAGAGGACTGGTGGGATCTCTGCGCTGGCCCCCACGTGGAGCACACCGGCCAGCTCAACGCCAAAGCTTTTGAGCTGGAGAGCGTGGCAGGGGCGTACTGGCGCGGTGATGAAACCAAGGCCCAGTTGCACCGGATCTACGGCACGGCCTGGGAAACCCCCGAACAACTGGCCGAGCACAAACGCCGCAAGGAAGAGGCCTTGCGCCGGGATCACCGCCGCATCGGAAAAGACCTGGATCTGTTCTCAATCGAGGATGAAGCTGGTGCTGGATTGGTGTTCTGGCACCCCCGTGGCGCCCGCATGCGTCTGCTGATCGAGGAGTTCTGGCGCCAGGCTCACTTCGAAGGGGGCTACGAGCTGCTCTACACGCCCCACGTGGCCGACATCAGCCTCTGGAAGACCTCCGGCCACCTCGATTTCTACGCCGAGAGCATGTTCGGCCCCATGGAGGTGGACGAGCGGGAGTACCAGCTCAAGCCGATGAACTGCCCGTTCCACGTGCTCACCTACGCCAGCAAGCTGCGCAGCTACAGGGAATTGCCGATCCGCTGGGCCGAGCTGGGCACGGTGTACCGCTACGAGCGGCCGGGCGTGATGCACGGTTTGATGCGTGTGCGCGGCTTTACCCAGGACGATGCCCACGTGTTCTGCCTGCCCGAGCAGATCAGCGACGAGATACTGAAGATCCTCGACCTGACTGAGCGGATTCTCTCCACCTTCGATTTCAACACTTACGAGATCAACCTCTCCACCCGCCCGGAGAAGTCCATCGGCGATGACGCCGTCTGGGACCTCGCCACCAAGGGCCTGATCGAAGCACTGGAACGCAAGGGCTGGAAATACAAGATCGATGAAGGTGGCGGTGCCTTTTACGGCCCCAAGATCGACCTCAAGATCGAAGACGCCATCGGCCGGATGTGGCAGTGCTCCACCATCCAGCTCGATTTCAACCTGCCGGAGCGGTTCAAGCTCGACTACGTTGCTGCTGATGGCAGCAAACAGCGGCCGATCATGATCCACCGGGCCATCTTCGGCTCGCTGGAACGATTCTTCGGGATCATGACCGAGAACTACGCCGGCGATTACCCCTTCTGGCTGGCCCCTGAGCAGGTGCGGCTGCTGCCGGTCACCGATGAGGTGCAGCCCTATGCCGAAAGCCTGCTCGACCAGCTCACCCAGGCGGGCGTGCGGGCCACGATCGATCGCAGTGGCGACCGGCTCGGAAAATTGATCCGCACCGGCGAACAGATGAAGATCCCGGTTCTGGCAGTGATCGGTGCCAAGGAAGCTGAGCAAAACGCCGTGAGCCTGCGCAGCCGCAGGGATGGTGATCTAGGTGTGGCGGCTGTGGCCGATTTGCTCCGAGCTGCAGAGAGCGCCAACAGCCAACGTGCCGCAGGGCTGGGGCTGAACGGATGACCCAGTCGCCAATCTCCGCCCTCAGCGATCTGGCCCGCCTGCGCGATGCACCGGAGCTCAGCCTGGAGACCTGCAAACGCCTGCGAGCAGAGCTCGCCTCGGCCATGGCCAGCTCCATTTGGTTCACCGTCGGTGTGATGGCCCCCTCTGCCAAAAAAGCCCTCGCGGCCCTCAGGGCGCTGGAAACAAGCCAGGGATGGGATCCCATGGCAGTTGTTGACGGCACCGACGAAGACGGTCCTGTCTTCCTCAAAGCAAACCAACAAGGTGGATCGGTCCGCATCCGCATTGAACACGGCCTCGGCCAGGGAATCCTGATCACTGGGCATGGTGAGGACGAGAGCCTGCCCAGCACCACCTGGGGGCCGCTGCCGTTGAACTTTTTTTGATCTGGCACCCTGGATTGCCCTTCATCCGGATTGGTCGCAGCCTGAGTAGGTGAGCTTCATCCACTCGCTTTGATGCCCCGTCCCACTCTTCTCGCTGGCGACATGGGGGGGACCAAGACCCTTCTTGCGCTCTACGACCTCGAGGGTGAAACGCTGATCAAACGTCACCAGCAACGGTTTGTCTCAGCTGATTGGTCATCGCTGGAGCCGATGCTTCAGGCGTTTGTTGAGGAACGGCCCAAGGACGTCCAGGCGCCAACCCATGGCTGCATCGCCGTGGCAGGCCCTGTTCGCAATCGGCAGGCCCGGATCACCAACCTCCCCTGGCAGCTCAAGGAAGAGGATCTGGCTGCCGCCGCAGGGATGCAGCAACTGGAGCTGGTGAACGATTTCGGTGTGCTGATCTACGGCCTGCCTCACTTCGGCGCGGATCAGCAGGTGGTGCTGCAGGAGGGGAGTCAGGACGACGGGCCCCTGGCCATCCTTGGAGCTGGGACCGGCCTCGGCATGGCTCGAGGCGTTCGCACCAGCAACGGGCTGATGGCTCTCTCCAGCGAGGGTGGACATCGCGAATTCGCACCGCGCAGCGATGAGGAATGGCAACTGGCCTGCTGGCTCAAACAGGACCTGGGAGTCGACCGCCTGTCGATCGAGCGGGTGGTGAGCGGCACAGGGCTTGGCCACATCGCCCATTGGCTGCTGCAGCAGCCAGGCGCACAATCCCACCCCCTTCGTCCTGTGGCTGAGGCCTGGCGGCGAAATATGGCCAGTGACCTTCCAGCTCAGGTGTCTCTCGCGGCCGAAGAGGGGGACCCTCTGATGCGACATGCCCTTGACCTGTGGCTGTCGGCCTACGGCTCAGCCACAGGTGACCTGGCCCTGCAGGAACTCTGCAGCGGTGGTCTCTGGGTGGGAGGCGGCACGGCCTCAAAACAACGCAACGGACTGCAATCCCCGCTGTTCCTTGAGGCAATGCGCGACAAAGGTCGGTTCAAGGACTTCATCAGCGGTCTGAAGGTCACCGCTGTGATCGATCCGGAGGCTGGTCTGTTCAGCTCTGCCTGCCGAGCACGGATGTTGGCGGAGTCGGGTGGGACACTGGCCTGAGCAGACGTTCAGGGATGTCGCAGCCGCGCATCGGTCAGAAAGTGGTGGTGGATGTTCCGGCGACCACTGCCAACCTCGGACCGGGCTTCGACTGCCTTGGTGCCGCCCTGGATCTCAACAACCGCTTTGCCATGCGGCGGATCGAAGGCAGCGGTGAGCGATTCGAACTAATTATTGAGGGCACCTATGGTAGTCACTTACGCGGCGGGCCCGACAACCTCGTCTACCGCGCGGCTCAACGGGTCTGGAAAGCCGCAAACATGGAACCTGTGGCGCTGGAAGCCAGGGTCCGTCTGGCAGTGCCGCCAGCGAGGGGGCTGGGCAGCAGCGCCACCGCCATCGTCGCCGGACTGATGGGGGCCAATGCGCTCGTCGGTGAACCCCTCAGCAAGGAGAAACTGCTGGAGCTGGCCATCGACATCGAGGGGCATCCCGACAACGTCGTGCCCTCTTTGCTTGGAGGGCTCTGCATGACCGCCAAGGCTGCCTCTCAGCGGTGGAGGGTGGTGCGTTGTGAATGGATCAGCAGCGTCAAGGCCGTTGTGGCCATTCCATCGATTCGCCTGAGCACGAGCGAAGCCCGTCGAGCCATGCCGAAGGCGATCCCCGTCAGCGATGCCGTGGTCAACCTGGGAGCGCTCACCCTGTTACTGCAGGGTCTTCGCACCGGTAATGGTGATCTGATTGCGGATGGCATGCACGACCGCCTGCATGAGCCTTATCGCTGGCGCCTGATCAAAGGCGGGGATGACGTCAAAGCCGCGGCCCTGGAGGCGGGAGCCTGGGGATGCGCCATCAGTGGGGCTGGGCCGAGCATCATCGCCCTTTGCGCCGAAGACAAGGGCCAGGCCGTGAGCAGGGCCATGGTCAAGGCCTGGGAAGCTGCCGGCGTGGCCAGCCGGGCTCCTGTGCTGAATTTGCAGACCTCCGGAAGCCACTGGCAGCCCGCGGATGCTGGGTAGTTGTACCCAGATCGCAGAATCAGCCCTGTTAGCTTTGTTAAAGATTGCGGACGCTGAATGGACTCCGGGCTAGCGACGGACGCAATGGCGGGATCAGCCTTCCCCTGGCTGTCGTTGATTGTTCTGCTTCCAGCGTTCGGAGCACTGCTGATGCCCCTGATGCCAGGGGACGATGACCATCCCTCACCCTGGCCGCGCAACTTCGCCCTGATCGTCCTGTTCGTGGACCTTCTGTTGATGTTGCTGGTCTTCAGCACCCGATTTGATCCCAGCTTGAGTGGTTTGCAGCTGGTGGAACGGGTCAGCTGGCTTCCCTCCATCGGCCTCGAGTGGTCCCTTGGGGCGGATGGACTTTCCGCACCTCTGGTGGTGCTCAGCGGCTTGGTCACCTTCCTCTCCGTCGCCGCGAGCTGGTCGGTGCAGCGCAAATGCAAGTTGTACTTCGCATTGCTGCTGGTGCAGGCGTCAGCCCAGGGTCTGGTCTTCCTGTCACAGGATTTCCTGCTCTTCTTCCTGGCCTGGGAGCTGGAGTTGGTACCGGTTTACCTGCTGATCGCCATCTGGGGCGGACAGAACCGTCAATACGCCGCCACCAAATTCATCTTGTACACAGCCCTGGCTTCCCTGCTGATCCTGATCAGCGGACTGGCCCTGGCGTTGTCCGGTGATCAGTTCACCCTGAATCTCACGGAACTGGCCTCCCGTTCCCCAGGCGGCAGCTTCGGCCTTCTCTGTTACCTGGGATTCCTGGTGGGGTTCGGCGTGAAACTGCCGATGTTCCCTCTTCACACCTGGCTGCCTGATGCCCACGGCGAAGCCAACGCTCCAGTGTCGATGCTGCTGGCGGGCGTGCTGCTGAAGATGGGCGGCTACGCCCTGTTGCGTTTCAACGTCCAGATGCTGCCGGACGCCCATCTCACCCTGGCTCCTGCGCTGGTGATCCTCGGCATCGTCAATATTGTTTATGGCGCCCTGAACGCCTTCGCTCAGGACAATGTCAAGCGTCGGATCGCCTGCAGTTCCGTCAGTCACATGGGTTTTGTGCTGCTCGGCATCGGGGCCGTGGATGCTCTGGGCATCAGCGGCGCGATGTTGCAGATGGTGAGCCACGGACTGATCGCGGCCGCGATGTTCTTTTTCACCGGCGTCTTTTACGAGCGCACCAAAACCCTGTCCATTCCGAATATGGGTGGCCTGGCAAAAGCTCTGCCGATCACGTTTGCCTTTTTCCTGGCCAGTTCACTCGCATCTCTAGCCCTCCCGGGCATGAGCGGTTTCATCAGTGAAATCACGGTGTTCCTCGGCATCACCAGTCAGGAGGGCTTCACCTCGCTGTTCCGTGCCATCACCGTGCTTCTGGCCGCCATCGGCCTGGTGCTGACCCCGATCTATCTGCTGTCGATGTGCAGAAGGGTGTTTTTTGGCCCCAGGATCCCAGCATTGGCCAGTGTTGAAGACATGCGCCCAAGGGAACTGGTGATCGGCATGAGCCTCCTGGTACCGACCCTGGTGATCGGCATCTGGCCAAGGATCGCCATGGACCTCTACGAAGCGTCCACTGACAACCTGGCCACTGACCTGGGCCAGAGGGCTCTGGTGGCCCTGATCGAGCACCTACCCATCGGTTGAGATGAGCACCTCCATGCCCTCCGCCCTGCTTGAGGGGCACGGCCTTCCCTGTTTCGAGCAGATCACACCGGATCTGGTCCAGCAGGACATCCCCGTCCTGCTGGCTCAACTTGAACAGCAGTTCACAGAACTGGAGACGACGCTTCAGTCCAGGCTGGATAGTGGCGCCTCCATCAGCTGGGAGGAGGTGATGCAGCCGATGCGGCGCATCGGAGAGCGTCTCCGCTGGAGTTGGGGTGTGATCTCCCACCTCAACGGCGTCTGCAATTCGCCGGAGCTGCGTGAAGCCCACGCGGCTCAACAACCTGAGGTCGTGCGACTTAGCAACCGCCTGGGTCAGAGCAAGGTGCTGCATCAGGTTCTCTGCCGCCTGCAGGACGAGCCGAGCGAGCCCCTCAGCGCCACCCGCCAGCGAATACTCGACTCCGAACTGCTGTCGATGCAACAGCGGGGTGTCGGTCTCGATGGCGAGCATCAGAAAGCTTTCAACCAAGCCAGCGAACGTCTCGCAGCCCTCTCCACCAGCTTTGGCAATCACGTTCTTGATGCCACCCAGCAATGGACCCTCAAGCTCACCAATCCCGAGCAGGTGCAAGGTCTGCCCAAGCGAGCACTGGAGGCCCTGGCGGCCGCAGCACGGGATTCCGGTGACGCAGAAGCCACTGCCGAGGGGGGACCGTGGCTGGTGGGTCTGGACATGCCGAGATACATCCCGGTTCTCACCCACGCCGATGACAGGTCACTGAGGGAGACCGTTTATCGAGCCCATGTCAGCCGTGCCAGCCAGGGAGAGCTGGACAATGCTCCACTGATCGAGGAAATCCTCGGACTGCGCCGGGAGCAGGCCCAGCGGCTTGGCTACTCCCATTGGGCCGAACTCAGCCTTGCCAGCAAGATGGCCGACGACGTTCCGGCCGTCGAAGCGCTGCTGGAGGAGCTGCGTGCCGCGGCCTATCCAGCCGCCGAGACGGAGCTGGAGCAACTCAAGGCCTGCGCCAGCCGACAGGGTGCAGCCGAAGCCGACGCCCTGGCCCCCTGGGACATCACCTATTGGTCAGAAAAACTGCGACGCGAACGGTTTGATCTGGACCAGGAAGCCCTGCGCCCATGGTTCCCGCTGCCTCAGGTGCTCGATGGCCTGTTCGGCCTTTGTTCACGTCTGTTTGATGTGGAGATCACGCCGGGAGATGGCGAGGCGCCTGTGTGGCATAACGACGTGCGTTTCTTTCACGTCCGTCGCCGTGGTGGCGAACCGATCGCCGCGTTTTATCTGGATCCATACAGCCGTCCCGCCAGCAAACGCGGTGGAGCCTGGATGGATGAGTGCCTCGGGCGTCACCGCACTAGTGACGGCAGCCTTGTGCTGCCCGTGGCTTACCTGATCTGCAACCAGACTCCCCCCGTTGGAGAAGCCCCCAGCCTGATGAGCTTCGAAGAGGTGGAGACCCTCTTCCACGAATTCGGCCATGGTCTGCAGCACATGCTCACCACCGTCGAGGAACCGGAAGCCGCCGGCATCAGCAATGTGGAATGGGATGCGGTGGAACTTCCCAGTCAGTTCATGGAGAACTGGTGTCTGGACCAAAGCACCTTGATGGGCATGGCCCGCCACTGGCAGACCGGAGAACCTCTGCCCCAGGACGAGGTGAACAAACTCCGCAACAGCCGCACCTTCAATGCCGGACTGGCAACCTTGCGGCAGGTGCACTTCGCCCTCACCGATCTGCGGCTGCACAGCCAGTGGACGCCGCAGCTGGGACTGAGTCCAGACGAGTTACGTCGCGACATCGCCAACACCACCACCGTGATGCACCCGATCCCGGAAGATCGCTTCCTTTGCGCCTTCGGGCACATCTTCGCGGGGGGATATTCCGCCGGCTACTACTCCTACAAATGGGCCGAGGTGCTCAGTGCCGATGCCTATGCCGCCTTTGAGGAGGTCGGCCTCGACCAGGAGGATCAGGTGCGTGCCACCGGTGCCCGCTTCCGGGACACGGTGCTGAGCCTTGGCGGCAGCCGCGCGCCAGCTGAGGTGTTCAAGGCCTTCCGCGGTCGAGTCTCCAGCAGCGAGGCCCTGATCCGCCATTCGGGTCTTCAGGCGACCTGAGTCAACATCCCAGATCCTGGGCCAGCCTCTGCAAAGCCTGCGGATGAGCAATGAGCTGTTGGTGGGTCCACACCGGCAGCTCCGTCTGAGTTCCCCGCGGAAGCACAGCCATCCAGCCGGGAGACACCATCAGATCCCAACGGCAGAAATAACTTCGACAAACCACCGGAGCCAAGGCACCGACCTGTCGATTCAGCTGTTTTAAAAGGTCGCTGGCGGGTTTCATGTCCGCCACACCAGCCAGCAGCCGGCGGGGCACAGCCAAGGCCGCCAGGGTTCCGTTCTGGGGGCTGCCGACACTGAAAAAACGATCTGTCCGCTCAGCTCCCCTCAGTTCTTGCAGCCAGATCCGCCCGATCACACCTCCCATGGAGAACCCAAGCAGATCGATCGGGGTCTCCCGCCCGTACTGCTGCAGGATGTGCTGATCAAGGCGTCGGGCCAGCTCCCGCAGCGGAACCACCCCAAGACCATGGGGGAGATGCGGTGCCAGCAAGGGACGATCCGGCTGATCGATCCGCTGGATCAACCGATGAAACACCCGTGGGGTATCCCACAGGCCATGGACAAGCACAAGGGGCCTTGTCATGGAGCCCCATGGCGAGCGCGCTCTACCGCCACCACACCATCAAACCCCGGCACCGGGGCGGCGCACTTGCTCAGGGTCAACCGCATTGGAACCGCTCCATAGAGCTGCTCCAGACGATCCAGCACCCGATCACTGAAGTGCTCGATCGTGAGGCAACGGATCTCCCGGGCCAGAGCCTGCAGGGAGCGGATCGCCAAGCTGTAATCCATGCTGCCGGCCAGATCATCCGCCGCTGCGGCACTGGAAAGGTCAGTCCAGAGACTGATATCGAGACTGAACCATTGGCCATCCCGACGCTCCTGCTCCAGAACGCCCACATGGGCCCAGAGGCGCAGACCCCTCACATGGATCGCATCGTTTGCGGTCACAGGGGCAGATCGGTGTGGGTGAAGCTGCGGGTTCCGTCTGCGAAATCAGCGGCGATGTGTCCGTCACCCCGGAGCCGATAGCGATAGGTCACCAAACCATCGAGTCCCACTGGTCCGCGCGGCGGCAGGGTTTGGGTGCTGATGCCCACCTCAGCTCCAAACCCGTAACGGAAGCCATCCGCAAAACGGGTGGAACAGTTCAGATATACGCCAGCACTGTCAACAGCCCCCAGGAATCGTTCCGCCGCCTGGTCATCGGTGGTGGCGATGGCTTCGGTGTGGCGGGATCCATGGCGACGGATGTGTTCGAGCGCGGCATCCATGGAAGGCACCACCCGCACCGCCAGGATCATGTCGAGGTATTCCGTTCGCCAGTCCTCATCGGTGGCAGCGTCACTGATGCCGTGCTGGCGGCTGTGTTCATCGCCCCGCAGGGTGACACCGGCAGCTTGAAAGGCCGGCACGGCAGACGCCAGAAACGCCGGTGCAATCGAGGCATGCACCAGCAGGGTCTCGATCGCATTGCAGGCGGCCGGGTACTGGGTCTTGCTGTCGATGGCGATGCGTACCGCCTGGTCCACGTCAGCAGCCGCATCCACGTAGAGATGGCAGATGCCGTCCGCATGACCCAGCACAGGAATGCGGGTGTTGTCCTGAATGAATCGCACCAGCTCGTTGCTGCCCCGGGGGATGATCAGATCCACCAGGCCATCCAGCCTCAGCAACGCCAGGCTTTCCTGGCGGGTGGTCAACAGCGTTAACGCATCCGGTGCCACGGCACTGCGGCCCAGGCCCAGCTTGAGGGCCTCCATCACCGCTTCATTGGTGCAACGCGCTTCGCTGCCGCCTTTGAGCATGGCGCCATTGCCGGAGCGGATGGCGAGCGAGGCAATCTGCACCACAGCATCCGGGCGGGCTTCGAAGATCACCCCCACCACGCCAAGAGGAACGGAGATGCGCTCCAACACCAGGCCTTGATCCAGCTCTCGATGCAGCTGCCGTCTGCCAAGCGGATCGGGCAGAGAGGCCAGTTTTCGCACCCCATCGATGGCACCGCGGAGCTTGCCGGCATCCAGCTTCAACCGGGCCATCAGTGCCGGGGCCAGCCCCTCAGCCGCGGAACGCTCCAGATCTTCACGGTTTGCGGCAACGATCACCTCAGCCCGCTCCGCCAAGGCATCCGCCATCGCCTGAAGCGCATCGGCCCGCTGTTGGTCGTCCGTCTGCCCCAGGTCTACCGCCGCCAGACGGACAGCTCCGGCCCTCTGCAACAGCTCTGCTGAAGGCTCCGGGACAGTGGTCATGGCAGCAAGCGACTCAGTCGTCGGCCATCATCCCGCCCAGGCGCAACAGCGCCAGCCGCGCCGCCCCCAGGCGACCGGCTCCATTGCCAAGAGCACAAGCGTCGATCCGCAGTCCCTCCCGGGACACCGCCTGCACCCGCAGCTCCACCTCCCGTCGCACCGCGGGCAGGAAATGGCGAGCAGCCCCGGCCAGACCACCGCCCAACAACACCAGCTGCGGCGTGAAGACGTACACCAGGGATGACAGCCCCACCCCAAGGCGAGTGCCGTAGCGCTCCCACACCTCAAGGGCTGCCGGCTCCCCCTCCTCTGCAGCCAGACTCAACTCCCGGGGGTCCCGGTCGCACAGGCGACGCAACGCTGCAATGCTCGCGAACTGCTCCAGGGATCCGCGGTTTCCGCTGTTGCAAGCGGGACCATCGGGGTCGACACCGATCAAGCCCGGTTCCGCCGCCGCGCCGTTGTGGCCGGTGAACAGCTGCCCACCGAGCAGAACACCGCCTCCAACTCCGGTGCCGAGGGTCAACAGCACCACATCGCTGAACCCCTTGGCAGCGCCCCACCAGGCCTCTCCCACCACAGCGCAATTGCCGTCGTTGGCGAGGGTGACGCGTCGCTGCAACCGCACCTCCAACCACTCCGCCAGCGGCACGTCCTCCCAACCCGGCAGGTTGATGCAAACCCGCGCAACCCGAGCCGTGGCATCCATCGGCCCAGGCAATCCGACCCCCACCAAGGCCGCGGCTCCATCAGGATCCAACTCCTCGACGGCATCGCAGAGGGCCATCGTCACGGCTCCTGGCACCGCGGGCTGGGGGGTGGCCACCTCGAGCTCAGCCAACAGGGCTCCTCGGGGATCAAAACGGGCCAACTTGATGGCCGTTCCGCCGAGATCAATGCCGATCGCCTGCCCGTCATCCATGGTTTCAGAAGCGGAAGAACAGCTGCAGCTGGCTCTGCCAGATGCCATTGGAATCGACGGACCCTGACAAAGCCGTGTTGGGTGTCACCTGGTAAGTGACCGTCGCCTGAGGGGGGACATCCGAGGTGTTCGGAGCTGCAAGCACCGAGAAATCAAAGCGATCGGTCACATCAACACCGATTTCTGTCACCAGCGTGAAGGTGGGAGCCACCCGCCCAGACCTGCGCTCATCCTCATCCTTGATATCCGGTGTGACGTAGGTGGGGAACAAGGCGATCTGGAGCCGCTGTCCCATTGCATCGGTGAGCGTTCCGAGAACCGGTGAAAGCAGCGACTGTCCCAGCACCGTCGCCAGGGCGGCTCCACCGGCTCCAGCCAGGCCTGACAGAGAGTTGCCACCGATCAGCGCCAACAGCTGCGGCTGCGACATGGGCGGGACACTGCGCAGATCGAGATTGCCGATCAAACGATCCGCCGGTCCGGCGGCCTCCACGGTGACCTTCACCAACCGCAGCTGGCCACCCCCATCGCCGAGACCATTGGTGTCGAAGACATTGGCCGAGCTGGCATTGCCAGCCGTCCCGGGCTGCACCGCATCCGAGACCCTGGTCTTCATCGCTATGTCGATAAAGGGCACCAATCCCAGCGATGGGGTGAACACTGCGACGTTGGGAGCACGTGGATCGAGGCGGAAGGTGGTGGAAAACAGACTGACCCGGCCGCGGTTCAGACGAATCAGGCCCCGCAGCTCAAGCGACGGATCCAACGGTCCATTGACCAGCAGCTGACCACCACCACGGAAACTGATCAGCGGCGGCATCCGCACCTGCAGATCGGGCCCCAGACCAAGACGGAAGTTGCGGAAACGAACCGCCGAAAGATCCGGCATCAGATCCTGAAAAGCCGCCGGCAACTGGGCGGGGGCACCAGGCCCGAACAGCACCAGGGGGTCTTGGAAATCCCAGCCTTCTTCAAGCAGTGCTGCGGTGGAGAATGGCGTTGAGACATTGGCCTGCGACGGTTGAATCCCCTGCTGCAATGAGGCGCCACCACCCTTACGAAGACGCGACAGCAAGCCGCTGCGGGGCTGAATCACCCCATTACGGAGGTTGAGCTGGCCACTGATCAGCGGCTGGCTCAACGCGCCCCTCACCGTGATGTCTGCATCCGCAGCCAGATCAACCATCTCCTGCCGGATCGTCCCTTTGGTCAGGCGAATGGTGAGCGGTGTCTCCTCATCACGGGGAATGAACAGACCGATGGCCCCCTCAGCCGAGATCGTGCCCCCCAACGCCAGGGTGGCCTCAAGCTGGCTGACCTCAACCCGGTTGAAATCAAACAAAAGGGACGCATTGACTTGCTTCAGGGTTTGATCAGCGGCCGTGAAAGCACCGTCACGGATCACCAGAAATCCATTGGCCTGGGGCTGATCCAGGTATCCGCTGAGCAGCAACCGCAGATCACTGCTGCCGCGTGTCAGCCGCAGGGCATCGCCGGCCGGGGCCGCCAGGAAGCTCAGCGCATCCCCATGGCTTTCAAGCTCGAGATCCAACGCATCACGCAGTGACAGCGGAACAGTGCCGCGCATCTGCAAGGCCTCAGCGGCATCGATACTGCGGAGTGCGAGATCGACTTCAAGACCTTTTGAGGACAACACAACGGCTCGGCGTTCAAGACGAAGCTCCTGCTCACCGAACCGTGCCTGCTCCAGGGCCAACTCAGTGGTGAGCAACGGACCGGCACCTGACAGGTCGTAGGAGCCGGTGGCACCGATCGCCCCACGCAACGCGGACGGAACCGGAACGGCCAAGGCCAGTAGCGAAAAGGGCAGATGCAGAAGGCTGAAGCGACCCTGGCCGCCCTGCAGAGGACCGCTCAGCTGAGCCACCAAGGGGTCCAGCTGAAGCATCCGGTCCTGATCATCACCCTGCATCCACAGATGAGCCCGGGCCTCCGCCTCCAGCGAGAGCGATGCCAGATCCGGGCCTGAAAGGTTGAGGACAGCATCCAGGCGACCGCGCAGGTCACCTGGATCAACGCGCGCTTGGGGATGATCACGCTCGTAGGCCTCAAGCCACTGCCGAGACCGCTGAAGCGCGCGCAGATGACCGTCGAGACTGCCGCCGAAGGTGTCGATCATTAACCTGCCGAGATCCTCGGCACGAACAGGTGTCCCCGTGGCGGTGAGCTGGCTGCCACGAAGCTGACGGGCCATCTGCACCAACCAGGGCACATCGAGTCCAGAGGCTTCAATCCGGCTGCGCAGATCAGCCCCGACCCGTCCCTCAGCGGTGAGCTGAATCTCACCCTGCTGCGGCTGCAGCCGGCCAAGGGCTCTGAAGCGCCCTCCTGAGACACGTCCCTCCAACTCGATCCGATTCAGACCAAGTCCACGGAGCTGCGGGTCCTCCAGCTGCACAGCACCAACCAGCTCCACCGGTTGCAGGGCCAGGACGCCGTCGCCACTCAGACTCCCCTGCAACGAGCCTGATGCCGATCCCGAAGGGAGCGTCAGCTGAAGACCCGCGATTGACAGCTGATCGGCATTCCACTCCACCTGACCTTTGGCGCCGGAACGCACGGTCAAGCTGCCGGTCCCACGACGAAGATCTGCCTGCAATGGCCAACCGGAGGAACCCAGCCGAACCTTCAGTGCTCCATCCGTGTCAGGAGCCTGCGATGCCAGGCGCAGGTTGAACGCCGATGCGGTTGATCCAGTCACTTGTCCCTGCCACCGCTCCGGCAATCGCAACGGTCCGGCACCAGGCCGGAGGAGATCCAACGCCACAGTGGTCTTCACATCATCAAAAGGGCCCTGCAATCGGCCGCGGGCGGACAGATGGCCTTGCAAAGGAAGGGGTGTGACGGCCGACAGGCGGGCCAGGGGCAGTGAGGTCAACGCGAAGCCGGCTTTCAGCGCCCCGAGCTGCGGCGCGCCGTTGTGCCAGCTGACGGGGAGTTGCGCCGCTGCACGCAGAACAGGACTGTTGAAACGATCGAGGGCCATGAGCCCGGAGGCCTTCGACCAGGACGCGCGGAGATCCCATCGCTGCACAACAAGATTGCGGTCCTGGGCCAACTCCAGTGACAGCGCTGGTGATGCCAGGGAACCGCTCGCTAAAAGCGCTCCGGAGATGTCGGATGTCTCGCCAAGGGTCTGTTTCAGGGCGGGCCATCGCTGCCAGAGCGACGGCGCCAGGCTGAGTTCACGACTGCGCAGGTCGATCTGCTCGTCGATCGTGCCCTCCAGATGCAAGCGCAGGCCGGGTGAGGTGAGCAGGGCTGTTTGAACCTGGATCTGGCGGGCTTCGGGATCAATCCAGGGGGTGCGCAGCTGGCCTTGCACTCGCAAAGGCCCATCGAGTTCAGGCACGGTCACAACCCCCGCCATACGCCAACGGGGATTGGACCAGGGGCCATCCAGCTGGAGTTGAGCGCGATCCTTGCGCTTCAAGGACGCCACATTGATCCGCAGATCCACAGCTCCATCCAGCTGAACCGACCCCCTGGCGTCAGCCCGCCAGTCACCCATGCGGAAACGACTGCGAATCAGGCTGACCCGATCGCCGCGACAGCTCACTCCGACGGCGGATGACCGCAGGGGATCGGGCAGGGTTGTGTTGTGCAGCTCGAGATCCTTGACCTTCAGCTGCCCCTGGCAGAGAAAGCGGCTTGGTGTCCACTGAATCGCCAGGTCACCACCTGCTTGGCCCGCTAAGCCCGTGGCATCCGATCCAGGCAGAACGGCCTCCAGTGTGGAGAGATCCAGGGATCGCAGACGACTGCTCAGCACCAGTTCTGGACGATCCCAACGCCCCTTGGCCTCCAGATCAAGGCTGCCGGCTCGCCCGAGCCGACTCAGCCGCGAGATCGCTGAGAAGCGCTGCCGCGCGATCTGCACAGACCCACGACTGGTCAGTTGGATCTCATCTCCAGAGGGGGTGAGGCGAATCCGGGCCGGTTGAGCCAGTTCAAAGCGCAGGTCCAGATCCGGGGGGGCCTCCCCGTCCTGCGAAACCTCTCCGAACCGCCAATAGCGACCGTCCGGTTGGCGATCCAAGGCCACATCGAGGCCCTGCAGCTTCAGCCGCAACACCGGCTGCCATTGCCGCAGGCTGGCCAAAGGGTCGAGATGGACACTCAGGCCCTGGACCTTGATCGTGGAGCGATCAGTACGCGTCGGGGCAATGGTTGTCTCGCCCAGGGCCACACCCCATGGCCTCAACCCCTTGTAAGGACCGAACGTGATCGGGTGACCGAGAGCGGTACCGATGCTGCGTTCCAGTGGTCCGCGAAACGAAGCAAGCACCTCATCAGCCGTGCGATCCAGGGTCTGCACCGCCAGGACAGATCCGACACCAACAGCCGCGCTGGAAATGAGGATCAAGGATCTGGACAACCGCCGCGCTTCTCGCATCGACTGCGACGATTGCCCCCAAAGCTCGCGCAATATAAGGAGACCTTTCCTTGGAGACCAGCCGCCATGGCCTTTGATCAGCTGCTGCTCACCGCAGCGCCCTGGCTGGCCTGGTCAGGCCTCGGCCTTGGTGTGCTGACCATTGTGGCGTTTCTTACGGGCTGGGGACTGCGTTTTCGCTTGGTGGGCGTCAGCAGTTTCACTTTGCTGCTGGCGGTCAGCTGCTGGGCCTTTGCCCTGAGTTACACGCCGCCGGTCGTGGTCGATGGCGCCATTCGGGCCCCCGTGGTGTTCGACAACGGCAACGATCTGGTGGTGGCCCAGGTGAAGCCCGACCTGGATCCGATCACCGTTGACGCCACGCTTCAGCAATTGGCTGGCAATCTGCGCGGGTCTGGACGTGGCAGCAATTTTGTGACGGTGCGGCTGCGAGCCCTTCAACCCATCGCAGATGGTGTGAGCCAGCCCGTGATTCTTGGGGAGACAGAACGGGACTTCCGCCGCTCCGCTTCCTGATGACGCTCTTGTGATGAGACCGTTGCGTGATCTGCCCCAGTCCTTCCGACGCGAACAGCAGGAGCTGGACGAGGCAGGAATCAACGATTGGCAGCAGTTGCGGGACCTGGACGATGCTCAGCTCAGTCGCCTCGCCCGCAGCGGCCGAGCGTCCCCCCGGAATCTCAAGCGGCTGAGGGGCATCGCAGTTTTGGTCTGTGATCTCAACATTGCCCCACCAGATGCTGCTCTTCTGATGCATGCCGGCATCGCATCCCGTGCAGCGCTTGCAGCCACGACACCCGAACGGGTCGTCCAGCAAACGGGACGCCTGGAACGCAGCCTCGGCACCGGCAGACCGGCGGTGGTGGACCTGGCCACAGCCCGCCGCTGGATCCAGAGCGCTAGGCAACCAGGGAACTGACCCCTTGATCAGGCCTGGGCCTTGTGCGCTTGCTTATGAACGGTTCACAGCGATAAGCCCTATGGACATCGGTCGGATTGTCGCTTCGCTGGTTGTCTGCGGTCTCGGATGGGCCGGATCCATTGCTGCAGCAGCGGATTCAGAGCTGCTCAACAGCGTCAAGCGCAATCCACAACTGGCCAAAGACATGTGCAGCCTCTTCCAGGATCTGAACGCCAAGGGACAATCCGCCTACGCGAAAAAGGTGACGCGAGACATTGCTAACGATCAGAAGCTGTCGAAACAGGACGCCGAAGTGCTGGTGACCTATGTGGTGGGCATGCACTGCCCCGATGTCCGTTGAATCGCCCTTGATCAGCGCATCAGAAATCGTCGAGCACGATGCGGAGCTGCTCCTCAGGGACGGCATTCGGTTGTTGGCGCGTCTGTGGCACCCCCGCAGCGGCGGCCCCTGGCCTGCCCTGTTGATGCGACAACCCTACGGACGGCGTCTGGCCTCAACGGTCACCCTGGCCCACCCCAGCTGGTGGGCACGCCAGGGGTATCTGGTGGTGGTTCAGGACGTGCGGGGCCAGGGGGATTCCGAGGGAACCTTCCGTGGTTTCTCCCAGGAGGCGGATGACACCGTCCAGACCCATGACTGGGTCCGATCCTTGCCGGACTGCAACGGACGGATCGGCTGCTACGGCTTCTCGTATCAGGGGATCACGCAGCTGCTGGCCCCCGCAGATTCCCCCCCTCCGGACTGCCTGGCTCCAGCCATGGCGGGGCTGGATGAGCGGCGCCACTGGAGCAGCGAGGGCGGTGCACATTGGTGGCACCTGAACCTGGGATGGGGTCTGCAGCTGGCCGCCCAGCAGGCGCGACGCCGTGGGGACTCCCACGCCTGGGAAGCGATCCGACGAGCACTGGAGGACGGCAGCTATCTGAGGGACGGGCCTGAACTGCTGCAACGACACGACCCCGACGGGATGGCCTGCAAGTGGCTGGCGCAGGATCCAGCTGATGGCACCGCCTGGCGCCGCCATGACGCCCCGCAATCCTGGTTGCGCCAACCGATGCTGCTGCTGGGGGGCTGGTGGGATCCCCATCTTTTAGGACTCCTCGATCTTTACAGGCGTTCTGAAGCGGCCGGGGGAACACCGGAACTGCACATCGGACCGGCCACCCACTTGCAGTGGTGGCCTGAAGCCCAGACGGTGTTACTGCGCTTCTTCGATCAACACCTGAAACAGGTCCAAATCGGCCAAGATCAGCTGCACCTCTGGGATCTCGGCACCAAACAATGGACCTCAAGGCCACAGCCCAGTGCCCTCTCATGGAGTCTCCAAGGGGAAGGCCTGGCATGCCTGGATCCCGCCAGCGGCCGCCTGAACCCAAACGAAGCTGGCGTTGGTGAGGAGCGGATTATTCACGACCCTTGGCGCCCTGTGCCAGCCATCGGCGGTCATCTCAGCCCCTCCTCTGGCCCTGCTGATCGGCAATCGCTGGATGCACGCTCCGATGTGGCCACCTTCACCACAGCCCCGCTGGATGAACCCATTGCGTTGTCAGGTCAGCCGCAGCTGCAAATCCGCGCAGGAGCCGATCAGCCTGGCTTCGACCTCTGCCTGGTGCTCTCACGCTTACCTCAGGGCAGTGCTGCCGTTGAGCAACTCAGCAGCGGAGTGCTGCGCGTTCTGGGGGCCGAGGCCGAACAGATGGTCGAGCGACGGGTGCTGCTCCAACCCCTTCTGGTCACATGCTCCGCCGGAGATCGTCTTCGCCTTTCGATCGCCGCTGCCGCCTGGCCAGCCATCGGAGTGAATCCCGGCACACCGGAGCATCCCTGCGCTGCCCCAAGTGCAAACCACCACGTGGTGACGATGACACTGGACCTTGCTGGCTCGCTGCTCAGCCTGAACCCGTTCAACTCCGGCAGACTGAACCTCGATTGATCAATCGCGCCGTGAAGCTTTCCGCTGCCCTGCTGGCCATCGCTCTGTCAGCCCCCATGGGGTTGATCAATCCCGCAGCAGCGGAGGAGCTGACAAAGACTGAACTCTCTCCAGCTCAAGCGACAAAAGCCGCTGAACGTTTGCTGGGAGCTTTGAAGGAGCGCAACGGGAGCGTGGTTTAGACGCCCTGGCAGCTCCGATCCAGGCCAGTGTTGACCTGCAGAGCGTCCAGACTCGTCTGAACCAGCGCGTGGCCATCGATGCAAGTCGCATCGTCAGCGTTATTCCTGGTTACAACACGACAACTGTTGATGCTGTCGTGACCACCGCATCTGGCGACGAAGAGATGCTTTTGGTGTTGGATGAGGACGGCAAACTGCTTGCATGGAAGTGGGCTGACCGTGTCCAGCCCATCGAAACCACAGCACTCGAATTCACAAGCGACCTTGCGGCGGGACGTTTGATTGCAGCGCGATCCAAGATGTCATTGCAGCTTCAGCAGGAGCTGGCCCCGGGGGACCTTGAGCGCAAGTGGAGCAAGCTCGTGCGGGTGGCTGGAGGTTTTCGCAAGGTCAAAGACGCTGTGATTGCTCATCAGGGCGGTAGCCAGCAATTGGTGCTTGTGGCTGTGGAATTCGGTAAGGCCACCTCCAACCTGTTTGTGATCTTTGACGAGCGTGGACGGATCATCAACGTCGACATCTCCCGCGACTTTGTCTGATTCGGCAGCGGAATCAACGAAAAATTCCGCTTAACATCGCGCCCACTTCACAGCTCTTCCATGGGTGGCGCGGCAGTCCTCGACTGGATGGTTCAGGACGGCGAACGTCTCGCGAATTGTCGGCACGATCACCCGTTAGCGATCCTCGGCCCGCAACCAAGCGATGCGGGCTGGACTGTTCGGGTGTGGATGCCGGAAGCCCACAGCGTGACGCTGCTGGAGGGCGGTCGGGAAGCATTGATGACCGCACCCAATCACCCCTGGGTGTTTGAAACAACGCTCAGCCACGACCCCGGCAGCAACTACAAGGTGCGGGTCGAGCGCGGCGGCATCACTCACGAACAACACGACCCCTGGGCGTTCAGGGACGAATGGATGGGCGACATGGATCGCCATTTGTTTGCCCAGGGCAATCACCACCACATCTGGCAACGGATGGGCGCCCACCTCACGCAGCGTGATGGCATCTCCGGGGTGATGTTCTGCCTTTGGGCACCGCATGCCCTGAGCGTGTCGATCCTGGGTGATCTCAACTCCTGGGATGGTCGTCACCACCCCATGCAGCAGCGCTTGGGTGGGATCTGGGAATTGTTTATTCCAGGGCTTGCTGAAGGTTCTCTCTACAAGTACGAAATCCGCACCCAGGACGGGCACTGTTATCAGAAAGCCGACCCCTACGGCTTCCAACACGAGGTTCGCCCGGACAACAGTTCAGTGGTGGCTCGCCTGGATGGCTTCCAATGGTCGGACGGCTCCTGGATGCAGCGACGCGATAGCAGCAATCCGCTGGAGCAGCCCATCTCCGTGTATGAGATGCATCTCGGCAGCTGGATCCATGCCAGCGCCGAAGAACCCTGGATTCAGCCCGACGGCAGCCCGCGAGCTCCGGTGCCCGCTGCCGACATGAAACCCGGCGCTCGGCTGCTCACCTACGCCGAGTTGGCGGCTCGCCTGATCCCTTACGTCAAGGAACGGGGATTCACCCACATCGAACTGATGCCGATCACCGAGCATCCCTTTGATGGCTCCTGGGGTTATCAAGTCACCGGCTGGTACGCCCCCACCAGCCGCTACGGCACTCCGGATGAATTCCGGGCCTTTGTGGATCGCTGCCACGCCGAAGGCATCGGCGTCATCATCGACTGGGTGCCTGGCCACTTCCCCAAGGATGCCCATGGCCTGGCCTTCTTTGACGGCACACACCTCTACGAACACGGAGATCCGCGCATCGGTGAGCACAAAGAGTGGGGAACGCTGATCTTCAACTACAGCCGCAACGAGGTTCGTAACTTCCTGGTTGCCAATCTGGTGTTCTGGTTCGAACAGTTCCACATCGACGGCATTCGCGTTGATGCGGTGGCCTCAATGCTGTATCGCGACTATCTGCGTCCAGATGGCGAATGGCTGGCTAACGAGCATGGCGGTAGAGAGAACACGGAAGCCGTTCAATTCCTGCAGCAGGCCAACCATGTGCTCTTCCAGCACTTCCCCGGGGCGTTGTCGATCGCGGAAGAATCCACAACCTGGCCGATGGTGACCCAACCCACAGAAATCGGTGGCCTGGGCTTCAACCTGAAATGGAACATGGGTTGGATGCACGACATGCTCGATTACTTCGAGCTGGATCCCTGGTTCCGTCAGTTCCACCAGAACAACATCACCTTCTCGATCTGGTACACCTACACCGAAAACTTCATGCTGGCGCTCAGCCACGACGAAGTGGTGCATGGGAAAAGCCATCTTCTCCACAAGATGCCAGGTGACGACTGGCAGAAATACGCCAACACCCGAGCACTGCTCGCCTACATGTGGACCCATCCCGGCAAGAAAACCATCTTCATGGGGATGGAATTCGGCCAGCGCGCTGAATGGAATGTCTGGGGAGATCTGCAATGGGATCTGCTGAATTACGAACCCCACAAAGGCATCCAGCTGCTGGTGGATGACCTCAACACGCTGTACAAAGCTGAGCCGGCCCTCTGGCGCGACGACTTCGACCAGTTCGGATTCCAGTGGATTGATTGCAATGACAACCGTCATTCCGTGATCAGTTTCATGCGGCGTGAAAGCAGCAGTGGCACCTGGCTTGTGGTGGTGGCCAACTTCACACCACAGAGCCATTCCCATTACCGGGTGGGTGTTCCGCTGGCGGGCTTCTACGAGGAGATCTTCAACACCGATGCAGCCCGTTACGGCGGCAGCAACCTTGGCAACATGGGCGGCAAGCCAACGGATGAATGGAGCATCCACGGCTACGAGAACTCCCTGGATCTCTGCCTACCTCCCCTCAGTCTCCTGGTGTTCCGCCACGACCCCAAGCGCAGCCTCCAAGCGGCTTCAGCATCAGCCTGTGACAAAGCAGATGACGAAACTGCTGACACCAACTAGCCGAACACAGAACTCAGGTAGGTTTCCGGCTTACCTGATTTCGGCTTGATGAGCGACACTCTGCCCCTGCTTCTGCGTGCAGCCCGCGGTGAAGCGGTGGAGCGTCCTCCGGTCTGGATGATGCGTCAGGCTGGGCGTTACATGAAGATCTACCGGGATCTGCGCGACAAGTACCCCAGCTTTCGCGAACGCTCCGAAAACCCTGATCTCTCCTATGAGATCTCCATGCAACCGTTTCACGCCTTCAAGCCGGACGGCGTGATCCTGTTCTCCGACATCCTCACGCCGCTGCCGGGGATGGGCATCGATTTCGACATCATCGAAAGCAAGGGTCCGCAGATCGGTGATCCGATCCGCTCCATGGATCAGGTGAACGCCCTGCGCCCGCTGAACCCCAGCGAGTCGATGCCATTTGTTGGTGAGGTGCTGGGACGTCTACGCGAAAGCGTCGGCAACGAGGCCGCTGTGCTTGGTTTTGTCGGCGCACCCTGGACCTTGGCGGCCTACGTCGTGGAAGGCAAGAGCAGCAAGAACTACGCGGTGATCAAGGCCATGGCCTTCCGCGAACCAGAGCTGCTGCACAAACTGCTCGACCACTTCGCCGAGTCGATCGCCAACTACCTGCGCTTTCAGATTGATTCCGGCGCTCAGGTCGTCCAGATGTTCGACTCCTGGGCCGGACAACTCAGTCCTGCCGATTACGACACCTTCGCCGCGCCTTATCAGAAGAAGGTGGTGGATCTGGTCAAGCAGACCCATCCCGATACCCCCTTCATCCTGTACATCTCCGGCAGTGCTGGCGTCCTCGAACGGATGGCCACTACAGGGGTGGACATCATTTCTCTGGACTGGACCGTGGACATGGGCGAAGCTCTGGCCCGCTTGCCGGAGCACATCGGTGTACAAGGCAACGTTGATCCGGGTCTGCTGTTCGGAACGCCGGACGCGATCGAGGCCCGCATTGATGACTGCGTGCGCAAGGCCCGCGGCAGGAAGCACATCCTCAACCTCGGCCATGGAATCCTGCCGGGGACGCCTGAGGAAAACGGTGCTGCTTTCTTCCGCTCAGGCAAGAGCGTGATCGACCGCATCGGGGCCTTCGCTTGACCCGGATCCTGGTCACTGGCGCCAGCGGCTGCGTCGGTCAATACATCTCTCACTGGCTGCTGCTGCATTCCGATGCGGAGTTGCTGCTCTGGCTTAGGGATCCGTCCAAACTCACAGCGGTACTGGCAGACCATCCCCGGGTCCGGCTGTTGGTGGGTGACCTGCGGGACACGGATCGGTTTGTGGCGGAACTGGCAACGGTGAACCGTGTGATTCACACCGCCACCGCATGGGGCGATCCGGAACGGGCGGAGCAGGTGAATGTGGTGGCCGTGAAGCGACTGCTGCAACTGCTCAATCCCCACGTGGTGGAGCAGATCATCTACTTCTCAACGGCCAGCATCCTGGACCGTGACCTCAGGCCCTTGCCGGAGGCGCAGGCCTACGGCACCGAATACATCCAAACCAAGGCTCGGTGTTTGGAGCAACTGGAGCAGCATCCGCTGGCGGCCAAGATCATTGCCGTGTTCCCAACCCTCGTGTTCGGTGGCCGCGTGGACGGCACCAGCCCATACCCCACCAGCTATCTCACGGAGGGCCTGGCGGAAGCGAGTCGATGGCTCTGGCTGGCCCGCTGGCTGCGGGCCGACGCCAGCTTCCACTTCATCCATGCGGAGGACATCGCCCGGATCTGCGGCCAGTTCGCCACACGGCCCCATGAACCGAACCGTGAGCCGGGCCAAGGGGCCCTTCGCCGGGTGGTGATGGGACAGCAGGCGATCAGCGTTGACGACGCCGTGGCGACCCTCTGCCGCTGGCGCGGGGTGGGCCGGACACCGGGAATCCCCCTCTGGGCCTGGCTGATCGAAACCCTGATCAAGATCCTGCCGATCGAGGTGAATGCCTGGGATCGCTTCAGCATCCGTCAACGCCACTTCATCCATGACCCGGTGAGCCCTCCCGAGCGCTTCGGGGGGGAGAGCCATGCCCCCACCTTGGAAACAGTTCTTAGCGATTCCGGCCTACCCAACCGCGGCAGCCCCAGAACCCAGCGTAAAGTCCTTCCAACGACCTAATTCATTCATGCGGTCCGTCCTTCGCACCCTTGCAGCTGCCTGCTGCGCCCTCCTGATGCTGATCGGCTTGAACGTCGGTACTGCACAGGCCGCCACCGTCGAAGTCAAGCTCGGCACCGACGCCGGCATGCTCGCCTTCGAACCCGCCACCGTCAACATCAAGGCCGGTGACACCGTCAAGTTCATCAACAACAAGCTGGCTCCCCACAACGCCGTGTTCGACGGCCACGACGAGTACAGCCACGGCGATCTGGCCTTCAACCCCGGTGAGTCCTGGGAAGAGACCTTCAGTGAAGCCGGCACCTTCGACTACTACTGCGAGCCCCACCGCGGTGCTGGCATGGTCGGCAAAGTGATCGTCGAGTGATCGGTTAACTCTCTGCTCAGACCTCAGGATTAACAGTTCAAAAACCCCGGACTGTGTCAAACATGGTCCGGGGTTCTTTCATTTGTCGGATGCGATCGATAGCTTGGAGAAACCAATGACTCTCGATGGTGAGACTTGCCGGCCTGTTGCTGATGTTGCTTGCCCTGATCGGGCCGGTGCTGGTTCCTATTCCTGCGTGTGCCCTCGAGAGCGCACTGATTGAACAGGGGGAGCAAATCTTCAGCAGCAACTGTGCGGCCTGCCACATGGGGGGTGGCAATGTGATCCGGGCCAATCGCAGCCTGAAAATCCGGGATCTCAATGCCCATCTGGAGGAATATCAGCAGGATCCCCTGGAAGCGATCGAACACCAGATCGAAGCTGGCAAGAATGCGATGCCTTCTTACGAAGGCAAACTCACCGAAGCCGAGATCATCGCTGTGGCTACCTACGTGGAACAGCAAGCCGAACTCGGCTGGTAACGCGATGAGCCGAGAAGCGCTCAGCGATTTTCTACGAGCGGTTGAGCGCTATCAGCCGCTGCGACGCGAGGCATCGGCCTGTCGCAACGATGCGGAACTGATTGAGTTGGCCCGCAGCCATGGCTTTGCGTTGCACCCAGCCGATCTGCAAAGCGACGCTGCCGAGAGTCGCACCGGACGGTGGTTCCAAACCAGCAGACTGAATCATCCCTTCCGTTCACCGACGTCCTGATGGCCGTTGTCACCTTGCTGAGCGACTTTGTTGACGGGTCGAGCATGGCGCTTGCGGAAGACACCGATGCCTCAGACCTCAACGCCTTCATGACGGCCAATCAGGGCCGGCTGTGGGCCAGCGTGCAACAACGCCGGCGTCAGAAACAGCTCACCGGAGTGCGGCGTGGACCCGGCACCGTCTTCTTCGCCCGCGATCAAAGAGCGGCAGCCGCGGTGGAGAACTACCTCCGCTGCGATAAGGGATCTCAGGAAGAACAACAAGCCCTGGAGGCGATGCAGAAGGCTGGTGTCGAAATCGCCCCGCACGTCGGCAGCGATGGCGAGCGCAGGGTTCTGTTGGATGGTCAGCTGCGGGGACTGACACCACAGGCCAAGGTTCAGGGGTTTGGCGGATGAGCCTTCCCGAGAACCCATTGGGCCTGAGCACGCTGGATGAATTGATCGGCTGGACGACCACCTATTTCCACTTCAAACATGCTCTGGAACAGGTGCCTCTCCAACCTGGCGAAGCCCAGCAATACCTGGAGGCCTTCACCCCCTTTCGGGAACGATTGGCCCATGAAATGAACAAGCAGGCCATCCTCGAGGCACGCTTGCCGAAGGAGATGCGCGACAAGATCGCGGCAGAGAAGCCAAATCTGCTGAGGATCCGCGAGCTACTGAGCTGATCGCGCGGCGTTCAGCACCGCGAGATAGAGCTCCTCATCGATCTCGCGGATGTCGTATTCACTGGGCTTCATGCCGTGGTGGTGCTCATGCACCACCATCCAGCAGCTGCGCTCCAGCTCTCCACCCGCACTGGCCGACAGCTGCAGGCTTTTATCCACCAGGGTTTGCAGGAGCTGCGGATCGGACATGCCAGATCGGATGTTCGGGGAACTGTAAAAACCGCAGCCGGTTCACCGCCATCGGCATCAGCTGAATGCCCATACGGTTTGTTCAGGACAACCGCAACAGTCATATGCAACCCACAGCCGAACAGTTCACCGAACAGGCCTGGGCCGCCATCGTCGCGGCCCAGCAACTCGCCCAGGCCTCCAGGCACCAGCAGCTGGAAACCGAACATCTGCTGCTGGCGCTGCTTCGACAGAACGGACTGGCCGGGCGAATCCTCAGCAAAACCGGCGTTGACGTCACCACCTTCGAGGCCAGTGTTGAAGGCCATCTGCAACGGCTTCCCAGCCTTGGCTCGGCACCCGACTCGGTGTTTCTTGGCCGATCCCTCAACAAGGCCCTCGACCGAGCCGAGCAGCGGCGGGATGGATTCGGCGACAGCTTCATCGCCATCGAGCATCTGCTTCTGGCCCTGGCGGAGGATGATCGCTGCGGCCGGCAACTGCTCAGCCAGGCCGGGGTGACCACCAACACACTCAAGGAGGCGATCACGGCGGTGCGCGGCAACCAAACGGTGACAGACCAGAACCCTGAGGCCACCTACGAATCCCTGGCGAAATACGGCCGCGATCTCACAGCAGCGGCCCGCGATGGTCAGCTGGATCCGGTGATCGGACGGGATGAAGAGATCCGCCGCACCATTCAGATACTCAGCCGCCGCACCAAGAACAACCCCGTGCTGATCGGTGAACCCGGGGTCGGCAAAACAGCAATCGTCGAGGGCTTGGCACAGCGGATCGTCAATGGTGATGTGCCCCAGGCCCTGCAGAACCGACAGCTCATTACCCTCGACATGGGTGCCCTGATCGCCGGGGCGAAATACCGGGGTGAGTTCGAAGAACGGCTCAAAGCGGTGCTGAAGGAGGTCACCACCTCCGATGGACAGATTGTGCTGTTCATCGATGAGATCCACACGGTGGTGGGCGCTGGCGCCAGCGGTGGTGCCATGGACGCCAGCAATCTGCTGAAACCGATGCTGGCCCGGGGTGAACTGCGCTGCATCGGGGCCACCACCCTTGATGAGCACCGTCAGCACATCGAAAAGGATCCCGCCCTGGAGCGACGCTTTCAGCAGGTGCTGGTGGATCAGCCCACAGTGCCGGACACGATTTCAATCCTGCGGGGCCTGAAGGAGCGCTACGAGGTACACCACGGCGTACGCATTGCCGACAGCGCTTTGGTGGCCGCCGCCATGCTCAGCAGCAGATACATCACCGATCGCTTCCTGCCGGACAAGGCCATCGACCTGGTGGATGAATCCGCCGCCCGGCTGAAAATGGAGATCACCTCCAAACCGGAGCAGATCGACGAGATCGATCGCAAAATTCTGCAGCTGGAGATGGAAAAACTCTCCCTCGGCCGTGAGTCCGACAGTGCCAGCCAGGAGCGGTTGCAACGGATTGAACGGGAATTGGCGGAACTGGGTGAACAACAGAGCAGCCTCAATGCCCAGTGGCAGAGCGAAAAAGGTGCCATTGATCAGCTCTCGGCTCTCAAGGAGGAGATCGAACGGGTGCAGCTGCAGGTGGAGCAGGCCAAACGCAATTACGACCTCAACAAGGCAGCTGAACTCGAATACGGAACTCTCGCCACGCTGCAACGCCAGCTGCAGGAGCAGGAAGACCTCTTGGAAGACGAGGACGGAACAGACAAAACCCTGCTGCGGGAGGAGGTCACCGAAGACGACATCGCTGAAGTGATTGCCAAGTGGACCGGCATCCCCGTGGCTCGCCTGGTGCAGAGCGAAATGGAGAAACTGCTGCAGCTGGAGGACGACCTGCATCAACGGGTGATCGGACAGAACCAGGCGGTCACTGCCGTTGCCGACGCGATTCAACGCTCAAGGGCAGGCCTCAGCGATCCCAACCGGCCCATCGCGAGCTTTCTGTTCCTCGGGCCGACGGGTGTCGGCAAGACGGAACTGTCCAAGGCGCTGGCCAATCGCCTGTTCGACAGCGACGACGCCATGGTGCGCATCGACATGTCGGAGTACATGGAGAAACACACCGTGAGCCGACTGATCGGTGCCCCTCCGGGCTATGTGGGTTATGAAGCCGGCGGCCAGCTCACGGAAGCGGTACGGCGACGGCCTTACGCCGTGATCCTGTTCGACGAGGTGGAGAAAGCCCACCCCGATGTGTTCAATGTGATGCTGCAGATCCTCGATGACGGCCGCGTTACCGACGGCCAGGGCCGCACGGTGGATTTCACCAACACCGTGTTGATCCTCACCAGCAACATCGGCAGCCAATCGATTCTTGAGCTGGCTGGGGATCCGGAGCAACACACGGCGATGGAGCAACGGGTCAACGAGGCGCTCAAGGCCAAATTCCGTCCCGAATTTCTCAACAGGCTCGACGATCAGATCATCTTCCGCAGCCTTGAAAAAGAGGAGCTGCGCCGGATCGTGTCACTGCAGGTGGAGCGTCTGCGGTCGCGACTGGAGCAACGCAAGCTGGACCTTCAGCTCAGCGACATCGCAGCCGATTGGCTGGCCACCATTGGCTTTGACCCGGTTTACGGAGCAAGACCCCTCAAACGCGCCATCCAGCGGGAGCTGGAAACACCAATCGCCAAAGCGATCCTGGCGGGACAGCTCAGTGAGGGACAGACGGTGCAGGTTGATGCAGGTGACGACAAACTCTCAATCAGTTGAAGCAACCGCTCAACCAGCAGCCTCGAACCAAGACGGCACAGCATGAACCTGCGCAGCATTGCGCGAATTCTCACGCGCTTCAACAGCCCAGCAGCAGCTACGTCCGCCATCCCGTTGCTTGAGGAGGCTGTTGGCCCAATCCCATACCAGAGCGGCGGTTGACTCCATCCCCACGTTGTCCATCACCCGCAGATCAAGCGCTCCCTGTTCATGCAACCTTCTCCAATCCTCAAGAAGAGGATCATCGGCATTGACCAAAAAGGTGTGGTCGAACTGCTCGCGCAGCTGCTGCTCCAACGGACGCAAACTTGAGAAATCGACCACAAACCCACACTCATCAAGCTCGGTGGCGGCGAACCAAAGCGTGAAACTCCTGCTGTATCCGTGCACGAAGCGGCAATGCCCCGCATGGCGCCACTGGCGATGGCAACAGGGATAGCCCTCGAACTGTTTGCTGCAGGTGAAACGCGTCGGGGGGTCAGGCACGATTGGCAGAAGGGCGAAGTCGGTCAGAACGCTGCGGGAGGATCAAGGCAGAAACCGAGGACTGATGCAGCCCCTCAGCCCCGCCTTCATCGACCAACTCCGTTTTAACGAAGCGGGGTTGATCCCAGCGATCGCCCAGGACTGGCTGGACGGGGCCGTTCTGATGGTGGCCTGGATGAACAGGGAATCGATCCAACAAACCCTGAACAGCGGCGAGGCCCATTACTGGAGTCGTTCACGACAGGAGCTGTGGCACAAAGGAGCCACCAGTGGTCACACCCAGACCCTGCGTTCCATCCGCTACGACTGCGATGCTGATGTGCTGCTGCTGACCATCGAACAACGTGGCGACATCGCTTGCCACACCGGTGCCCGCAGCTGCTTCTACGAAGGCGGCGATCAACGTTCCGATGGGGGCTCAAATGCCTTGTCTCCCCCTGCGGACGCTTGCACCGAGCTGTTTCGCGTGATCGAGTCTCGGCGAGACAACCCGGAGGAAGGCAGCTACACAAACAAGCTGCTGGAGGGGGGTGACAACAAGATTCTCAAGAAAATCGGCGAGGAGAGTGCTGAATTCGTGATGGCCTGCAAGGACGACAATCCTGAGGAGATCGCAGGAGAAGCCGCCGACATCCTCTTCCACATGCAAGTGGCCTTGGCGCACCACGGCGTGAGCTGGCGTCAGGTTCAGGAGGTGCTGGCCGCACGACGAGGTGCCCCGAGGCGGCACTAGGGCAGACAGGGGCTATCGCTGCTGATCACCACCTCATCGCCAAGCTGAAGCGTGCCGAGCAAAGTCGTCAACGTGTCCTGGTTGACGTTGATGCAACCACCGGTCACCGATTGACCGACGCGCCGCTCGTCGTTGGTGCCGTGGATGGCGAAGCTGTACCAGCGGAACTTGCCCTTGTAGGTGTTGAACTGAAATGGTTGGTCCGTGGGGGGTAGCGGGGTCAAACTGATAAATCCGATGCCGTACTCGCCGGACTGACCGTCGCCCTTGAAATCGATGGAACTCATGTTGCGGAACAGTGAGTCCTTCAGCTCCGCTTCAGTCTTGCCGGATTGTTCCACCAGATCAGCCTCCATCGCGAAGTCGCTGTCACTGAGGATCGCGTTGACACGAAACCTGCCGAGGGGCGTCAGCCCATCCTGAAAGCTAGTGCCAGCACAGGCGAGACCCAAGCGGCCGAAACCGACTGGAAATCGCTGTGCCTCTCCACTGGCTTCAAGAATTCCCTCACTGGCAGAAGGGTTCTCAACATCCAATTGAATTCGCACCAGACGCCTCGACTCGGGCGCCTGCTCCCTCTCTGCCACGGGGTCGTCAGCGCTTGAACAGCTGGCGAGGGTCACCAGCAAGGCCAGCGAAAACAGAGAGCGAATAGTCAGCACGACAACTCAATCGATGTCACCAGCTTGACGAGATCGCACTGACCGCGCATGGCACGATATGACAATCAAATCACATCTATATATACACGATATCGCTCAATCTTGCGTCTCGCTTCCCTCTGAAACTCCAAAGCGGGCGTCCTGGCTGCGCAGCCATTGCAGTGTCTCGAGATCTCTCTCCGAAAGCTTCAGGACCGGGGCCTTGCCCTGGTGAACAGCCATGGCATCTCCAGAGTCAGAACTATGTCCCCACAGCCCGAAGGCGTGGCCCAGCTCATGCAGAGCCGTGGCCTGAAGCACCGGCGCTCGTAATTCCGGGGAGACGAGCACCGACACCTTGGGCTCAAAGCGCCACACGCCCCGTCGACGCGCCCTCACGATCTGCAAACGACTACGACCATTGCTGGCACGCCAGCCACTCGCTGTCCGCCGCCGCGGTGGCCTTCGACGCAGCAACTGCACATGGGCCCGACCCGGATCCTGGACACGAACCACAGGAAGATGAGCTGACCAGGTATCGAGAGCCTCATCAACAGCTGAAAGCCAACGCGCTTGCCAACGATCAGGCGGATTACCCGTAGCTGGCTGAACCCAAACGCACCATCTGGGCAGTGAGGCCGGCCCCATGGAGGTGGTAGCCAGAGAGAGGCTGTACCCCGCCGAGACCTCAGACAACGGCAAGGGGGTCAACGGCGAGGCCTCCACCAGGCGGATTTCCTGAGCTGGAGGACAGGGCTCTGCAGGCATCAAGCTGCAGGCAAACCAACGCCACGGGCCATCAGCGTTGCCAGGAATGGGATGCTGGCAAACCCGACCAACTCAATGTTGATGATCCAGGCCAGTCGACTGGCCAGTGCTTCACTGACCTGCGGCAGTTCACCCTTACGAAGGGGGATCGCCCAGAGGATGTAAGTGATCGTTGGGTATAAGGACAGGCCGCCGACGGACAGATACAAACCGACCTTCCACCAGAACAATGGATTCTGCGTGTAGAACTCGGATCCCTGTCCGAAATGAATCACCCGAAGGATGCCGCTGACCAGCAGCGCCAGAGCTGCAATGCCGTAAACGATGTCGGTAACGACCATGGCCGTGGCTTCACCCCGATCAGGGTTGGCTTTGATCAGCTTGCGCTCCAACACCAGAGCACCGAAACAGAGCATGAAACTGACGTAGTGCACGTAGGCCACGCCGGCGTTTTTGGCGATGTCGGCAGTAAGGGCCACAGCCAGATGCATTGATTTCGACCAGGAAACGCCGCGACCCTAACCGGTGCGCCAGCACGCTTTTGAAAGAATCCCTTCAGACAAAAGAAGAAAAGGTATAAGTATTGCCGAAATATTAATTCCGCAGTCTTTATTACACCCAAGGAAGAAAAACACAGCTGTTCTAGCTTCAATTGAGCGACTAAAGCCAAATGGTGAGCTCTCTGAGTGCCTTTCTTGGTGAAATCGGCCGCCACCAGTTGCTGACCCCAGAGCAGGAACTCATGCTGGGGAGGAAGGTTCAGGCAATGGTTGTCATCACTGAGCCCTGCCAACTCGCTGGTGGCAGTGGTCCTTCATGCGAATACAGCGATGAGGAAAAAGCAGTGATTCGCCGTGGGGAGCGAGCCAAAAATCAAATGATCACCGCCAATCTTCGGCTCGTCGTCAACCTCGCCAAGCGTTATCAAGGCAAAGGGCTGGATCTCCTCGATCTCATCCAGGAAGGGACCCTTGGTCTGACCCGTGCCGTAGAGAAATACGACCCCACTCGAGGCCATCGCTTTTCGACTTACGCCTACTGGTGGATCCGTCAGGGACTGAACCGTGCCCTATCAACCCAAAGCCGCACAATCCGCATCCCCGTCAACGTCAACGAAAAACTGACCAAGCTCCGGGCAGCCAAGGCTCGCTTGATGCAGCGCAACGGTCTGACGCCCACCGCTGAGCAACTGGCAGACTTCATGGAAATCCCCATCGCAGAGGTCGAAGACCTTCTGGCCTGTGAACTGCGAAGCGTCACGGTCAGCCTGCAGGGGGTGGTGAAATCAAAGTCAGACCCCTCCGAGCTGGTGGATGTTCTTCCCAGTGACGAACTGCCTCCAATGGAGCGGGCTGAAATCGCTGAACGGTCCGCTTCGGTGTGGACACTGCTGGGCAAAGCCAATCTCACGCCCAAGGAGCGCACAGTGGTGACCCTGCGGTTCGGCCTCGATGGCACGAACGAGTGGCGCACCCTGGCCGAGGTGGCTCGACACATGAACTGCTCACGCGAGTATTGCCGACAGGTTGTGCAGCGTGCCCTGCGCAAACTGCGTAAAACCGGCATCCAGAGCGGCCTTGTGGAATCCACACTCTGAACAACGGTCATCCTCCGTGGATTCAATCCATCCAATCGCGCCAGATTGGTGATGTCCCTCCACGACTGTTGATGGGTCAATCCTCAACGAATGCATCCCAGGCCACCGTTGAAGCAACGGTGATCGACAGCGAGCTGCTCGATGAAAGCCTGCTGCGGCGGCTTCTGGTTCGTGCCGGACGAAGCTTGGCAAGTCCGGCACTGGAAGCACTGGAGCTCTTATTGGATCCAGGCACGCCATCCCCGGTCCGGCTAACCATGCTGGCAGGCCTCAGCTACCTTCTGATGCCCGCTGACCTGATTCCGGATATCCTCCCGGTTGCCGGATTCAGCGATGACCTCGTGGCCTTGACGGCCGTCATCGGGGTCTGGCGTAATCACCTCACGCCAACCATCCAGGCCCGTGCCCAGCGCAGGCTGGACCAATGGTTCCCACTGACACGCTGAGCAACGACCAATGGCTGCCTGGACCCCGGACTTGGAAGCGGAGCTGAGTCAATTGCTGAAGGATTGGCTTAAACAACAAGGTCGAACCCAGGCAGATCTACGCCGCAGCCTCAAGGCTGTGTCCACACGAATGCCAGCACTGTTGGAGGTTCTCGAACGGGAGCATCGGCTCAACGGCCTCTCCGGACTGCTGGCTCGGCTTTGCCGCGTTGAAACCGAGTGGCACGGCGGCGCCGATCACACCAGTGAAGCTGCCGAGCAGAGCGATCCCTTCGGCCAATTGGATCTCCTGCTCCAGGAAATCCGTCAGGACTGCCCCAGTTGAGGCACTTCAAGGGCAAAGTGGTGATTCGTAGCGAGGACCCAATGACCACGGCAACGCTCACCGCTGCCTGCACGCTGCTATCGAGCTTCACCTCAGCCCTGTCACCTGCTGCCAGAGCTCAATCCGAGGGCTGGATGCTGGGTCCTGGCAGCCGAACCGACAAAAACAGCAAGGTGGTTCCCACCAATTGTGTGACCACGCCAGACGGAGCCATCAGCTGCGATACCAAGCTCGAAACTCCGACCAGCAACACGCCGGCTCGCCCGTACTACAACCCATTCAACGACTGATTCAGCCGTGAGCCGCTCCCGCAAGACGCAACCGTCCTTTCTGACCGTCGTCGATTCCGCAGAACGGGAAGTCGCTCGATTGCTCACCCTGATCACTGGGGTGGTCATCTTTGCTGCGCTGGTTCAGCTGGTGATGTCACTCGGTTCCAAGCTTCTGACGGGCTCGGAAGCCACCTGGCTCGGCGATGACCTGATCAAGGTGCTCGGCGATCTGCTGACTGTGCTGATCGCTTTGGAGGTCCTGCAGAACATCACCAGCTACCTGCGCCGTCACGTTGTGCAGATTGAATTGGTGCTGGTCACGGCTCTCACGGCCGTGGCCCGCAAAGTGATCGTTTTACCCTCCGGCGCAGAAAACAAACCGCAACTGCTGGTGGGCCTGGGTATCGCCGTGGTGTCACTTTCGGCGGCCTACTGGCTGGTCAAGCGCGCCAATGCAGGGTCAGCCAGAGCGTTCCCGGCTCGGGATCGGTCCGTTCCACCCGATGCCGACGATGCGGGGGAATGAACCAATAATCTCCAACGCTGAGATCGATCTCTTCTGGAGGGTTTTCACATCGGATGCGTGCACTGCCCCGCAGCAACAGAACCCATTCGAACGTTTCTTGGCTCATCCATTCCCCTGATGGGGTTGATGCCTCGTTCGAGTTGATCAGCGTCAGCCACCAACGATCTCCTTCGAGCAGGATGCGCTCGCTTTCACCTCCACTGGAGGGCAAAGCCTCCTGCAACAGGTTGTCGTCGTGTAATCGACTTTCGGGTTCTCCCCAGCGACGCGCAATCTCAAAACCCCAACGCCTGGCGAGGGCCACCACTTGGTTGTGGTTTGTGCAGGCGGCCAGCGATTGTCTGCGTTGCTCATCATCCTCAAGGCTCTGAGCCAACTGCTGCAGCTGGTCCACTTTGTGCAGGAAGCGACTGAGATCTTGCTCTGTCATTCCCGTTGCAGCTCGACATGCGGTGATCCTGGCAACAGACACAAGGACTCTCAGACGCCGAAAGTCAGGAAGCCCTGATCTTCCCGCCCATGCCAACAGCGACCAAGGTTCTGACCATCGGAGATCTGGAAGCAGGCTTCGCCACGTACTGCCAAGCACTGCGTCGGCTAGTGGCCGACGGCCGTGAGATGGACTCCATCCGCCGCACCATCTGCTGGGATTATCTGCACCGCCTGCACACCTCCCTACCCCAGAACTACCGCTCACCGGAGGAGCTGGTGGCGCGTTACAAGAGAGCTCAGCTTGCTGCTGCAAACTGATCAGCAGTTGAAACAACGTTGGTGAACCGATTGATCGCCACCGCTGCAGCGGTTCTGATCCTGTTCACATCATTCACAACCAGCGCTCTTGCCGGTGAGACCTCCGGCGAGGGCGCTGTTTTGTTTGGCCAGCACTGTGCAGGCTGTCACGTGAATGGCGGCAACATCATTCGCCGCGGCAAAAATCTCAAGTTGGCCACGTTGAAACGCCAAGGCCTGGATTCAACAGAAGCGATTGCAAGCATTGCCCGGAAAGGCATTGGCCAGATGAGCGGCTATGGCGACAAGCTCGGAGAAGGAGGTGATCAACTGGTGGCAGGCTGGATTCTTGAGCAGGCTCAGAATGCCTGGACCCAGGGATAGACCTCAAGGGCTGTCCAGATTCCTTGTTTCCAATAGATATCGTCCTCCACAAGCTGCCGGACGGTACCAATCGCGTCAGCCTCAAAAATACCGAACACGTGGGTACTCCCCTCAGTTGGTCCAAGGGTGATGAGGACACCATCGTCTTTCAATGACTGCAGACGTGTCAGGTGTTCCTGGCGAAATGGCACCCGTTTTTCAAGCGCATCAGCGCTGTATGTCCCCCAGAGAACAAAACGAGACATGGCAATCCGTGACGTCAGAGAAAATATTTCCGAGAAAAGGATGGCACGAGGGGATGACCAAACGCTATGTTGTGATCGTTGATCACTTTCGAAACCAATGCTCACTGGGAGCGACCTTCTCAACAAAGTCAAAGAGCTGGGTGATGTCAGCAAGTCCGATCTGGTTCGCGCCTGTGGATACGTCTCCAACAAAAAGGACGGTGGAGATCGTCTGAACTTCACCGCCTTCTACGAGGCACTTCTGGAAGCCAAAGGTGTCAGCCTTGGCACCACCGGCATCGGTGGCGTCGGCAAAGGCGGACGCAAGCTGAGCTACGTCGCCACAGTTCAAGGCAACGGAAACCTGCTGATTGGCAAGGCCTACACAGCACTTCTGGATCTCAAACCCGGCGATGAATTTGAAATCAAACTAGGCCGCAAGCAGATCCGTCTGATGCCCGTTGGTGGATCTGAAGAAGACGAGGAGTGATATTCACTGAGCCGCTTAAGCGGCCCAACGCACTCCAAAAAACGGCAAAGTCCTATTGGCCCTGGTTGTTCCAGGGCCTTTTTGATGTGGGATCGATGCCCTAGTTTCCTAAGCCGGGTTAGTCAGCTGCGTTGCGGAGCTCTCTGCAGAATTGCCCGGCTTCCTCAGCAATTTGGCCTTCACCGGCCGCCGCCATCCGCTTGACCAGCGCGCTGCCGACGATGGCGCCGTCTGCCCCCCAGCTGCGCACCTGGCGCACCTGATCAGCTCCAGAGATACCGAAACCCACAGCCACTGGAACTGCCGAGGATTGCTTCAGCTCCTCAACAAGCCCCTCCACCCTGGTTTCCATCTGGGCACGTTCCCCGGTGACACCGGTCACGCTCACCAGATAAGTGAAACCCCGGCTGCGTTGACCAATTCGCACCATCCGATCAGCGGGGGTTGTTGGTGCAACCAGGAGAACCAGATCCAGCCCCTGTTGTTCCGCCAGAGGCGACAGCCGTTCGGCTTCTTCCAAGGGCAGATCGGGAACCACAAGCCCAGCGGCACCCGCCGCTGCAGCGCGTTCACAGAACGCCTCCATGCCCACATTCAGCAAGGGGTTGGAGTAAGTGAACAGAATCACCGGAATGGTGAGTTGGCCCTTCAAAGAGGTCAGCATCTCCAACACCTTTCCTGGTGTTGTGCCCGCAGCAAGCGCTCGTGCTGCCGCGGCCTGGATCACAGGACCATCCGCCAGTGGGTCGCTGTAGGGCATCCCCAGTTCCACCATGTCCGCCCCTGAGTTCTGCAAACTCAGCAACACCTCTGAGGTTGTTGCCAAATCAGGGTCGCCAGCCATCAGAAATGGCATCAAGGCCAGACGCTTCTCATGTTTGAGCTGCTCAAAGCGCTGAGCGATGGGTGACAACATCTGGCTCGACATCGCGGCGCGACCAATCGAATTGCAACCCGGTGAGCCTATGAGCCAGAGGGCGCGTCGGATTCATCCATGCCGATCTTTTGAAGCAGGGCTTGCTGTTCCTCCGGGGGGAGCGCATCAAAACGTTTCTGGAGATCCTCAGCCTCCTGTTCGTCGTACACCTCGCGATAGCGGCGGCGCTGCTCCATGTAGGTCATCTGGCCAGAGACCACACGGAATAAGTAGGACCCCGTCCACACCACCACGATCAACACCAGCAGAGACTGGGCCGCAATCCCGGCAGAGAAACCCTTCAGGCCGAGAGCATCGAAACCGACGTAACCAACCCCGCCAAGCAGCAGAACGATCAGGCCGATCAGAAGAACCTTGCCCCGGGTCAACTCAGTTGTCTCCCTGGCCGCTGAGTCGGAAATTCAGGAATGGAGCAAAAACCACCATTCCCGGGAAGAAGAGGAACACCAGGCCGTACACCAAGAGCCGTTCGATCTTGCCCATGCGCGTCCAGCGGCTGTTCATCCAGAAGAACAGGGCTAACGGCACCACCAGCAGATAAAGACCGCCCAGCAGGGCATAGGCCAGGATCACCAACAGGGTGTCCTGTGGGATCGAGGAAGCCAAAGACTGCAGGTCCAAGATCTGAGGTCGAATGGGGGAAATCTAGGATGTCCACCAAGGGGGCATGGCGGAATCGGTAGACGCACGCGACTTAAAATCGTTTGGGCCGAAAGGCCTGTGGGGGTTCAAGTCCCCCTGCCCCCATCATCTAGATCCAACGAGCGGTCAACCAGCCAGCAATGCACCTAAACGGGTGCGGAACTCTCCTTTGGGCATACCGCCCTTGAGTTCCCCGTGAATGGTGAAATCACCCTCCGGATCAGTGACCAGGAGATAGGTCGGCCAGCCCATCCCCTCCTTGTTGGGGTACTGCTTCAGCAGGACTTTGCGGTATTTCCTGTAAGCCTCGGTGTCCTGAAGCATCACCGACACGAACTCGGCACCAAGCTCCTCAGCCACATTGGCGTCGTAATGGCTCATCTTGTGACACGTGCCGCAATCCTCTGAGCTGAACTTGATCACATGCATGGCTGAAGCCTCCAGGGCAGCGTTTCCCCAGCATGGAAGGGAACGAGCCCGTTCACCAGCTCGGGCACGTCAACAGCAACCTTTTCAAGGGTCACCGTGTCGTTGTTCGCAGGCAGGCCGTAGAAGGCTGGACCGTGCAGGGAGGCGAAACCTTCGAGGTGATGCATGGCCTCTTCCTCTGCAAAAACCTGGGCGTAGCTCTCCAGTGCAAAGGGAGCATTGAAGATGCCGGCACAGCCGCAGGAGGTTTCCTTGCCGGCTCTCGGATGAGGGGCGGAATCAGTGCCCAGGAAAAACCGTGGATCTCCGCTGGTGGCGGCCCGCCGCAGAGCAAGGCGATGGCGCTCCCGTTTGACCACCGGCAGGCAGTAAAAGTCACTGCGCAAGCCGCCAAGGAACATGGAGTTGCGATTGATCTGCAGGTGATGGGGGGTGATCGTGGCCGCCAGATTGCGATCGGACGAACCCACGTAATCAACGGCCTGCTCGGTGGTGATGTGCTCGAACACCACCTTGAGCTCAGGGTGACGGGTCCGCAGGGACTTCAGATGCCGCTCAATGAACACCGCTTCCCGGTCGAACACATCGACATCCGCATCCGTCACTTCCCCATGAATGAGCAGAGGCATGCCGATGGCCTCCATCCGGCTCAAGACACGGCCGATCTGATCGAGATCCGTCACACCAGCGGCTGAATTGGTCGTGGCGTTCGCGGGATACAGCTTGGCAGCGGTGTAGACCCCCTCCTGGAAACCCCGCTCAAGATCATCTGGATCGGAGTTGTCCGTGAGATAAGCGGTCATCAACGGGGTGAATGCCACGCCTTCAGGACAAGCCGACAGGATGCGGTCGCGGTACGAACGAGCTGCATCCACCGTCGTGACCGGCGGTCGCAGGTTGGGCATCACGATGGCCCGCCGGAAGCAACGGGCTGTGTAGGCCACAACCCGTTCCAGCATCTCCTCATCCCTGAGGTGAACGTGCCAATCGTCCGGAGCGGTGATCGTGAGCTGTTCAGCCATGGGCTGGAAGCCCTGCAACCGCCAGACGCAGAGCCGACAGGCGATCAGAGGTGAGATGCCCCTCCGGCAAGCGCTCTAGCAACTTCAGTTTGCGAAGGCGGTTCTCGGTGCTTCCAGAAACACCAACCATGAACACATCGCGGCCCACCTCCATCGCTTCTTTCACTGCATTCTCAAGGGCGATGGCAGCGGTCACTCCCAGGTGGGACACCTCGGAGAGGTCAAACACCACAGCCTGGCAATTGCCGATGGCGTTGTGCTCGCGGGAGATCGCCTTGGCGACCCCAAAAATCATCGGGCCAGCCAACTGGAACAGCAGCACCATGCCGGAGGCTCGATCCAGCAGCTGCTGCTCCTCATCACTGAGCTCCACATCGTCATCGGTGGTGCTGATGGTTTTCACCTTCTTGGACTGCAGCGTGCTCATGCGGTCGATCGTGAGCACGTTGGCGACAAACACGCCGATACCCACTGCAGCGATCAGATCCACCAGCACCGTGAGAGCGATCACGCCGTAGGTGATCACCGCAGCTTTCACCGAAAGATGGTGGGCCCGCTGGAGAAAATCCCAGTCCATGATGTCGATGCCCACCTTCACGGCGATGCCGGCGAGCACCGCCAGGGGAATGCGGGATGCCAGCGGGGCCGCCAGCAACACCACCAGCATCAGCACCATGGCCCTGACAATGCCTGACAAGGCGGTTCGTCCGCCGGACTGAATGTTGACCACCGTTCCCATGGTGGCTCCGGCACCAGGCATCGCCCCAAACAGCCCGGACACAACATTGGCCAGACCCTGGCCGATCAGCTCCTTATTGGAGTTGTGTTCCGTGCGGGTCAGGCTGTCGGCAACCACTGAGGTGAGCAGCGCATCAATGCAGCCGAGCATCCCGAGCACAGCAGCATCGATCACCATGAGCCGCAACTGACCGCTGGAGAACGTCGGCAGCTGGAAGCTGGGCAATGCGGCAGAAAACTCAGGAATGGTGCGCAGGCCGGCGCCACTGAACAGGCTCAGAGCCAGCACGGTGCCCACCACAAGTGCCAGCAACTGCGGCGGGCAGACCTTTTTCACCGCAGAGGGGGTGAACCAAAGGATGGCCAGGGTGATCAAGGCCAGCAGCAGCTCCATGGGCTGGGTTCCCTGAACCAGGGCCGGCATCTCCAACAAGGTGCCCATCACCCCCCCCTTGGGAGTGGCCTGTCCCAGGAAGGGCCCCAGTTGCAGCAGCACCAGGATGATGCCGATGCCGGACATGAAGCCCGAAATCACCGTGTAGGGCATCATCGTGACGTAACGCCCAAGCCGGAACAGCCCGAACAGGATCTGAAAGATCCCTGCCAGAACGCCGACGCTGAAGGCCATCGCCAAGGCCTGCTCAGGGCTGTCGGCTGTCGCAGTGAAACTGATGATCACTGACGTGAACACCACGGTCATCGGGCCTGTGGGCTCGGAAATCAGGGTGGGCGTGCCGCCGAACAGCGACGCCACCAGACCGATGATCACCGCCCCCCAGAGACCGGCAGCAGCGCCGGCACCCGAGGCAATGCCGAAGGCCAATGCCATGGGTAAGGCGATCACGGCAGCTGTCAGTCCGCCGAACACATCCCCCTTCAGGTTTGTGGCGTTGATGCGGTTCAGCACGATCCGGCCCAGCGTCAAGGCCTGTGACCTTAGGCGGCTTCTCAGCGAAGCAGAATCCCTCCAGAACGCGCGAATGACATGCCTGACTTCCTCAGAGCGACCATCGACGTGCTCCTCGGCATCGGCCTGCTCTTTGGAGGAGGGGAACTGTTCGTGCAGGGCTCTGTGGCTCTTGCGGTGATCTTCGGCATTCCGCAGCTGGTGATCGGTCTCACCGTGGTCTCCCTTGGCACCAGCGCACCCGAACTGTTTGTCAGTTTGAGTTCGGTGCTGGAGGGCGCCGACACCCTGGCCGTGAGCAATGCCGTCGGCAGCAACATCTTCAATGTGATGGTGGTTCTTGGGGCCAGCGCACTGGTGCTTCCCCTCAAGGTGGAAAGCCGACTGGTGCGCCGGGATGTTCCCCTGCTCATCGCCATCTCCGCCGCGGTCTGGGGGATGGCCTCAACCGGTCAGGTGACCTGGCAATCGGGTGTGGCGTTGCTTCTGGCGCTGGTGATCAACACCATCTGGGAAATCCGCACCGCTCGTGAGGAGCCCGACGGCAGTGAAGGGGCCGAGCCTGAAATCGAAGCCAATGCTGGGCGAGGTGGCTGGACCATGGCTGTGGTGCGATTGATCGCCGGGATTGTCATCCTCACGATCGGCTCCAGGGTGCTGGTCAGTGGCGCCACATCAGCGGCCACGCTTCTGGGCGTCAGCGAAGCGGTGATCGGCTTGACCATTGTCTCGGCCGGTACATCGATGCCGGAGCTGATCACCTCGCTTGTCGCAGCGCTACGAGGTCGGACAGACCTGGCGATCGGCAACGTGGTGGGAAGCTGCCTGCTCAATCTGATGCTCGTGCTGGGTGGTGGGGCTTTGGCAGCTGCCGGTCGAGGCCTTGAAGTGAGCCCTGAACTCATCCAAGATGATTTGCCGATCATGTTGATGACCAGCCTCGCTTGTCTGCCGATTTTCTGGACCCGCGGTTGCATCACACGGCTGGAAGGTGGGCTGCTGCTTGGGCTGTACGTGCTGTACGTCATCGACAACGTGCTGCCGAGAACAACGCTGTCCAGCTGGTCGGATGAATTCCGCCTGGTGATGCTGTGTCTGGTTCTGCCCGTTGTGATGGTGGTGATCATCACCCAGGCAATTTTTTACTGGAAGCGAACGAAAGGTCGGCCGGATCACATCCCTGGGTGAGGTATGAGACAGATGGAGTTGTGTTTCCTCATGAGGGGATGACCGTCTGAATCTCTCTGTTCATCCTTGGGTCATGTGTCGCTCGGCCTGCCGATGCTCGAGCTGCTTCCTCCTTTAAACGACAAGAACCTCCCTGGCTCGACGTCATCCATCCGATCGTCGTGCACTTCGTCATCGCGATGGCGCTGATCACCGTCGTATTCGATCTGATCGGGGTCGTTACCAGAAAGAAGAACCTGTTTGAGGTCAGCTTCTGGAATTTGATCGTCGCCACTGTGGCGATCTTCGTCGCCATCATCTTCGGCCAGATCGAAGCCGGTCTGGCCAATCCCTACGGCGCCTCACGAGACATCCTTAACTACCACAGCACCATTGGTTGGTCCCTGGCCGGCGTGCTGGCATTGCTCACCGGCTGGCGTTATGTCGCCCGTCAGAAAGACCCCAACGTCCTGCCGAAGGGGTTCCTTGCCATCGACTTCATCCTGGCGGGTCTGGTGTTCGCCCAGGTGTACCTCGGCGACAAGCTCGTCTGGGTTTACGGCCTTCATACGGTTCCGGTGGTGGAAGCAATCCGTGAAGGGGTGCTGTCATGACCCTGTTTGCCGCGATTGCATCGCCGATCAACGACATCGCCGACTCGCTCGGCGCTAACGACCTTCCCTACGCGATTCCCCTGCACCCGAACCTGGTGCATCTCACCATCGGGCTGTTCGCGATCGGGATCGCCTTCGACTTCGCTGGCGCGTTTTACCCCTTGGAGAAAAGGGTCTTCCGCTTCCTGGCCCTACCCGTGACCCGCAGCGGCTTTCACGATGTGGGATGGTACAACCTCGTGGCCTGCAGTGGCATCTCCTTCTTCACGGTGGCCGCCGGCTTCTACGAAATGCTGTTGGCGGTACCGCTGCCGGGCATCCGCAGCATCCTCGGCCAGACCGCCATCGACACCATGCTCTGGCATGCCATCGGTGGGGTTGCCATTCTGCTGGTGATCGTCGCCATGACTGTCTGGCGCGGTTACCAACGTTTCGTCTGGCGCAAAGACCTGGGGCGTCAGGTGACCTGGCTGTACCTGTTCAGCGGGGCCTCGATGCTGATGCTGATGGGCCTGCACGGAAGCCTCGGCGCCTGGCTCGCCAGCGATTTCGGTGTTCACATCACCGCTGACCAACTGTTGGCCGCCGGTGCCGATCTCAATGAGGTGCTGCCATGACCACCACTGCTCCCAAGAACAGCCCGAACATCGGCGCGATCGTGATCGTGACGGTTGCCGTTGCGATCAACCTGGTGATCGCCAAGTTGATGGCCACATGGTCATACAGCTGGTTTCCGCCTCAGGCCTCTTCAGCGGCGCCCTACGTCGACGACCTGTTCGCCTTGGAAACCGGCATCGGCTCCTTCATTTTCTTCGGCTGCACCGGAGTAATGGGTTGGGTGCTGCTGTTCAACCGCGCCGGTAAATACGACGAAAACGACGGTGCGCCGATAGAAGGCAACACCAAGTTGGAAATCATCTGGACGATCATCCCCCTGGTGACGGTCTTCGTGATCGCGGCCTACACGATGAACGTCAACATGAAGCTTCAGAACCTCGGTCCGAAGCACAAATACGCCATCGGCACAGACCCAACGGCATTGATGGAGGCCGATCCCATCGCAGAGGTGGGCCCAATCGATGTGATTGCGCGCCAATGGAGCTGGGAATTTGTCTATCCCAATGGTGTTCGCAGCTCAGAGCTGCATCTGCCTGTTGATCAACGGGTCAATTTCCGCTTGATCTCTGAAGACGTGCTGCACAGTTTTTTCGTTCCGGCCTTCCGCCTGAAGCAGGACATCATCCCCGGCAGCATCATTTCCTACAGCCTGACGCCCACCAAAGAAGGGCGATTCCGGTTGCGGGACGCCATGTTCAGCGGTGCCTATTTCTCCCAGAACCAGACCGACGTCATCGTCGAATCCGATCAGGCCTACGGCAATTGGCTGACAACAACCGCCAAGCAACCGCTGCAACCTGGCCTTGACCCTGGCCGTGCTCTTTACGACCGCCGCATCGCCCGCGGCGACAAGGGATGGGCCACGGTGCCGCCTGCACCGCCCCCAATGGTGAACGACCCCGGCGATCCCTCCATCCCCCATGACGCCTGAGCCATGACCGCCACCAATTACGACCCCCGCATCCTCAAGGCGCCCCATCCCGTACCCGGTGCTCCGGACAACTGGAAGCGCTTCTTCAGCTTCAACACCGATGCCAAGGTGATCGGCATCCAGTACATCGCCACCTCCCTGTTTTTCCTGCTGGTGGGAGGTCTGCTGGCCATGATCGTGCGCGGTGAACTGATCACACCGCCGGCCGATCTCGTTGATCCAACCGTTTACAACGGCCTCTACACCATGCACGGAACAGTGATGCTGTTCCTATTCCTGTTCCCAATCCTCAACGGCTTCAACAACCTGTTGATCCCCACGATGATCGGTGCGCCGGACATGGCCTTTCCGAAGCTCAACGCCGCCGCCTTCTGGCTGGTGCCGGTGTTCGCCGTCGTGCTGATGGGCAGTTTCTTCGCTCCCGGCGGTCCAGCCTCCTCGGGCTGGTGGTCCTATCCGCCGATGAGTCTGCAGAACCCCCTGGGGCACTTCATCAACGGTGAGTTCCTCTGGATCCTGGCGGTAGCGCTGTCGGGAATCTCCTCGATCATGGGCGCCGTCAATTTCGTGACGACGATCATCCGCATGCGCGCCCCCGGGATGGGCTTTTTCAAGATGCCGGTGTTCGTGTGGACCGCCTGGGCCGCCCAGACGATTCAGTTGATCGGCCTGCCGGCCCTCACCGGTGGTGCTGTGATGTTGTTGTTTGACCTCAGCTTCGGCACCAGCTTTTTCCGGCCTGAGGGCGGTGGTGATCCGGTGCTGTTCCAACACTTCTTCTGGTTCTATTCGCACCCCGCCGTGTATGTGCTGGTGCTGCCGGTTTTTGGCATCTTCTCTGAGCTGTTCCCCGTTTATGCCCGCAAGCCGCTGTTCGGCTACCGGTTCGTGGCCATCGCCTCCTTCGGCATCACGTTTCTCAGCCTGATCGTGTGGGCTCACCACATGTTCTACACAGGCACACCGAACTGGATGCGCCACATTTTCATGTTCACCACGATGTTGATCGCGGTGCCCACCGGCGTGAAGGTGTTCGCCTGGCTGGGCACGCTGTGGCAAGGAAATTTGAGGTTGAACACGCCGATGTTGTTCTGCCTCGGAGGCCTGTTCAACTTCATCTTCGCCGGCATCACTGGCGTGATGTTGGCCACCGTTCCCATCGATGTACATGTGGGAAACACCTACTTCGTGGTGGCCCACTTCCACTACGTGATCTTTAACACGATTGGCTTTGGGGTATTTGCTGGGATCTACCACTGGTTCCCGAAATTCACCGGCCGCATGTACTACGAGGGCCTCGGCAAGGTGCACTTTGCGCTCACCTTCATCGGCGCCACCTTGAACTGGTTGCCGTTGCACTGGGCCGGCCTGCTCGGCATGCCCCGCCGTGTTGCTTCCTACGACCCGGAATTCGCCCTTTGGAATGTGATCGCCAGCATTGGCGCTTTCATGCTCGGCGTCGCCTCGATCCCCTTCATTCTCAACATGGTGAGCTCCTGGGCCCGGGGCCCGAAGGCACCTGCCAACCCATGGCGGGCCATCGGTTTGGAGTGGCTACTTCCCTCTCCACCACCAGCTGAGAACTTCGAGGACGACATTCCCACCGTGATCAGCGAGCCCTACGGCTACGGCCTGGGCCACCCCCTCGTCGAGGACGAGGAGTTCTACGTCCGCCGTTCCCAGGAGGCCTGAACAGATGACCAGCGTCAACCCTGACATTCAGCTCAATCACACCGCTGGCCATGTGAAGCACGACGGTCACAACATGACCGGCTTCGTGATCTTCCTGCTCTCCGAGAGCGTCATCTTCCTGGCCTTTTTCGCTGGCTACGCCGTGCTCAAGCTCACGGCCCCCCAATGGCTACCGGATGGCGTTGAGGGGTTGGAGGTGCGCATGCCTCTGATCAACAGCGTGGTCTTGGTGAGCTCCAGCTTTGTGGCCTACTTCGCCGAGCGATATCTGCACAAGGGCAACCTCTGGGGCTTCCGGGCGGTGTGGTTCCTCACCATGGCGATGGGGTCCTACTTCGTCTACGGGCAGTACGTCGAATGGTCGGAACTCACCTTCAGCCTTAGTAGCGGTGTGTTCGGAGGGATGTTCTATCTGCTAACAGGTTTTCACGGCCTGCATGTGATCACCGGCATCCTGCTGATGGGCTTGATGCTGGCCCGATCGTTCCGGCCGGGAAATTACGACAAGGGGGAAATGGGCGTCGCTTCGGTGAGCCTGTTCTGGCACTTCGTCGATGTGATCTGGATCCTTCTGTTTCTCCTTATTTACGTCTGGCAGTAATCCCATGATTATCGACGATCGCCACTACGACGTCATCGTGATCGGCAGCGGCGCCGGAGGCGGCACCCTGGCCGGTGCTCTGAGCCGCAAGGGCAAAACCGTGCTGGTGCTCGAGCGCGGCGGGGCGATGGCCCTGGAGGATCAGAACGTCGCCGATGTGGATCTGTTCCAGAAGGATCGCTACCACCCCAAAAACGAACGTTGGTTTGGTCCCGACGGAGATCCCTTCGCCCCCCAGACCAGCTATGCCCGCGGCGGCAACACCAAGATCTGGGGCGCGGTGCTGGAGCGCATGCGTGAAAAGGACTTCACCGAAGTCCCCCTGCAGGAGGGAATTTCACCGGCATGGCCGTTCGACTACGCCGAACTGGTCCCTTATTACGAACAGGCTGAACAGCTGTACCGGGTGCATGGCAAGGCCGGTGTGGACCCCACCGAGCCAGGGCGCCATGGCGACTTCCTGGCCAAACCAAAAGCGGTGGAACCGTTTCTGGAACCGCTTCGCGCCGCTCTGCAACGCCAGGGATGCCAGCCCTACGACATCCCCATCAGCTGGTCTGACGATCGGGAGGACCCGAGTGGCGATGCCCAGCTGTTCGGACTTGAAGCTGGAGATCCGGACCGGCTCACCCTGCGCGACAACGCCAAGGTGTTGCGGCTGCATGTGAACCCCAACGGTCGAGAGGTGAAGGCTGTGGAGGCGGAGCTGGAGGGAGACACCTGGTTGTTCCGCGCTGATGTTGTGGTGTTGGCGGCAGGGGCTGTGAATACTCCTGTGATCCTGCTGCGCTCGGCGAACTCCCATCACCCCAAGGGCATCAGCAACGGCTCCGATCAGGTGGGCCGCAATCTGATGAATCTGCAGCTCACCTCGATCCTGCAGCTGGCCACCGAACGCAACAGCGGTCGCTATGGACGATCCCTGGGCATTAATGACTACTACTGGGGAGACAAGAACGTCAGCTTTCCCCTGGGGCACATCCAGACCGCCGGCGGCGTGCTGCAGGACGTGTTGTTCGCCGAGTCGCCACCTGTGCTCTCACTGGTGAGCAAATTGATTCCTGATTTCGGTATCGAACGACTAGCGTCCCGCTCCGTGGCCTGGTGGGCGATGACGGAAGTGATGCCGGATCCCCACAACAAGATCTGGCTGCACAACGACCAAATCCGCATCAATTACATCCACAACAACCGCGAAGCTCACGATCGACTCGTCTATCGATGGATCGACACCTTGAAAGGGGTGGAGAAGGACCCGATCACCAAAGTGGTGCTGAAGGCTCCCACCCATGCCCGTGGTGAAGCGCCCCTGAGTGTGGTGGGCTATGGCTGCGGCAGCTGTCGAATGGGCGACGACCCCGCCAACTCCGTGGTCGATGCTCACGGAAAGAGCCATGAGCTGGAGAATCTCTACCTCGCGGACGCCAGCATCTTCCCCAGTTGCCCCAGTGTGGGACCTGGTCTCACCGTGATCGCATTGGCCCTGAGATTGGCGGAAAAACTCGACTGATCAATCGCCGAGCAGATACGCCCGCAAGGAGCCGATCGGCCCCTGCTGGGGGGCCTGCTGCACCAAGCGCCCCGCCAGAAGAGCGCCGCCAATCACTTCATTCGGTACAAGACGGGACATCAGGCGAGCCTCCAACTCACTATTGATCTCATCGCTTGGGTACAGGCTGATCACAGCCATCACCTCGCGGTCATCCATGAAGCGATGGACGAGAACGGTGATCTGGCTGTCATTGAGAAAACTGCGGCCATCCCGACCGAACAGGTGTTGCACGGCATGAAACAGCTCATGCCGTACGACCTCATCGATGGAGCGCCCTTTGGAGCGGATGCGCTCCGTGCAGAGGGCAATCTCGGAGCGCTGGGGGTCGTAGCTACCAATCCCCGCCTGCTGATCGTCACACCAGGCACCTCCCTGAACCGTTCCCACCCCCAACCAAGCCGCAAGAAGCAACAAGAAGGGAATGGGCATCAAGAATTAACGCTTCCTTAACTTCACCATAACTAATGCGTCTCACGGGTCCTGTGATGGATGCGACGGTTCTCAAGATTTCATCAGACTTTTGGGATCAACCCATCGTCACGAATTCCTCGGACACCGAGGGATGCAAGGCCATCGTGCGATCGAAATCTGCCTTGGTGGCCCCCATACCGACGGCAATGGCTGCCATCTGAATGATTTCGGCGGCATGCTCCCCCACCATGTGGCACCCGATCACACGATCCGTCGAGGTCTCCACAACCAGCTTCAACAGACAACGGGGACCGGTGGCAGGGAGAGCACGCGACATTGATCGGAACCGGGCCCGATGGATCACCACACCATCCACACCGTGCCGGTCGATCGCCGCCTCTTCAGAAAGGCCCACCGTGGCCAGTTCGGGATCACTGAACACCGCGCTGGCCAAAAGGTCGTGGTTCACCTGTCGAGGCCGAGTGCCAAAGGTGGAATCGGCAAAGGCGCGGCCTTCGTCGATCGCCACCGGCGTGAGGTTGACCCGGTCGGTGACATCACCAACGGCATAAATGTGGGCAACCGAGGTGCGTGAATCGGCATCAACGTTGATCCGTCCCTGCTCCACGGCCACACCAGCAGCATCGAGACCCAGACCCTCCAGCCAGGGGCGACGGCCTGTGGCCATCAACACCCCACCGCAGGGCAGAGCCAGCCCATCCGACATCTGAACCGTCAGGTCACCGGGCTGACCGCTCACTGCCGACACCGTGCGTTCCAACAACACGTGGATTCCCTGCTCCCGCAGCCCCTCCAGCACGGCGTCCGCCAGCTCCCGGTCAAATCCCCTTAGCAGGCCCGAGCCCCGCACCACCTGGGTGACCTCCACTCCAAGGCCCCGCAGGATGCAGGCGAATTCACAGGCGATGAAGCCCGCTCCCACCACCACCACCTCCTTCGGCAACTGCTCCAGGTTGAACATGTCATCGCTGATCCAGGTGTGCTCAATCCCGGGAATATCCGGGCGCACCGGCCGCCCACCAACCGCCACCAAATAGTGTGCAGCCGAAAGCTCCCGTTGAATCGGACCACCGCGTTCGGTGGCGATGCCGATGCACTGGTCGGACAGGAACCGGCCCCAGCCATCGATGCGCGCAACACCCGCCTTTTCCAGAAAGCCGAGATGCAGATGATTGAGCCGATCCACCTCGGCCCGCACCCGGCGAAACAGTTCCGCAACGCTGCTCTCAACGGAACCCAGGGTGAGGCCATAGGCCGGGGCATCGTTCAGTTGATGCCGCGCCTGAGCGCCGTAGACCAAGAGCTTTTTGGGGACACATCCCCGGATCACACAGGTGCCGCCGACGCGGTCTCCCTCAACAATGGCCACCTTGGCGCCATGGCGGGCCGCCCGCTTGGCAGCGGCCAACCCTCCAGACCCTGCACCCAGAACAATCAGATCAAAGGTCGACTCGATGGCCATGGCGACGTTGGCAACAGATCAATTCTCTTGAAGCGGAGGATGCCTGTCGACGTGCCACCAGACACATGGCAGAAAGTAAAGGCAGCGTTATGGTTTGAGCAAGATTGGCTCAAGGACACGTGAAGAGACGTGGAAGCGAGAGCCTTACCACCGTTGACCCATGAAAAAAACGCAACGTTCCAAGCCCCAACCCCCTGATCTTGAGCAACAGGTGCTCCAGCGTCGGGACATCGTGATGCTGCTCACCTCCGACGACATGAGTCTTCGTCTCAAACAGCTGGCACGCGAGGGTCGCCAGGACGACTGTCTGGCGCTGATGCAGGAATTGGGGGACTGGCAGTCCTATGGACGAGGCGATCTGTCCCCGATCCTCCATGCCCCTTACATCGGTTCCGTCTGAAGCACTCTCCTGGTCAGACCTGGAGGGTCTGACCGCTGACGAATCTGACCGCACGCAGGGGCCGACCAATGCCCAGGCGGTTCTTCGCTTGTTCGGCCAGGAAGCAAGCGCTGTTCGCGTCACCCTTTACCGCGATCACCACGCCTGGTGCCCGTACTGCCAAAAGGTGTGGTTGTGGTTGGAGTTCAAACGGATTCCGTACCGCATCCGCAAGGTGACGATGCGCTGCTACGGCAGCAAAGAGCCCTGGTTTCTGCGTCGTGTTCCGAGCGGAATGCTGCCGGCCCTTGATCTCGATGGCCGGCTGATCACCGAAAGCGATGAGATCCTCCTGCAACTGGAGGCGACTTTCGGGCCCCTCGGCCAACCGATGACCACTCCGGACGTACGCTCCCATCGGCAGCTGGAACGGCTGCTGTTCCGGGCTTGGTGCCTGTGGCTGTGCTCCCCTGGCCTCAGCCCGAAGGATGACCAACGGGCCATGGAGCAATTCCGGCGCGTCGCCGGGCAGTTCGAGCAAGCCCTGCGTCAATCACCCGGCCCCTTTCTTGATCCCGCTGCACCGGGAACCGCTGACCTGGTGTTCGTGCCTTATGTGGAACGGATGAACGCCTCGTTGGCTTACTACAAGGGATATCGACTCCGCCATGAGCATCCGGCCATCGATGCCTGGTTCCGGGCTCTTGAACAGCTGGCCACCTATCGCGGCACCCAGAGCGATCACCACACCCATGCCCACGACCTTCCCCCACAGATGGGCGGCTGCTGGTCCAACCGTTCCGACGCGGCACGGACCATGGCCGATCAAATCGACCGCGGTGACGGACTCGCTGACGATGAAGCCTGCTGGGACGCCGACCACAGCATCAACGCGGCGGCCATTGCCCTCGGCCGGGTGCTGCGTCACCGCGAGCGATTGATGGAGCGAAACCCACTGGGCCGCAGCGGCTTTGATCAACCACTCCGGTGTGCTCTCACCAACCTGATGGGCCAAGGCTCACCGTGCCCCGACCACGGCAGTGCCCTTGCGCTTCGCCACCTCCGCGATCGGATCTCAGTCCCTCGGGACATGCCCCTGCCGGCCGCTCGGCTGTTGCGTCAGGCACTTGAACGGACGGCAGCACTGGACGGTCCGGGTCAGCCGCCACCACTGCCGATCCGGGACCGATTCGATCAGGACCCAGCGCCTTTCGTGAGTCGGCCATAGTGAGACTCTTGACACCTGCGGTGTGGCTCTCGACCTGTCTGGCTACCAACCGATCCCGGAAGCTGGACGCAAGACCGAGCTGATCGAGATCCCCATCGCCAGCCTGCAGCCAACCCAATGGTGCGTGGGTCTGGCGGAGGTGTGGGCCCGGCAGGAGGACTTCGCCAGCGAAACCCGCCAGCAACGGCTCGATTACCTCAAGGGCAAACCCGTGCCCCTGGTTCGCAATGCTGCCGGTGAGGTCTGGATGGTGGATCGCCACCACCGACTGCGGGGTCTGCTGGGTCTGGATCCCCAGTCCACGACCTGGGGATACGTGATTGCCGAGCTGCACTGCAGCGACCGCAGCGAGGTGCTGCGGTTCCTCGAACAACAGGGTTGGTTGTACCTGATCGACGGACGGGGGGCTGGACCGCGTCAGCCGATGGAGTTACCCCGCACCTTGCTCGATCTGGAGGATGACCCCTACCGCAGCCTGGTGTGGAAGCTGAAGAAGGAAGGCTTCATCAAGCCGCAGCCACAGATCCCTTATCACGAATTTCGCTGGGGTGCCTGGTTGCGTCGACGGCCCTTGCCACCCTTCAGTTCCCGGCAGCTCCAGCCAGCACTGGCCCCGGCACGGCGCCTGGTCTGTTCCCAGGCGGCCAGCACGATGGCGGGATGGAAAGGCGACAAGAAGGCTTGCCGCTGATCAGCGTTTGCGCCGGGAATCAATCTGAAGCAGGTCCTTGACCTTCTGCACCTGGCCGGCCAGCTGGGGGTCGCTGGCCAGCTTCTTCTCCACCTGTTCGATCGCGTACATCACGGTGGTGTGGTCCTTGCCGCCAAAGGTGTCGCCGATCCGCGGCAGGCTCAGATCCGTGCCCTGCCGCATCAGATACATCCCCACCTGACGGGCCTGACTGACGGCACGACGGCGAGTGCTGCTGAGCATCTCCTCTGCGGTGACATCAAACACCTCCGACACCTTGTCGATCACTTGTTGCGGTGTGACATCGACGCCTTGCCCGGTCGGATCAAGCATCGGCGCCACCGACTCCACCGTCATCGGCAGGCCGGTGATCGAGGCGAAGGCCACGGCACGGGTGAGGGCCCCCTCAAGCTCACGGATGTTGGAGGTGAAACGCCCCGCCAGGTAGTGGATCAGATCCCGGGGCAGGGCCATGCGCTCCTGCTCCGCTTTCTTCTGGAGAATCGCCATGCGGGTCTCGAGATCAGGAGCCTGGATATCAGCGATCAGGCCCATCTGGAAGCGTGAGATCAAGCGCTGCTGCAACCGGGAGATCTGACTGGGGGGCCGATCACTGGCGATCACCACCTGTTTGCCGGCTTCGTGTAGGGCATTGAAGGTGTGGAAGAACTCCTCCTGGGTGTATTCCTTGCCTTCGATGAATTGGATGTCATCCACCAACAGCAGATCCGCCGCGCGGTAACGGTCTCGGAAGGCCTTCATGCCGTCCTTGCGGATGCTGTCAATCAGATCATTGGTGAAGGTTTCGGTGGAGACGTAGGACACTCGAGCGGAGGGATCGATCTCCAGCCGGTAGTGACCGATGGCCTGCATCAAGTGGGTCTTGCCCAGACCGACTCCGCCACAGATGAACAGGGGATTGAATTCACGGCCGGGAGCCTCCGCCACCGCCAGGGCTGCCGCATGGGCCATCCGACTGTTGGGACCCACAACGAATCGACCGAACACATAACGGGGGTTGAGCCCCGGCAGCACCCGTCGCGGCGATCGCGACGGCGCGGACTCCCGGGCAGCCGCCGAGTCTCCGGGGGCCGAGGCGGGTTCCGGCGGGTCAGCGTCCTGGTTTGTCACCCCGGGGGAGACGACAGCGGAATCAGCCAGAACCACCACCTGCACCGGGCCACCGCAGGCTTCGCTGGCCAACTGGGTGATCGAAGGGAGAAGCTGCTCCCTCAACCTGACTCCGGCAAAGGGATTCGGGGCCAGCAGGCGCAGTTCCCCGTTGGCAAAGCCACTGCAGGCCGTTGGCCGGATGAAGGTCTCGAAGGTGGGCTTGCTCAGCTTGGTCTGCAGCCCCTCACGCACCTTGCTCCAGAGCTCCTCGCCCGTCAGCACCACACCGCCATCCCTTGAATGCTGAATCTACGCACGCTGCTCGGAACAGTCCGCTTTTAATGAATCAGCAGACACCAAGCTTCGATGCCGCCTTCGCTGCGTCTGATCGGGTTCACCCTGATCGCCACCAGCCTGAACTCCTGCAGCCTGCTTCGAGACCTGAGGGGAGGATCGCAAGCTCCGAAGGTGGAACCTCCGCCTGTGGTCCACGATCAGCCGCGCTCAGCCCCCCTGCAACCGGGTGAGAACGTGATCGTCAAAGCCGTCGAGCGGGTCGGGCCTTCGGTGGTGCGGATCGATACGGAGAAAGACATCAACAACCCGATGGGTCAGCTGTTCGGCCTTGGCCCCTCCACCCAGCGGCAGCAGGGCCAGGGGTCGGGGTTCATCACCCGTGCCAACGGCCTGATCTTCACGAACGAGCACGTGGTGCGCGGGGCGGATCGGGTCAATGTGACCCTGCCCGACGGGCGCCGGTTCCAAGGCACCGTCCTGGGCGGCGACCCACTCACGGACGTGGCTGTGGTGAAGGTGGTGGCAGAAAATCTGCCGGTGGCGAGCCTCGGCAATTCCGACCAGCTGCGGCCAGGGGAATGGGCGATTGCGATCGGGAATCCCTTTGGCCTGAACAACACCGTCACCGCCGGCATCATCAGTGCCGTGGATCGGACTGATGCCAACATCGGGGAAGGGCAGCGAGTGCCGTACATCCAGACGGACGCTGCCGTGAATCCAGGCAACAGCGGTGGACCGTTGATCAGCGCAGCCGGTGAGGTGATCGGCATGAATACGGCCATCCGCAAGGCCCCAGGGGCTGGGTTGAGTTTTGCGGTGCCGATCAACCTCGCCAAACGGATCGCTCAGCAGATCGTGAGCACCGGGCAGGCCTCGCACCCCTTCATCGGTGTGCAGCTGCGCAGCCTCACCCCGCAACTGGCACGGGAGATCAATGCCACCAGCACCCGCTGCACCGTGCCCGTTGTGAACGGTGTTCTCGTGGTGGACGTGGTGCCCGACACCCCGGCTGAATCGGCAGGGATCCGCCAGTGCGATCTGATCCGGGCCGTGAATGCAACCCCAGTGGAGAATCCATCCGAAGTGCAACTGGCCGTTGATCGAGGCCGTGTAGGGCAACCGATGCAGATCACGATCGAACGCGACGGCCTAGAACAAACCCTGGAGGTTCTGCCGAAGGAACTGCCACGACGCCAGCGCTGAGGTGACCACTCCCGCTGCCCTGGTGCTGATGGCCCGCTGGCCCGCGCCGGGGCGATGCAAACGACGACTGGCTGCGGACATGCGGTCACAGCTGAGCCTTAATCACAGCAGCGAACGCAGTGCCCGCCTGCAGGCGCGGCTCACCCATCACACCATCGCTGTGGCCTGCACATTGCATCGAGACGGGTGGGTCAGCCCTGTGTTGGCCGTCAGTGGACTGGGTCCCAGCCGTGCCGGGCGTTGGGGCCGGCAGCAGGGCATCGAAGAGATCGGACTGCAGGGCGATGGCAACCTCGGAACACGGTTGAAACGGCAACTGCTGCGCCTGCGCCATCGCCGCACCCCTGCGCTTGTGGTGGGCAGCGACCTACCGGAGTTCAACCGCCGCGACCTGCTGATGGCACTGGAGAGCCTGCACAGCCATGACCTTGTCCTGGGGCCCGCCGCTGACGGGGGCTACTGGCTGATGGGTCTGTCCGCAGCGCTGATGCAGACACCGGAGCGATGGCCACTGGTCGGCATCCCCTGGGGCAGCTCCGAGGTCTTGGTTACCACGCTGGAGTCAGCCGAATGCAACAACCTCACCGTGGGACTCCTGCCGCAGCTACAGGACCTGGATCACCTGCGTGACCTCAAGCGATGGCAGGGCTGAGCATCCTGATCCCGACGCTTAACGAAGCGCGACGGCTTCCCCTGCTGCTGGCCGATCTGGCCCGGTGGCCCCATGGGGCCCAGGTGATCGTCGTTGATGGAGGGAGCCGAGATCGAACAACAGTTGTGGCCAGCCTGGCTGGCGTGGCTCGACTGAGCAGCCCAGAACGGGGCCGTGGGCAGCAACTCATCCACGGCATGGCCGCTGCTATCCATGACTGGACGCTGGTGCTCCACGCCGACAGCCGTCTGCCGCCCCGCTGGTGCAGCGCCGTTCAACGGGTGATTGAGAACCCCCAGGCGAAACGCGATGCCTGGTTCTTCGACTTTCGTGTGGAGGAGCGGGGGCCGATGCTGTGGCTGCTGGAACGCAGCGTCGGCCTGCGCAGTCGGCTGGGTCAGCGCCCCTACGGCGACCAGGGGCTGCTGATCCACCGCACGCTTTATGCAGCCAGCGGCGGTTATCGCCCGATCCCCTTGATGGAGGACCTGGACCTGGTGGAGAGGATTGCGCGTCACCACAGGCTGCGGCGACTTCGCTGTCCGCTGGTCACCAGCAACCGACGCTGGCAGGAGCAGGGGGTGATCAGCAGGGCCTGGTGCAACTGGAGGCTGCGACGCCGTTGGCAGCAAGGCATTGCCGCTGATCAACTGGCAGGTGACTACGACCGCTGAACGGAACGCAGCTCAGCTGGCGTACCAAAACGCGCAGCGATGCTGCTGCGGCTCCAGCTCCCAACCCTGGCGCTGATAGAAGTTGACCACGCCTGGATCGGCGAACAGGCTCACTCGCTCCGTGCCCATGGCCTCCAGAGCCTCCAGTACGTAGACCATCAGCTGACTGCCCAAGCCACTGCCCTGGTAAAGCGGGTGCACAGCCACATCCCAGACCGTGGCTTCGAAGACACCATCACCGGTGCAACGGGCGAAGCCCACCAGGCGGGGGATGCGGGGATCGTGCCGCCACAGGCCAACGGTGAGCAGGCTGTTGGCCAGGGCTTTGCGCACCCGCCGCACCGGCCGCCGACTCCAGCCCACCGCTTCCAGCAACTGCTCCAGTTCCACCAGGTCAAAGGGATGACGTCGACTGAACACCAGGGTCAGCTGATCGTTGGCACAGGAGCAGAGACGGGCCTCCTCGCCGTACTGCTCAAGCAGCGGCGCAGCCGGCAGGACGAGGGGGGAGGTCATCACAAACGAGCCAACCCCTTTTCCTGCAGCTCCGCCAGCTGGGCGTAGAGCCCACCCCGGGCTCGCAACTCCAGGTGCGTGCCCTGTTCGATCAACTCACCGCGGCGCAGCACCAGAATCCGATCCGAGGCTTCCACCGTGGCCAGGCGATGGGCGATCACCACAGCCGTGCGTTTCTGCAGCAACCGATCCAGGTCGCGTTGCAGGGTGGCCTCTGTGGAGGGATCCATGAAGGCGGTGGCCTCGTCCATCACCAGCACCGTGGGGTTACGGATCGCAACCCGTGCCACCGCCAGCAGCTGACGTTCACCGGACGAGAGATTGCCGCCACGCTCCCGCAACTCTGTCTCCAACCCATTAGGCAGCCGTTGCAACAGGTCGTTCAGGCCCAGATCACGGCAGATTCCAGCCAGCTCCTGATCGCTGATCTCGGCATTGAGCCGAAGGTTATCGGCCACGTTGCCGCTGAACAGGAAGGTGTCCTGCAACACCACCCCCAGCTGACGTCGCAGATCGGCGATCGAAATCGAACGAATGTCACGACCATCCAGAAGAATCCGGCCCTGCTGAGGTTCATACAGCCGGCAGAGCAGCCGGATGACGGTGGTTTTTCCAGACCCCGTCGGTCCCACCAGGGCCACGTGCTCGCCAGGAGCAATGCGGAAGGAGAGGTTGCGCAGGATCGGCTCATCCGGCCGATAGCTGAAGCTGACGTTCTCGAAAATCACCTCCCCCAGGCCGGCCGAACGCAGCGGAGTGGCGTTGGGATCCTCCACGATCTCCAGGGGCTGCTCCATCAGCTCACCGATGCGCTCCACGGCCGTCAGACCACCCTGAATCTGGGTGAACCGTTCCGCCAGCTGACGCAGCGGATCAAACAGACGCTGGGAATAGAGGATGAAGGTGGTGAGGATTCCAAGGCCCATGGAACCTGATGTCACCATCCATCCCCCAAGAGCCAACACCAGGGCAACAGCTCCGAGGGACACCCATTCGAGGAAGGCAGAGATGCTGCTGTCGAAGAAAATCGTTCCATTCACAGCGCGCCTGTAAGCGGAACCGGTGCGCTGGAAGCGCTCGCCGTTGACCTGCTCGCGCCGAAACATCTGGACCACCTCCAGGCCCTGCAGGTTCTCCTGAAAATCAGCATTGAGCTGGGAGAGCTCCTCTCGAACTCGGTAATTCGCCTTGCGGTAACGGCCCTGCAACCAGATCACCATCAAGGTCACGGGGATCTGTGTGCAAAGCAGCAACAGGCCAAGCCGCCATTCGATCAGCAGCATCGAGCTGGCGATCACCACCAGGCTCACCAGATCGCCAAGAACACCAACGGCTCCGCTGCCGAAGACCTCCGACAAGGCATCGACATCACTGGTGAGCCGTGTGAGCAACTTGCCCACAGGCATGCCGTCGTGGAACCGCAGCGACAGCGACAGGGCATGACGAAACAGATCATCCCGGATCCGTGCGGTAAGTCGCTGACCCACAGCCTGGATGTTGAACAGCTGAACCCCCTGCAGCGCTAGACGCAACAGCACCGACACGAGCAGCAGCGACACGATCAGGCGGATGGCGGCCCCGGTCGTCAGACCCTCCAGCCAGGGAAGGCTGGGTTCGTTGCGCAACACACTGATGGCCTGGCCCACCAACAGGGGCTGAATCGCTCCCGCCACCGCTAACGGCACGAGCAGCACCAGGGTCAGCAGCAGACGGCGGCGGTCATGAACGAGATAACGGCCCAGCCGACGCACTCGTTTCCAATCACTGATGACGCTCATCCGGCGGCTCCGGCAGCGGCTGAAGCCGTGCGGACCGCCTCAACAATGGCGTTCAAAGACCCATCATCCAGCCGCATCGACAGGGGGTGACCAACCAAGCGGGCCGTGGTGTGGAACAGATCCTCGATGGCCACCAGCCCGTTGTCCCGCAGGGTGCGCCCCGTCGCCACCAGATCCACGATCGCTTCGGACATGCCGGTGATGGGCCCGAGCTCGACAGAGCCATTCAAATGCACCAGCTCCACCGGTAGATCGAGCCCATCGAAGTATTCACGGGCGCAATGGGTGAACTTGCTCGCCACCCGGCAGTGGGGCGGCAGGTCCGCCGCCCGTTCGTACCCGCTGCTGGCCTTGACGGCCACGGCCATGCGACAGCCTCCGAAACCCAGATCCACCAGCTGCGCCACCGGCAATTGGTGCTCCCGCAGCACGTCATAGCCAACCACACCAAGCTGGGCCTGGCCGTAGGCCACGTAAGTCGGCACATCACCGTTGCGCACCAGCAGTGCCCGGGCTCGACCGCAGGGGGTGGGCAGCATCAGCTGGCGGTTGTCCTTGTCCAGAGCCGCCGAAAAATCAAGACCTGCGGCCGCAAACCGAGCCGCGGAATCCTTGAGCAGCGCTCCTTTGGCCAACGCGACGGTGATCATGGGTCCAGCGTTGACCGTGTAACCAGGCAGGACTTTAACGATGCAATCCTCCCTCCATGCCCTGCCGGTGCTGCAGGACAACGTCCTGTGGATCTGGGTGCGGGGCGATGAGGCCGCTGTGGTGGACCCTGCCGTGGCCGAACCAGTCATCGACTGGCTGCAACAACGGCAGCTGCAGCTGAGTGCGGTGCTGCAGACGCATCACCACGCCGATCACATCGGTGGAACCCCTGGCCTGCTGGAGCGATGGCCCGATGCGGCCGTGGTAGCGGCTGGAGCGGATCGATCGCGCATTCCCTTTCAGACCATCTCCGTCAGCGACGGCGATCAGGTGACCGTGCTCGGCCGATCGCTGCAGGTTTTGGACGTGGCCGCCCACACCTCCGCCCACATCGCCTTTGTGATCCCCGAGCAGGAGGATCCGGATCTTGGCCCGGTGGTGTTCTGCGGCGACACGCTGTTTTCCGGGGGGTGCGGACGCCTGTTCGAAGGGACCCCAGCCGACATGCACCGTGCCCTGAGGCGGCTATCGGAGTTACCTGAATCCACCAAGGTCTGTTGCGCCCACGAATACACCGAGGGGAACCTGCTCTGGGCCATCCAACAGCAACCGCAGGATGCAGCCATTCGCCAGCGCTATGACGCCGTGGTGGATCTGCGTCGCCGCGGTGAGCTGAGCCTGCCCAGCAGCATCGGAGAGGAACGCCGCAGCAATCTGTTCATGCGGGCGGCATCGGCCGAAGAGCTGGGACGCCTGAGGCGGCATAAGGATCATTGGCGCGCAGCCTGATCCGCTGCGGAAAGAGAATCACTTCGGCTCCAGGCTGAAACGCCAGTCGACAGCGGGTACCGCGCGTTACGTCCAACGCCAGCGCAGCGTTGACGCGGAGGTCGCAGGGCCCCTGCTGCACGCGGTACTGCCAGGCCTGTCCGAGGAACTCCCGTCCCATGACCGTGGCCTCACCCTGTGGATCGGGCTGAAGCCTGATCAAGGCTGGATCCACCAGCAGCAGTTGCTCATCGGGCCCAGGTTCAGAACCTGGCAGGGGACTGTCGCCCTCCAATGCACCGATCAGGCAGTGCATCGGACCATCGAGGGGCACAAGATTGCCTTGAAGGACAAAGCGACCGACAAACGGTGATGCGGGGGCATCAACGAGGGCTCTTGGGGTGGCGCACTGATGCAACTCCCCGTCCCGCATCACCGCCACACGATCACAAATGGCCAGCGCCTCGCTGGGGTCGTGGGTCACGATCAGCCCCGTGGCTCCACAAACCTGCAGAACAGAACTGAGTTCACTGCGCAACCGCAGCCTCACCTCAACATCCAGATTGGAGAAGGGCTCATCGAGCAGCACAAGCTTGGGGGCTGGTGCCAGAGCACGGGCCAGGGCAAGGCGTTGCTTCTGGCCGCCTGAGAGCTGATGGGGATAACGCAGCTCCAGCCCCTTCAGCCCCAGCAACTCCAGCAACCAGGCCGCTCGGCTGTCGTCCTGACCAGGACGAAGACCGAAGCAAGCGTTCTGCCAGGCCGTGAGATGGGGGAACAGGGCGTAGTCCTGAAAAACCATGCCAATCCCGCGCCGCTCAGGCGGCAGCCAATGGCCGTTCCCCGCCACAGGGCGCTGCTGCAGGTGCACCGACCCCTGCGATGGCCGCTCAAAGCCTGCGATCAATCGCAACAGGGTGGTTTTCCCGCAGCCGGAGGGCCCCAGCAGTCCCACCAGCTCACCGGCTGCAAGCTCCAGGTCGATGCCACGCAGCGTCCAGGGTCCAGCAGGGCCGTCGTAGCGATGCCAGAGGTCACGCACGGCAACGGTGGCCTGGGTCTGCGACAACAGCGAAACGCGATGATCGATTCCATTCTGCGATCCGGCCATGACCGCTCAAGCCGTTACGACCCCAGCAGCACCCGCTCCGGTGGGGCCTTACAACCAGGCGGTGCTGGCCGGTGGCTGGCTGTACTGCTCGGGCCAGATCCCGCTGGATCCGGAGACGGGGGCCATGGTGGGCGATGGAGATGTGGCGCTTGAGACGCGTCAGGTGCTGAAGAACCTCAGTGCCGTCCTCGAAGCCGCTGGAGCGACCGCAGCCCAAGTGGTGCGGACAACGATTTTTCTGGCTGATCTTGGGGATTTCCAAACCGTCAACGACATCTACGCAGAGATGTTTGGAGCGGGCACAAGCCCAGCCAGAGCCTGCGTGCAGGTGGCAGCGCTGCCGAAGGGTGCACGGGTCGAGATCGACTGCGTGGCCTGGCTCGGTGATGATTTGCAGACCGGGTGATCTGATCAACTGCAGCGGTGAGACGCCAGGCGTTATGGCTCTCTGAGATGTAAAGAGAGCTTTGGTCAGCGTCTCGCCAGCACCAATCGAAACCGACGAACAGTCGGTGCTGACCATGGAACGGCTGGCCCTCAGGGAGCAAGCCGCACAACCTTTACTCAACAGCGGCTGGACGCTGCTTTACTCCGGCCTGACCCCATTGAGGGCCAGCGTCACCCTGCTGGATCCGAGTGAAAGTCTTCAGATCAGTCTCCAGATCCCCATCGGAGAGGTTGATAAAGACTGGGATCTGTGGCTTGAAGCCTGCAACCGACAGCTCAGCGCCCCGCTCAGGCAGTGGCTGGAATCCCAAGGCATTGAACAGACCACCCTCAGCCGGCTGACAGGAGCTGAGCAAGGTGGTGAGGAGACTCTCAAGATCAGCAACATGCTCCAGGTGGCACGTTGGTTGCAAAGCCCGATCGAAGCCATCGAAGCCCTGGCGGAGTCCAACGGATCCCAGCTGGTGCTCCACCTGGCAGGACTGGGAACCAACAGCTGAGGGGGGCTGACCCCTGCCGACATAGGTTGTTGGACATCAGGGGGATGATCCGATGACCCAGGCCAAGCTCACCATCGGTGAACTGGAAGCGGGATACCCGCTCTATTGCAAAGCCCTGAGACGACTGCTGCAACAAGGCAAGACAGCTAAGGACATCGAACGCACCGTCTGCTGGGGACACCTGGAAACCCTCAATCGTTGCTTACCGACGCGCTACAAGGCACCGTCCTATCTGCTGACCCTGATCCGCAGGGATCTGGAAAAAATCAAGGAAGGGAAGGTCTAAGCAGCCTCAGACCATTCACAGCCACCTCTCTCTGCATTGAGAGTGATTGCCTTTTCGTTCAACACACTGTTCGAAAAAGCGATTCAGTTAGAGCGAACGATTTTTCGGAAGCCAAAAAGCCGCTGCAGGGCAACATCAGTTCTGATGATGTTGTTCATTTTTCCGCCTCCGTGATCGGGCTTGAGTGGAGCGATTCCGTGGCCCTCAGCCAGCAACAGACCATGAGAATGTCGTCCGCAGGGCAGAGTCAGGGATATCCACGCACCAGCAAGTGAGACGATTCACGAATGCGTGGCCGCTCGATATAAAGTCATACCAACGCGAAACGGCACACCATGGAGTTCTCGATTGTCATCCTGAGCAAACACATTGATGATTATCCCAAGATCACATGGACAGACTGGAAAGATAAGAACAGAAAAAAAATGAAAAGCGAAGGCGATCATTGGTCAATGGCAACCTTATCTGGTGCCGATATCTGGGATTGCCTAGACAGCAACAAGATTGATCGTCTGCACCTAGTGCAGTGGAAGCGCTCTTGTGACGACCTGCACAGCGTGAGCCTTCCGGATCACCCGCATCCCGCCGAGAAAAACTGATTGACACGACACAGCCATCAGATGAGAGCCTATTGAAGCGCCAAAGGATCAATCAACCATCCATCAACCAATCATCATCGATGGCGTTATCATTATCTTCGATTTCAACGCCGGTGGGTTGCACACGTTCCGACTGTTGAGGAGAAAGAGGTGGTGGGGGTGGAGGCATCGCAGGCCTGGAAAATTGATTGATCGGAATTCTTTGGCTTCCCCAACCTGCCTGATAGGGGATGACGAGCAATCGGATTGGCTCACCAGCAAAAGCTGTCGTAGGACTGATCAAGAGCGGGAGCACCATCCAAGTCGAGGCTCGCATCCAACACCTCAATGACAAACGAACAGGACGCGTTGGTTTCACTATTGCAGAGAAACCCCAATGACAAAAGCATCGCTGGGCGCATTGCGTCGCTTGAAGAGGCACAACCCGCTGACTTGAATCGTGATGCACCCCTTCTAGACGGTGTGTGGGATTTGCGTTGGAGCAGTTCAAGCCAGCCCTGGCTTCGTCAAGCACCTTGGCTGGAGAATCTTCAGGCACTGGACCTCAAGCAGAACAAAGGTTGCAACCTGCTGCGCTTGCGTGGACCGCTCGGAACACTTGGAGCCATCAGCGTCCAAGCAACTCTGAACGTGATTAACTCAAAGCGGGTTGAGGTGAAATTCTGCAAGGGAGGCTGGCTTGGACCAACGCTGCCTGGTCTTGGTCCAATCAAGTTGTTGCGTAACGTTCAACAAAGCTTTCCTGCCTGGCTTGACATCACAGTATTGAATCAACAACTACGCATCTATCGAGGCAACGCGGGAACAACATTTGCGTTGCTGAAGCTCGATACGGTCGAGATCAAGGATCTGATTGATCAGGGCAATGATTAGCCTGCTCCCGCATTCGAATCAATTCCTTCCCACGATAACTGGAGGAGTCGATGCGCCAGCGAAGGATGGAACAACTTGTGTTTGCCCATCCCATTTATCAAGAAACAGCTTGTACAGAACGCTGTTATTGAGGGATCGACTCAATGTTTCAAATTTAATGGCTTCTTGTTCGGCAATCTGAACTTCTGTTTTTGCTCGCAAGAGCTGCTGTTGCGCAATTTGCTTCTGTTCAATGGCAGCCCTGTACTCTTCTGCGATCTGCAGCCCAGTGATATCAAGACCTCTTACAACGACGTAATCAAATTTACTGAGCTCCTGCGAGACGCTTTCCTGCACGAGCGAAGAGATGTTGTTCCAATCTGTCGCGATCGTATCGAGCTCATACTTTGAGAAGACTGACTTCAGTGATTTCAGCAGCGATGGCTGGATCACCCTTGCGTAGATCGCAGAGTCGTCAGTAGCGATTGTGCTGTATATCCTGGGAGCCTCAGATGGCTTGACGGCATATTTAACTGTTGCCGTTGCCTCGATCACCTGGAGATCCTTCGTCAGCGTCGAGAATTTTTCTGGAATGACCTGCGTTCTCACGCTGAAGGAATGCGTGCTCTGCAGGAATGGAATCTTGAGGTTCAGCCCTGGCTGCCTTGGCTCATCCGAAACCTTGCCAAGCGTCGTCACAACGCCCACCTCACCCGCAGGGACGACAAACAAGCTGGACAGAACCGCGATCCCCCCAAAGAATATTGACGACACAGCAATAACTAGTTTCGAAACGTTCTCAGAGTTTTGATAAGAGCGCATCACCACAAAAACATAACAATGTCATGCTAACAATCACATAGTCGCAGACAACGAAATTAAACAATAAAGTAACATCTTCAATCCACCCATCTATCTAACAAGGGGAAATGACAGCATCCAGCCGTTACCACCATCTCCCAGAGCACCAGTCACAGGAATCGATGAGCAGCGCAGAGGCAGGCTGGCTAAGCGCAGCAGCAATAAAAAACCCGCCATTGCTGACGGGGCCAGACATCCAAGTTGTCTATTCGTAGGGTCCAAATCGCGTCGCACAGGCGGCACCACATTGGGCACCTAAGTCGATGGCGTTCGCCAAGGACCATCGCGCAGCAAGACCTGTGACCACTCCCGCGGCAAAGCAGTCACCACATCCATAGCTTTCGACCAATCGCCCGGGTAGGGGTGCTGGGTCATAACGACCGCCCGGAAGACTGAGTCCTCCAGCGGCACCTTCCGTGCGAATCAGTGTGTGTGGAGCAGGGTTTAACTGCTCTGGCTCTACCCGCTCACCTGGATCAAGGCCACTACCAATAAGGGCGTCGAGGGAAACTCTGGCTTCCTGAAGCACAGGCAAACGAACCCGCGGAGTCGCCGCCAGGACTGCAGCAGAGCGGCAGGCTTTAAACAGAGGTTCATCCGCTGCCGTGACAAAGAGGCCGTCGAACTCGCCGAGGGTCTCCCAGGGAAGGTTGTCGTCCAGTGATGGGGTCAGCCGCTCGCCTATCACGGTGATCGCCCGATCCCCCTCACCATCGACCAAGCTCACGCCCCGCCGAGTTGGCGCTTCCCTCCAGGCGACATGAACCTCAAGGCCCAGATCTTCGAGCCGCTTGACGCAGGCTTCCCCGACCGAATCGCGGCCTAAGGCCGTAAAGAACTGGACGGGTTGCCGCTGCAACCGTGCCATCTGCACAGCAGCAACGGCACCACCACCGGCTGGTTCCTGCAGGGTCCGCAGGGCGTGTCCAATGCCCCCGGGAATGGGCAACTGATCCACCGCCAGAAATTCAACCCACTCAACATGCCCGACGACGGCCAAGCGCAGGGGCGGCAGGGCTGAAGTGGAAGACAACGGCAGTCCTAGGCGGCTGGAGTTCCATCCTCCCTGGCGATTTGGCCATGATCAGACTGGTCGCTGCAGCTGCTCTGGGATGCCGATCCCCTGGGGTAATCACCTCGGCCTGGCCAGATGGGTGGCCCTGATTGAGGAGGACGACCTGAGGGAGGCCACCATCGCGACGGACCGATGGCTGATCCACCTACAGCGGGATTTGGTGCTGGAGGCCGTACGGGTGGGTTAAAAGCAAACCCGATTCAGCAGAGAATCTTTGCTCTAGCTATTTCTCTATTCGGGGAGTCCCAGTGGCTGAAAACCTAGTGGAGCCACGGAGACTCGAACTCGTGACCCCCTGCATGCCATAGAGGAGTTCAAGGGCCTCAAACACACTGGTAGCACTGGACTGACACTTAATTAATGCAAATGTGTGCGCAGAATGGGGAGCAGATTTGCCATGCCAGGCAGATCCCCTGCAGGAACTAAGGAGCAGGGCTTTTATTCATAATGCAAACCAGAAAATCTAGGGCCAAAAAGCCCTAGAACGCGCCACATAAGCCACCAGTCCACCGTAAAACCGGCTGTCTTCATAATACTCAAATAGCTAAGCTGTATGTATTCCAAATACGCGTTTTAGTGCCCAAACTTCAGCTTCCTATTCAGGCTGACCTGATCATCAATCGTCTGGGTATGGAAGCCAGTATTGAACGTCAGCGTGCAGTCTTTGAAATTGATGACAATGCACCACATGTGCCGTCGTACGACCCACTAGCAAATCCCCAAAGCCTACGTCTAGCAACCCATATCAGCTGAATTTCAATCAATCGATGAGCAGATCAAGGGTCGTACCCAATCTGCAATTTTAATCTCAGACTCGTCAGCTTGAAGCCCGAATCGCCAAGATCGATGGCACTAAGCATCTCCTACCAACACGTAGATACAGTCAACCGGTAGACATGGCAAAAATCAGGCCAAACCTGACACTTACATCGCTTATTACACAAGATTCCGCAGAGCTAGCTCACTTTTGGGGTATTGATCCTGGTATCCGTCACCGTTCGACCAGGAGAAAGAGAACAGAGCCATGGCAGCGCAGTCGTCAGCGATGCGCCAGAGCGCCTTCGCGACAGTAACGAGAGAGCTACAAAGGTCCGCGAGAGCAGCTCACTTATGCGACACAACCCAAGTATTCGTCATCGCATGGGAGGGAGAGAAGGAAGCCAGAGCCAATGCAGTGGAATGGGTCTGGATCATCAAGGTCGTCATGGGGGGAACTAACAAGCCACACATTGCTTTTCAGGGAAATAGAGAGATATTTATAGGAGTTCGTCACCCTGTACGCCATGTTCATCACCGTTTTTGGCCAAAAAGGTGGTGTCGCCAAAACTTGTAGCAGTATTCACATTGCAGCATGCTGGAGCTATCAGCAAAAACGGGTAGTCCTGGTTGACTCCGACTGCAACCGATCAGCAACTGCATATGGCGCCAGAGAACTCTTGCCCTTTCCGGTCGTGCCAATTGAAGCGGCAGCTAAAGCCACTCGATTAGCCGAAATTGTCATAACCGACGGACAGGCAAGCAGCAACGAAGATGAAATTAAAAATTTGGTCGAGGGAGCCGATTTTATTCTGCTTCCCACCACTACGCAAAGCAGATCAATCGAATTGACAGTTGAGATGTCACAGATGTTGAGAAAATATAGGGTTCCCTTTGCTGCACTACTTGTAAAAGTGGATGCACGCAAAGAAGCTGCAGCTGAACAAGCCATGGAATTACTTCAGGCATTCGACATCAAAGTTTTAGACTCACAAATCCCACTTCTAAGCGCTTTTGAACAAGCAGAAACGGAAGGAGTCACTGTTGATCAAGCGGTTGACAAGCGTGGTCGTGCAAATCCACGCAGGATGACCGGATGGTCGGCATACTGCGCTGCCTGCAAGGAAATTGAAGATCTATTCGAAGAGCACCAAAAACTGAGGAAGAATCAATCGCCAATCGGATGGGACTTCACACGGATGGAACATCGTGTAGCCGGGTAAATACTGATGTCTGGCAACTGGCCCATAACTGTGGTTCTATCAAGAGAACTAACATATCAAGCTTCAGACAACACTGAAACCGTGGCCGAGGGGCAATGGAACCTAGGCTTGCCTGTGCCTGACTGCAAGGCTCAACCAAAAAAAAATCATATCTAGTACCACCATCTGTCAGGATCCAATCTTTTCGGAGCCTCCTATAAGCGAATACTTGGTTGAAAGTTCATACATTTTCTGGTGAATAGATGTATCGCGATCCTCAACGGAAAACCAATCAGGTTGGACTGGCTCCATCAAGATTCTGGGACCCAAATCAATTGCTTTATATTCCAAAACAATGAATATGCCATCACGGTCTTTGAACCCAAGCTCTGCTAAGAGCATGCCGCTGTTGGTGGGCAGACTAATCATGGCTTCATTTTTGTACATATTAATCTCTGTTGCTATGACGGTTGTAATGACATCGCTATCTGAACTACTTGGGATGTCCCTGATCCTAAGTATAAGTTGAGAATCTGCCTCTTGCTTCACAAGTGTCAAGGCTTCAGTCTTAAGCAACCATTTACAACTTATAAAGCCTGGATGGAGACTACATGAAAACCAGGAGCGATTGGCCAAAACCTCACCCTGCTCGTTTTTCAAAAAGCCAAGTAATCGAAGCAGACGTCTCATGGGCCTAAAAATTTATTATCAACAGACCAATTGCAATCGCCTCGAAAAAATTACAATACTTGATCATCGTATAGCTTGTAACAAAATGCCTATATTTTGGATTGAGTAGAAAGTGCTTGATTACACATCGCCAAGATTGACAATATCGTAAGAACTACTAGTTGCCTCTAGCAATCTAGAGTATCGGCTTCCCCTGTAACCATAATTATAATCAACATAGCTGATACTTGAGGTGTTCGTTAGCGCAGAAGATTCTGAAACCTCGACAGATTCACTCTCCGTGGAGACCTCCTCTGACGTAGAGTTGTTTTTTAAGTTGTTTTGGTTGGCTTCTGGGTTTATAATAAGATCTGAAGGTAAGTCCCCGCCCTTGTTGATCACGGATTTTAATAATAAGAAGTCATTTGATTCAACTTTGGAGACATTCACCAGACGCGCTATCACCCCACCTTTCTTTCCATACCCTTTACCAGCTCCATTGGAATTCCAGAAGAGAAAACCCTTCTTTTGATCAAAAATCAAATCAACGTCATGTTTCGAGTGGACCTTAACAGCTTCTTTCCTGTTTTTAGCAAAATGTATGGATGTATCAGTGTCAAAGCGTCTAGAGATAAGCTCTATTTTATTCGCAGCTCTCGAAAAGGAAGATAGATCATATTTTAAATATTTGGCTTTCTTTTTTTGATGATTGAGAAAAATCTGAAGATTGCCATCATCACTGAGAGAGGGTTTTCTCATGAGTCTGAGGTGACTGGATTTATAATGACAAAGGATTCTCAAAAGCGTGGATCGAGTGCGCTATTCGTTCCAGGACGTACCCGATGCCGAACATCCTTGATCACGTCTCACTAGCACCAGTCGTTGAAGTAGACGCTTGGCCACGCTCAGCATAACGCAAGGAATGGTTCGCCATCACAAGGGGCATCATTCAAGACACCATCGCTGACATGAACCTCGATCCTGCTGCTGAAGCAGACGTGATCGAAGCCTTCACTGGTGCAGGGCTGTTGTGAATGATCAGGAGCTGACTAACTAATGGTCGTGCAGCAGCAGCTCAAGCTCTCCATAGAAGAGAGCCATAGTGCCAACGATGGCCACGCACAGGGTGGTAGTGAGAAGCAGTTCGTTGAGCATCTTTTCCTCCTTGTCGCTGTCCTTGGTCTAAGACAAATAGTCAGCACTTGTAGCTATTATTACAAGTCTGAATGGAGTGAAAACCGGCCAGCAAGACCGATAGGCTCAAATCGATCGCAGCGCAGTCAACCTCAGCGATTTGCACCCCTACAAGCGCCGGGTAACATCAGCCACCTGACCAGACAAATGCTTCAAGCCGCACCAAAATCAACTGCGATCCTCCTCCAATCTTTTACGTGATCTGAATAAACCGTCACGCCAAACAGCAAGGGCACTCAGAGGCTTGAGTAGTTTCGTCAGCACGATTGTGGATACAGGAATCATTGATCGTCGCTCCACAACCTGGACGCGGCAAAACGCCAAGCGACGATTGAACTTGCAGAGGCACCGAAAGCAAGAAATGCTATCAGCATCTGGGAGGTATCCATGGGAAATTTACAAGAGAGGCTCTCCTAGCTACTCACTAACGACTGGCGCTGTTGTTACCAATTTGGAGCAGCAACCACTGGTCCCGAAATATCCGTGTCATCTCAGCAATGCAGCTGACCCAATAAATCGCCGCTGATCAACATGGCAAGGGCCGCTAAGGCAAGCAGCTGTATCAGCAAGACGTCGCCACAATGGGATGACGAACTGCTCGAAGCTGTAGTATCAATGCTCAAAGCGCATGGTCTGCTGTAAGCGAAATGAAGCCAGAAAACTTCACTTCAGAAAAGATTCCCGCTTCTCTCGATGAAGTGTCTTTGAATTATTTCGCTCACGATGGTAATAAAAGAGAGTATTTAACATACATTCCATCAGGCTACTCGCACACAATTGAAGCTCCTGTCATTCTTAATTTTCATGGATTCGGGGGCACTGCCTCTGGGCAACTTGCTTTATCGGACTGGAGAGACCTAGCAGAAAAGCATGGCATTATTTTAATCTATCCTCAAGGGCTTGAACTGCAGAAAGGCGGAAGTCATTGGAATCCCGATCCTGTGTCAAGTGACAGCAAAAGCATAAGTGACGACTTGGGATTTGTAAGACGATTGCTAAAGAGAATCTCAAAGAATTATTCAATCGACAAATCACGTGTGTATGCAACTGGCTATTCCAACGGAGCAGGGATGGCATACGGGCTGGCACATCATATGCCCGACCTAATAGCAGGAATTGCTCCCGTATCAGGGTTGATGAATGACGAATATCTTTCAACTACTTCTGGCGGTTCACCTGTTGGTCTTATAAGTTTTAATGGCGAAGAAGATTGGGTACGCCCAGTCAATGGCATTAATGGATACTTGGCGTCTGTTGCTGACATATCAAGCCATTGGGCTAGGGAAAATAGTTCAACGCAAAGTATAGCCGAGCAATTCGCACAAGCCAATGGTGATCGCATTGAACGCACCTCCTACTCTCGAGATGATGGATTGACTACCGTTGAACAATACTTAGTAGACAGGGGTGGCCATGAGTGGTTTGATCTTGATATCGAAGGCAAAGATCTAAATCAACTTGCGTGGCAGTTTCTTTCGAGACTAAGGAAACAAGATGAAGGCATCTTAACGGCGCGCAAGAAATCTCTTGAACTCCGATTGCCAGATGTTTTTACGCGAGGGTTGGCAGACAAGGTTATCAATTTCAATGCATTAACAGATGCAATAGATATTGATATCAATAGCTTCGGCATTAACAGATCAGCAACGTTCGAAACTGGCAAAAACAAGAAGGAAGTCAAGAAAGTTCTTGCCAAGCAAGACTTCGACTTCCTCTACGACCAGAAGAAGGGTGGGCTTTACTTCAACGAAAATGGGGCAGACAAAGGCTTTGGGGAAGGCGGCATCATTGCCATCCTTAAAGGCGCACCTGATCTAACGTCTAGCAATCTAGAGTTTATCTAAGGCATCTCCCTAGTTGATCTTCTCCGATAAGTGCCTATGGCAATCACCACACGAGCGCAACGCCAGCAACGACGTTACGAGGCTCTACAGCTGATCAGCTGTGGTGTTCCGCCAACTGATGCTGCTTCACAGCTGACTGTTAAGTGGGGTTGCAGTCGGCGAACGAGTCTGCGTGACATAGAAAGCGTGCATAGTGAACTAGCAAACGCCTTGGATTCGGTTGAGCTTCAGCAGATGATGGGTTGGCTGGCAACGCAGTATCAACGCCTGGCGGCCAAGGCTGAACGCGATGGCCAGTACGCCTCAGCTGTTGGTGCGTTGAACGCATTGCGAGCAATGGTTGTGCAACCGCAACTGGATGCGCAGTTTGCTGCGCACTTCCGTGGTCGCTTTACGCACCAAACGCACCGCAGGTAACAATCGGTTTAAAATTATGTAGTAAGTCATTGGGATGAGGTGCAGATGATTAAATCCTTCCTGACTATTGTTGGCGCGATAATTACTGTTGCATGCCCAGTAGCTAAGGCTGCTGAAGAAGATGACCAACAAACGCAAGAACCAAAAACATATGAAAGATGCGTGCTGGTCGCTTCTGAAAGGAATACAAAGTGGACTCAGTACAGAGTCGATGTCAATAACTGCAGAGCTAAATACGGCATGCCAGGTGAGTACTAATACATGTCTTGATAGTTCAAACTCTGGGACAACGGTCTAGCTTGAGCATCAACCCAATGACTGGGAGGTACTTCTTATGCTCGCTCGACCTCACCTTGTTCTGGGTTGGCTCCATTGCCAACCAGAGGACAGCAGATGACTTCTCGATCGGCAGCTAACCCATCGCGATCATTCGCTGGAGGCTGATCCAAGCTTCAGCGGTACCCAACCGAGCTTCGTTGAAGAGACCTGGGTCAACTGGTTGCCGAAGGCTGTCGCTCAACCCTTCTACAGAGACCAGCTCACCGCCCATGTTGCAGAGGTGGAACGCCAAATCTCCAACCTCAGCCGCGAGATTGAACGGCAGTCCGGCGGCCTGCTCGATCAGAGAGATTCAGCTGTGGATCTCAGGCAACGTCTCAAACATATGCTGGAGGGCTCGTAAATATAGAAAGTTTTCATTAAAAGGTAAGAAGCGCTACAAATATTAGAATATCTACTATTTCGCGGCATCGCTCAATAGTAGATTTTAGAGTCAGTAGCAAGCAAGTTGTGCCTGAGGAGATCTTCTACGCAAAAGGGGCTGTAATTCAAAGCCATTACGCGATCTCAAATGAAGCACCAGACTCCTGGTCTTATTGCATCAAAGCAATAGCATCTGAGCGAGGTAACAATTTTGATGAAGTAATCGAATACAGAGATAGGCAATTACTGCGTCAGATGAGTCTCGTCAATAACAATGCAAGAGACCCACTGAATGTTGTGCAGACAAGGTTTGATCGGGTTGGATACAATTCATTTGCAATTGACTTTTATCACTCAAATAAAACACCTGAATTGGTATTTATCTCACCTATCTGTAAGCCTGAAAAATCAGATTTGTCATACGGCTCAATCGCGGATATCGCGTATACATTCAATTGTAATTGCGATGTGAATTCTAAATGTTCCAAATTCATTCAAAGCACAACTCTTTTAGGAATAAATTTGATCAAGAAGGGTCGCTTGGAGGGGATAGAGTCGACAAGGGAGAAAATTATGGAGGAGTTCTCTACATACAATAGAGGTAGAGAAGTTGACATTAGCGAGGTGGCTCTAAAAAATAATAATTCTCAAAGTATATTAGAAGATTTGTCTCAGCTAAATTAATAAAAATATTGATAAATTCAAATTTTTGTGCATTTGATCAATCTTATACATTTTTGGGATCTCAGACAACGTCTTAAGCACCTGCTGGAGACCTCATAACCCTGCTCAACCATCCGTTTCCAGACGCACCAGATACCGATGCCGAACATTCTTGATCACGTCTCACAAGCACCAGTTCTTGAAATAGACGATTTGCCACGCTCGGCAACACGCAAGGAATGGTTCGCCATCACCAGGCGCATCATTCAAGACACCATCGCTGACATGAAACTCGATCCCGCTGCGGAAACAGAAGTAATTGAAGCCTTCACAGGTGCAGGTCTGCTGTGAGGGCTGTCATGCCCCTTACTGCATTAGGTCATCAGTTGGCCTTGCAGGGACAGTCGCCACTGCATCACCTGGCGTTGCTACTTGAGGATTGATTTGGTTCCAGCCATTGAACATGTGAATGCCTGCAATGAACGCCAGAGCAATCATCAAGTAACCGATTCGGTTTTCCTCTTGGAAGGCTTGTCTTTCTTTTTTTGTCATCCTGTGACCTCCTTGCTACGCGGTCTTCCCCATGGCTTTGGTCTACGCCTTTGGAGCAGACACTTGTGTTGGTTGTCACATTTCTGCATGGAGAGAAAAACAGCCATAAAGATGCGCCGGCAGGCAAGCGGACGGACGCTAAATCCAGTGCAGCGCAGTCAATCTCAGCGATTTAACCATCAAACGGACGGGCCCAACACGGCCTTGCAGCGGCCCAGCAGAAGCGATCGAAGCCTTCACTGGTGCAGGGCTGTTGTGAATGATTGGAAGCTGACCAACTAGTGATCTTGTAGCAGAAGCTGAAGCTCTCCATAGAAGAGAGCCATAGCGCCAACGATGGCCACGCACAGGGTGGTGGTGAGAAGCAGTTCGTTGAGCATCTTTTCATCCTTATCTTTGTCCTTGGTCTAAGACAAACCGTCAGCACTTGTAGCTCTTGTCACGAGCCTGAATGGAGTAAAAACCGGCCACTACAACCGATAGGCTCAGATCCACTGCATTGCAGTCGTTCTCAGCGACTTGTCCCCCTCAAAAGCGCCGGTTCCAACCTTCCAAGTAGCAAGCCATGACCCGCAAGCGCGTAACCGCTAGCGAGAAGAAACAACGCCATGCATGGGCGATACGTCAGATCGACAAAGGCGTCGGCTTCTCCGAGCTTGCGACCCTTGTGGCCGAAACATGGGGGTGTTCACGTCGACAAGCCCGTCGTGTCGTAGCTGATGCCCACAAAGAGTGGATGGAGATTGCCTTCGGAGCTGAGGAGATCGATCAGCGTGACCTGCTGATGCAAAGCGTCGCCCGCCTGGAGCGCACTGCGCGTAAGGCGGAAGCAAGCGGCAACTTCGCCTGTGCGATCGGCGCGGTTCAGCTGATGAATCGAATGATGGCCTCAGGTGCTGATCAGACGGGATGCCGCGGTCATCGCCGCAAAGGGCACTACTACCGGCACTGACTACTTCTGCCCGTACTCGATTATGAGTCGTTTCTGGAAGTTGAGTTGGCGGAGCTTCTCGATGTGCTGCTCATGCTCTCCGCTGCTCCAGTGGCGTGGGAAGGCGACTCGGGCTTGTAGCTCCGAAATTTCATCGTTGAGATTTCTCGCTGGGTCCTCGGACCGAAGGACGCCTCCACAGTGCACCATCACAGGTCCAAGAACTTGCCTCACGTCTTTTTCTATAGAAAGGGACCAGAACTAGGCATTAAGCCTCTTAAGGCTTTGCCTACGAGCAGAGGAAAAGACTCAAACTCTCTGCACTCGCTGTACCCACATGAAAGCTTTACACGTCAACGTTGCTTTCATGGGCGGGACTGTCGTCATTGCAGCGATGGTCCTGGCCTTCGTTCAGACCCTTAGGTGAGCCTCGATCAGCTTGTCATTCAAAGTGCTGGATAAGCATTCGCAACACCCCATAGGGCGAGAGCTGTGATGCAAGCAAAGACGACAGCAGTTGAAGCTGCCAAATCAGCTTTCTTCGACTTCTGGACAAATTGAAGTAAGCGAGCCATGGGTTTAATGCTTAACCCCCCTGTCATGGCTCAGCAGGTCTGTTTGTTCCATCAATGTGAGTAAGCCCACATCAGTAGTCGGCACATGATGTTGGTGTAGCCGCAGCTGCACAGGCAATTTGAAGCTCACTTCCGTGGGAGCCACACGCATAAGCCGTTCCGGCGCTGACATTCCATTGTCACGATCTGATCACCTGAACAGTGGCAAAGCCCTGGGATGGCTACCAAATGGCTGACTCCTTCTTCGTACTTCCCATGCAGATGTATCTCGCTGATTGCATTTTCCCTGATATTGAAGGTCAACTGGCTGCTTACAAAAGCTTCTGTGAGCTTTGGGATTCAGGCGAAATGGCCAAGCTCGACAACTTTGATGGTTTTCAAATGTTGTTCCGTGTGCACGCTCCAGGTGCAGGCCGAGTAACCATTCTTTTTAAGGCGGAGAGTGATGCTCAGATCTTTGAAGCCTTCGCGCCATGGCGTGCGCAGTTCGGTATTGAGATGGACTTCACTCCTGTAATCGGGTGTCAGGATGTGGTCGATTACCACAAAAAGCTTTTCGCGAAGATGTCCTGACAACGGGCTGGGGGCAATTACGCTCCCAACCCGTTCACTGACTTTCCAGAATTGAAGTTGCGACGGACTGTTGACCAACATTCTCGATGGCATTTGTCCTGATGGCTTCATCCTTGATGGCCTCGATGGCTGGCCCCGGTCAGCAATACGAAAGGAGTGGTTTCGCAATACTCGTGAGCTTGTCGCTCGCACCATCGCCGACATGAATCTCGATCCTGCTACGGAAGCAGAAGTGATCGAAGCCTTCACTGGTGCAGGGCATTCGTAAAAACCGTCATGTCAGTTGCTGAATCAGGCCTTCAGTGTCTCTGCTTGGAAAAGATGAAACGAAGTTATCTACTGAAGGGCCTCCGTATCTCATTGACTCCAAGCCGCTGAGCACAGCTGTAGGGCATATCATTTGCCCAGACAAGGCTAGCAATATTCTGGTTGCGCATAAAGTATAAACTTAACTTATATTGATTGAGTTGTTCCTGAACTAGAATTTAGTTAGGTATATATGCCACAAATGGCAACTCCACCAATTGTTGGCTTTCACAAGGGTCACGGGACTGATGGTGAGGAGCATGTACATGAGGGAATAGAAACATTAGACACCGGATTTATTGGAATTGGACATACGCAAGACTCCCCAGAATCGGAGACTTTGGACATACTTGTCATCAAGACTGATTCTAATGGTGAAGAAATCTGGAGTAAAAAGATTGGAGCGATTGGGGAATGGGATGTAGGCATTGCGATTGCCGAATCCAGCGATTCATTCTATGCAGTCGGAGGGAAAAGCCTAGGTGGCATTCAAAAACCAGTGATTATAAAGATGGCAAAAGGTGGTGAAATATTATGGGAAAAATTATTTGATACGCCCGGAGTTGGGATGCTGAGAGGCATTGATATCACTCAAAACGGGGAAGTAGCTGTAACCGGCTTCCATGAAGGAGACGAAGAGGGATTTGTATTTATATCGGAAGGAACTGGATTCGCAGCAGTCTTGGACAGAGATGGAGTGGTTGTCTGGCAAGAGGATTATGAACAAATACCTCAAGGAACAAAAATATTGAGCACCGATAATAATGGCTACGCCATCTTATCAACTGTCTGGAATGAAGAAGAAAACAACGCGGCAATTTTAAAGATAGGAAATAGTGGAGAAGTGCAATGGTTTGAGAGCTATGGCGGTGGTAACAACCAAGCATTCGATTTCGAATATATTACGGAAGAAGGTTATGTCTTGGCTGGTCATACGAATTCTATCTCAGCAGTGAATTGGGATGGCTTGATGACCAAGGTCGATACAAGTGGAAATCTTGTTTGGCGAAAAACAGTAGGGCAGCCAAGAGGGTACGACTCACTGTATATCCATGATGAGTTCTACGGAATTGTTGTTGATTCTGATGGATCATATGTAATGGCTGGCGGAACAGGTGATGAATCTGCTATGTACGAAGAAGGCGGTCACCCATCAGGGCCCTCGGGAGAATGGAAGTCTTACTTGGTTAAAATCAATCCAAATGGACAGACTATATGGGAGGCAGTTTATGGAGAAAGCAATCAAGGGCACAATGCGGCAGAATTTTTGGATACCACTATTGACGGAGGCTTCATACTTTTCAATGACTCCGATACAGCTTCAATATCAACCAAAGAGCCAAACAATTTCGGATTCATGAAGCTTGATCATAATGCAAGCCATTTATCTGATGCCAACCAAGACCCATTACCTGAAACGGTAACTAACCCAACTCCTGAACCGGTTCCAACCCCTACTCCAGAACCAACGCCTGCAACTGTTCTTACACCCACGCCAGAACCACCGCCAACGCCATCTCTAGAACTACCACCATCGCCATTATCACCACCAATTGATGGTGACTTCTCATCTCTACCACCCGACTTATGGCTCTCGCAAACTCACGACGTCATCATTCAATCAGTTCGTGGTAAGGGTAAATTAAAGGGTAAGAAAGGTGCAGATGCCTTCTATTTTAATTCCTTTGAGGCATTTACTAAAAAGTCTGCTGACAAGATCATTGGATTTAAAGCATCGCAAGACACAATTGCCGTAAGTCCCGATGCGTTTCCTGCATTGGAAGGTGTCTCCGCTATCAGGTTTGCATCGACCAAGAGCAAAAAGGAATTAAAGCAATTATCCAAGGAGGATTACGATTTTGTCTATTTTGAGAAAAAAGGTCGGCTCTACTTCGATGGAAATGGCGCAGAGAAGAACTGGGGAAACAGTGATGAAGGAGGTCTTGTGGCAATCCTGAAAGGAAAACCTGAGCTAACTTCATTTGACATCAAATTGCTGGCTTGAGAAAGCAAGGTAGTGGAAGATATCTTTGGCAATGACCTTGACTCCTTTAGTGGATATGGCGTTGAGATTATGGAAATCTGATCTCTATCAATAATTTGTCTTTTCACCAGCCCCGTCAGCAATGGCGGGGCTTTTATGCAAGGGCAGAGCGGGGAACACTTCAGGCAATCACGTCTGACCAACGCCTCAAGACAACCGCATCGCCCTGTTCCTAAAGGCTGAACTGTTTGCAGCACTGCAAGCCAAACGCACTGTGAGTTTGTTGAACCATCTCGGATCCGAATTGTGTCGCCATCTCCAATAGAAAGAATTGTTGAGCTCGACGCGGGTAATGACGAAAGTGCGACCAATAAAATAGTGGCTCTTTGTATCACATGACATACAAATACTTGAATTAGTATAAACCCATTGCGCTGCAGACGATCTCAGGGATTTGTCCCGTCAAAAGTGCCGGACAACGACTACCCGACTAAGCCTTTTCCATGGCGAACGATCGAGGTCACTTCGTTAGTGGTGTCATTCACCACCATGTACGTACACATCTTTGCCTTGGGCTTGGCGCGGGCACAGATGTAAGCTCTGAACTCTGTTTTGTAAGACATCTCCTTAACCCAACGATCGGGAGCTTCTTGCTGGAGGACGCAATACAAAAGTCACTTGATATAGACACTATTGATAGCAACAGCTACTCATCTGTAACGCCCAGTTTTAGTTTCCACACAGTTCACACCCGGACATGTCCGGGTGTCATCAGGATAAAACATCCTTTTCGCTTGTCGGGCATTGCATTACCGGCCACCTCAACAGACAAAGGCTTCAAGCCACACAAAAGTCACCACTGATGCTTTTCCAATCGCCATCGACAACCACTGGTCACGAAGTATGCGCGTCATCTCAGCAGTGCAGCTGACCCAATAAATCGCTACAGAGCCTCATGGCAAGCGCATGTAGCCATGCGCAGAGAAAGTGGCAAACTGACTAAAGCTAGTGGCATGGCGATGCAAGGCAAGCTCCTCGAATCGGTACTGGTCCAAGTCCCGACGCAACCTCAGCAAAAAAATCGGACTGACCTTGAGGCAGAAACCACACTCATAGACAGAGCAACCCCTAGACGAACTCACCAAGAATGGGCGAACAGATCAGCTTTTGCTGCAATTAATGCGGACGGGTCCGTTACATCCTGGGGTTCAACATTTGAGGGAGGTGATAGCAGTAATGTAGCCGATCAGATAAGTTCTGGTGTAGTAAGAATCCACTCCACTAGACAAGCATTTGCTGCCATCAAGGATGATGGATCTGTAGTCGCATGGGGAAGATCTACCGATGGCGGAAACAGTTCAGCCGTTGCAGATCAACTTGCCGGCGAGCATAATAATCAGCCTTCTGTTATTGACATTTCCTCGACGTTAGGAGCATTTGCGGCAATAAGAAATGATGGATCTGTAGTCACATGGGGATCGTCTTTCAGAGGGGGAAACAGCAACGGCGTTACCGAGCATATTTCAAGCGGAGTCACCGATATCTTCAGTACACAATCTGCTTTTGCTGCTCTAAAGCGAGATGGTTCTGTGATTACGTGGGGCGATAGCGATTACGGCGGGGACAGCTCAGCTGTTGCAAGTGACTTGACGGGGGGCGTTGTCAAAATCTTTGCCAATGACTACGCTTTTTCTGCCTTAAAGCAAGACGGTTCCGTTGTTACCTGGGGTCTTGACGCTTATGGAGGAAGAAGCCTTGAGGTAAGCGATTCCTTAAACAATGTAAGTCACATCTATACAACAGACAGTGCATTCGCCGCACTCAAGGAAGATGGATCAGTCGTTTGCTGGGGACTAGACCTTTATGGTGGCAATCCGAGCGAAAGTATTGTTCAATTATTATCATCAGGTGTTTCATCCATATCCTCTACTCGTTATGCATTCGCCGCTCTTAAAGACGATGGATCAGTCATAACCTGGGACGACGTATCAGGCGGAGATAGCTCAGGTGTCTCAGAACAACTTCAATCAGGTGTGACAAGCTTATTTGCCACCGAACAAGCATTTGCTGCTTTGAAAAACGACGGCTCTGTTGTGAGCTGGGGGTCGATTTATTATGGCGGTGACAGCACTGATTTGCAATCAGAGCTCTCTAGTGGAGTCCATACAATCGTACCGAACGGCTATGCATTTTCTGCACTAAAGAATGATGGTTCTGTGCTAACTTGGGGCGGAGGAAATCAGGGCGGAGATATCAGTAGTGTTGCCGATGAATTAAGCGATGGTGTGACAGATATTTATGGCAATGAAAAAGCATTTGTTGCCATTAAAAATGATGGTAGTGTCGTGTCATGGGGTGCACCCAATCGCGGTGGAGATTCAAGTGAAGCAAATTTCAGAGGCGGAAGTCCATCTATTGCGACACCATTAAGCGAATTAAATATCTCAGGCAAACCTATTGATGATTTTATCGATACTATTCCTGTTCCTACCCCCACGCCTTCACCTGACACGACTACTTCACTAGGCCCAACGCCAACACCGGAATCAACTCCAATACCTTCTGCAACGCCAACACCGGAATCAACTCCAATACCTTCTGCAACGCCAACACCGGAATCAACTCCAATACCTTCTGCAACGCCAACACCGGAATCAGCTCCAGTACCTTCTGCAACGCCAACACCAGAATCAACTCCAGCACCTTCTGCAACTCCTGATCCGTCTATAGACCAAGAACTTATAGATGATTTCGCAAATAATTCTTCTACAAGCGGGGTTGTTGTTATAGGGGATGTCTTGTATGGCAATTTAGAATCCATATACGATGATGATTGGTTTAAAGTTTCATTAACCAAAGGAAGTGTTTATCGATTTGATCTTGAGGGTATACAGTTGAATGATCCACGAATGACTCTGTATGGGTCTAATTTAAAGGAATTAACTTATGACGACGATGGAGGGTCTGGATATGACTCACTCATTGAATTCACAGCAACGTCGAGTGATAACTATTTTATTAGTGCAAAAAGTTGGGGGGAAACTGGCACTTATACATTAAAGGCTACAGATATCACACCAGCACCTTCTGCAACGCCAGCACCGGAACCAACTCCAGTACCTTCTGCAACGCCAACACCAGAATCTACTCCAGCACCTTCTGCAACTCCGGATCCGTCTATAGACCAAGAACTTATAGATGATTTCGCAAATAATTCTTCTACAAGCGGGGTTGTTGTTATAGGGGGTGTCGTGAATGGCAACTTAGAATCCATATACGATGATGATTGGTTTAAAGTTTCGTTAACCAAAGGAAGTGTTTATCGATTTGATCTTGAGGGAATACAGTTGAATGATCCGCGAATGAGTCTGCATGGGTCTAATTTACAGGAATTAACTTATGACGACGATGGAGGGTCTGGATATGATTCACTCATTGAATTTACAGCAACGTCGAGTGATAACTATTTTATTAGTGCAAAAAGTTGGGGGGAAACTGGCACCTATGCATTAAAAGCTACAGATATAACACCAGCACCTTCTGCAACCCCAACACCGGAACCAACTCCATTACCTTCTGCAACTCCTGATCCATCTATAGACAAAGAACTTATAGATGATTTCGCAAATAATTCTTCTACAAGCGGGGTTGTTGTTATAGGGGGTGTCGTGAATGGCAACTTAGAATCCATATACGATGATGATTGGTTTAAAGTTTCATTAACCAAAGGAAGTGTTTATCGATTTGATCTTGAGGGAATACAGTTGAATGATCCGCGAATGAGTCTGCATGGGTCTAATTTACAGGAATTAACTTATGACGACGATGGAGGGTCTGGATATGATTCCCTCATTGAATTTACAGCAACGTCGAGTGATGACTATTTTATTAGTGCAAAAAGTTGGGGGGAAACTGGCACCTATGCATTAAAAGCTACAGATATAACACCAGCACCTTCTGCAACCCCAACACCGGAACCAACTCCATTACCTTCTGCAACGCCAACACCAGAATCAACTCCTGAGCCTGAGCCTTACGACGTCATCATTCAATCAGTTCGTGGTAAGGGTAAATTAAAGGGGACGAAAGTTGCAGATGCCTTCACTTTCGATAGCTTTGAACCATTCACAAAGAAAGCTGCTGACAAGATCATTGGATTTGAAGCATCGCAAGGCGACACAATTGCCGTAAGTCCCGATGCGTTCCCTGCATTGGTAGGTGTCTCCGCTATCAGGTTTGCATCGACTAGGAGTAAGAAGGAATTCAAGCAAATGTCCAAGGAAGATTACGATTTTGTCTATTTTGAGAAAAAAGGTCGGCTCTACTTCGATGGCAATGGTTCTGCGAAGAACTGGGGGAACAGTGGTGAAGGAGGTCTCGTGGCAATCCTGAAAGGAAAGCCTGATCTAACTGCTGAGGACTTAACACTGCTTGCTTGATAAAACTTCAAAACTGAACACATTCTCCCGTCAGCCATGGCGGGGTTTCTTATTGCATCGGCAGAGCGGGTAACACTCAGGACAGTTACGGCTGAACCATGACCCGCGATACCTTCATCGCACTGTTCCTACTGAGTGAACTGGTTGCTGTCACACCTGAATCGTTACGAGCTGCATACAAGGAGCGCGATCTGCTCTCGACCTGTTTATTTGTATAATTTTACAGCTAGGACTCTTGGTTAAACTATTGCGATACTGATGTTTTTCGTGGATCAACGAATGCAATGATTGACAACTGATCTCCGATTCCTGATAGAGATATCTATTTTTTCCAAAGTTAAATGCATAATAAGTTTTTCGGAGAGGCAATAGTTTTTTGCGATGAATTGTTCTACAATTATTTAAGAAGGAGAGTCACTATGGCCAAAGCCCTCATAGCTGCATCGCCAGACCGCACCAGTCGTGAATGGCGTAATGCAGCTGCTTTTGCTGCACTTACTGAAACAGGGGAAATCCGTGCATGGGGAATCCCAACTTCAGGTGGCCTTTTGTCGATTGATGCAGCAGCGCTTAGTGGAGTACGCCAGATCTATTCGACTGAATCAGCATTCGCAGCATTGACTGATCAAGGGCAAGTAGTTGCGTGGGGTGGCAATGGAGGAGATGCCAGCGCAGTTCAGGATCAGTTGGAAAGTGGTATTCGATCAATTGCATCCACTACAGAGGCTTTTGCTGCTCTCGATATTAATGGCAAGGTCACAACATGGGGTACTGCGAAATTCGGTGGAGATACAAGCGACATAGCAGATGTACTCAATGAAGGTGTCGTTGATATATTTTCTACTGATCATGCATTTGCTGCACTTAAAGAAGATGGCACTGTGGTGGCCTGGGGTGACGAGTTTTCTGGTGGATTTAGGGGGAAATCTGGAATAGGAGTTGCACAAAATGTTCGAGAGATACGTTCTACATCTGGAGCTTTTGCGGCATTATTAAATGACGATACAGTGCAGACATGGGGCTATTGGAATCATGGCGGCCTTCCCGAGGGGGTAAGTGCTCTTGCATTGGCATCCGGACAAGTAAAAGACATTTTCAGTAATGAGTTCACATTTGCTGCACTTTTGAAAGATGGCACGGTAATTGCTTGGGGGAGTCCATCATCTGGAGGTGATACAAGTTCGGTTGACGAGCAATTGATGGATGTGCAGACAATTGTTGGGAATCGAAATGCATTTGCAGCAATTACGGGTAGTGGAAAAGTGGTTAGTTGGGGCATCTCGGGGGACAATTACGTAGATCAGGGTGATGCCTTGGGGGCGGGTGTGATTAACGTCGTTGCATCTGATCAGGCTTTTGCTGCGCTCAAAAGCGATGGCTCTGTCGTGACATGGGGTTCCAGTCAATACGGTGGAGACAGTTCTGCTGTTGCTAGTGATTTGATCAGTGATGTTGTTGAACTGACCGCTTCTGAGTCCGCGTTCGCTGCGCGAAAGAGTAATGGGAAGGTTGTAACTTGGGGTGACAATGAGGCCGGTGGGGATAGCTCCTCTGTTCAGCCACAGCTACTGACTGGCGTCGAAAAGGTCTACGCCAACCAGCTTGCATTCGCGGCCTTGAAATCGGATGGATCAGTTGTGACATGGGGAGATCAGGAATATGGCGGTAACTCACGATTTGCGACTGGTGGTGATCTAGACGATATTGTGAATATTGCTGATGTTTTTACAGATACTTTCATTGGTGATAATTTCATCGATACCGTTCCGGTTCCAACACCAACACCGGTTCCAACACCAACACCGGTTCCAACACCAACACCGGATCCAACACCAACGCCGGATCCAACACCAACACCGGATCCAACACCAACACCGGATCCAACACCAACACCGGATCCAACACCAACACCGGATCCAACACCAACACCGGATCCAACACCAACACCGGATCCAACACCAACACCGGATCCAACACCAACACCGGATCCAACACCAACACCGGATCCAACACCAACACCGGATCCAACACCAACACCGGATCCAACACCAACACCGGATCCAACACCGACGTCAGAGCCTTATGACGGCATCATTCAATCAGTTCGTGGTAAGGGCAAATTAAAGGGAACGAAAGTTGCCGATGCCTTCACTTTCGATTCCTTTGAAGCATTTACTAAAAAGTCTGCTGACAAGATCATTGGATTTAATGCATCGCAAGGCGACACAATTGCCGTTAGTCCAAATGCGTTCCCTGCATTGACAGGTGCCTCCGCTATCAGCTTTGCATCGACTAGGAACAAGAAGGAGTTCAAGCAATTGTCCAAGGAGGATTACGACTTTGTATATTTTGAGAAAAAAGGTCGCCTCTACTTCGATGGAAATGGCGCAGAGAAGAACTGGGGGAACAGCAGTGAGGGAGGTCTTGTGGCAATCCTGAAAGGAAAGCCTGAGCTAACTGCTGAAGACGTAACACTGTTGGCTTGACAAAGCTTTAATGCTGATCACCATGGCAAGGACTAGCGCGAAAGAACGTTTAGCCCGTAGGGAACATGCACTGGCGTTGCTTGCTGATGGGAACAGCTTCAGAACGGTTGCGGCGCTTGTGTCGGGAAAGTACGGGGTTTCTGAAAGAACTGCTCAACGGGACTTGACTTGGGCGAGAAACAGACTGGTAGGGGAACTGAGTTCGACGGAAGTCAAAGAGCTGTTGGCATGGTTCTGCCATAGAACTCAGACCATCGTTCAGAAAGCCGAGAAAGCAGGTGCTTACGGTGCTGCTGTTGCTGGCATGAACCTGATTTACCAAGCGGTGCTGTCACGCGAGCTGGACAGTATTCACAGCAACCGGCATCGGGGCTATGGCAACCGACACGGGAATTACAAGGGTTAAGGCCGAGTTGCGCAGTTTGCTGCTCACTTCCGTGGTCGCTTTACGCACCATGGCTCCCGAAGGTGAGATGCCAATCTGTGTGGCTTATTCCAGATAGCCCATATGGATTACAAGGATTTTTGCCTCACCTGGCTGGTTACGTTGGCGGCCATCAACACAGTTCTGAATGTGCGCGCTCAACGAAGGCGCTGAGCAGCTTTGGCGTCGTTGCCAGCTTTTACGGAATTGCCTGCTCACCGCCTAATAGGCCGTCGGAGCAGATTGCGGTGGTTCAGGACGCAGGCTGTAATAGCTCCAACGCCAAAGGCGATTACCAAAGTGAGAAAGTGGGTCACGACCTATTTGCGGTTGAAGAGCTGCAGAGCCGCATAGATGATCACGGCAAGGATGATGTAGTTGAGCAAAGCCCTGAGGATCGTTAGGCTGAGAAAAATGACGAGAACCGAGATGGCAGCTCGTTTGACGATGGCCTTAGAGCCATCAGTCATGAAGCGCCAACGGGGAATCAGAGCCACTACAACGCTGAATATATTTGTCAGTTCTAGAGCAGTACCAGGGTGACCTGCTCCCAGTTCTGCTCACCTCCTCACGAACCAAGGAAACTCCTGAAGTGCTGGTGGTTGATCTCAGTGATTGACCACCTGTTCACATTGCAGGGAGTCACTTAGCCTGTAGTCACTCCTTGGCAGGGTGTGACCTTGGGCCGTGATTCGGTTCGAGGTCATTTTTCTTGGGCAAATTTATGGTTGCGCTGCTGCGCGATGTGGGCACGCCTGGACCAGATGTGGACACGGCGGGAGTGGTCTGTTGACTGTCGCCACGCAATACAGAGGAATGCGTAATGAAGGCGCTCGCTAATACCTTGGAGTTCGTAATTCATCTGACCTCCGCAAGCTCTCTACGCACGGAGTCGATGCCGATCATCAACTTGCCGCGCTCGTGGAATTTCTGACGGCAGGTGGTGATGTTCCAGCTGATTGAGCTGGCATCAGTTGGTCCGAAGCACCAATCCTGACCAGCGATCAGAAAGCCACCGTTACGGTCGCGATAACGCTTCAGCGTGCGGGCGCTGTAGCCCAAGGCTGTTGTTGCTGCCGGTGTTGGCAGCCATTCATGTTCAGGCACAAGAAGATCAGCGATTTTGTTCTCTGCTGATCTCTTGCGGTTTTTAAGGAAGTTACTAGCGGACCCCTGTCAAATCCCTTTTGCGCAGTGAAAAGAGTGAACCTTCAATCCAGTAATTAAGGCAAGGAACAACGTAATGTTGCTACTCGCACTGGGACAAGAGATGAAGCAAAATTGCTCCTAAACAACTTCTAGGCGGCTTCCGGGTGTAGGTCAAGGGGTGACAAGGTATCCCCCTCCAAAGTTGTCCTACCTGCTCCAGTAATCCGTTCGACAGCCTCAATCAAGCCAGCCTCATCAATCCACTGTCCATAACTGGCGTGATGCTCCTGTGGAGTGTGCCCGAGCAGCGCAGCAGCATCCCGAATCGACAACGGGCGGTCATATGACTTGTGCATCCGATAAGCACAGCCGTGCCCCAGGCTGTATGGCGTCAACCCTGAGCGGGTTGCTTCCAGGCCCTGCCAAAACCTGAAGCGTTGGAGCTGCTGCCGAATCTCATCACCAACAGGCTTGAAGCCTTTCTCCTCAGCCTCGTTGATGCGGTTCAAAACGGTCTGAGGGAAGCGAATCGTGCCAGTGCGCCACAGCATCACCAGACGCTCTCCTTCACCTTCTCTGCCTGGCACGTCGAAGGGCAACACCAACCTGTTCTTCTGTTTCTTGCCTCTAGTGGCTTTGTTCCGCTTGCCACCGGGTCGGACTTTCAAATGCCCGTCCTCCCAAATCAGCTGACTGACTTCAAGGGGGCGCAGACCGTAGATGCCAATAATCCCCACCAGCAACATCAGGCTGGTCCTGTCGGCATCCCTAAGCGCGTCGAGCAGATTGCCCAGATCGTTGGGCATCACAGGTGGCGTCAACTTGTCCTCAGTGGGTCTGTCGTCAGTACCGATCAACTCCCGCAGGTCATCTGTTTCCAGAGGCTTCCAACGGCTGTCGTAACCAAATTCCTTGATCGCGTGCCGCAGCAAGCCGCGAACGTTGTTCATCTGTGTGATGCGCCCTGATTTTCCTGGTGGGCAGTTCTTGAAATGCTGCCGAGCGAAGGAGCGCATCAGGTCAGCGCCACTTTGGGGACGTGGCTTCTTCGCCAAGGTTTGCTTCACCCGTTCCATGTGACGGGTGAGGTCCTTCATCGTTGTTGAGCGGCTGTTCTGCCGCCTTCTCTCGATGAAGTCATAGATGACGGCCTGCCAGCCGCTGTCTTCGTCATCCACCGACTTGCTGACCGTGGGAGTCGCACCGTGCTGCTTCTGTAGCAGCTGAAACGCCTTTGCGAGGGACTCCTCCCCCTTCTCCATACGCTCCCTGATCTGGCAAACCACCAAGAAGATGTCGCCACTGTGAGCAGGGTTCCAGGGGATCCCTAGCTGAACCGTTTGGCGTGGATTCTTGTGTTGCTTACCGGCAGCTATCCGGCGGGTTTAACGCACGCCTCCATGGCGCTCATCGATGCCCCAACCGGGGCCACAACGGTGTTTGATCTGGCGGCGTAGTTCCTTCAAACCACTTGTGCTCAGCCATGGGGAGCAGATTTTTCCCGGTGAGCAGAATTGTGAGCAGAAATGGGCAGACACGGGAGTACCCAGGTAGGACACGGGGAGCAGAAGGGCACAAAAAAAGCGGTCTGATAACCGCCAAGAAACCTGTCTAGGACAGTGTTTTGAAGAATGGAGCCAAGGAGACTCGAACTCCTGACCCCCTGCATGCCATGCAGTACGTTGCTCGCTAAATAACAACGGTCAAATCGCCAGAAATACTAGGCCAGAACCCAGTTCACATCTGGATTCAGGCGAAGGTCGGCGCACAAGACTTATGGGTTCTTGTTGCTTCTTGGAGCGTTTTGGCGCACAATTTGGCGCACAAGCCCTGACCACCTGCATCTCTTGGCCAAAGTCATCTGGTCCGACAACTTGCGGCAGGTGCTCAAGCGTGAGCACGGCAAAGGTTGGTCAGTCAGAGACCACCGTGGCCGGGTACAGCTGACGCGGATTTTTGAAGACCGTTCACGCAGTGCCGTTTACCTGCCATTGACTTGGACAGCCGATAACGCCACATCGATCCTCAACACGGTTGCTGCAATTCACGACCTGATGGATTCGCGCAAAGTCAGCCTGAAAGAAGCTGCCAGGTTGAACACTCAGGCATTGGCAGAGCCAGCCAAAAGCGCCAAGACGGTGGCTGACAAAGGTTGGGATGCAGTTGCTGCCGACTTCCTCAAGAGCCGTGGTGACAGGCGCAGCAGCACTCTCAGAGACCTCAAGCTGCGGGTTGAACGTGCTGTTGCAGTCATCAACCAGAAGCCCAAACCACGCGACGGTATGAGCGTGTTGGAGGCATACGCCGCCGCCTACTTCAAGGAAATGGCACCCGGTGGTCAGGGGCGTAAACGAAATCTGAACGACGTCGTGGCATTCCTCCAATTCGCTGTTGATCGTTGCGGTGCACCAGACCGTTTCCTGCCACCACCAAAAGACCGCATCAATGAATTGATCGGCACCAGCCCAACATCAACAACGGAACGACTGACACCACCAATCAAGGCAGACCAGTTCACTGCATTGTTGGATGCACTGGAAGCTGACGGCCGGCATGACCTCAAGCTGGCAGTGGCGTTGGTTGGCTATCTCGGGTTGCGGCCTGCAGAGCTGGCAGTCCTGCGTGTTGGTGATGACGAAAAGGCAAGGGTCGGCAGCATCAAGCGCAACATCCAAACGATGCAGCAGGCAGACAAGCCGCCACGGTTGGTGATGCCACTTGAGATTGACGGCAGAAACAACGAAGGTGCCCGGGCCATAGCACAGTTCGCTAGTGGACTGGTGAAGTTGCCGAAAGCACTACGAAAACAGATTGATTTAGTTGAGGAGAAAGGACGTTTTCAAGACGTTGGTGCTGAATTTGCCCAGCAACTTTCACGCTGCAAGCATTGGCAAGCCATGTTCAAAGCAGACCCGCGCATCACCCCGTACAGCTTGCGCCATGGATTTGCTTGGCGGGCAACAGTGGGCCAAAACAAGATTCCGGTAAGAACTACTGCCGCATTGATGGGGCATACAATGCAAGTGCACCACAGGCATTATGGCGCTTGGGTTGACGAAGCAGCCATTGAAGAAGCAGTTGGCATGCACAACGCTGTCGTCGCTTGAACTGCGTTTACAAGATTGCCAACTACTTTTCTCGTCAAGTCTTTTGATTTGGTTCTGACGCTTTTGATTTGTCTTCAGGCGGCTTTTTGCCTGGTGTCGAAGCTTTTTCGCTAACTACGGTTGGCTGTTCACTTGGAGATGCATCTTCTTTGGTAGAGCCTGGGGGATTATTGCTTATTTCTGAATCTTCGATCTTTGTTGTAGATATTTTTTCTTCGGATGCAGGTGGTTCTTTTTTAACCTCAGTTGCGGGTTTTTCTTTTTTAACCTCAGTTGCAGGTGTTTCTTTCTTAACTACTGGCTTTTTCTTGGGTTTCAGCTTGCTTGTATCTAAAGACTTTTCGCCAAACGACTTAAATCCTAAAAAGATTAGCCCACCCACTACTGGGATAGAAGTAATACCGCCTATCGCAATTTCAAATTCGCTTAAGGCCATGATCCATGTTCGATGTTCCTCAAATTTAGCATTATGGTTGCAAGTTCCCGCAAGTTTCGAGTATAAACTGAGGACCTCAGAGGTCGCCCCTGTCATTTCAAAGGCAGGGTTCCCCTCCTAGCGACTGCGACACCTACATGTGTCTGCGGGGACGGAGCCAAGATCACCCCGATACGACGGAATGGCTCGTAACGCAGACAATCGCAAAGGGAGAGGTCGGCCTGTCCGAATGCCTCAGAACCTTGCCGTCAAAGATCGGCAAGTGGTTCTGAAGTTGGCGGAACAGATGTCCCGCATCTGCAGCAACGCGACTGCAGAGCAGCTGGCAGAACTGGCTGCTGACCCTGATATTGCAACTGCTCCGCGTTTCTTCAAAGAAGCCATGAGGTCGTTCGGGACACCGCTCCCGACCGATGCAACACGAATGGTTCAAAACGTCTGAGGCTGCAAGGCTCTGCGGCGTTTCTAGTTACTGGCTGAAGGAAAACCGCGACATCAGCGGTGGCTTCCTTGTGATCGACAAGCACTGGATTCCTGGCATCACACCAACGTCATCAATTCGATGGCACGTGCCATTGGTGCTGGAAGCGATGCGATACCACGGCATGAATCGCATCAAAGGCGATCAGATGTTGGAGGCCGTGCAGTGATTAAGCGCGCCACCTTCGATGACAACGGCAAAAAAGTGCCGGTGAAACTCACTGTTCGTGAGCAGATGCGTCATGCAGCAGCAATGGCTGACGACTGCAGATCAAAGCTGCAATGGCACCTGACTCCTACTGCGCGGGAGATGTACGAAGACTCCCTGCTTCGGCACACGCAGGACTGGATCCGACTCAAAAAACAAGCAGACCAACAAGCAGAAAAATGACCCACAACCCAATGGGTCGCGGGCCACTCCCTGCCAAAGATGTGGTCAATTTAGGCGACCCTCTGCCTACAAAGCAGTGCGTCACAGCACTGAAACCCACTGCAGTACCTGAAGAAAATCTGCCCGACTGGGCTCAATGTGCGCCAAAGAGTGCGCCGAACAGTGTTTACAACGCAGGCACTGATGTCACTGATGTCACTGACGGTACGGATGGCACTGGCAAACGGCTCACCATTGATGCAGCTCAAGCCCATTGGCATCTGGACCTGCTTGGCAGGGATGAACGTGACGTTCACATCAGAGCCATCCCGCACAAGGGCAAACGCGGTTTCGCCATCAATGGCAACTTCGCCATGGACCTCGAGCGATTCCAAGATCTGAACAACCAGGGCTACGGCCTGTACCTTCAGCCAAACATCGGCGGCACCTTGAAAGATGAGGTCACGCTGTGCACCTCACTGTTCTGGGAATACGACGACAGACCACGGTCTTAACAGGTTGAGCTTTGGCAATCAACCGTTGGGTTGCAACCCACGTTCCAGATCGACACGGGTGGAAAGTCGATCCACAACTATTTGGTGCTGGATACCCCTATGGCTCCGGGGCCATGGACGCTGTTGATGGAACGTCTGCAGTTGGCAGCGCCTGGCTGCGACAAAAGCTGCAAAGGCAACAACCGCATGATGCGGATGGCTGGTGCCCACTACATCGACCGTGAAGGTAAATCCCGGGGGCGATCACAGATCATCAACGCTGACGGCCCGCGTTACTCAGCTGAAGAGCTGGATGCAGTGTTGCCACCGTTGCTGGTGCCATCGAAAACCAACCGCAAGAAGTTGCGGACTGGTTCAGCGTCAGTGCGACAGATCGCTGAAGCGCTCGATTACATCCCACGTCGCGTTGGTGGCGCTGGCACCTACGCCATGTACCGCGATGTGTTGTGGGGGTTGAAGGCTGCGCTTGCTGATGCCGGTGCAGCCGAGACCTTGGCCATTCAGCTGATGGAAGCGCACAGTCCCTCAGCTCAATGCGATTGGGATGTTGAGCAGGTAGCTCGGTCTGGTGGTGAGCAGATCGGTGCAGGAACACTTTTCCACTACGCCAAGCAATACGGATGGAGTCGTCATGCAAAACGCTGAACTAAACAAAGTCGTTGATGACGCTGAAAACGACAACCCAGAACTGAAGACCAAAGACTTCATTGAACGGGCAACAACGCTCAAGGAGAACCTCGACACGGGGTTGGAACGCGTTGATCAGATCGATGACCCAGCGTTGCGGTCTGTGGCTCTGATCCAGCTACGGGACGAACTGGGCCTTAATCGCAATGAGTTCATGCGCCTGGTGGAACTGCTGTCCAAATTCAAAGGGGAGCAGCCGCCAGAAGACTTTGATGAACTCCGCAAGTGGACATCAGAGCGGCGTGAACCGCCTGTTGTGGAAGACCTGCTTGGCTCCAGCTGCCTGACTGTTTGGGCAGCTGATGGCTCTTCAGGCAAAAGCATGGGTGGTTATGAACTCAGCGAAGCCGTAACCACTGGCGGCAAGTTCGCTGGTCAGTTTCAAGCGCAGGTTGGCGATGTGGTGTTCGTCCAAGAAGACGAGTCACCCAGTGATGCTGAGGTGAAGTGGCGACGTATGGGTTTCAACCCCGACGGCAAACGACTGCACATGATGTGGTCGTTCACTCCAATGATGCTTCCGGAGTTAAAAGCCAAGATCCAGCCACCTAAGCAAAGCTGGTGGTGATGGATTCGCTTATCAGCATTGCTGGCGGAACCATCTCACCAAAGGATGCTGAGTTTGCGCTGCTGCTTTACCGGCTCAACAAGTTGGCGTCGGAATTGGGCGTAGCGATCCTCCTGATTCACCACCTCACAAAGGACAGCAACCGCAAAGAGGTCAGCAAAGAAGCCATCTTCGGCAGCGCCTTCATCTACGCCGCTACAGCCGATTGCTGGGGCTACTGGCGGTGCGATGAAGACGGCAAACCGCATTTCAAATTGCGGGTGCTGAAGGCTCGTTCCAACACCGTTGATCTGGGCACCACCTACGTCTTCAACGGCAATGAGGAAGACCACCGCTTGAGCTTCAAAGGCTTTGGTGATCGTGTGGTCAGCCTTGATGAACTGAAGACCAAACGCGACCAGGTGGCAGCCTTGTTGCATCGCGATGGCAGCCAGAAATGGTCTGGTGCTTGCGTCAGCGACTTCTTCGGTTGGAACGGCAGCCGTTACGCCGAAAACGTGTTGTCCAAACTCTACGAACAACGTTGTGGCGTTGATCGTGTGGCAATGCCCAGCACTGGTGGCAGGCGGAAATACGCCTACTTCAGCGTTTTGGGTGGAGAAGTGAAAAAGTCCGACTTCCCCACAGCTTCTACACCCCCTAAAACCGGGTCAGAAGCCAGTTCGGAACTGGACTTCTAAGGATCTTTCACACACTTCTTACTCCTCGTGATACTGAATGACCTACTGCAACCAATGCAGTTGGTCACTCAATTCAAACCAGCTACCACAGCTGGACTTCTACACATTCTTTCCCACCAATGTGCGCCAATTAGTGCGCCAGATGTCAGCCCTTGTAATTCCCGTGTCGGTTGCCGTATCCCCGATGCCGATTGCTGTGAATACTGTCCAGCTCGCGTGACAGCACCGCTTGGTAAATCAGGTTCATGCCAGCAACAGCGGCACCGTATGCACCTGCCTTCTCGGCTTTCTGAACGATGGTCTGAGTTCTATGGCAGAACCATGCCAGCAGCTCTTTGACTTCCGTCGAACTCAGTTCCCCTACCAGTCTGTTTCTCGCCCAAGTCAAGTCCCGTTGGGCAGTCCTCTCAGATACCCCGTACTTTCCCGACACAAGCGCCGCAACTGTTCTGAAGCTGTTTCCATCAGCAAGCAACGCCAACGCATGTTCCCTACGGGCTAAGCGTTCTTTAGCGGTAGTCCTTGCCATAGCTCAATAAAAGTAATCAACGAAGTCCTTCACAGGCTTCACCATCATTATCGCTATCTAGATAGACGTGACCCTCTTGAAGAAGTAATTGCGCTTTATCCCACGAAGAGATTTCGCTACAACGAAGCCTTGCATTGGTCCCCCTCCTATAAATCCAAGGCCTCGTAATGCCTTGCTTACCTTCTGACCAGATACCTTGTTTGAGATCTCTCGCTTGACTTTCCAGGAGAAGAAGATTTGGACCATCACAATCTGAAAGATATCTTGTGTACACAAACACAAGCCCTTTACGCACTAGTTCTCCAGCTACATCAACTCCCCCTGGAGTAGAGACATGTGCAACTGTGCGGCCATATCGATCTTTTTTGATGGGATAGATTGTAATGGCTGAGTCTGCAGGTATCAATCCGCGAAATGCATTCATAGCTAGTCTTCCGTATGGATATTGTCCAATTTCTGGGGCATTAACGCATGCCAGCCTTATTTGTTGCGGGATACCATTTAGCCTTACGATAAGACTGTCTCCATCAACCACCCTGATGACTTCAGAGGCGGTGAGTGGTTGCGGAGTAAAAACAAGCAGACCTAAAACTAACTTTGACATCCCAATAGCAAGCGACTCCAACACATGTCCCCTACGGGCAAAGCATTCTTTCGCGGTGGTGCGTGCCATCAGAAGTCAGCCAAAGAAGTCATGAGTTTGCGAGCCTTACCTATTTGCTCTTCTGAAAGACGGAAGTATTCAATTTATTCTCCAATGTTTTGACAACCACTGTCTAGAGGATCAAAGCGCCTTCGAATGACCGGAGAATGATGGTCAATTCAGAACATTTTAATCACCCTATTGCTAGATCTACTGCCCTTGAAAGAGTCAATCCAAATACGTCAAGCACTACGAATCCATTTAAAAGTCGTACTATTTTTGAAGTAGAAGTTTTGCATGAATCCCCAGAGTAGTCGAAGCAAGCCTCTGCTGCGAAGAAAAAATATTCAAGAGCCCCTAGCCCGTCCATTCCTGCAATTGCCGGTGACAGATTTCTTTCAGATCGTCCATGGTTCATTCGCCAATACCACCACGTAAAACAAATCAAGATTATGGGAATAAAAAGCAAAAGCTCAATAATTAAAAGCACTGGGCTTTTGATAGGAGCCACAAGAAGCAGATTCATTATAACAAGTTCAACGATCCAGCAGGCTGAAAGGAAGATAGCCAGTAGGTCAATCGATCTTCGCGCTTTTTTGCCCGATAGTCTCAGTACTATCAGAATAAATGTATACGTAAAAAATCCAGCTCCTATTGGCTGAACATGATTAGTGAGTGCATCCAAAAACGAATGAGATATCTCAAGAAAATTCTTAACCGCACCTTCTTCGACAGCCTCAAGGTCTAAGTTTCTATCAAATTGCTCAGTAAAAATAAAAGTAATAAGGAGTACGTAAATTTCCCCAGGGCTTTTGATTCGATCAATAAATGGCATTGTACTACCAGCAAGTTTTAAATATTTAAGCAAAAAAGCCCGGGGCTTCCAACCCCCCGGGCTAGTACTCATCGAAAGCAGGGCGCTGTCACGATTAGGCGCGCGAATAAGTCATTGTTAGGCTGAGGTATTCCCGTGGCGATAGCTGGCTGATCCAGCTTCTTGCCTGAGCGGACCTTGCCATGATGTTCAGCAACGATTTATTGGGTCATCTGCATCGCTGAGATGGCACGCGTTTTTCGTGACCAGTGGTTGTCAATAGCGATTGGAGGAGCATCACTAGTGACGTTGGTGTGGCTTGAGGCGTTTGTCTGGTGATGACTGTCGTTACATAGCTTCATAGTCATGTGTACGTTAATGACGCTTCTGAAAGATCCGCAGGCATTGTTTTTAGCTTTTCAGCTATTAATTTTCTGTCATGTCTCATGACCCATCCAACTGCTGGCGACAAAGCGATTTGTAAAGCGCAACTACTCCAATTGGCGCGTGAAATTGAAATAGAAACAAACATAAGACGAATGGAAATTGCTAGAGAGCGTTTCTCTTTAAAGACTGATTCAGTTGTCGTAGAGGCAGGTCATGGCCGGGGGGTTTAAGGGCATAAATCGCTGAGACCGACTGCGCTGCAATGGATTTACCCCGGGGCCCCTTGCCGGGCGGCTTTAGGGGTATAAATCGCCGAGATCAACTGCAGTGCAATGGATTTACCCCCGGCGCCCCTCATGGCAACCCCGCAGCGATGAAGTGCTCCTCGACCAAGGACAGCTCTGTGTCGTTTAGGTCCTTAGCCATATCAGCGATGACACCAGCAACGATGGTTCTGGTGATGCGGAACCATTCCTCCCGGCTACAGCTCCGAGGCCATTCCTGAATACCTTCGAGGAGAGGGGTCTGAGCGACGTGATCAAGGATGTTGGTCATGAGGCCATCTCCCGAGCATCAAGCTCACGCTGCAAGCGATCGCGTAGATCAGCAGCAGCGTCACGGTCATCAAGAACACCGCCAACACGTTTCTCAAGCTCTGAGTTGAGAGTGCCGATCTTGCTGTCTAAATACAGCATGTGCGCTTCGACCTGCTTCTCGTAGCGATGCAGGTGAGACGGCAACCATGTGTGCCAGGTCCAGTCGATAAACGACTGCGGCATACCGGAGAAGGTTGGGTCGACTTCTAGAGCTGCATCACGCTCAGCGAGCAGACGATCCATGACACGTCTGGTGTCAGCTGGGCTGATGTGCAACCAACCAAGACAAGGGTGAGGGCGAGAAAGCATCAGAAGTACCTCCCGGTCATTGGGTTGATGCCACTGATGAGCTGCTGCTCGCGGACCTTGGCAGCTCTCTCGTTACTTTCGCGGAGGCGCTCTGTGCGCATCTGCAGGGCCTGCGCTGCCATGGCTCTGGCTTCCTTCTCCTCGTCGATACGGTGCCGAATACCAGGGTCGATACCGCAGAAGTGAGCTAACTCTGCACAATCTTGTGCAATAAGCGATGTAAGTGTCAGGTTTGACCTGATTTTTGCCATGTCGACCGGTTGACCGTAACGACGTGCTGGGAGGAGATTCTTGGTGCCATCGATCTTGGCGATTCTGGCTTCAAGCTGACGAGCTTGAGTTTCGACTTGTGATGCAGATTGGTACGACGCCTTGATCTGGTCATCGATAGAAAAGTATTCAGCTGACATGGGTTGCTAGGCGGCGGCTTTGGGGATTTGCTAGTGGGTCGTAGGAAGGCACATGTGGTGCGTCGTCATCAATTTCAAAGACTGCACGCTGACGTTCAATACTGGCTTCAAGACGAAGACGATTGATGATCAGGTCAGCCTGAATAGGGAGCTGACGTTAGGCACTGAATAGCGGTATTTATCGGTGTACATAGCTTAGCTCTTTTGAGTAAACTGAAAACAGCCAGTTTTACGGTGGACTGGCTGCTCAGTGCCGCTAATAGGGACCGCTTCGGTGGTCCTTATTTGATATTTAGCGCCATCATGAAATAACGAATAAAAGGGCGACTCCCCAGTACTGGACAATGTGCTCCAGTTTTTTGGCGCAACTCGACCACTTACGGCCATTTGGCGCACACTTTGGCGCACAAGAAATGACATTTAGCCGTTTTGCACTAAAAAAGCGGCCACCGTAGACCGCTCAAATGCCAGTGCCTGACTGGGTTCTCTTAGAAATGGAGCCAAGGAGACTCGAACTCCTGACCCCCTGCATGCCATGCAGGTGCTCTACCAGCTGAGCTATGGCCCCATGAACGCCGGTGATGCCCTCGGGCTCGTGCCGTCGTCGTATCCAAGCTTACACCGAGGCGGCGATCACACCTGACGCCACACCGCCACCAACCGGCCCTGCACCTCCACCTGCTCCGCCGGCAGCTCGATCGGGTCGTAGGCAGGGTTGGCTGCTTCGAGCACAACCGCCGCCCCTTTGCGGTGGAAATGCTTCAGGGTTGTGCCGCTTCCCGCCACCAGGGCACTCACAACGGTGCCGTTGCGCAGGCGCTGCGGATCAGGCACAGGCTCCATCAACACCACGTCGCCATCAGCGATGTGAGCATCCACCATCGAATCACCGTTCACCGTGAGGGCAAACAGTCCGCGGGTCTCCAGAACCGGTGCCAGATCAAGGTGCTCCTGAACGTCATCAAAGGCCGTCACCAGGCCACCTGCAGCCACGGCACCCAGCACGGGAATGCCGGCAGCCGCAGCCATGTCACCCAGCAATTGCAGGGTGCGGGCCTGTCCTTCCTGCCAGGTGATCCACCCTTTCTGTTGGAGATGCCGCAAGCGGCTCTGGATCGGCGCTGGAGAACGCAGCCCCATCGCCTGCATCATCTGACGGATCGACGGGCTGTGCCGATGTGTGCCAATGTACTCCGCCAGCCAGTCGTACAGCTCCTGTTGGGCGGAGGTCAATGGCTCTGGGGATGAGATGGTCACAAAACAAGGCGCCGAACAATACATTTGTACCGACGGCGTCCGCGCTGCGCAAGATCCCAGCCTTGATTGCGGCCAAGACATGTGGCATGACCAGCCGAAACACAGCGACAAGCCGGAGAAGGCCGGTGGCCAAGGCTGGCTGATCAACCCATCACAGCAGAAGCTGGTGCAGTTTCAGCCCGGTTCAGCCACAGCCCACGCTCAGTGGGTGGCCATTCACACATTCCGCCTCAAGCCCGGTGAAGCACCAACGCTGATCACAGGGCGCCGGATGCTGCGTCAAAACGCCATTGAGGCCTGGCAGACCATGCTCAAAACCGGATGGACTCGATGTCATTCACCAAGGAGATGATCAACCGTTTTGCTGTTCACGCAAGGCGGCAATCTTGTCGACGCTGGAGCCGATGTTGTCGACCACAAAGCCATCCATGCCGTTGTCTCTGAGTCTGTACAGATAACCGTTCACCCAAGCTGTTTCACGGTTGTTCGTTTCATGGCCGCGGTCCACAAATCCTGGTGTTTGTTGGAACACATACAGGAGGATCTCCAAAACATCGTTTGGATTCAGTTGTTCTGGATCAATGAATGGAAATATTTCCCTCACATCCATAAAAGAAATGGTGAGCGATGTCTCCAACTCGTCTGACACGTCAAATACGTTGAATGCTCTGCAGCTTAGGAGTGAATCCAAACCGAGATCGATGGGGCATCACTCAGGCCAGCGGGTGCCATGGACAGGCCGCTAGAACAACTCAAGCTTTTTGACCCAGGTTGAAAGACATTCAACCCCAGGATCTGGACCGGATCATCGAAATGGCCTGGGAGGACAGAACCACCTTCGAAGCCATCCACTACCAGTTCGGCGTGTCAGAACAGGAGGTGATCGCATTGATGCGAACCCACATGAAGCACTCCTCCTTCAAGATGTGGCGCAAAAGGGTGTCCGGGCGCAAAACAAAACATGGAGCCACTTCCGAATCCAACCGATTCAAAGCCAAGTGCCACCGCTGAACAAAGCGCCTTTACAAACCACCCATCAATGCCGCCAGCAGTGCCTGCTGAGCGTGTAGCCGATTTTCAGCCTGATCAAAGATGCGGCTGGCGGAGCTTTCCATCACTCCTGGGCTGATCTCCTCACCGCGATGGGCCGGCAAGCAATGCAGAACGATCGCCTCCGTATCAGCTGCCTCCATTAACGCTTCGTCGACGCAGAAACCGGCAAAAGCCTGTTCCCGTTCCGATTGCTCGTCCTCCTGACCCATGGAGGCCCACACATCGGTGTACACCGCCTGGGCACCACGGACCGCTTCACGCGGATCGTGGATGACCTCGATCGAAGCTCCCTGAACAGCCAGAGAACGGGCCTGCTCGAGCACCCCGGGCAGGGGTTCGAAACCCTGCGGACAGCCGATGCGCACATTCACCCCCAACAACGCACCGCAGAGCATCAGGGAATGGGCCACGTTGTTGCCATCACCGATGTACGCCAACGTCTGTCCGGGCAGATCACCATGGGCCTCGCGCATCGTGAGGAAGTCGGCCAGGGACTGGCAGGGGTGTTCGAGATCGGTGAGGGCATTGATCACCGGCACAGTGGCCCAGTGGGCGTAATCCACCAACTCCTGCTGGGCGAAGGTGCGCACGGCCAGCACATCGCAATAGCGACTGAGCACCCGCGCGGTGTCTTCCAGAGGCTCACCACGACCCAACTGCGTCACTTTGGGATTGAGATCCACCGTTTGCCCACCAAGGCGGGCCATCGCCACCTGGAAGCTGACGCGGGTGCGGGTGGAGGCCTTGGTAAATATCAACCCCAGGACCCGGTTGCCGAGGTCGATGCGACGGTCGCCGCTCTTCAGTTGAGCGGCCAGATCGAGCACAGCTGAGGTTTCCTCCGCCGAACAATCAGCGGAGGAAAGGTAGTCACGGCCGCTGAGGGGGGAAAGAGCAGCAGCAACGCCTGCAGCAGCGGTAGCCATCGTGACGATTCAAAGGACAGTTATCGGGGAAGGAAGCGGTCAGAGTCAAGCACTGACGGTCTCGGGCAGCACGCTGGCCTCAAGCATCTGCTTGAGGTCATCCCCCTCGATCACCTCTTTTTCGAGGATCTTCTGGGCAATGGTCTCCAGCAAGGCCATGTTCTGACGCAGGATTGCCAGGGCGTCGTCGTGTGCTCTGTCCACCAGGCCACGCACTTCCTTGTCGATCGCCTGAGCGGTGGCATCACTCACCGAACGGCGGGGGTTGTTGTTGCCGCCGAGGAAGCGTCCGCCCCCCTGTTTGTCGTAAGCCAGAGGTCCCAGGGTGTCGCTCATGCCATAGGTGCCAACCATTTGTTCAGCAAGGTCGGTGGCCCGCTGCAGATCATTGGCGGCACCCGTGGTGATCTTGCCGAACACGATCTCCTCAGCCGAGCGGCCCCCTAGCAGCGTGGCGATCTGCCCTTGCAGTTCCTCCTTGGAATTGAGGAACCGTTCTTCAGTAGGCAATTGAAGGGTGTAGCCGAGGGCGCTCATGCCCCGGGGCACGATCGAGATCTTGGCCACCTTGCTTCCGCCTGGCATCAAGTGACCGACGATCGCGTGACCTACTTCGTGGTACGCCACCACTTTCTTCTCGTCGTCCTGCAGCACGCGGCTCTTCTTCTCAAGGCCCGCCACCACCCGCTCGATGGCTTCTCCCAGATCCTGTTGCTCAACCTTGGTTCTGTAAGCACGGGCAGCGAGCAGGGCCGCTTCGTTCACCAGGTTGGCCAGATCGGCGCCGGCAAAGCCGCTGGTGGCCTGCGCCACGCTGTCCAGATCCACAGCATCAGCAAGTTTCACCTTCTTGGCGTAAATCTCGAGGATGGTCTTACGGCCGGACAGATCCGGGCGATCCACCAACACCTGGCGGTCAAAGCGGCCCGGGCGCAGCAGGGCAGCATCCAGCACTTCAGGCTGGTTGGTGGCTGCCAACACGATCACCGGTTTGTCCTGAGCGGTGAAGCCATCCATCTCGGTGAGGAGCTGGTTCAGGGTCTGTTCCCGCTCGTCGTTGCCGCCGACCACGCCCATAGAGCCGGAACGGCTCTTGCCGATGGCGTCGAGCTCGTCGATGAAAATGATGCAAGGGGCTTTCTTTTTGGCTTCTTCGAACAGATCCCGAACACGGGCGGCACCGGCACCAACGAACAATTCAACGAATTCCGAGCCTGAGATAATGAAAAAGGGCACACCCGCTTCTCCCGCAACGGCCTTCGACAGCAAGGTCTTGCCGGTGCCAGGAGGGCCCACAAGCAACACACCCTTGGGAATCCGCGCTCCGATTTCGGCATAGCGCTCAGGGGTCTTGAGGAAATCAACGATTTCGGTGAGTTCCTGCTTGGCCTCATCGACGCCCGCCACATCAGCGAAGGTGACGCGGGATTCCTCGTCCGGCACATAAACCTTGGCCTTGCTCTTGGTGAAGCTCAACGCCCCTTGGGCGCCGCCGCCCATCGAACGGCGGGCGAAGAACTGCAGCACCAGGATGAAGATCAGCGGCGGCACCACCCAGCTGAGGATGGTGGTAAAGATGTTGGGCTTCTTCGGCGGGGCAGCGGCGAACTCAACACCCTTGGTTTCCAACCGCTGGGGCAGATCCATGTCGAAGATCGGCGTGGTCGCCAGCACCGGCGGCGTGCCCTCATCCGGGTCGCTGAGCTCGTAGCGGATCTGTTCCTGGGTGATGTAGGCGCGCTTCACGGCGCCATCATTCACCTGATCGAGGAACAGCGAATAAGGCACCTTGGGCACCTGTTGCATCGCGTTATTCGGCACGAAGCTGCTCAACAGGAGCAGCACCCCGAAGCCGATCAACACTAGGTTGATGATTCCGAAGCGACGGTTCGGTCGGTTGTCGTCCTGTCGGATCGGCATGGCATCTGCCCGAGATCGGATCACGCTACGAGGGATGAACCGTTGCTTACGGGTGGGAGAACCGAACGCCTTCTAACGTCACGTCCATGTGCGGCCGTTACAGCCTCGATACGCCATTGCAGGCGCTTCAGGCGCTGCTTCAGCCCTGGTTACGGGACGCCGATGCCGGCTGGTTGCAGCACTACGCACCACGACGGCTGATCCGCCCGGGGGAACCGGTGCTGGCCCTCAGGCGCGAACACGGTCAAAGCGTGGCCAGCCACATGCTCTGGGGCCTATTACCGCGATGGGTCAAGGATCCACTGGCGGGACCGCGGCCGATCAATGCCCGCGCTGAGACCTTGGAGGACAAAGCCTCCTTCCGCGGGCCCTGGCGTCATCACCGTTGCCTGCTGCCGGCGGATGGGTTTCTGGAGCAGGGGGAGCAGATTCAGCGGCTGGACCAACAACTGTTCTGGCTGGCCGGGCTCTGGGATCGCTGGATCGGCCCTGACGGCAGCGAGGTGGAGACCTGCTGTGTGATCACCACACGACCCAATCACCTGCTGGAGACTTTGCACGACCGCATGCCCGTTGTCATTCCCAGGGGCCTTGAGGAGATCTGGCTGGATCCGGGGGATGGGGCCCATCGCCGGGCCCTCGAGCCGATGCTGGACCCATGGCCGAGCGACGGCTGGAGCCGCCGCGGCACATCTCAGCTCAGCTTGTTCTGAGGCCTCGGCCGGCGCACCATGCCGGCAGAGAGGGATCAGGGCCATGGCGCGACGGCAGAAGGGATCGCACCTGCGTCTGCTGCTCCTGTTCACGCTGCTGGTGCTGGTGGGTTTTGCCTTCCCACGCCTGATCTGGGCCACCCACCTGGGCTACAGCCTGATCGCCCTACTGCTGACCCAGGTGATGGTGCGCGACAGCCAGGCCCCTGACTGGAGTGATCGGATCTACCGCGGCTTGGGGCTGTTTGCGGTGTTGACCATGTGGCTCTGGCTGATCACACCGCTGGAACTGATCTACAGCGGCGTTCCGCTGGCGCTCAGCTGGAGTGTGTTGGTGGGCTGGAGTGTGATCCGGCTGGTCAAACGCTTTGCCGATGAGCCCAAGGTCACCGAATCACTGCTGATGGGGGCGACCGCGGGCTACCTGCACATCGGTCTTACAGCTGGACTGGTGATGAGTGCCCTGGAAACCATCCAACCCGGCAGCTTCGAACCGCTGACTGTTGCCCAGGCCGGGATAACAGCGTGCTGGCAGCAGCCCATGCCTTTTCGGCGATCAACTACTACGCCCTTGTGTGTCTCACCACCGTGGGCTTCGGCGACATCAATCCGATGCTGCCGCTGTCGCGAATGGTGAGTGTGGTCACCATCATCGCCGGCCCGCTCTATCTGGCAGCGGTGATGGGGGTGCTGATCGGCCGTTTCGCCAGCAGTCTCGACCGCGATACGAGAACAGTAGATGACGCTCAGAGGCGTCAGTGACAGCATTGGTTGGCGAAGGCACGCGAAACAACGGTGGTTGTCACAGCGACGATCAAAAAAGTTGCTTTTGAAAAGCACCGACAGGGCTTTTTTTCTTCGATACAAGCCGTCCATCGGATAAAGATCATTCGCCGATTTCATGAATCCAGTTTTTCTTGGTCGTCCATTGGATGAAAGTGGAAGCCCAATGATGCAAAAAGATCTCTCAAATCATCGGAGGCAACGTCCACAGCATGTGACTGACGGGCGTGCTCAATACCGACACAACAAGTCACAACACAGCGCGTCCTTAGGACAGCCACACAAAAATGAATCATTTGTAATCGCGTAAAGATATTTTTGCTGATAGAAATACCTGGCTATTCATTGCTGGGCTGTGAACGAATCAGACCAAATCCAGGACGAAGCTGTCGCAAGGGCCGTCACGTATTTAGTCGCCGCTGTGCTGATGATCGTCATGCTTTTGCTAGTCGGACTGTTTCTACAAGCAGCGCTGGGTGAGCATGCAGAAGTCACAGCACAAGTTGTAAAACCAGGCTTTGCTCAACCCACTCCCCCGCCCACATCGAAACGCAGTTTGTGGAATCAATTGAACGAGGCTTAAATATCGTTTTTTCAAGCACAAAACTTGACTTTACTATACTTAAATTGGATGTCGGCACTGATCACGGCCTATCAGAGATGCATAAGTGAGGGACCCAGAGGGCACACCCAGACGACAGGCTTGAAGCAAGTTCCCAAGATTTTTTTTGATCTGCTTGCAAAAGGGGAAGGCCGCCCTTCCCGATGGAAAGACGGCCTATCTCGCTCGCTTATGCATGTCAATCGACCTGGTCAGTGAAGCTGTATTCGTGAAGCATTAATGCCTTTCGAACGACAGTGAACTGAAAGTAGAGGTCGAAGCGTCTGGCTTAATGGCAACCCTGGGGCCATTGGGTCCAGGTGTGGTGCAGGTCTTCTACGGGGCACCTAAGAACGGTGCAGAGAAGATTCGACTGATCAGACGACCATCAGTGTCGTCACAGACGAAATGCTCACATTTGGGTTGAAAAGTTGGAGCAGGGGCCAGGCAAGTCAGGCTGCTTCTGCTGTTTGCTCAGGTGGAGTATCGACCGTCATTGGCTCCTCCGATCTCAGTGATCTCAATATGGTCAGCGGTCACACACAAGGCAATCGGCGTGAATGCTCATTTTCGTCTGGAGGCAGCCCTCTCATTGTCGAGATGATCTGCCTACGTGGTGCCGTAACACCATTGCGTTAGCAGCACGTTGCTCACCGGCAATGCGCTGACCTTATCCTTGTGACTCCTGCTGAGCAGCCGGAGCAGAAGCCCGCTCGGGTTAATCCGCACCTCCTGCAAAATCCGCTGTTTGAGCACTTGCACACTGCGCAGAATTCAGACCCTGGTGCCACGCTCATACGCACAAATCAGAGCACGCCAGACCGAAGAAACACTGCTTTACCAAAAACGACACTTCGTCAGACGCTTTTCCTGGGAGGTAACAACAGTAGGTGCGGCTGAAAAAATCAATAGCAGCGACTGTTCTGGAGATGCGTTCTCATAAAAATCAGCTGCTCTTACCTCAAAGTGCACTCTGATCCGTTGTGCCTTGAAGCGCCTTCTCCTGAAGCTGCTGCACGGCACACAGTGCTTCGTGGGCAGGCCAGCCGTGACGGATCATCAGCTCCTCCACCAGGTAGTCGGGCGAGTTGGAGATGCGTGAATTCAGTTCTGCAATGGCCCTGTCATTGCGTGCAAGAGCTGAGAGTCGAAGCGATCGGAGTTGCTGGACATTCGGCTGTTTCATGGCAGCACTCTGCACGTTGGTGGACTCAGCCCCCGAGCCGCAGGGAGAGCAACCAGTCATCACCGATGGGCCGGGGAGGCAGCAACTGGCCACAGAGCACCTGATCCATGGCGGTGAAACCCAGTTCCCCCAGAGGCGTCCGAGCTGCTACTCCACCCATCAGTTTCGGGGCCAGCACGGCAGCCACCTCCTGCACACAGCCCTGGCGGATGGCCGCAGCCGCCAGCTCTGATCCGCACTCCCAAAGCACCTGATTGCAGCCCCGGGCTGCCAGGTGTTGCATGAGCGGCAGGGGCTCGCATTGCTCCAGCTCCAGCCGTTCCGGTCCGTTCGGAGCCTGCTTGCCGGCAGCCTCCGGACCATGGGCCACCAGGGTCGCGGCGGATGCTGTGTCCCAGAGCTGTGCCTCGGCGGGAAGGTCCAGACCACGGCTGAGCACAACCCGCAGCGGTTCCGGATCGCGACGACCGCGGCTGGTGAGCAGGGGGTCATCGGCGCGAACGGTTCCACCGCCGACGATCACCGCATCGCATCCCGCCCGCAACTGATGCACCCAGCGACGGGAGTCGGCACCACTGATCCACTGACTGGTGCCATTGGGCAACGCGGTTCTGCCATCGAGCCCCATCGCCCACTTGAGCACCCCCCAGGGGCGACCCGTGCGGACGCGATGCAGAAAGGCCCGGTTCTGCTCTGCGGCCTCCTGCCGAAGCACGCCGGTGATCACCACAACACCGGCCTTCCGCAGCTGAGCAATCCCGCCACCAGCCACCCGGGGATCCGGATCCTCCAACGCCACCACGACCCTGGCCACCCCGGCCTGCAGAACAGCTCGGCTGCAGGGAGGTGTGCGGCCGTGGTGGCAGCAAGGTTCCAGGGTCACGATCAACGTGCCACCGGCGGCGGCGGTTCCGGCCTGAGCCAGCGCACCCACCTCGGCATGGGGCTCACCCGAGCGGGCATGGAACCCCTCCCCCACCAATCGGCCCTCACGGTTGAGCACCACAGCTCCCACAAGGGGATTGGGGCTGGTGCGACCTTCAGCCAGCGCAGCCAACGCCAGGGCCCGGCGCATCCAGAGGTTCCACATCAGCTCAGGGGGAGGTCCTGCAATGACCGCCACTCACCGACCACGTAGGGAGGCACCGGAAGCTCCGTGAACACCCCTGGCAACATCAGACGCAGGGGTCGGTTGTTGCTGAGGTCATCCAGGAGGGGGTCGAGGGCAAACTCCGCTGCAGCCTCACGGCCATCGGTGGCCAGGGCTGGGTTGGCCAGGGTGATGTCGTCCAGGGCCCAGGCCCTGCGCCCGGCTTCCACCTGAAGACTCACCGGATGGTCGAGGCGGAGTTTGCCGGGATAACCAACGATGCGGAGCACCACGGGTTCACCGGGCTTCCCCTCGCGGTAGGCCACCGCCTGCCAGCTGTCGTAGTCCAGATCGCGAAGGCTCTCGAGGCTGCGCACCATCCGGGTGCCGTTGTCGGATTCGTGCTCATGCACCTGGGCCCTTCCCTGGGGTGCCGCTGTGAACAGCACCAGAACGGCGATCAAACAGCAGAGCAGCCGGCGCATCGGAGTTCAGTCAATGGGCGAATTCTCACAGTCCGCCTCGGAGACCCGTGGAATTCACAGATAATTCGCCTGTGGAGTTGTTTTTTCAGTCAGCAGGGGAACTCTGCGGGATCTTCAAATCACTCGGCATCGGACTGGACGTCAGTCAGCTCAGTGCCGGTTCACTGCATGGCAGGTTTCAGTTAACCGGCAGCGCTGTCCTGCCCCTGATTTCGATCAAAACCGACCAGATGCTGGTCTGTGAGGGCGACCGTCGGTCTGGTTTTCTCCCCTTCTCCATCAACACGCGTGGTGACCACCCCCTGGTGAGGGGTGAAGAGGTGTCGCCCCTCAGCATCCATGGCTTTCAAAGCAGCTTGAAGGACTCGTACTTCGTGCTTAAGCCAGGTTGTGAATCCAGGTGGCCATGGTCTGCAAACAGCGGTTGCAACGGCTGGCGGTCGCCACCAACGAACAGCGAGCCTTGGATCGGATCAACAGTGTGAATTCGGCCGCCGTCACCCCTGAACTATTCCAGCGGCTGGTTGAACTCACCAAGCCACAACATCACGATCCAATTCAGGCGGAACTGATCGAAGCCGAGCTGCTGGAACTCTTGAGCAACCGACGCTTGAGCCAGATCAACAGCGGCGAACTAAGCCACCGCGCCGGGCTGATGAAAGACCTGATTGCCTGGGGGCAGGGCAACCCCACGCAAGTCATCTCCCTGGAAGACATCACCACCACGATCTTCGCGTCGCGCTCCTCAATCGTGCACAGCTGTCGCGCCAGCTTCGGCATGGGGCCGATGACCCTGCTGAAACAGATCCGTCTCGGCCAGGTGCAGGCGGTACTGCTGAACCCGCAACGCCAGGCGTCAATGGGGTTCATCACAGTCCAGGCCGTGGCAACCCACTTCGGCTTCAGCAGTCGCAATCATTTCGCCCGCGATTACCGCCAGCTGTTCGGTGAGGCACCGAGCGAAACGCTTCAGCGTTCCGCCACGCCGGGAATCCGCTCCCACCCGGTGTCCGTGGCCCACAGGCCCCAGATGGCCATGGCCCGCAGGTAGTGGCAGGCACGGAAGGTGTTCACGGCAGTGATCGCTTCCGGGGTGCGGAACTGCAGACCACCTGAATACACCTGGCCCACCACGGCTGAGCAGATGGCCAACGCCGTTTTGCTCTCTCCCATCAGCCGGTAGTAACTGGCCAAACCGAAATTGATGCCGGTCCACACCTCCAGAGGGTGCGTGCCGTTGGGGTCCAGGGGACTGCCATCCCGCCGCAAACCGTTGGCCACGCCGAGACGTCCGGACTCAAACCGTTCAAAACAGGCCTCCTTCACCGCCTGCAGGGTGCTGCGTGCCCTGGCGTCACTGACCACCGGTGGCAGCCCCAGCAGCCGTGCGTAAAAGTCACCGCAGAGTTGATCCGCCATCACCACCGGTGTGCCGCTCTCGGCATCGATCCGGTAGTACTCGCCGTTCCAGAGCAGGTCGTCGAAGTTGGCGCGGGATTGCTCGAGCCAGGCACCGAACCGCCGCTGTTCCGCGGCAGTGTCCAGGCCGAGATCAAGCTGCAGCCGCTGAGCCATCGCCAGCGCGGCCTCCAGGGCCGCGATCCAGAGTGCGCCGCAGTAGGCACTCACACCCTGCAACGGCCAGTCGTCAAAGGTTTGATCAGGGGCACCGCCGTTGTCGGGGAGACCATCGTTGTTGACGTCAAAGCCTTTGAGGTAATCGAGGGCCTGAACCGCAGAGGGCCAGCACTCCGCCAGAAAGCGCAGGTCTTCGCCGGTGGGCGCAAGGCGGAAGGTGCGCCACACCTGCAGCATGTAATCACTGGCCAGATCCTTCCAGAGGTTGCAGTCCTGATAAGCGGTGTAATTGGTGGCGTCGAAGGGGCGTTCGTTGGGGGCCCCCAGGTCATGGGGCGTCGCTCCCGCCACCTTGCGGTCCGCCTCCACCCGGCCACGGCCCTGGGTGAAATACCAACCGATCGGCCGTTGGCTGCCATCCGCGGCAGGAATGGCACGGGCAAAACTGCGCAGCACCGCTTTGTCCAGCTCCGGCCAGAGCTGCAACAGCGCCAGTGAGCCGTACAGGCGCACGTCAAGACTTTCGTACCAGGCGTAGTCGAGGCACTCCAGAACACCGAAGCGGCCGTGGGGATCCGCCGGTGACGCCGCAGTCCAAAGGCTGCCGCCACTGCAGAGGTCGTAGAGCTCGTTGAACAACGCCATCCGCAGCGGCTCCGGCAATTGCATACGGGCCAACACCGGCTGCTGCCAGGCATCGATCTGCTCCCGCCACTGGCGCCAATCGCGCAGGGCTTCTGCAGCAATGGCGGCGGCATTGCTGCCGCTGCTGCCGAAGAAGTCGGTGTAACGCCTCAGCGCGCTGCTGCCACTGGCGAAAGCCGTCACCGGCAGGTCCCAGCTGATCACCAGCGGAATCTCACGGCTGGCACCGGGAGCCAGCGTGAATTTCACAGCGATGGCAGCACTGGCCTGCTCGCCGGAACGGCTGGCGCGGTCGTTGTTGCTGTCAGGGATCCGCCCATCGGCGGCGAAGGGGGTCCACAACTCACTGCCATCACCGCTGGGATCCCAGCGGCTGCAGCGCATCACATGCACGCCGTCCAAGTCATCCGGCAGAGCCAGGCACCACTGACCCTCGCCTTCCGCCAGTGGCATCGAGGGCTGGCCCTCCAGCAGCACTCCGCTAAATCCCGGCTGATCAACCTGGCGGTTGCGCTGTCCTTCACCACGACCGATCGCCGGGGCGTAGTTGTGCTCCGGGCTGCCGTCATCACGGAAATGCACCTCCGCGGCAGCGTCGGTGTTTGTGAACCAACCCACCGTGTTGCGCCAGCACAGCATCAGGGACAACTCCAGCGGCTGATCGGTGGGGTTGCTGAATTGCCAGCGGAACACCGCCACCGGATAGCTGGTGCGCTGGTAATCCCCAGGAAGGATGGGACTGAAGGCCTCGCAGAGGACGCCGGCGCGGTAAACGTCCTCGTGGTGGGTCCAGCTGAGGGGATAGCGGGCGGCGTAGGTGCCGGTGCTGCGGCCCTGGGTGCTGGCGGGGTACCACTGCCAGGCGCTCAGGGGTGTGCCGCCACTGGGGTCGGTGTCATCACGGTCGGGAGCCGTGGCCAGGGCATGGGCACGGACGTCCTCGCCCTGCTGCTCCCAGAGGGCGAACTGACAGTCGGGGATCGATCCGAACCAGTGCTCACCACCATCGAGGTTCCAGAGGTTGAAGGCTCCGCTGGGGGAACGGCCGAGGCAGCCAGCCCCGAAGCCGCCGAGGGGCATGCCGTGGTCGGGGCCATCGTCGAGGTTGCTGGCGTACCGAACGGTGTAAGGCGACTCCCAGCCCAGGCCGAAGCGACGACTCCAGCTGGACTCCGGAGGTTGCCATGGTGTGTTGCCGACGCCACGCCCCAGCAGCGAACGCAGAGCGGAAAGTCCGAAGGGGGCCATGCAGCGCGGGCAGTCACCCCAGATTGCCAGGTTTCACCAGCTCAGCCAGCGCCGAAATCAGGCGGACTGTCCTCGGCATCCAGCAGGGCATCCAGGGTCACCGCCGTTCTCACCAACGCCTGATACCGCTGCAGCGTTCGCCGGTTCTGATCCAACCAACGCCCTGGGGCCGTCCCACCATCGAGCTGCGGATGCTCACTGTCCATCAGCTGCAGGTCCTCCTCCCGAGCGATCAGGGCCAGCAACAACTCATGCAGGCGTTGACGACGCTGACTGGAGGGGCTCATGACGCCTTCATCAATTCCTGAAGGCGCCGCTCCGCCAGCGGCGGCAGCTGCACCCGCCGCAACTGCTTGGCATACAGAAGCGATTGCAGCCAGGCCAGTGGCTCCACCAGGGGTCCGCTGAGGCCGATCAGCAAACCAACTCCCCAATGGGAGAACGAGGAACGGCAGCGCTGAAGCCCCCGCCAGAGCACCGATGGGCGGATGAAGCCCGCGGCCACCAACCGATCAGCCACCAGCTCAACCCGTGCCATGGCTTCCAGAGGTCTGGCCACCAGAATGCCTGAATGATCGATGTGATCGGTACTGACGCAGGGGCACCGGCCTCGCTGCCCGCTGCGCAGCAAGCCCTGATTCGAGCTGCCGAACAGATCGCTGCACCGCGCCGCCTTCAGCCAGCCCTTGAAACATGGCTGGAAAGCCCGGTTCCCCTGATCGACAGCGACGACCCCCGCCATCTGGTGGAGGTGCTCAGCGCTCTCTCCGCTCAAACCAACGCGGTGGTGCTGGCCAGTGGGGACCCGCTCTGGTTCGGCATCGGCAGAATCCTGGCGGAGCGCCTCGGGCCGGAGCGGCTGCGCTTTCATCCCGCGCCCACCAGCCTGCAACTGGCCTTTGCCCGCATCGGTCGTCCCTGGCAGGACGCCCGCTGGGTGAGCCTGCATGGACGCGATCCCGAGCCCCTGGCCCGGGAACTGCAGACGCGGCCGAGGGCCCTGGCGGTGCTCACCGACCCTGGCCGTGGCGGTGCCGACGCCGTGCGCCGCTGTCTGCGCAGCAGCGGTCTGGAGGCGAGCTATCAGCTCTGGCTGGGGGAAAACCTTGGCCATGCCGACGAACGGATGCGGCTGATCCCGGCCGATGCCCCCCTGCCGGAGCCACTGCAGCCATTGCTGGTGGCACTGTTGATTGCCGAGGAACCGTCCATTCCGAACTCGAGGGCGTTGCCGTTGTTCGGTCTGGAGGATGGCCTGTACCTCCAGCACCCGGATCACCCCGGGCTGATGACCAAGCGGGAGGCACGCATCCAGTTGCTGGCGGATCTGGATCTGCCCGATCAGGGAGTGCTCTGGGACCTTGGCGCCGGCACGGGCAGCATCGGACTGGAGGCCCTTCGCCTACGGCCCCAGCTCAGGCTGCTGGCGGTGGAGCGCCGGGCCGGTGGGGCTGCCTTGATCCAGGCCAATGCAAAGCGGCTCGAGGTGATGCCCAGCGCCGTGGTGGAAACCGATGCGCTGAGCCTGCTGTCCGCCGATCTGCCTGACGGCCTGGACCAACCGGATCGCGTGTTGCTGGGTGGTGGCGGCCCCCATCGCGAGGCGCTGCTGAAGGCAGTGCTGCAACGGTTGCGTCCATCGGGGATCGTGGTGATTCCGCTGGCGACCCTTGAAGCGGTGGCCACGCTGCGGCCGCTGATGGAGCAGTCAGGACTGACGGTGCAGCTCAATCAATTGCAGGCCTGGCGAGGCCAACCCCTCAGCGATGGCACCCGCCTGGCACCGATGAACCCAATCCTGAGCCTAAAAGGCACGTAATCGTGACATAATCGTTTATTTATTAATACGATATCGTCTCAATCTGGACTTGATCGCCAGGGCGAATGCCCAGACGACGGGCCTCCCCGGCCCGCAACTCCACCACCCCGTCACTGGGATCCGCCGGGCCGTAGCTGGGGCAAGGCAGCTTCGGACAGACCGGAACATCAGCCGCAATGGCCATCACCCGGTTGTCCCGCAGAAACAGCATGTCCAGCGGCGCAAGGGTGTTGAGCATCCAGAAGCTCAGCAGCCTGGGACGGTCAAAGGGAAACCACATGCCACGCAGCGGTGGCAAGGCCGGCCGCTGCATCAGACCGATCTGCTGCTGCTTTGGGGTGCGGGCCACCTCCAGGGCGATGCAGCGTCGGTCTTCCAGGCACCATTGCGCGGTGACGGGCAGCTGCTGCGGTGCCGGCAGATCCATGCTCAACCGTCCCCGACGACAGGACCGAGGCTGTAACCACGACCGCGCACCGTCAACAGCAACCGCGATTCGCCGTCGGCTTCCAGCTTCTGGCGCAGGTAGCGCACATACACCTCCACCACATTGCTGCTGGCCCGTTCGTCCTGCCAGACCTCCTGCAGCAACTGCTCACGGCTGAACACCTCTCCCGGCGACCGCATCAACACCAGCAGCAGGGCGAACTCCCGGGCCGTGAGAGCCACGGTGCGGCCGGCCCGTCGCACGTGACGGGTGGCGGGATCAAGACTGAGATCACCCAGTTCAAGCAACGTCGGCCGTTGACCCAGGCGGGCCTGCACGGTGCGATGCAGTCGCAGGCGGAGCAGCAGATCACTGGGAGCAATGGACGACAGCCAGAAGTCATCCGCCCCTGCGCAGAGACAGGCCGCCCTGGCATCAACGCTGTCTTGTTCCAGATCCAGAAGGATCGGCATCCCCCGGAAGCGCTGACGCAGGTCCCGCACCTTGGCGGCCTGATCAGCAGCCAGAACAGCCGCCAGCGGCTCCTCACCCACCTGCACCGTGCTGGAGGCCACACCGGCACTGAGCCAATCAACTGTGCTGTAGCCCGATGCCGCCAGCCGTGGAGCCAGAGCCACCGCTGACGCTCCCACCAACAGCAGAAGCGGGTCAGCGGTCATCCCTTATCTGGCTTGGCGATGTGCGGCAGGCCCCAACCCAGCTTGTTGCGCAGCACCTGGAAGAACTCATGATCCACCAACCGCACGAAACGCACCGGGTGTTCACTACGACGGATGAGAACGCGGTCCTCAGGCCAGACATAGCAACCAGCACTGCCGTCCACCACCATCATCAGACGTTCAGGAGTCGCCGGGAACACCGTCACCGGTTCACGGTCGCTGAACACCAGCGCGCGGGAGGCCAGGGAATGGGGAGCGATCGGCGTCAGCTGCAGCACCGGACAATCGGGTGAAATCACTGGACCGCCGGCACTGAGGGCGTAGGCCGTCGAGCCGGTGGGGGTGGAGAGGATCACGCCATCGGCAGCGATATCCACCGGCGCATGACGCCCAATGGCGATCTCGAAGTGACACATGCTGGTGAGCGGCTCCCGGTGCAGTGCCATCTCGTTGAGCGACAGAGCTTCCCAGCGGCGCTGGTCCCCTCGCATCACACTCACCACCAGGTTGCTGCGCTCCTCGATCGTCCACTGCTCGGTGAGCACCACCTCCAGTGCCCGGTCGAGATCGCCGAGATAAGCCTCCGCCAGAAAGCCCAGATGGCCGGTGTTGATGGTCAGGATCGGAACCCCCACCGGTGCGGTCTGCCGCGCTGCCGACAGCACCGTGCCGTCACCGCCCAGCACGATCGCCAGGGCCATGCTGTTGTTGAACCCCTCCGGCACGCAGGCGCTGTAGCCCAGCAAGCGGAGATGCTGATCCGGATTGGCGAAGCCCACCATGCCACCGGAACTGCTGGCGCGAACCACCGCGTGGCCAGCCAGCTCCAACCGTTGCTGAATGGTGTCTGCCGTCTGCACCGCCAGCGGCTTGCCGTCATTCACGATCAGTCCGATCCGGGGCACTGACCGCTGCAACTAAGGCTTATTCAGCTTATGGGAGTCAGAACTGTTCGAGGAAGCGCAGATCGCTTGTGTAAAGCCGGCGGATGTCATCAATGCCGTGACGCACCATGCAGAAGCGTTCAACGCCGAGACCTGCAGCAAAGCCGCTGTAGCGCTCGGGATCGAGGCCGAGACCTTCCAGCACAGCGGGATCAACCATGCCGCAGCCCATTACCTCCAGCCATCGTCCCCTCCATTGCACGTCCACCTCGGCTGAAGGCTCCGTGAACGGGAAGTAACTGGCCCGGAAACGCACCGGCAGATCACCGAAGAAAGCCTTGAGGAAGGCCATCACCGTGCCGCGCAGGTGGCTGAAGTCGAGTCCCTCATCAATGGCCAGCACCTCCACCTGATGGAAGACCGGCGAGTGGGTGGCATCGACGGCATCGCGTCGATACACCCGTCCAGGGGCGACGATGCGCACCGGTGGGGGGTTCTGTTCCAAGTGGCGGATCTGCACCGGTGAGGTGTGGGTCCGCAGCAGCAGATCACCCTGCAGGTAGAAGGTGTCCTGCATGTCCCGGGCTGGATGATCCTCGGGAATGTTCAGCGCCGTGAAGTTGTAGTAGTCCTTCTCCACCTCGGGCCCTTCGGCAACGCTGTATCCGAGGCCGAGAAACAGATCGACGATCTCCTCGGTGGTGGTGATCAAGGGGTGGCGATGCCCCATCGGGATCCCCGACGCCGGCGCCGTCACATCAATGCTTTCGCGGGCGATGCGTTCCGCCATCGCCGCCTGCTTCACCGCCGCAAGACGCTCAGCCAGCAGGCTCTGCACCTGGGTTTTGAGCACATTGGCCCGCTGACCCACCAGCGGTCGTTCACTGCCCGGCAGCTTGCCCATGGCCCAGAGCACCCCCGAGATCCGTCCCTTTTTGCCCAGCAGACCTACCCGCAATTGTTCGAGGGCTGCGGCATCGGAGGCCTCGGAGATTTCGGTTGTGGCCTGCTGCTCGAGCGCATCCAGCTGATCGGTGAGCTGCTGCAGGGTGACCGGGGCGCTCACGGGCCTGTGGCTAAAGGCAACTGACTGTAAGCAGCCAGCCCGCTTAGGTTCCCCCCACCCACCAGCCAAGCCATGCGGGTCCTGATCAGCAATGACGATGGCGTCTTCGCCGAAGGCATCCGCACCCTGGCGGCGGCGGCCGTCGCCCGCGGCCACGACGTCACAGTGGTTTGCCCGGATCAGGAGCGCTCCGCCACCGGCCATGGCCTCACGCTGCAGACCCCCATCCGGGCTGAGCGGGCCGATGAACTGTTCGTTCCTGGCGTGACCGCCTGGGCCTGCTCCGGCACACCGGCGGATTGCATGAAGCTGGCCCTGTTCGAACTGGTGAAGGACAAACCTGATCTGGTGCTCTCCGGCATCAACCACGGCCCCAACCTGGGTACCGATGTGTTCTGCTCCGGCACCGTCGCTGCAGCGATGGAAGGAACCCTGGAGGGCATTCCATCGATGGCGATCAGCAGCGCCTGCTTCCAGTGGCGGCAGTTCCAGGCCGGCGCCGAATTGGCAGTGGAGGTCGCCGAACAGGCCTTGGCGGATCAATGGCCGGAGAACCTGCTGCTCAACCTCAACATTCCCCCCTGCAATCGGGACGCCATGGGCCCGCTGCGCTGGACCCGCCTGTCGATCCGCCGCTACGACGAGCAGTTCAGTTCCCGGGTGGACCCGCGGGGTCGGGCCTATTACTGGCTAGCCGGTGAAGTGGTGAACGACCTGGAGTCCGCCGGTGAAGGTCCGCGGGACTGGCCCAGCGATGTGGCCCAGATCCATGCCAACAGTCCATCCCTGACCCCGATCCAACCCGATCTGTTCTGGCGGGGATCCCTCAGTGGACTGCCGCAGCTGAAGCTGAAGGATCAGCTGGTGCGATAGATCCGCTGCAGCAACCACAGCGAGAACAGCAGGCCGATCAAGTGGGCGAACAGCACCTGGGTGTTGCTGAGCACCGACAGCATCTCCAGGGAGGTGATGGCCAGGTTGTCCGCCATGCCACGACCTCCGATGGCGATGCCAGGCGTCTGCATCGACGCCTGCACAAACAGGCTGCCGGCCAGGGCCTGATAGCCGATGGCCGCGAACACAAGACCCAGCAGGTCTGCGATCAACCCCCGTTTGATCAGGCGAGCGGTTTCCCCGCGACTTGGCCTGGCGCCGCTGTCGATCGCCCGACCGGTGCGCACGATCAACCAGCCCTGCCACAGGCTGTAGAGCAGCACCAGGAAAGCCAGGGTCGTCAGAGAGAGGCCAGGGCCAAGGCCGACGGCGCGCTCTGCGTTTCGGGCCAGGCTGCCGCCCACGTTGTTGAACAGCAGCACCCCCACCACCACGACGCCGAGCACCACCTGAATCCAGAAGCGGATCCAGCCCATTCGGCGCACGCCGAAGGACAGCTGCTGGAAATCAAGGCGATCCGCCATGGCTGGGGGGTCAGTCGTCCAAACTTGCCACCAAAGCGCACCGTCTGCACCCCGCGTTGATCCCCCTTTGTTCGCCACAGGACGCCCGCAGGCCGACCGCTCTGGCACTGGGCAGTTTTGATGGGTTGCATGCCGGACACCGCCGTGTGATCGGCCAGGCCATCGCGGGTTCCACTGCGGTGCCCACTGTGGTGAGCTTCTGGCCCCACCCGCGGGAGGTGCTGTTCGGTGAAGCCCGACTGCGGCTGGATCTGCCCAGCGAAAAGCTGGAGCTGCTGCAGCCGCTGGGCATCGAGCAGCTGGTGCTGGTTCCCTTCACCCCGGAGCTGGCCCAGCTGAGTGCAGAAGCGTTCGTCAACACCGTGCTGCTGGACACCCTGCAGGCGCAGCGGATCGTCGTGGGGGCCAACTTCCGCTTCGGAAACAAGCGCAGTGGAGACGCTGACCTACTCCGCCAGGTAGCCGCGGCCAGGGGGGTGGAGGTGCTGGTGACGGAGATCGTGGAGGACGGCAACGGACGGATGAGCAGCAGCCGTATCCGCGCTGCGCTGGACATCGGCGATCTGGACACCGCCAAGTCCCTGCTGGGCCGTCCTTACCGTTTCCGCGGTCGGGTGGTGCGGGGCCGTGGTCTGGGCCGCGAACTGGGCTGGCCCACCGCCAATCTGCAGGTGGACGGCCGCAAGTTCCTGCCGGCACTGGGGGTGTATGCCGCCTGGGCCTGGGTGGACGGCGGGGATCAACCCCTGGCCGCTGTGATGAATATGGGTCCGCAACCGACGGTGGATCCCACCTCCCCCTCGGCTGTGGAGGTGCACCTGCTCGACCGCACGATCGAATTGGAGGGCCGTCAGCTGACGGTGGAACCCGTGCAGCGACTCCGCGGTCAGCAGCGGTTCAGCGGACTGGAGGAACTCAGTGCTCAGATCGGCCGAGATGCCGACCAGGCCCGGTCGCTCTTGTCGGTTCAGACCGGTGTTGGGTAAGCGTTGGCCAGGCCCCAGACGATGAACACGCCGATTCCCCCCAGCAACACGATGCCCCATACAAGAACGTGCATGGGACTGTCAGACCCACCATTCTCCATGACTCAAGGGAGTGCGATCCTCCAAAGGGTGCCACGAATCTGATGGGTTGCGAGTCGTCCTTGGATCCTCGTGTGGCAAGGCTGATCGATGCCAATCTCGATCGAGCCCGCGAAGGGCTGAGGGTCGTTGAGGACTGGTGCCGTTTCGGACTGGAGCGGGATGACCTGGTGATCAGCCTGAAGGATTGGCGTCAGCGACTCGGCAAGCTGCATCAGGAGCGCTACAAGCGAGCCCGCTCCACCGTCACCGACCCTGGTGCGGGCATGGAGCATCCGGCGCAGCTCGACCGTCACAGCCCCCGGCAAGTCGTGGAGGCCAACTGCGGCCGGGTGCAGGAAGCCCTGAGAGTGCTGGAGGAATACGGGCGCAACGTGGATGCCCCTCTGTCCGCTGAGGCCGCCGCCATCCGCTACGGCCTTTACGACCTGGAGGTGACCTGCCTCACAGCTACCAGCGGCAACAACCGTCGGAACCGGTTGCAGGACTGCCAGCTCTGCCTGATCACCAGCCCATGCCCTGACCTTGTCGATCGCGTGAAAACTGCTCTGCGCAGCGGTGTGGCCATGGTTCAGCACCGCTGTAAATCCGGAAGCGACCTGGAACGACTGGCGGAAGCCAGAACCCTGGCTGCTCTCTGCCGTGATCACGGCGCTCTGTTGATCATCAACGACCGGATTGATCTGGCCCTGGCAGTGGATGCCGATGGCGTTCATCTGGGTCAGGACGACCTGCCCACGGATGTGGCCCGTGGCTTGATCGGCCCCGGACGTCTCCTCGGACGCAGCACCCATTCCCTGAACCAGGTGGCGGAAGCACACCGCGAGGACTGCGACTACCTGGGTCTTGGTCCCGTCAACAACACCGCCGTGAAGCCGGAGCGGCCGGCCATCGGCGCTGCCTTGGTGGGTGAAGCGCTGGCCATCACGCACAAGCCGGTGTTCGCCATCGGTGGCATCAGCCAGGCCAACCTTGATGCGCTCATGGCAGTGGGGTGCCGGCGCGTGGCGGTGATCGGAGCGATCATGGGATCCGACAATCCCGAAAAGGCCAGTCAGAACCTGCTGAGCAGCCTGTCGCGCCCAACCCTTTAATCCATGGCTCTGAAGCTCACCGTCAATGGCGAAGTCCGCTGCCTGGACCCTGAGCCGATGCCTCCAACCCTCGAAGCGGTGATCGCCGCCTTGGGACATAACCCCCAGCTGGTGGTGGCAGAGCACAACGGTGTGATCGCGCCCCGTGGTGGCTGGGCCAGCACAACAGTGGGTGAAGGCGACAGCTTGGAGATCGTCACCATCGTTGGAGGTGGTTCCTAGAGTTGAACAAGTAATAGTTCGTTGTTTTGATCGCTCGGAAGCTCACCTGGACCCGCCGGTTGTTGGCCACCGTTCTGGTGCCACTGGTGGTGTTCGGCTTCGGGTTGATCAGTGCCCAACCGGCCGATGCCGCCCGCGGTGGTCGGATGGGGGGTGGCAGCTTCCGAGCCCCCTCAATGCCCCGCAGCGGCGGCGGTGGCTACCGCGGCGGTGGTTATGGCGGTGGCATGCGCGGCGGTGGCTTCGGCTTCCCGTTCATCATTCCGATCTTCGGATTCGGCGGCGGTGGACTGTTCGGCCTGCTGATCCTGATGGCCGTGGCTGGGGTTCTGGTGAACGCCTTCCGCGGAGGGGGCGGCGCCCCTGCCATTGGTGGAGGTTCGCCAATGCCGGCGGTCCCCAGCAAAGTCAATATGCTTCAGGTGCAGGTGGGGATGCTGGCCAGCGCCAAGTCGCTCCAGGAGGACCTGCGCAGACTGGCGGCCTCCTCCGACACCTCCAGCTCCAGTGGCCTGCAGCGGCTGCTGCAGGAATCCACATTGGCCTTGCTGCGACAGCCTGAGCTTTGGGTCTACGCCAATGCAGAAAGCGGCAGTGTGCCGTTCAGCAGCGCGGAATCCACGTTCAATCGGCTGTCGATGAACGAGCGCAGCAAGCTCGATGCCGAACTCACCAGCAATGTCGCCGGACAGAAGTTCACCGGCGGGACCACCGAGAACGTGGGCGATGCCGACGCCACCAATGAATTCATCGTGGTCACCCTGCTGGTGGCATCCACCGCAACGGCCAGCCTCAAGGGAGCCAGCACCGGTGAAGAGCTGCGCCAAACGCTGCGCATCCTCGGTTCAACGGCCTCCTCGGAACTGATGGCCCTTGAGGTGATCTGGCAACCGGAGGGCCGCGGCGATGTCCTCAGCGCCGAAGAACTTCTCACCGCATACCCGAATTTGCAGCATCTCTGAGGATCTGAAGATTTTCTTCCGCAGATCGAGCGCAATATGAGCACTTTTCCTCAGGATCAACACCTAGTTTTCGATTAAGCACATTTGATCGAATTCATTGGCTCCCAATCCACGCGCAATGGAATGGCAACAGGATGGGGAGCTCTCACGATCCGATTGGAGTGCTCTGATGAGCACACTGCAGCAGGTTGAAACCGATCACAACTCCGCTGAATTGGAGCGATTGGGAGAGATCAACGACGGCCAGGCAGGCTGACCCTCAACGATTCCGCAGCATCCGCAACGCTGCCATAGCTGCTCCATAACCATTGTCGATGTTGACCACGGTCAACCCAGGTGCACAGCTGGCCAGCATGCCCTCAAGAGCTGTCCTGCCTCCCTGGCTAATGCCATAGCCAACAGAAACCGGAACACCGATGATCGGCTGCGGCACCAACCCGGCCAACACCGTCGGCAGAGCCCCTTCCATGCCGGCGCAGGCGATCAACACAACAGCAGACTCCAGTCGTGGGAGCTGGTCCAGCAGCCGATGCAGGCCCGCCACCCCCACATCCATCAGCGGATCCACGGCAATGCCATGGCAGCTCAGGGCAAGAGTTGCTTCTGCCACGACGCTGCGATCACTGCTGCCACCACTGAGCACCGCCACGGGCGGCGGTCCGGGTGGCGGGGCAGGCAGTTCCCCAAGGGTCAGACAGCGGGCATGAGCATGAGCCTTCACAGCAGGAAGAGCTGCCAGCACCGCATCGGCCTTCTCAGGTGACACCCGGGTCACCAAACCCAACTCATCGGCCGCTGAAAACCGCTCCAGGATCGTGATGATCTGCTCGGCGGTCTTGTGCTCACCCCAGACCGCCTCGACCATGCCAAGCCGCTCCCGTCGCTTCAGGTCAAGGCGAGCGTCGATCATCGAGACGGCAGCTCCTGAACCTGGAGTTCGCCTTCCGCCAGCAAGGGGAACAACGGCCCTGCGGCCGGATCCCGCTTCAAGGCCTGATTCACCTGGGCCTCAAAGACCTCCTGCACCCGCTCCACCTCGGCAGCAGGAATGGCTTTCCATTGCTCACGGCTGCTCCAACGGATCAGCAGCAGGCCCTCCTCTCGCTGTGGATCCCAGAACAGCTGGCGACCTTCGAATCCAGATTGCTGCTCCAGCCAGGGCTGCCAGCTGCTTGCCTCGGCCTGCAACCAGAGCTCGCGATGGGAGGCCGGCACAGCTAGTCGCAACTGTTCAATCACCCCCTGCTCCGCCATGGCCGGTGCTGCAACCCCCAGCAGCATGGCCAGAAGCAGTGCGATGGCGCGAGTCACGGCTGGCCCAGCAGGACAACGGCCTGACAGCTGATGCCTTCCTCCCGCCCCTCCGGTCCCAGCCGTTCGTTGGTGGTGGCCTTCACACCAACGGCATCGGCAGCGATCCCGATACGGGTTGCGATATTGCCGCGCATCGCCTCGATGTGAGGTTTCAGCTTGGGCCGCTCGGCGATCACCACCGCATCGACGTTCACCACCTGCCAACCCCGTTGCGTCACCAAGGCCACCACCTGCTCCAGCAGCTGGAGGCTGTCGGCGCCCTTCCATTGCGGATCCGTCGGCGGGAAGTACTTGCCGATGTCTCCGAGCGACAGCGCACCAAGCAGGGCATCCATCACCGCATGCACCAGCACATCGGCATCGCTGTGGCCATCAAGGCCAAGCCCATCGGGATGCTCCAGGGTGACCCCACCGAGGATCAGCGGTCGGCCCTGCACCAACCGGTGGATGTCATAACCGTTGCCGATCCGCATCTGCATGGCCGCTCCTGCGTCATCACGCGCCATTCTCCAGCGTGCATAGAGATCGGGGCGACGATCCCGCGTGCGTTGCTCCCGCTGCTGCTGGCGCCAGGTCTCGATGGCGGCGTGGTTTCCGCTCCGCAACACCGCCGGCACCGCCATGCCCTGGAACTCCGCCGGTCGGGTGTAGTGGGGATGTTCCAGCAACAGCGCGCTGTGGCTTTCCTCCACCAGTGACTGGGCTGTGCCGACCGTTCCCGGCAACAGCCGCACCACCCCATTGATCACGGTCATCGCCGGCAGCTCGCCACCGGTGAGCACGAAATCACCGACGGACACCTCCTCATCGACAAGGCTGCGGATGCGTTCATCAAAGCCCTCGTAATGGCCGCAGAGCAGCACCAGCTGATCATGGTCATGGGCCCAACGCTGCAGATCGGCCTGCTGCAGAGGGCGCCCCTGGGGTGACATCAGCAGCACCCGAGCACCGCTGCGCCGGGGAATCGACTCCACCGCTGCGAACACCGGTTCCGGCTTCAGCACCATGCCGGCGCCGCCCCCGTAGGGCTCATCGTCCACCTTGCGGTAGCGGTCGGTGGCGAAATCGCGGGGGTTGTGGAGATGCAACTCGGCAATGCCGCTACCGAAGGCACGACCGATCACCCCCAGCTCGAGCAAGGGCGCAAAGGCCTGCGGCGCCAGACTCACCACATCGAGGCGATAGGGCGCCATCAGGGTTCAGGCGGCTGCTTTGGACACCCGGCGGATGTCCGTGCAAAAACTCCCCTGCCGCGGCGTTCCGTCCTGATCGGTGGCCGTGGTGCTGCGCAGTCGCAGATTGGCGCGGGTGAACCAGATCCGCTCCTGAACCGTCATCCCATCCGGGCGCGACAGGTTCAATTCCATGCTGCCGTCAGGCCAGAAGCGCCACTGCCCCGCGGATGTTCCATCGATGGCCAAAGCACCATCGCGAAGAAACCGAAGGGTGGTGCTGGCGCCTCCAGGGGCGGTCACCACCAGCTCCCCTTCCGCTTCATCCACTGCTTCGCCGAAACGCACCACCAGCTCTCCGCGTTCGCTGCTGTGCCAGTCATCGTCGCCGCCGCTTGAGAGCTCAAAGCTGCTGCGCAGGCTCATCCACTCGCCGGCACAGAGCCCGAGAAACGCTGCGGCATCTACCGGAGGGAAGGGTTGGTCGCTCATCAATCCATCTTCTCAGTCGGCTTCACCAGGTGAAGGGCAAAAACGGGTAGGGACGGTTCCAGCCGTAGAGGGCAAGGCGCTCACGTCCTGGTTGAGCGGCCCCACGCCGATGGAAGGCGAACACATCCGCTAGCACCAGGGTGTTGGCTCGGCAGGGCAAGGTCACCGGCGCCGGCAGCCCAAGGGCCTCAAGATCCTTCTCCTGGATTCGAAACGAGCCGGAGACATCCGGCTGCTGCTGGTTGCGAATCGCCGCATTGGCGGTGACCTGCTCCCAGCGCAGCCGCTCTGGGGTGAGCCGATGGCTGCCGGGCACCACTTCAAAAGGACCATCCTCTGCCGTGACCGGCCTCAGGAACAGCCAGAACTTCAGCGCCCGAAAAAATGTGTCGCGGTGCAGATCCTTCTGCAGATCCGGCGTGCGGCTCTCTTCACCGTGAACCGTGAGGTAAACGTCCAATTTGCGCGAATCCATCGGCACACCGATCACCTGGCGGGACCAACGGCTGAGGCGGGGATCGCGGGTCACCGCCGCCGCATGGGGCAACGTCACGGGATCGATGTGCAGAAATCGGTTGAGTGTGCCGCCGTCGTAGCGATCGAACCCCCCGGGGAACGGCTGTTTGGGCTGGAATCCTGTTCGCGCGTTGGCGGGCATCGGATGCTGCTCCTGAGCGGCAGCCAGGTGAGCCTCCACCTCATCCCGCACGGCCCTGAATGTCGGCTCCGGCAACACGTCCGGCACCACCAGAAAGCCATCCCGCTCCAGCTGGCGCTCCTGGACCGGTCTCAACCAGCGGCGCCAGCGGCAGAGCGCCTCCGCCAGCTGCAAGCGACGGCGATGCAACTGCCAACTGTGATTGAGCGCAGGCTGCCCCACCCATGGGTCACGGAAGCTCTTGGTGCGGCTGAGCAGCGACAGCATCAGGACTCCACCCCGTAGCCCAGCTCGGCCAGCCGGGCCGGTTTGCTGCGCCAGTCGGGAACCACCTTCACGAACAGCTCCAGATACACCGGCCCGTCGATCAGGGTCTGCATCTGCAGCCGGGCGCCCTGGCCGATGGTTTTGAGCATCGCCCCGCCTTTGCCGATCAGAATTCCCTTCTGGCTTTTGCGCTCCACCATCACCGTGGCCAGCACAGCCGTACGCCCGCCACCCTTGCCGCCAGCAGGCAACTCCTCTACGCGATCGATGGTCACCGCAACGCTGTGGGGAATCTCCTCTCGGGTGTGCAGCAACACCTGCTCCCGGATCAGCTCTCCCATCAACACCCGCTCCGGTTGGTCAGAGACCATCTCCGGGGGATACAGCTGCGGGCCCAGGGGCAACTGCGCCGCCATCGCCGAGCTCAGTGCGCTGCAGCCCTCTCCGGACAGGGCACTGCAGCGGTGAATCGGCCAAGCCGTCTCCTTAAGCAGCTCGCCGTAGGCCGCCTCTGCCTCCGCCTGACGATCCTCCGGCAGCTTGTCCCATTTATTCAGGGCCACCAAGACCGGCAGCGGCTGCTGCCGCAGCAGCTTGACGATGAAGGCATCCCCACGCCCCGGACGCTCACAGCCCTCCAGCAACAGCACCACCAGATCCACTTCGCCGATGGCACTGCGGGCGCTCTGCACCAACCGTTCCCCCAGCAAGTGGTGGGGTTTGTGAATGCCTGGGGTGTCCACAAGCACCATCTGGGCGTCCTCGGTGGTGAGGATGGCCCGCAGACGGTTACGGGTGGTCTGGGCCACAGGCGAGGTGATCGCCACCTTCTCCCCCACCAGCTGGTTCACCAGGGTGGATTTGCCCACGTTGGGCCTGCCGATCAGTGCGATGAAGCCGGAGCGGTGGTTCTCCGACGACGAAGTGGAAAGCATGACGCAAGTCTGCGCCGTCACTGTCCCCGTTTCGTTGTGCAGTTCCGGCCATAGCCTGGCCTGCAGGGCAGATCACGGCCATGGCGGAGCAGCAACCCACCTTCCAGCAGGCGATGGAGATCACCGCTGCCTGGCTGCAGCAGTGGGAGAACGAGGAGATCACCGATGAGGTGCTGGCGGACCGAATCGGTGAAATGGTGTCCAGCCGCGACGGCGCTCGGGGGTTCTTTGTGGTCAGCCTGGCTGGCGACAGCGCGCTGATGGATCGACTGCCGGATGCTGTGGTGGGGCAGTTGCGTGCCGCCGGCTCGGGCGTGGTGGATCTGAGCGTACGCAACCTGGCCATGAGCACAGCGATGGCGGTTACCCACGGCCGCTCCGGTGACAGCGCTCAGCAGTCAGGATCGCAACGGGTGAGCAGCCGCTGCTCGGAATTGCTGCGTCAACTGGAGCCGGCCCTCGTCAAGGAGCGGCTGGAGCAACTGCTGGAAGCAACGGTCGACAACACAGGCGCCGATGTCGCCTTTCTGGAGAAGTGGGGCTACGACGCCGAGCAGCGTGTTGCGATCAGCAAGAGCGTCTACGCCGTCGCCGACGACTGAGGGCTGACACTAACCAACAAAAAAGCCCCGGATCATCCGGGGCTGCAGGAAGAGAATCAACGTCGAAAGGATCAATCCCAACGGGGTCAACCGTGTCAGTCGCGGCGGCCACCGCCGTTGAGCACGATGATCAATCTCAGGATAAAGATGAACAGGTTGATATAGGTGAGATACATGCTGAGGGCACCCGCCAGGTACTGCTCATCCCGATAAGCACGAGGCATTGTGTAGAAGTCGACGAAGGCTGCGCCAACGAACAGCACCGTGCCGAACCCGGCAATCATCAGCTCGAAGCTGGTTCCATGGAACATCGCCGGAGCGAAGATTCCACCAATGAATTGAACCACCATTGCCAGGATCAGGCCGATCAACCCCAGACCGACAACACCAGAAAGAGCCTGACCGACGCTGTCGCTCATGCGACGCCCCACAATCGAGGCGATCACAAAGGTGATGCCGGTTGCCAGAGCAGCGGTTCCGACGGCTCCGACTCCGGCAACCGCACCCGCGAGAGCCACCAGTCCACTGAGGGTGAAACCAGTGATCAGGCTGTAAACGGCCAGAAGTGGCAACGCCGTGGCGTTGTTGCCCTTCATCGCGACGTTCTGCGCCACAAAGAAGAGAATCAAATTGCCGATCACTGCCACCCAGAACAGGGGCATGAACATCGGCGTTGCCATCATCGACAGGCCACCGATCACCCCGACGGAGGTGAGGACCATGCCGCCACCGACGTAGGGCAGGGCTTTGTTGACCACATTGGGCCCAACCAGGGCGCTGGACTGCGCGTCGCGGATGGCCTGTTGGAAGTTGCTGCTTGCTGGCATGTCGACCAGACCACAATCACTCCAAACATCCTGCCAGCGTTGACAAGGGTCTGGGGTTCGGATCTCCCTATCGACGCACAGGCCTTGACGAGCGCTGGTCGTCGAGGCTGGCATAGGCCTCCACCACCCGCTGCACCAGCGGATGTCGCACCACATCGGCTGACGTCAACCGACACACGGCAACGCCTTCAACGCCATCCAGCACATCGGAAGCTTCCACCAGACCACTCGGAACGCCCTGGGGAAGATCAACTTGGGTGATGTCACCGGTGACCACCATCCGAGAGCGCTCGCCCAAGCGGGTCAGGACCATGCGCATCTGGGCCGGTGTGGTGTTCTGCGCCTCATCAAGGATCACAAACGCGTCACTGAGGGTGCGTCCCCGCATGTAGGCCAGCGGAGCCACCTCAATCACACCTTTCTCCAGCAACACCGTTGTTTTGTCCGGCCCCAGCAGGGCATGTAGAGCGTCGTACAGCGGCCGAAGGTAGGGATCCACCTTCTGCTGCAGATCGCCGGGAAGAAACCCCAGTCGCTCTCCCGCCTCAACAGCTGGTCGGGTCAGGATCAATCGTTCCACCTTGCGCTCCGTTAGCATCCGCACTGCCAGAACCGTGGCCAGAAAGGTCTTGCCCGTTCCCGCGGGTCCAAGCGCGAAGGTGAGGTCGTGCCGCTCCATGGCATCGACGTAATGCTTCTGCCGCAGCGTCCGCGGTCTGAGCATCGAACCGGTCTGACTGCGCGCCAGCACCTGCTCTCCCATCGCAGCATGGTCGTCGCCCTGACCGCGGCTGAGGGCACCAAGAGCAGCCTGAAGATCCACGCTGGAGACGGCTTGCCCGTCCTGCCAGATCGGCCTCACCAGTTCCACCACCGCAGCGGCCCGCTCGATCTGCGTCGGCCGCCCGGTGATCATTAATTGAAGGCCCCGCAACACCAACGACGCTCCTGTCAGAGCCTCGAGGCGATGCAGAGTGGTTTCTGCAGCTCCAGCAAGGGCCAAAGCGGCCTCAGGATCGGGAAGATCAAAAATGAAGCGGCTGCGAGCGCCGTCCTCAGGCACCGGGGAGATCAGCCTTCGCTGGATTCGGTCTCACCGTCAGGGGCGTCTTCAGCCTTGGCAGCCTCAGCAGCGGCTGCGGCTTCCGCTTCCGCGGCTGCCTTGGCTTCAGCAGCTTCCTTGGCGGCCTGCTTGGCCTCTTCCTCGCGCTTGGCAGCCTGCTTGGCTTTACCAACGGTTTCCGCAGGGCGGATCGTCTTTTCAATCAGGCCACCGCGCTCGAGCAGCGTGCGCACCACATCGGTGGGCTGAGCACCTTGGCCAAGACGCTCACGAATCGCCTCGGTGTCGAGACGGGTCTCTTTGGTACGAGGGTTGTAGAAGCCAAGCTCCTGGAGCGGACGCCCATCCCGGCGGGAGGTGCTGTTGCAGGCCACGAGGCGGAAGCTCGCTTCCCGCTTCTTACCGAACCGCTTCAGGCGGAGCTTGATCATCGTGGCCTTGGTGTGGAGGTTGGAAAGTGATTCAGGCAGTGCCGCAGCAGCCGCCAAACAACCACCATACCTTCCGGCCTAAAGATCTCCGAAACCGCGACGCTTTTTAGCTGGCTTCTGGCGCTTTGGAGAACCGCCGCGACCGGGGGGCCGCCCACCGCCACCCGGCATACCGCCCATGCCAGGCATTCCTCCCATTCCCGGCATTCCTCCCATGCCAGGCATACCGCCCATTCCCGGCATTCCACCACGACTCATCTGCTGCATGAAGCCACGCATCTTCTGAAAGTCCGCCAGCACCTTGTCCACATCGGCCGGTTGATGACCACTGCCAGCGGCGATGCGGCGACGACGGGACGGCTGACCGGCCAGCAGATCGGGGTTTTCCCGTTCCTTCGGTGTCATCGAACCGATCATCGCTTCGATCCGTTTCAACTGCTGCTCCCCCTGCTTGAGTATCCCGTCGTCGAGCTTGTTCATGCCCGGGATCATCTTCATCAAGCCCCCGAGCGACCCCATCCGCTTGATCAGACGCATCTGCTGCACGAAGTCCGAGAAATCGAACGTCGCCTCCTGCAGCTTTTTCTGCATCTTCTCGACATCGGCGAGCTCAACCTCCTTCTGGGCCTTCTCCACCAGCGTCAGCACATCGCCCATGCCGAGGATGCGGCTGGCCATCCGTTCGGGATGGAAGGGCTGGAGCGCCTCCACCTTCTCGCCGGTGCCGATGAACTTGATCGGCTGACCGCTCACCTTGCGGATTGAGAGGGCGGCACCCCCGCGGGAATCACCATCCAGCTTGGTCAGCACCGCACCAGTGATGCCCACCTGATCGTGGAAGGCACGGGTGAGCTCAGCAGCCTCCTGGCCGATCATCGAATCCACCACCAGCAGCACCTCGTCGGGCTGCACGGCGGTGCGGATCCGCACCATCTCCTCCATCATCTCGGTGTCGATCTGAAGGCGACCGGCGGTGTCCACCAGCAAGGTGTCGAAGCCCTCCTCCTTCGCCTTGGCCAGACCAGCCGCCGCAATCTCCTCCGGCTTGGCCTCCGTTCCCAGGCTGAACACCTCGACCCCGATCTGACCCCCGAGGGTCTTCAGCTGCTCAATGGCTGCCGGTCGGTAAACGTCGGCACCCACCATCAGGGCACGACGCCCCTGATCCTTGAGGTGCAGGCCCAGCTTGGCTGTGGCCGTGGTTTTACCCGCACCCTGCAGACCTGCCATCAACACCACCGTTGGCGCCTCAGCCGCTTTGGCCAGAGGGGCGTTATCGCCCCCCATGACCTCCACCAGCTGCTCGTGCACCACCTGGATGAACTTCTGATCCGGACTGACACCACGCACCACCTCGGCACCGACGGCCTTCTCGCGCACATCGGCAACAAAGTCCTTGACCACCGGAAGGCTTACGTCGGCTTCCAGCAGGGCACGACGCACATCTTTCAGCGCGACTTCAACGTTGGTGTCGCTGATCTTGTCCTGGCCTTTCAGCCCTTTGACCGCATCCTCAAACCGGGCTGACAGCTCGTCGAACATTGGGGCGGCTCTGTGGATTCAGTAGCACGATCGTAAAAAGCGATGCTGCGACGAAGAATCAACCTTGTGGGATGTAGGCCGTCAGCTTCCACTGATCACCGTCACGACCCAGGATGTAGGTGATCGTGAGGCTGCCCGGCACAGTGCGATCCACAACGGTGCCGGATCGATCGGTGGTGCTGTCGCTGTAAGCCACCTGGGCCTGCAATTCGATGCGACGCGGCTGGCGACTGACGACGTCGAGGGATGTCACCGAAGCCTTGACAACCGTGGTGGTACCAGCAACGACGGCCTTAGACCGTTCCCGATCAACCTGATCAATCAAGCGCTGCCGCGCCACCACAGGAAGCTGAGAGGGCTGGCCCTGGAGAGCCTGGGCCTTGCTGTCAAGCCAACCCTGAACAAGCATCCGCAATTGAGCGTCATCGGGCGCATCACTCAGCAGAGGTTGCAGCTGAGCTGCGACCTCGGACGCCTCAGGTTGAAGGATCGCCTGCGGTTTCAGGGTTGCGGAATCCTGGGCGGACGGCTTGGGTTCAACGGCGTCCTGACGATCCGGCTCGGGTTGCAAGACCACCGGAGCCGTCTCCCGGGGACGCAGCATCACAGCGGCGGCCAAGGCGGCCACCAGGCCTACCACCAGTGATGCAGCCAACCATCTGAGACGGTTGGACAACCTTTGGTTCGCCGGATCGGACGAAGGAGCCTCCTCCGCCGGCAAGTGGTCGTCGTCCAACGCCGCTTCATGCGGCGAGCTGGCATCAGCCGACGGCGCAGAGCTCAATCCAGCCCCTGTCACCGTTGCAGCAGAGCCAAGACGGGCCGACTGGCGATCGATGCGATCGACGTAGGCCTGCACATCACGGTCTGCAAACCAGGCGTCTAAGTCAACGCCGGCGGCATCGACATCCCGATAACCAGGAAGTACATCCCGTTCAAGCCAAACCCTGCAGTACTCGCACTGGGCCGCAAGATGGTCGCCGGGATGCTCCGCCAGCCAGCTCAGGAGCTCCTCGTCACGGATGGCACTGAAGTGCAGCGAGGCCTCCGCAACATTGCCCAGCAACAGATCAAGACAGCCCAGCAGCGGCATCGGATCCAGATCGGATGCCACCAACCGCTGCAGCTGTTCGCGGGCCTGCTCGAGGAACTCAGGCTTCCGTCGCGAATAGCCCGCAGCCGCCAGGGCAAACACCGCCAGACAACCGGCTTCGATGGAGCCCTCCGCGAACCAACCACGGAAGAGATCGACCTGCTCCTGCACCGTGAGAAAGCGGCGGATCTGCTGGAAAAACGATTCGAAATCGGCCTGCCCCATGGCAGCTGGGGTCTCGGAATCCAGACCCTCAGGATCCAAACCGCCCCGATCGCGCACCAGTTGATCCAGCAGGGAGATTCCCTGCTGGCGGGCGTCGGCATCGGACAGATCCCGGCTCAGCAGATCCAACACCCGATAGGGCAGCAGGTCATCCAGCTCCTGCTGGAGGCGGGCCTGCTGATCCGGCAACTTGCCCATTCTCTGCTGCAATTCGATGCCGTCCCGCAGCAGTTGTGCAGCGGATTCGTAACGCCGCTGCTGCTGTTCATCCCGGGCCGCGTCGCGGCAAGCGAGAGCTGCCAGCAGCGTGAGATCTGCTTCACGGCCACTGCCAAGGGCTGGCGCCTGAGGCGGCTGCAGACCCTGACGGGCGAGTTGGAATGCTTCCAAGGCCGCTCCGGCCTCCCACAGCAGGATCAGACCAGCCACTTCGCTGCTGGCAGCGAGATCGAGGCCGACGGTCTCATTGGGATGGGTCGCGCTCAACGACAGCAGCGCTGCCTCGTAGTCAGCCCTTTCACTCGGATCCGTCAGCAGATCAGCTGATCGATGTAACAGCGCCTGCCGCTGCAGTAATCCCTCATGGGTGAACCCATCGTCCGGCGGACTGTCGCTGCGTGTCTGGAGACGCCGCAGGATGGAGGCTGGATCGGCGGAAGGACTGACACCCAGCAGCCGGAAATGATCGATGGGCAGATCCAACGTCCACAGGTCCCCAGAGGGGGAACTTTAGTCAGTGTCAGGGATTTTGCCCATCGCACAACGGCTGGCCCTTACAGTCACCCCCATTGATTAGGACGGTCATGGGTCAGGACCTTGCGGTCGACACCGCCCCCATCGGCAGCGCAGCCGCTGGTCCCCACGCCGAACGCCTGTCAAACCTCGTCACAGCCAAGCGGGCCACGGTGGACCGGGAGACGGGTCTGGAGCTGTTCCGCGATATGACCCTCGGCCGTCGCTTCGAGGACAAGTGCGCGGAGATGTACTACCGCGGCAAGATGTTCGGGTTCGTTCATCTCTACAACGGTCAGGAGGCCGTGAGTACAGGGGTGATCGGCGCCATGAAGCGCCAGCACGATTGGTTCTGCAGCACCTATCGAGACCACGTGCATGCCCTGAGCGCCGGTGTTCCAGCGCGGGAGGTGATGAGTGAGCTGTTCGGCAAAGAAACAGGATGCAGCAAGGGGCGGGGTGGTTCCATGCACCTCTTCTCCAAGGAGCACCACCTGCTGGGGGGCTTCGCCTTCATCGCAGAGGGCATCCCCGTTGCTCTGGGGTCAGCCTTCACCAGCCGCTACAAGCGTGATGCCCTGGGGGACGCCTCCAGCAACGCCGTCACAGCAGCGTTCTTCGGTGATGGCACCTGCAACAACGGCCAATTCTTCGAGTGCATGAACATGGCGCAGCTATGGAAGCTGCCGATCCTGTTCGTGGTGGAAAACAACAAATGGGCCATCGGCATGGCCCATGACCGTGCCACCAGTGATCCGGAGATCTGGCGCAAAGCGGCGTCGTTCGGCATGGCCGGCGAAGAGGTGGACGGCATGGACGTGCTAGCGGTCCGCGCCGCAGCCCAACGAGCCGTGGAACGGGCGCGCGCCGGGGAAGGTCCCACCCTGCTGGAGTGCCTGACCTATCGATTCCGTGGTCACTCCCTGGCGGACCCCGATGAACTCCGCGCTGAACAGGAGAAACAGTTCTGGGCCCAGCGCGACCCGCTCAAGGCTCTTGAGCGCGACCTCTGCGAGGCCAATCTGGTGAGCAGCGACGAACTGCGAAGCATCGAGAAAGAGATCGATGCCATCGTTCAGGATTGTGTGGAGTTCGCCCTCTCGGCGCCTGAGCCCGATCCAACGGAGCTCACCCGCTACATCTGGGCCGAAGACTGACCCAGATCTGTTTGGCTGCTCAGATTCCGCTGGGCAGCCGACGGGTCAGATTGCGCAACTTGCGCAATGCCTTGAGCTCCACCTGACGAACTCGTTCACGGGAAACGTCCATCAGCCGACCGATTTCAGCCAGGGTGTGACGCTCGTTGCCTTCGAGTCCGAAGCGAAGCTTCAGAACATGCTGCTCCTGCTCGCTGAGATGACTGAGCCAGCGTCCAAGCTGTTCGTGGTGGATGCGTTGCTCAACGATGTCGAGCGGCTCATCCAGGGAGGAGTCTGCAATCAGGTCACCCAGGAAACTGCGTCCTTCCTCCCCGTTCACAGGGGCGTCGAGGCTGCTAGTGGTGAGAGCCTGCCTCAGCAGTGAGTCGAGCTCGTCCAAGGGAATGTCCATCGCTTCTGCGATTTCCACCCGGCTGGGCATCGCGCCAAGCTTGTGAGCCAGATCAAGACTCACCTTGCGAATCGTGGTGAGGCGCTCGCTGAGGTGAACCGGAAGCCTGATGGTGCGGGACTGACAGGCGATGGCACGGGTCATGCTCTGGCGAATCCACCAGAAGGCGTACGTGGAAAATTTGTATCCGCGGGTGGGGTCAAACTTCTCAACAGCACGCTCGAGGCCTAAAGATCCTTCCTGGATCAGATCCAACAATTCCAGACCTTTCCCTTGATATTTCTTGGCAACACTCACAACAAGGCGGAGGTTGGCCTTCATCATCCGTTCCTTCGCCCGTCGACCGATGCGGAGCATCCGCCGCTGCTTCCCCGTCAGCTCGTGGTCTTCGAAGGTTTTGGAGCCGTCTTCGGTCAGGGTCATCATCGCCTGGACCTGATTGCCCAGTTCGATTTCTTCTGCCGGGGTGAGCAGAGGAATTCTGCCGATCGTGGCCAAATACCAACTGACAGGATCGCTACTGCGGCGGCGCTGAGAGTCGGTGGGTTTCTGAGCTGTTGAAACCATTGCGTGTCCTCCGCCGTGGTGACAAAACTTTCTTATGAAGATCCAAAAAACAGAAGTGTTTTCAGCAACCTTTCAGATTTGTGCGAGCAAATCGAAACACTTCAAGATTTCCTCGTATTTGATTCGAAACGCTCGATTTGGACTATTGCCCCTAAACAATTTTTCGTGTCGAAAGCGTCATAAACCAAAATTGCCTTCAACACAATTGTCCCGAAAACGTCACATCAATTCTGCGGTTCAGCTGGAACTTGGGTGATCGGCTCGACCAAACCCAATCGACACCGCTTCACGACCCCACACACTGGAGGAAGGTCAATACCGTCGATGAGCAGCGCCACCAGCTCAACTGATCGCCTCCCCACCGCAGCAGGAGATGCAGCATTGCAGCGGCTGAGGACTTGGCCGGGCGAGCACCGCGTCGCCGTTGGTCTCTCCGGTGGAGTGGACAGTTCCCTGACCGCAGCACTGTTGGTCGAAGCGGGCTGGGAGGTTGAGGGCCTCACCCTTTGGTTGATGAGTGGTAAGGGCGCCTGTTGCGCCGAAGGTCTCGTGGATGCAGCCGGAATCTGCGAACAGCTCGGCATCCCCCATCACGTGGTGGACACCCGGGACACCTTTCAACGGGAAATCGTGCAGCGGCTAGTGGACGGCTACCGCGAAGGCATTACGCCCTTGCCCTGCTCTCAGTGCAACCGTTCGGTGAAGTTTGGGCCGATGCTCGACTGGGCCGCCGAGGAACGGGGGCTGCCCCGGATTGCCACAGGCCATTACGCCAGGATCCGCCATGGCGGTGAGCAAGGCCGGCATCAGTTGTTGCGAGGGCTCGACAGTCGCAAGGACCAGAGCTATTTCCTCTACGACCTGCCCCAGGAGGTGCTGGGAAGGATAGTGTTCCCCCTCGGCGAACTCACCAAAGCCGACACCAGAGGGGAAGCAGCCCGGCACGGCCTGCGCACCGCAGAAAAACCGGAAAGCCAGGATCTCTGCCTTGCGGATCACCATGGCTCCATGCGGGCGTTTCTCGACGCCTATCTGCCTCCACGACAAGGCGAGATCGTGCTGAGTGACGGCACAGTGGTTGGTGAGCATGACGGCATCGAGCACTTCACCATCGGTCAACGCAAGGGGCTGGGTGTGGCCTGGCGGGAACCGCTCCACGTGATCCGGCTCGACCCCGCCATGAATCAGGTGGTGGTGGCGCCCCGGGCGGAGGCGGGTCAACGCAGCTGTGTGGTGGGGGCAATCAATTGGGTCTCCATCGCACCGCTCCAGCAGCCACTGGAGCTGGAGGTTCAGGTGCGCTATCGCAGTGAGCCGGTTGCAGCACAACTCACCCCGATTCCCCACACACCAGAGGATGAAGCGCGCCAGCGGCCTCACCGCTGCCGGCTGCAATTCCTCGATGATCAGTTCTCCATCACCCCCGGACAGGCCGCCGTCTTCTACAGAGGAGAAACGGTGCTTGGGGGAGGGTTGATTCAGCGGGACGACCAGGCCCAGACCAACCGCGAATAACCCGTCAGCTGTTGACGCCGTTGGAGCTCGGCCGCCGCGACAGCGTCGGTTTGCGGCTCCAACAACCGCTGCACTGTTCCATCCGCCGACACAAGCGCCGTCGGCCCCGTATTCGCGACACTCAGCACATCCCGACCGGTTTCGATCGCCCGCAGCTGAGCCAGGGCCAGAAATTGCCGTTGCAACAACTGGGGATAGGGATCGAGATTGGCAATCGTCAACAACCACTCGGCACCCTGTGCCGTCGCTTTAGCCAAAGCCCGTCCGTCACTGATCTCGTAGCAGATCGCCACAGCAAAAGGTGATGGCCAGACATTCACAAACCGCGAGGCATCTCCTGGCTGGAGCCCCCCCACCGCCGACAACCCCCGGGTGAGACCGGCCGGCAACGGTGGCAACCACTCACCGAGCGGCACCAGGCGATGCTTATCCACGAGAGGCTCCACCCCCGCACGATCGGGCCTTGCCAACAACACACTGCTGCGCTGCTGCCCCCGAACCCAGCGAAAGCCGCCGCTGATCAACGGCACGGGCAAAGGATCCTCATCGGCCTGCCAGCGGAACGGCAGGGTTCCCTCCGGCGCCACCAACGCCTCCACCTTCAGAGACTGAGCCTGTTGCAAGGCCGAGGACAGCGCCGACTGGAAGCGCCGCTGACGCTCCGGGCTGAATTTCTCACGGGTGGGAATCGCCGGCTGCCAGGCACCAAGTCGCAGGGCAGCGAGGGCGGGTGGTGGACTCAAACTGAGTGCACCCATGGCATGGGCCAGCAGAAGGGAGATCAACCACCAGGCGCAGCGTCGCCCCCGACGGCGCCAGAGCTGCCAGAGCCCCCAACCCCAGAGCAGCTGGAGCGTGGCCAGTCCGCCACTGCCCAGCCAGCGGCCCAGGCCAGCCAAGGGGCGATCCAGGGGCAACACGCTGCCTCCAACACCGATCCAGAACAACGGAGACCCCTCAAGCAGCAACTCGGCTGCCCCCCAGACCAAGGCCAAAAGCAGCACTGCTCCGAACCGCCAAGTCCCGTCCCTCCGCCGGCACAACCGAGCCAACAGCGACCACAGCAATAGCAACAGAGCTGCAGCAACTCCGCAGCTCAGCCAGATCGCCACAGCCACCGGCAGGCTGAGCCAGGCCGGCAGACCCATCCAGGTGAGTGGATGCAAGCCAAGCAGCCAGCGGTGGCTGAGCAACACACCAAAAAGGCCCCAGAGCGCCGCATCACGCGGTCGTTCCACCAGCGACCACAGCAGAGCCAGAGCAGGCAGCATCGATAACGGACCGGCAACTCCAGGGGCCAGTCCGGCCAGGAGGCCACCCAGAACAGCTCGCAGCAGTGGCTGGGATCGGAGATCGCCCATGGTCAGCGATGCGCAGCAGCGTCATCCTGATGCCAGGCCGCAACTGAGACGGATGGAATCCGGCAACCCTCTGCAACAACTGCTTCTGCGCGGCCTCGGCACCACGAGCCTGGTGGCCGATCGTCTGCGCGGGGTCACCCAGGACTGGGTCAGTCGCGGCCGGCTGGACCCCAATCAGGCCTCAGCGCTTGTGGACGATGTGATGAAGGCGCTTCGGGGGGAAACACCGGAACTTGAAGAGAAGGTGGAGCGAGACATCTGGCGCAACCGCGACAACCTCCTGCAGGACATCGGTGTGGCCAGTCAGAAGGAACTCGATGAACTGCGTGGCCGCATCGACCGGATCGAGCAGCAACTGCGTCAGTTGAATCGAGCCGACTAGGCCAACCGTCCGGGGGCCAGAATCAAGGCCATTCGATGCGGCAGTCATGCGCGACATCCTGATCAGCTCCACGGTCTGCGTGCTCTGCCTGCTGCTAGCCCTGGTCAGTCAGCTGGTGGCCCCATCCACAGTCGACGCAGCAGCCGTCGATGCAGCAGCAGCCACCAGCACCGCCGCAACCGCCAGCGTTGTCGCCAAGACCACCAGCGCAGTAGCAGCGCGGCCCAGCTTCGAGCTGGACCCAGAGGATCCCAACCCAACCTTGTTTGCCATGGCTCCCGACACCAACCAGGCCGATGCCTCCGCCCTCGGCGGCCCCCTTGATGCCCCTGATACTCAGATCACAGCCAGCGGCCTGAAAATCATCGAACTGCAGGTCGGAGAAGGAGCGGAAGCCGCCTCCGGCCAGACCGTTTCAGTGCACTACCGGGGAACCCTTGAGAACGGCAAGCAATTCGACGCCAGCTACGACCGGGGCACCCCGTTCACCTTCCCCCTCGGAGCCGGACGGGTGATCAAAGGCTGGGATGAAGGGGTGGACGGCATGAAGGTCGGCGGCAAGCGCAAACTGGTGATCCCGCCGGATCTCGCCTATGGCAGCCGCGGTGCTGGCGGCGTCATCCCCCCCAACGCCACTCTGGTGTTCGAGGTTGAGCTGCTCGACGCGAAGTGATGGGCCGCAGCTAGGCTCGCTTTAAGCACTTTCGTTCCCAACCGATGCTGCGCTCGGCCCTCACCGCCCTCGTTCGCGCCCTTCCGTGCCCTGCGGCGGAAGCCCATTGCGACGGACCCTGCGGCGTCTATGACCCAGCTTCTGCCCGTGTCGCGGCTGAAGCCGTCCTTTCCATGACGAAGAAGCTCAAGGCCATGGAGGCGCCAGCGGCAGGTGACGCTGCGGCTCTTGCTGCTTACAACAACACCTTCGGTCGCTACGTGGCCATCAAGGAGGAGGAAGCTCAGAAGACCAAAAAGGAACTGCTGATCCTGTGGACCGACTATTTCAAGCCGGAGCACCTGGCCACCTTCCCCGATCTGCACGACACGTTCTGGAAAGCTGCCAAGCTCTGCAGCGCCTGCAAGGTCAACATCGACCAAGCCAAAGCTGAGGAACTGATGGCTGCCGTTGAGAAAGTCCACGGCATGTTCTGGCAATCCAAGGGCCGCAGCGACGCCTGGGTCACCGCCTCCTGAATCGCAACCCCTTGTTCTCTCCCCTAGCAGCAGCAGGTCTTCAGGATCTGCTGCTGTTTTTTTGTGGCCGTCGGCAGCTGTTGAAAGTCCAGGGGGAGTCCATGCTTCCGCACCTGGGCCCCGAAGACCGAATCCTGGTGAACCAGCGGCGCCGTCCCCAACCCGGTGAAGTTGTCGTGGCATGGCATCCCAGCAAACCGGGGGTTCGTCTGATCAAACGGATGCATGGGATGGATGCCAACGGCATGCACCTCCTGGGTGACAACCCTTCAGCAAGCACCGACAGCCGTCAGCTGGGGCCCATCCCCTCGGGGTTGCTGATTGGTGTGGCTACGTCCTGTCTCAGAAGATCGCCGCCGACGTCTTCTGCAACCAAATGGCACCCGTGACAATCGAGAGGGCACCGGTGCCACCCACCAGCCAGGGCAACAACCGTGCACCGCTGCGCAGCGTAAGGAAGGACACCACAGCAACCACCGCAACCATCGCAGCAATGGAGCCGCAGAGGTACGCCATCAGGTAGCCAAATGCAGCGACGGGAGGCAACGCCAAAGCAGGGATCACAGCCAACAGGTGGCTGGCGCCGGCCAGTCCATGCAGCAGCCCCAGTCCAGAAGCGGCATGGGCATGGCGCCTGTGGTTGCTTTGTCCACGCACATGCAGATGCAAGTGCTGGTGCGGTTGATCACCCTCGTGGTGGTGCTCATGACTGTGCAGCTCAAGACCGAAGGCCGTTCTCACCGCCAGGGCACCCACCACCAGTAGAGCGACACCCACCAGAAACTCGGCCCAGGAGGACATCGTCTCAACATGGACCAGATCCTTGAGCCCGATTGAGATCAAAGCGAGGATCACAACTCCGGCCGAATGACCGGCCCCCCAGGCGAAGCCCGCACGCAGAGCCGGCATGGGCTTACGCAACGAAAAGGGAGCCATCGCCACCAGATGATCAGCGCCACCAACGACGTGAACAGCACCGGCAGCGAAACCGGTGAGGATGCTGATTAGCAAGGCACAACCCCTAAAACAATCATTCTGCAGGACTGTTTCTTGCTCAGCCGTGGATCAGGTTTGTCAGGGCCGACTGAACATCCTGTTGACGCATTAAGGCTTCGCCAACCAGCACGGCATCGGCGCCAGCGGCCTTGACCCGGTCCAGATCTGAACGGTCAAAGAGGCCTGACTCACTCACCAGCAACGAGCCCTGATCCTGAAGACGGTCGCCGAAGCGTTCCATGAGCTGCTCGGTGGTGGATAGATCCGTCTCGAAGCTGGTGAGATCACGGTTGTTGATGCCAATCAACGGGAAGCCCCCGAGGTTGAGCACCCGCTCCAGCTCGGCGGCGTCATGCACCTCCACCAGCACATCAAGACCCAGAGCGGCAGCGGCCTTCTTCAGGTACTGCAGATCCTGATCCGTGAGGATCGCTGCAATCAGCAGCACGGCATCAGCACCGGCCGCGCGGGCCTGGAACAGCTGATAAGGGCTGAGGACGAATTCCTTGCACAGCAGAGGCAGATCCACCGCCTGCCGCACCTCCACCAGCACGTCGAAGCCGCCCTGAAAAAAGGTCTTGTCGGTGAGCACAGACAGGCAGCGTGCACCGCCGGCGGCGTAGGCCTCGGCGATCGCGACAGGATCGAAATCCTCCCGGATCACCCCCTTGCTGGGGCTTGCCTTCTTCACTTCCGCGATCACGGCAGGCTGCACAGGGGCCTCGCGCAGGGCAGCGAGGAAGTCCCTTGTCGGCGGCAGATCCTCGATCTGCCGTTTGAGGGTCTGCAGCGGCACCCGCTCGCGGGCGGCATCCACTTCACGGTCTTTGGCCCAGACGATCTTTTCGAGAATGTTCTTGGGTTCCTCCTCGTCGTGGGGAACGGCGTACTCCAGATGCGCCACGCGCACCTTCGGATTGGGGGGACGACGACGGATCTCCATGGCAATCAGAAAAAAGGGCGGACTCAGGCGGTGAGCTGGGAGGCAGCCTGCTTGTAGGCCACTTCCACCACTTCACTGAGAGTGGGATGGGTGTGCACCTCCGTGGACAACTGCCGCACGCTCTGACGACGGGCCACGGCATTGGCGACCTCCTGAATCAGATCAGCGGCATGCAGCCCATAAATATGAGCGCCCAGCACTTCACCACTGCTCTTGTTGAACAGCAGCTTCATCAGGCCGTCGCTTTCAAGCTCCGCCAGTGCCTTGGAATTGGCCTTGAAATAGCTGCGAACAGACCCCAACTGAAAACCATCGGTTTCAGCGAGCTGCTTGGCCTCCGCCTCCGTGAGTCCCACCGAACTGATCTCCGGATGGGTGAAGGTGGCAGCAGGGATGCTGCGGTAATCGATGGTGCGGTTCTGGCCAAGGATGTTGTCCACCGCAACGGTGCCCTGAGCCGCAGCCGTGTGGGCCAGCATCAGCTTTCCGGTGACGTCGCCAACGGCCCAGAGATGCGGCACCGGCTGACCGTTGACCAGAACCCGCATGCTGTCGTCGATGGGCACAAAGCCGCGGTTGGTCTCGATGTTGAGCGACTCCAGGTTCAAGCCTTTGCTGCTGGGCACACGGCCGGTGGCCACCAGCACGGCATCCACTTCAAGCGTCTCCACCAGTTCACGGCTGTTGAAGTCCGCCAGATCGATCCGCACAGGGCAGCCAGGGGTCACCTTGCTAGCCAGAACACCTGAACGGGCGTCAATATCCCGGCCATCGATCAGGTGACGTCCAGCGATCTTGGCAATGTCGGGGTCAAAGGTGGGCATCACCCGATCAAGCGCCTCGATCATCGTCACCTCGCAACCAAGGGCGGTGTAGACGTCAGCGAACTCGAGACCGATGTAGCCGCTGCCGACAATGGCGATCCAGCGCGGCAGCCACTCGAGGTTGATGGCTTCGTCACTGGTGAACACCGTGCGGCCATCGGTTTCGATCCCAGGCGGCACAAATGGATCGGAGCCGGTCGCCACGATCACATCTCTTGCGCTGAGGACCCGGTCGACACCACTGGGTTCGCGCAATCCAACCCGCTGGGATCCCTCAAGACGGCCATGCCCCCGCAGGATTGTGACGCCCGCTCTCTCGAGAGTCTTGGTCAAGTTGGTGCGAATAGTCTGCACCAACTGGTTGGCGTGATCAGCGATCTTCTGCCGTTCGAACCGCACAGGTGCCGCGTGGATCCCGAAACTGGCCAGGTGCTGATCATCGGCCAGTTCCCGCACCTTGCCACTGGCTGCCAGCAGCGCCTTGGACGGCACACAGCCGCGATTGACACAGGTGCCTCCCATGTCCCGCGATTCAATGATGGCGGTTTTAAGGCCGTGTTCTGCGGCATGTTTGGCGGCATCGAAGCCGCCGTAACCGGCGCCGATGACGATGACGTCGAAGTCGAAGCTGGCGTCGCTCACCCGGACTGCTGCGTTGTGGCAGTCATTGTCGCCCGTCGTCGCTCCAGCAGGAGGGGGACAGCTGCCGCCGCCACATTCAGCGACTCCACCCGGGAACTGTGGGGCAATGTCACGGCATGGGTGCAGCAGGCCAGCAGCTCAGGGTGCAGTCCAGCCCCCTCCGTACCCAGCACAAGAGCTGTCGGCAGCCGCCAGTTGAGCTCCCAATACGGCACCGGACGGATCGGAACTTGAGAACCAGGAACCAAGGTGGCCACCACCTGCATCCCACCGGCGGCAAGACGTTTCAGTTCGTCCGTTAGTTGGCTGATTGCTGTGTCTTCATCAGGGCCAAAGCGGTGGTGTGGCAACTGCAGCAGCGCTCCAGCTGAAGCACGCAGGCTCTTGCTGCCAAGAGGGTCAACGCCCGAGCCCAACCAGACGTTCTGAACATCAGCAGCCAGCGCCGTACGCAACAACGTTCCAAGGTTCCCCGGATCCTGAATTCGATCCAGCACCAGCAGGAAATGGGCATCCTTCGGTGCCAACGGCAGAGCGCTGTAAGGGCACAAGCTGGCCACGCCATCGGGAGTGACGGTGCTCAACGCCGCTGTGAGCACCTCATCGGTGACAAGGCGACGGGGTATTGCCTGGTTCACGCCCACCAGGAGCTGAGCGTGCCGCTGATACCAGCGCTCTGTCGCAATCAACTCAGCCGGCTGAAGCTTGAGTCGCACCAGCTCCTGCAAAAGATGGGTGCCCTCGAGCAACAGAAGTCCTTCCTCCTCGCGTCCTGCACGGCTGGACAAGGAGCGCAACCGCTTGACCAGAGGGTTCCTGCGGCTGCTGATCAATGTGTCCGACACACCCAGCAAGCCGTTGATCAGAAGCTTGTGTGCTTACGAATCTTGACTTCTTTGTTCAGCGACAGATCAGAACCATCGAGGTCCAGTCCGTTGATGGCTGCGATTTCCCCCTTCAACCCTTCCGCTGCCAGGTTTTCAATCATTTTTTTGATCACCTGGTCTTCGACCGCCGATTGGTCAATCGAATCAGGCGTCAGACGCTCCAAAAAACGACCGACCTTGGAAGCGACGACTTCAGAAGCATTTGAAATCTTCAGGACGATCATGACTGGGGAGAAGACGATCTCCAGTCAACGGTAGTGCGGATGGGGAGACTTGAACTCCCACGATGTTGCCACCACTAGTACCTGAAACTAGCGCGTCTACCAATTCCGCCACATCCGCTGGCGTGTCGCTCAAGCGACCCAGAGAACATACGGCATCGTCCCCCCTGGCCCCGAAACCTCAATTCTGTGACCGTTGAAACCAGTTTTAGTGCCGGCCGTCTAGACGGTCTCACATCTGATTGTCAAACTGCGTGAAATTTGGAAGTAGGGCGGGAAATGACAGTGGCGTCCACCGTGTCTCAAGAGATTCTTAATCACTGCCTTGCAATTGAAGGGCAACGTCGTCTTCAGGGTGTGTTGAAGGTCAGCGGAGCGAAGAATTCAGCCCTGGTGCTGATGACCGCCAGTCTTCTCACTGAAGAGCTTGTGGAACTGATCAACGTTCCCAACCTCACTGATATCGCAGGGATGGGCAGGATCCTGTCAGCCCTCGGCGTCCAGGTTGAGCACTCCGGCAACGGCGTCGCATTGAACGCTGGGAATCTCACCAGTCATGAGCCCCCCTACGAACTGGTCAACAGCCTGCGCGCCAGTTTCTTTTGCATCGGTTCACTGCTGGGACGTCTTGGTCACGCAAGGGTGCCCCTGCCCGGGGGTTGTCGCATCGGGGCTCGTCCTGTTGTTGAACACATCCGAGGATTGAAAGCCCTGGGGGCGCACGTCAGTGTTGAACACGGCATCGTTTCGGCGTGCGTCAAAGGCAGCAAGAAGCGACTGACAGGCGCACCCATCGTTCTGGATTGCCCGAGCGTTGGAGCTACCGAAACATTGCTGATGGCAGCAGTGCTGGCCACCGGCACCACCACGATTGAAAACGCCGCCCACGAACCCGAGGTTCAGGATCTGGCCAACCTGCTGATCCAGATGGGTGCGGACATCAGCGGCGCCGGCGGACCGGTGATCACCATCCATGGTGTCGAGCGTCTTGCAGGAGTGAGCAACTACCCGGTCATCCCCGACAGGATCGAAGCGGGCACTTTTTTGATCGCCGCAGCAATCACCCGATCACCATTGCGGGTGGAACCGGTGATTCCTGAGCACCTCAGTGCTGTTCTGCAAAAGCTGCGGGACTGTGGCTGCCAGCTGGAGATCGATCAGACAGGAATCTCCATCACCCCCGGTGACATCCAGGCGGTCGACATCACCACCCAACCGTTCCCTGGCTTCCCGACCGATCTTCAGGCCCCGTTCATGGCGTTGATGGCCACCGCACAGGGGACCAGCGTAATCAGCGAAAAGATTTATGAGAACAGGCTTCAGCACGTCGCTGAACTTCAGCGCATGGGGGCCTCCATCCGCGTGGACGGCAGCACCGCCATCGTTGAAGGTGTTGCACAGCTCAGTGCGGCGCCTGTCACGGGCAGTGACCTGAGAGCCGCAGCAGCCATGGTGCTGGCAGGTCTTGCGGCGAATGGCACCACCAAGGTGTCTGGCCTCAAGCATCTCTATCGCGGCTACGACAAGGTTGAAGCCAAGCTGAACGCCGTTGGTGCGCAACTCGAACGGCAGCAGGGCTGAAGTCGGGAGCATCACTACATACAATCCCTGATACGGGAGCCTGGCGGAATTGGTAGACGCAGCTGACTCAAAATCAGCCGGCCACTGGTCTTGGGGGTTCAAGTCCCCCGGCTCCCATCCAGAGGCGGTGATGAACACCTACAACCGCTTCCCCCTCACCTTGGTGCGGGGACGTGGTTGCTGGGTCTGGGATGACCAAGGCCGACGCCATCTCGATGCCGTTGCAGGCATTGCCACCGACACCCTTGGCCATAGCGACCGTGCCCTGCGCCGCAGCCTCGGTCGTCAACTCCGCCGTCTCCAGCACGTTTCCAACCTCTATCGGATTCCCGAGCAGGACGCTCTGGCCACCTGGTTGGTGCAGCACAGCTGTGCTGACAGCGTTTTTTTCTGCAACTCCGGCGCTGAAGCCAATGAAGCGGCCATCAAGCTCGCTCGAAAGCACGGCCATCTGAAGCGCGGCATCGACAGGCCGCGGATTCTCACCGCTTCAGCCAGCTTCCATGGCCGCACCCTGGCAGCCGTGAGCGCCACCGGCCAGCCGCGCTACCACCAGGGCTTCGAACCGATGGTTGAGGGCTTCGATTACTTCCCTTACAACGACATCCATGCTTTCGAGTCGTTGCTCGAACGCCATGAAGCCAACGGACCGGCGGTGGCGGCCGTGCTGCTTGAACCTCTGCAGGGTGAAGGGGGGGTTCACCCCGGCGATGCCGGCTTCTTCCAGCGCCTGCGACACCTCTGCAGCGAGCGCAACATCCTGCTGATCCTGGATGAGGTGCAGGTGGGCATGGGCCGCAGCGGTCGGCTCTGGGGCTACGAACAGCTCGGCATCGAACCGGACGCCTTCACCCTGGCCAAGGGACTGGGGGGCGGCCATGCCATCGGCGCCCTGCTGGTGAACGCCAAAGCGGATGTGTTCGAGCCCGGTGATCACGCCAGCACATTCGGTGGCAACCCCTTTGCCTGCACCGCTGGACTGACCGTGGCGCAGGAAATTCAGCGCAGGGGATTGCTGCGCAATGTGGAGGAACGTGGGCAGCAGCTGCAGCAGGGAATCCAGGGTCTCGTCGCGCGTTACCCCCAGCTGTTGCAGGGAGTGCGCGGCTGGGGCCTGCTTCAGGGCCTGGTGCTGCATCAGGACTGTGGTGTCACAGCTCCACAGCTGGCGAAGGCCGCGATTGAGCAGCGGCTTCTGCTGGTGGCAGCTGGAGCGACTGTGCTGCGGATGGTGCCTCCTCTGGTGATCTCCGCCAACGAGGTGCGGCAATTGCTCAGACGACTGGACGCGACCCTCGCTGAGCTGGTCTGATCGCCGCGATGGCGGAACATCAGCTATCGGATCTGATCCCGCGCTTTGATCTGCGGGGCATGGACCTGCAGCTGGGGCGGATGCGCCTTGCCCTTCAGGCCCTGGGGTCTCCCTGTGGAGACATTCCTGCGATTCAGGTGGCTGGAACCAACGGCAAGGGCTCAATTGCTAGCTTTCTCAGCGCAGCGCTGCAGCAGGCAGGCCTCCGCAGTGGCGTCACCACCTCCCCTCACCTGGTGAGCTGGTGTGAGCGGATCGCGATTGATGGCATCCCCATCAGCGAAGGCCATCTCCGCCAGCTCTTGCTGGCCCAGCAAGAGCTCTGCGCTGAGCATCAGCTCACCCCCTTCGAGCAACTGCTCACCGCAGCCCTGGCGCACTTTCACGCCGAGGCTGTTGAGCTGTTGGTGCTTGAGGTGGGATTGGGGGGTCGGCTGGATGCCACCACCGCCCATCCCAATCGACCTGTGATCGCCATGGCCAGCATCGGCCTCGACCACTGTGAACACCTGGGGGCCACCCTGACGGCCATCGCCGAGGAGAAGGCCGCCGTGATCACACCAGGATCACGGGTGATCAGCTCAGACCAACCGGAGCCGGTACGGCTGGTGCTGGAACAGACCTGCAGGGCCAATAACGCGGATCTGCAGTGGGTTGATCCTCTGCCCAGCGACTGGACTCTGGGGCTTGCTGGAAGCTGGCAGCGCCGCAACGCGGCCGTGGCCCGTGGAGCGCTGCAGGCTCTGCAGCCTCTGGGATGGAACCTGGATGAGACCACGATGCGGGCTGGATTTGCCAAGGCCAGTTGGAGCGGCCGCCTGCAGACCGTGACCTGGCGGGGCCATCCGCTTCTTCTCGATGGCGCCCACAACCCACCCGCCGCGCAGCAACTGGCCCTGGAGCGGCAGCGCTGGCAAGGCCATGGGCAGGGTGTGGTGTGGATCCTCGGCATCCAAGCCCACAAGCAAGCGCTGGAGATGCTGCAGCTGCTGCTGCAGCCCCAGGATCAGGCCTGGATCGTGCCGGTCTCCAACCACCGCAGCTGGACGCGTGATGCACTCCTGCAAACCATGCCGCACTGGAAGGATCAGCTCATTGATGCCGCCAGTCCTGAGGATGCGCTGAAGCGAATCGAAGAAACCAGAGACTGGCCTCAACCGATGCCTGTGCTCGCCGGTTCCCTGTATCTGATCGGGGATCTGCTCGAGCAGGGGTTGGTGCAGGCAGAGTGAATCCTCTCTGCGCCGGATCGATGCTGACCTTGTTGCTGTCGCTGCTGTTGCCTCTGCTGGTCCTGGTGCTGCCCGCAACGGCCCTCGACACCTCAGCTGGAGTTGGTCTGCAGGACCGGGCGTTGTTTCAGGAGACCGTGGACTACACCCTGACCAACCAGAGCGGTGGCGACTTTCATGGTCAGCATCTGGCCAACACGTCCTTTGCCGGTGCCGTCGGCCGTGGAGCGAACTTCAGCGGTGCCGATCTGCACGGCGCGATCTTCACGCAGGGTGCTTTTGCCGAAGCCGATTTCAGCGGCGCGGATCTCTCCGATGCGCTGATGGATCGAGCTGACTTCGCTGGCACGAATCTGCGCGACGCCGTTCTGACCGGAATCATCGCGTCGGGCAGCAGCTTCAGCGATGCGCAGATCGCGGGAGCCGACTTCAGTGATGCCCTTCTGGATCTTGATGACCAGCGGCGCCTCTGCCGCGACGCCGACGGAGTCAACCCCGTGACAGGTGTGGCGACCCTGGACAGCCTGGGCTGCTGATCGATTCCAGCCAACCCCGCAACTTGCCAGGATTCAGCAGGCCCTCGGGGTCATAGCGATGTTTGGCAGCCACCTGATCGCCGTCCACCACGCCAAGGCCCCCATCTTCAACGGTGATCACATGGGGGTTGAACAGAACGGCTCCCACCTCACGGCAATCCCTCATCAACGCATCCAGTTGCTCTGTGCTGCTCCAGCGGACCAGGGGAAGTGCCGCCAGACGCGCTGCCCCCTGCTGGCGGACCCCTTCCAGGTGCCACAGCAACGCATCGCCCCATCGCTGCTTCAGCTGCTCCATCGCAGGCAGCTCAGGCTCCGGTAGCAACATCTGCAGATAGGTCCAGCCGGCATCCTCGGAACGCTTGTGCAGGGTGGTGTGGTTCCAACTCAAGTCGCGCAGACCTTGCCCCCCCCCAAGATCCTCAGGGCCAAGGTCATGCAGCACGGCACCGGATGCGGCCGCCAGTCGGGCCAAGGTGCTCACGCCATCCGGAGCCACTAACAACAGCAGCCGGTGGCGGTCCGATTCAGGGCCACTCCAAGCTGGCAGACATTGCAGAACAGATCGCTCCAAGAGGGTGGCAAGGTGCAACTCCACCGCAGAACGAGTGCAACGCTGCAGAAGTGCCACGGCAGCGCCCCAGGTCTCCACATCGATGCTGATCTGGTGCCAGTTGACCGCGGGTGCCGTGGCCAACTGCAAGCGGGTCAGGATGCCGTTGGTGCCATAGGCGTGGTTCAACGCCTCCGCCTCGGTGGCATCCAGCTGCAGACGTCGTGGTTCCCGTTCCACGGTGATGAGCTCGGCACCCAGGAGATGGCCTGGGTCGCGCAGAAAGCCCCAGCGGATTGACCCGATGCCGCCGGAGCCACCAGCCAGAAACCCACCGATGGACGCACTGCGCCAGGTGCTGGGTAGCAATCGCAACTGGCGGCCATGGGCCCGCAGATGCTGGTCGAGATCCCGCATCAGGCAACCGGGCTGCACCATCACCACCCCAGTGGATGGGTCCAGGTGCTCCACCTCCCGCAGTGCCCCGCTGAGCATGACGACTCCCCCCTCCAGCGGGACGGATTGGCCGTAGTTGCCGGTGCCTGAGCCGCGCAGGGTCAGGGGGACGCCATGGCGTCCACAGGCCGCTGCCAACCGCTCCACCCCGGCGACGGTCAAGGGCCGGACCACCAGATCCGCCCTGCAGGATTCGAGCTGCGGTTGCAGGATCGGCGAATAGTCGTACGCGTCTTTGGAATAGCGCTGCAGGTCTGCAGCTCCCTGGAGCAACTCCAGGTCGTCCGCAGTTGCGAGCTCCGCTGCCAGGGTTGTCAGGGATTCCGTAGACGCCATCAACCGCGGTGGAACATCAAGGTGCGGTCTAGCGCCTTCCGGGCTTCCACCAACGACCACCAATCAACACCCGCCGCTCCGGTGGGCGGCGCAGCGCCTCCGACCAACTGTCCGCCTCCAGCACGATCAGATCGGCTGGTGCATCGCAGCCGATCCGTCCATCCCAGCCCAGACCCATCACAGCAGAGGCGGCCGTGGTGAAGGGCGAGAGGCCCAGACGTTGCCAGGGGGCCAACTGGGCCAGGGGAAGGCAGCTGGCCATCAGGGCCAACGGGTCAAAGTCTCCTGCTGGGAACCAAGGGTCAGCGACGTTGTCGCCACCCACCGCCACCCGAACACCCGCCCGCTGCAGTTGCCGGATCGGGGCAAGCGGCCTGCGCAATGGAGTGGCCTCCGGTGAATGGCCCAGCAACCATCCATTGGTCAACGGCAGCGCCACCACCTGCAGCCGATGCTCCGCCATCCGCTCAGCCAGGCGTCGCAGGCGCTGCGGTGATAACAAAGCAAGGCTGCTGGCATGGCTGCAGGTGATCGGCTGCCTGCAGGGAACCTGCTCGAGCGCCCTGAGCAGCTGCTGCAGTCCTTGAGCAGGACCATGGTTCGCCTCGTCGATATGCAGGTCAACACCACAGCTGAGCTCCTCCGCCAACGTCAGCAGGGCGCGCAGATCCCGCCGAACGGATGTACCGCGGCAGGGGGGCACCAGAACACCCCCGAGCAACCCAGCACTGGCCGCGACCCGCTGGGCCAGCTGTTTTCCTTCAGTGGTTGACCAGTGAGCGATGGGCACCAAGGCCACCAGCTGCAGCTCCACCTGGCCATGCCATTGCGCCTTCAACGCCTGCAGCGCCTCCCAGCTGGCATCCGCGCCGGGCCCCAGGCTGTCGATGTGGCTGCGCATGGCCCGCAGACCGTGCTCACAGGCCCTGGAGATGGCCTTGTCACCCCGGGCCAGCACCGCCTGCAGGTCACGGATTCCATGCTCGTTCATGTTGGCCTCAAGGGCACCGTCGTAGGTGCCGCCGAGGTTGGGATGGGTCGACCAGGTGAAAGCCTTATCGAGGTGCACATGGGGGTCCACCAATCGCGGCAACACCAGTGCTTTTAAATGATCGGCTGGTGTGCCGAGCAGCTCGGGTTCCTGCAGACGCCCATCTGCCCAGGACAACCTCACAGGGGTCAGCCCCTCGGCTGTGGCGGCGGGGATGGCCGATCCACTTCGCAGACGCAGCAGGCTTCGCGGCAGCCATGCCTCCAGCTGAGAGGACGCTTCGCTCACTCGAGGCTGCCCGGGTCGCTCACGGTTCGCAGCAGCACAAACTGCCCAGCGACGCCGAGGGTCAGCACTTCAACCTCCGGCAAGGTCAGCCCGGGAAGCAATTGCTGCCCACCGACTTTGGTGGTGAACAGGCTGACGACGCCAAGGTTGAGGCGTGAGGTGACATTGACGGCCAAAGCCGCGAGAGCGGCCTGCTGTGATGCCACCAATCCAGGACAGTCGCGGATCCACAGCTGCAGCACCATCGGCAGCTCTTCGCCTTGGCACAACTCACTGGAGAAAAAGGCGACCAACTGCTCGCCGGCATGCTCCTCGTAATCCTCCATGGAAGGGTTGGTCACGACGAGACCCAAACCAACCCCGACCGTGACGAATGCTGCCAGTGCGGCCGCGATGGGGCCTTGTCGTTGAAGGACGGAGCGCAGCACCCGGTCAGCTGGGACACGAATTGGTAGATTCTCACTGACGCGGCGGGCGTCGCCAAGTGGTTAAGGCAGCGGCTTGTGGCGCCGCTATTCGGGGGTTCGAATCCCCTCGCTCGCCCTCACCAACATGATTCCAGTGTCAGTGATGTAACACACTGGAAACGGCTCTGATCCAAACTTGACCGCTTCCGCTTCAACCCTTGTGCCAGCTGCAAACGCGCAGAGCCGCGGCAGCTACTGGATCACCACCTTCGGCTGCCAGATGAACAAGGCGGATTCCGAGCGGATGGCCGGGATCCTCGAGTCCATGGGGTATCGCGCAGCCAACGCCGAACTGGAGGCGGATCTGGTCCTCTACAACACCTGCACGATCCGCGACAACGCCGAGCAGAAGGTTTACAGCTACCTCGGTCGACAGGCACAGCGCAAACGGCTGGATCCGAACCTCACCCTCATCGTGGCGGGATGTGTGGCCCAACAGGAAGGCGAATCACTGCTGCGGCGGGTGCCCGAACTCGACCTTGTGATGGGTCCCCAGCATGCGAATCGGTTGGAGGTGCTGCTCAACCGGGTGGACAGCGGTCAGCAGGTGGTTGCTACTGAAGACCATCACATCCTTGAAGACATCACGACTGCACGGCGGGACAGCAGCATCTGCGGTTGGGTCAATGTGATTTACGGCTGCAACGAGAGATGCACTTATTGCGTGGTGCCCTCAGTGCGTGGCAAGGAGCAATCACGGCTTCCTGAGGCCATCCGCTTGGAAATGGAAGGCCTTGCCGCCCAGGGTTACAAGGAGATCACCCTGTTGGGACAAAACATCGATGCCTACGGACGAGATCTCCCGGGGATCACACCGGAGGGGCGCCGGCAACACACGCTGACGGACCTCCTGCATCAGGTCCATGACGTGAGCGGTATCAAGCGCATCCGCTTCGCCACCAGTCATCCGCGTTATTTCACAGAGCGGCTGATCGATGCCTGCGCCGACCTTCCCAAGCTTTGCGAGCACTTCCATATCCCCTTCCAAAGCGGCGACAACGACGTCCTGAGGGCCATGGCCCGTGGCTACACCGTGGAGCGCTATCGAAGGATCATTGACCGCATCCGTGAGCGCATGCCCGATGCCTCGTTGAGTGCGGACGTGATCGTGGCCTTCCCAGGTGAAACAGACCTCCAGTACCAGCGCACCCTGGATCTGATCGAGGAGATCGGCTTCGACCAGGTGAACACCGCGGCCTACTCGCCGCGGCCCAACACCCCTGCGGCAACCTGGGACAACCAATTGCCGGAGGAGGTGAAGGTGATACGCCTCCAGACGATCAATGCCCTGGTGGAACGCTGCGCCCGTGAGCGCAACGCGCGGTATGCAGGCCGCACCGAGGAAGTGCTAGCGGAGGGCATCAACCCCAAGGATCCCAGCCAGCTGATGGGGCGAACACGCACCAACCGACTGACCTTTTTCCAGGCAGCAGGCCCTGATGGTCATCAACACAATCCAGGTGATCTGGTGAACGTCCGCATCGACGCGGTCCGATCGTTCTCGTTAAGCGGAACCCCCCTGCCCTGCGTCGAACAACGCTGATACCTTTGGCGCCTCAGTGCGGGGTTGTTCCAGGCGATGTCATCCAGCCCCACCACGGTCGGTGTTGTCTTCGGCGGCTGCTCCGGTGAGCACGATGTGTCGATCCGGTCCGCACAAACGGTTGCCAAAGGCTTGACCCTTGGCGCCAACCGTGAGCGTTATCGGGTGGTCCTCGTTTACATCGATCGCGACGGACGTTGGTGGGGCCCCGATCTCGCCGGGAAGGTTCTCAGCAGCGGCTGTCCTCCAGCCGACTCGGATCTCCCCCAACCGCTACCTGCCCCCGGGTTCCGCGGCCTGCCGGCAGGCACCGATGTTGTTGCGGTCTGGTACCCGGTTCTGCATGGACCGAACGGGGAAGACGGCACGATTCAGGGGCTGTTCGAACTGATGCAGCAGCCCTACGTCGGTGCCGGGGTTCTTGGTTCAGCGGTGAGCATGGACAAACAGGCCATGAAAGCTGCCCTGGCAGGTGCGGGTCTCGCTCAGGTGCCCTACGTCTGCGCACAGGCAGACGAGCTCAGCGATGCTGCCCGCCAGGAAGCACTTCTGAAAAGAATCGAGTCCGGCCTGTGCTACCCCTGCTTCATCAAGCCCGCCAATCTGGGCTCGTCGGTGGGCATCAGCAAAGCCCGGAACCGTGAGGAGCTCATCCATGGGTTGAGATTGGCCGCAACGCTTGATCCACGCCTCGTGGTGGAACAGGGGGTGCAAGCCCGAGAACTGGAATGCGCTGTCCTCGGTGGGACAACCCTGCGAGCCTCCGTGGTGGGGGAAGTTCGTTTCGATGCGGATTGGTACGACTACGAGACCAAATACACCGATGGCCGCAGCACCACGCTGATTCCAGCCCCTTTGCCTGACGGCATTGTCGAGGCGATCCGGAGCCAGTCCATCCAGGCCTGCGCTGCCGTGGGCGTTACGGGGATGGCCAGGGTGGACTTCTTCTACGACGACAGCAGAGACAGGGTTTGGCTGAATGAGATCAACACCCTGCCCGGTTTCACCTCCCAGAGCATGTACCCCATGCTCTGGGAGGCCTCTGGCGTAACACTCGAACAGCTCGTGCACGAACTGCTCGAAAGCGCAGGACAATGAAGCGTCGAATCCTGCTGATCAGGAGTGAGCGATGAGCCACGGTCTGCTCTGGTTTCCGTTGCTGCTGGCATTTGTGCTCTTGGCCGCACTGGGCTGGCTTGAACGACGCCGCCAGTCCCTGTTCCGCACCTGGGCCGAGGGGGCTGAATTGGTCAAACTCGATGGCTGCGGTGGTGCTCAGCTCAAGGACGGTCGCCTGGTCTGGTGTCGCTTCGAAGCCGGCAAATTCCAGGATCAGGGCGACTTTGACGTTTGCCGACTGGAACTGGTGGAACTGATGGCGCTGGCGTCGGGCGATGCTCCACTGACGGTTGAATCGCAAGGTCCCTGCCGACTGCGGCTGGTGGGAACGGACCTGCAGATGGATGTTCCTTTCTCCGATGCAGATCAGGCCCGTAGCTGGGGTGATCAACTTATGGCGCGTGCCCGCTGCGATCTTTGAAGTCCGTTTCTCCTCAGCTGGAACGCCGGCGGGCTCTGCGCCGTCAGAAACGCATTCAATTTCTCATCTACACCTGGCGCACTTTGTCTTTGCTCAGTCTGAGCACCGTCCTTGGTTGGTCACTGCTGCGCTTCGGCTGGACCTTAAAAGGATCCGATCAGGTGGTGGTCCGTGGAGATACAACCTTCAACTCAACAATTGTTTCCGAGGTCGCACAGTTCAATTTTCCGCAACTGCTATGGGAGATCAACCCATCCGAACTGGAACAAACGTTGCGAGAGAACCTCCCGATTCAGTCGGTCCAGGTGAGTCGACACATGCTGCCAACTCGCTTGGAGGTCGCCTTGGTGGATCAGACTCCTGTGGCGCAGGCGTTCCGCCAGCAACCCGGCGGCCTTGAAGCCGGCTACGTCGATGCCGAGGGCCACTGGATTCGGATCAATCCAGCGGCACCAGCAGCCGTCCCGATCACAGCCATCACGGTCAAAGGTTGGACCCCAGAGCGCCGGTCGCTGATTGCGGCTTTGCTTCAGCAGAACAATCGGCTCAACGACCAACTCCGGACCATCACCCTTCATCCGGATGGCGCCGTCAGTCTTCGCCATCGAAGGCTCGGACACATTGACCTTGGCGATGACCACCACCTGTTGACGCAACAGGTGGACGCGATCGTTGGACTGAATCAATCCATGCCACCGCATCTGCTGCAAGCCAACGGAGCCGTGATCGACCTGAGCAACTTCAGACGGCCGGAGATTCAAATTCCGATCAAGCCCCCTGCCAATACGATGAACAACTGACGACCATCAACAGCGTTTGCAGCAGAATCGCAGACGGTTCAGTCCTTGAGAGACATAATGCAGCCAATCCAACACAGATCGGCCTCGACGATGGAGATGGGGAGCGGTACATCGTTTGATGCCACGGGGATCCAGCCCAGCCAGAACGCCAAGATTGAGGTCATCGGGGTTGGGGGTGGCGGCAGCAATGCCGTCAACAGGATGATCCTCAGTGATCTGGAGGGTGTTGCTTATCGCGTGCTCAACACCGATGCCCAGGCCCTGATCCAATCCCAGGCTCAGCATCGTCTTCAACTCGGCCAAACCCTCACCCGAGGCCTGGGGGCTGGGGGTAACCCCACCATCGGTCAGAAGGCCGCCGAAGAGTCCCGAACAGACCTCCACGACGCCCTTCAGGGTTCCGATCTGGTGTTCATCGCTGCGGGTATGGGTGGCGGAACCGGAACGGGTGCCGCCCCCGTGGTTGCGGAGGTCGCCCGTGAGGTCGGAGCCCTCACCGTGGGAATCGTGACCAAACCCTTTGGTTTTGAAGGCCGCCGCCGCATGCGCCAGGCCGATGAAGGCATCGCCCGCTTGGCGGAACACGTGGATACCTTGATTGTGATTCCCAACGATCGTTTGCGGGAAGCGATCGCCGGGGCTCCGCTTCAGGAGGCCTTCCGCAGTGCCGATGACGTGCTTCGGATGGGTGTGAAAGGCATCAGCGACATCATCACGTGCCCCGGTTTGGTGAACGTCGACTTCGCTGACGTGCGTTCCGTGATGACGGAAGCAGGAACAGCATTGCTAGGCATCGGCATTGGATCCGGCCGCTCAAGGGCGGTTGAGGCCGCGCAAGCTGCCATCAGCAGCCCGTTACTTGAAACCGAGCGAATCGATGGTGCCAAGGGCTGTGTGATCAACATCAGCGGCGGCCGTGACATGACCCTCGAGGACATGACCACCGCCTCTGAAGTGATCTACGACGTGGTGGACCCAGAAGCCAACATCATTGTTGGTGCTGTGGTGGATGAAGCCCTAGAAGGCGAAATCCACGTCACCGTAATCGCCACGGGATTTGATCAGGGTCAGCAGTACCGCAGTGACCGCAGCAGTGCCAGCGGCCTTCCAGTTCAGCCCCAACGGAGCGCGATTGAAGAGAACGGTGCCCGCATCCCCGAGTTTCTTAGGCAGCGTCAGCAACAAACCAACGATCCGACCTGAAGGAGTTGGGTGACCCGGAGTCCACGCCTGCTCTGAGCATCCCGTGTGGCTGCTCCCTTCCGGTCCTGACCAGATTTGGGCGTCCGAGCCGCATGGCCCGAGTCCCCTTGATGCTAGCAATGAGCTCTGTGGCCTTCAGAGCCCGTGCGTCCAGCTGATCTGATCCGACAGAAGCAGAACGGTCGAACGATCACGATCCTCACGGCCTGGGACAGTCTCTCTGCGGCCCTGGTGGAAGCCGCTGGCGCGGATGCTGTTTTGGTGGGGGACTCCCTGGCGATGGTGGCCCTGGGACATGCCACCACCCTGCCGGTGACCCTCGATCAGATGCGGCACCACACCCTTGCGGTCAGCCGCGGATTCGCCGCAGCTCCCTCCAAGCAACCGCTGTTGATCTGCGACCTTCCCTTCCTCAGCTATCAATGCGGGGCAGACCTCGCCGTTCAGGCCGCAGGAACGCTGTTGAAGGAAACACCCGCTGCCGCCGTCAAGCTCGAGGGGGCCGAGGCTGAGGTCCTGGCCGTGATCGACCGGCTGGTGCGGATGGGGATTCCAGTCATGGGCCATTTGGGACTGACGCCGCAGGCGGTGCATCGTCTTGGCTACCGGCGGCAAGCCGAAGATCCGGTGAGTCAGGAACGGCTGCTCACCCAGGCGATTGCCCTCGAGCAGGCGGGTTGCTTCGCGCTTGTGCTCGAGCATGTCCCCTCGGCTCTTGCTAGAGAGGTGCGACGACGTCTCCTGATCCCTGTGATCGGCATCGGTGCTGGAGACGACTGCGATGGCCAGATCCGCGTCACCGCTGACCTGCTGGGCCTGACGGAGCAGCAACCACCCTTCAGCCCGGCCCTGATTCCCGGGCAGCAGCTGTTTGTGGAGGCGCTGCGGACGTGGATTGCTGCACAGACTCCCACCACAACACCACCTCCAGCAACACCCGATTACTGAGGGCCATCCCCTCCGGATCCCTGAGTTGCCAGCGACCGGAGCACTTCTGCAGCAGTCCCTGCTCCAGAAACGGTCGCCAGCGCTCCTCCAAAGCCTGACCATCGCGACCTGTCAGAACAACCCCTTCACGACGCCGCAATCCCACGAGCAACAGCTCGTCGAGAGGCATGCCAGAGCCAGCGTTGAGCGGTGGAGGTGCCTCAAGCCAGCGGCGATAGGCCTCCCGAGTTCGGGGGCGTGCAAGCCGTTCCCCCCTGACAGCTGAGGTGGCCCCCATACCGAAGCCCCACCAGCCGGCACCACTCCAGTACACGCGGTTATGGCGGGAGGCATGGCCGGGTCGGGCATGGTTGGAGATCTCGTAGCGGCTCAATCCAGCTGCGGCCAGCCGTGCACTGGTGTGGGCCATCAAGCGCACCGCCAGGTCTTCCTCCGGCAGGTCCAGCTCCGCCCGCTCAGCCCTGCGGGCAAAAACCGTGCCTGGCTCAACGGACAGGTCATAGACCGAGAGATGCGGGGCCTGACTGCCGATGGCCTGGTCCAGCTGGTCGTCCCAGTGCTCAAAGGTTTGACCCGGCAGGTTCTGAATCAGATCAAGACTCCAGCTCTGCAGATCCCCGTCTTGATGGGCCGCATGCATCCAGCGGCAGGCCTCCAGCAGATCAGCCCGTCGATGACGCCGGCCGAGGTCGATCAGAACAGCATCATCAAAACTCTGGCCACCCAGGCTGATGCGGTTCACCCCCGCAGCAAGCACCGCCACGAGTTGGGCCTGATCAAAGCTGGCGGGATCCATCTCAAGGGTGATTTCCGCACCCGGCTGCAGACCGAACTGTCGACGCAGGGCCGCCAACAGTTCGGCGATCTGATCCGCTGTCAGCAGGGAGGGAGTGCCACCACCGATGTAGACCGTCGACAAGGGCGGACCGCTTGCGGCGGAGGCGATCTCGCGATGAAGCAACCGCAGGTAATCCTCAATGGAGCGGCTGCCGGGGCCCTCCCTTGCGTCCACGCGATCCCCCAGCGGCACCACAGCGAAATCGCAGTAGTAACAACGACGATGGCAAAAAGGAATGTGGAGATAGGCGCTGCGGGGCGGTGGTGGATAGGGCATGCTGCGAACGTTCGACCTGAGCTGCCACGACCTGAGCCCATGGTGGATCTGCTCATCCTGCTTCTATTCGTGGGGTCCGGCGCAGCCGCGGGATGGCTGGGCATTCATCTGCTGCCGGAGCAGCTGGTGAACCCGAACACGGATGCTGAGCAACTGCGGCTGATCCTGACCGCGGCCGGGGGAGGAGCGGGCCTGTTGGCCGGGCTGGTGTTCAAGCGGTTGCGGGTCCGCTTGATGCAGCAGGTGCGCACCATGCCGACGGACCTGCTGGTCAGTCGTGCAGTTGGCCTGATCCTGGGCCTGCTGGTCGCCAATCTGCTGCTGCTGCCGGTGCTGCTGCTGCCGTTTGCCGGCAGCGTTGTCTTGCTGAAGCCATTGCTGGCGGTGGTGAGCAATGTGTTCTTCGGAATCCTCGGCAGCAACCTGGCCGAGGTCCACGGACGGACCCTGCTGCGCCTGCTCAATCCAGCCAGCACCGAAGCCTTGCTGGTGGCGGACGGGGTGCTGACCCCAGCGACCGCCAAAATCCTCGACACCAGCGTGATCATCGACGGCCGCATCCGAGGAATGCTCGCCTGCGGACTGCTGGAAGGTCAGGTGATCGTCGCGGAAACTGTGATCAGCGAGATGCAGCAGCTCTCCGACTCCACCAACATCGAAAAGCGCGCTAAAGGCCGTCGCGGCCTGAAGTTGCTGAAGGATCTGCGCGAGACCTACGGCAGGCGTCTGGTGATCAACAGCACGCGGTACGACGGCAACGGCACGGACGATCGGCTGTTGCAACTGGCGGATGACACCGGTGGAACCCTGGTGACCGCTGACTTCAACCTGGCGCAGGTGGCCAGTGTCAAGAACCTCAAGGTGATGAACCTGAGTGAACTGGTGATCGCCCTGCGACCGGAGGTTCAGCCTGGTGACGAGCTCAATCTCAAGATCGTTCGCGAAGGCAAGGAGGAAAGCCAGGGGGTGGGCTATCTGGACGACGGCACGATGGTGGTGGTCAACGACGCCAAGCCATTGATTGGGCAGCGAAAGCCTGTCGTCGTCACTGGAGCCCTGCAGACCCCCACCGGCCGGATGGTTTTCGCCCGTCTCGGCACCGGCACGACAGCCGCCGGTTCCAGGGTTAAGAGCAAGGGCAAACCGTCCAAAGCGAACAACCCCAAGGCCGAAGACCCCCGCTAGGCTCCTGCCACACGAGTCGAGGCGCGGTAGATGACGACATCAGCTCCCTATTACGGCGACAGCGCTGTGATGCGGACTCCTCCCCCAGACCTTCCATCGCTGCTGCTCAAAGAGCGGATTGTGTACCTGGGGCTACCCCTCTTCTCTGACGACGACGCCAAGCGTCAGATGGGCATCGACGTGACCGAGCTGATCATTGCTCAGCTTCTGTTTCTGGAATTCGACAATCCTGAGAAACCCATTTATTTCTATATCAACTCCACCGGCACCAGCTGGTACTCAGGTGACGCCATCGGCTTCGAAACTGAAGCCTTCGCCATCTGCGACACCCTTCGCTATGTCAAGCCGCCGGTGCACACCATTTGCATCGGTCAGGCCATGGGCACCGCAGCCGTGATTCTTTCCGCTGGCACTAAGGGACAGCGTGCAGCACTGCCCCATTCCTCGATCGTTCTGCATCAGCCCCGCAGCGGTGCTCAGGGTCAGGCAACGGATATTCAGATCCGTGCGAAAGAGGTTCTGCACAACAAGCAGGCCATGCTTGAAATTCTCTCCACCAACACCGGGCGTTCAGTTGAGGAGTTGAGCAAGGATTCCGACCGGATGAGCTACCTGACCCCAGCTCAAGCGGTGGAATACGGCTTGATCGACCGCGTGCTGAGCAGCCGCAAGGAGCTGCCGAACAGCCCCGCCGTCTGACCCCCCCCTTTCTCGTTTTTCATTCGTTTCCCTCGTCTCTGAGCCATGCCGATCGGTACTCCCAGCGTTCCCTACCGCCTCCCTGGCAGCCAGATGGAGCGCTGGGTTGACATCTACACCCGTTTGGGGGTGGAGCGGATCCTGTTCCTCGGTTCCGAAGTTAATGACGGCATCGCCAACAGCCTTGTGGCCCAGATGCTGTATCTCGATTCGGAAGACAGCAGCAAGCCGATCTACCTGTACATCAACTCTCCAGGCGGCTCAGTCACAGCCGGCCTGGCCATCTACGACACCATCCAATATGTGAAGAGCGAGGTGGTGACCATCTGCGTAGGCCTAGCCGCCTCCATGGGCGCATTCCTTCTGGCAGCTGGCACCAAAGGCAAACGGGTCGCCTTGCCCCACAGCCGGATCATGATCCACCAGCCCCTGGGGGGCACCAGTCGCCGTCAGGCCAGCGACATCGAGATCGAGGCCCGCGAAATCCTGCGGATGAAGGAGATGCTCAACCGCTCCCTCTCCGACATGAGCGGCCAGAGCTTTGACAAGATTGAGAAGGATACGGACCGCGATTACTTCCTCAGTGCCGAGGAAGCCAAGGACTACGGCCTGATCGATCGGGTGATCTCCCACCCCAACGAAGCCTGAACCTCGGGACGGCCACTTCGTAAGCTCGTGCATCGCACAGCTCCGCACGCCCGCCCAGGATGGCCCAGCTCTTTTACGACTCCGACGCCGATCTCGGTCTGCTGAATAGCAAGACCGTTGCCATCATTGGCTACGGCTCCCAGGGCCATGCCCACGCCCTGAACCTGAAGGACAGTGGCGTGAACGTGGTTGTGGGCCTCTACGACGGCAGCCGCTCCGCAGACAAGGCCAAGGCTGATGGCTTGGAGGTCCTCAGCGTGGCCGATGCATCCGCCAAAGCCGACTGGGTGATGGTTCTGCTGCCCGACGAGTTCCAAAAGGACGTCTACGAGAAGGAGATCGCTCCCCACCTCACGTCCGGCAAGGTGCTGAGCTTCGCCCATGGTTTCAACATCCGTTTCGAGCTGATTAAGCCCCCCACCGATGTGGATGTGGTGATGATCGCCCCCAAGGGTCCTGGCCACACCGTGCGCTGGGAGTACCAGAACGGCCAGGGTGTTCCTGCGCTGTTCGCGATCGAGCAGGACGCTTCCGGTCAGGCCCGTGGCCTGGCCATGGCCTACGCCAAGGGAATTGGCGGCACCCGTGCCGGCATTCTCGAAACCAACTTCAAGGAAGAAACCGAAACCGATCTGTTCGGTGAACAGGCGGTGCTCTGCGGCGGTCTGTCCGAGCTGGTGAAGGCTGGTTTCGAGACCCTGGTGGAGGCGGGTTACCAGCCTGAACTGGCTTACTTCGAGTGCCTCCACGAGGTGAAGCTGATTGTGGATCTGATGGTGAAAGGTGGTCTTACCTCGATGCGTGACTCCATCTCCAACACTGCGGAATACGGCGATTACGTCAGCGGGCCTCGGCTGATCACTGCCGACACAAAGGCCGAGATGAAGCGGGTTCTGGCTGACATCCAGGACGGCACCTTTGCCAAGAACTTCGTGGCCGAATGTGAGGCCGGCAAGCCGGAGATGAAGAAGGTGCGCGACCGCGACTCCCAACACCCGATCGAAAAGGTGGGCAAGGGCCTACGTTCGATGTTCAGCTGGCTGAAGGACGCCTGAAGCTATGGCGCTCCAGCCCGGTGTTCTGGCGGTAGCCGCCGCCACCGGGCTGGATTGGTTCCTGGGAGACCCCCGCTGGATGCTGCATCCAGTGGTGGTGATGGGCTGGTGGATCCAGGCCCTGCGTCGTGGATTGGAGTCGTGGGCGAGGGACGCCCCCTGGAGACTTCGGATCAGCGGTGGACTCATCACCGTGGTTCTGGTGGTCAGCAGTGGTCTGCTTGGCTGGGCAATCGAATGGGTCAGCCGCATGGCCGGTGTCATCGGCTGGACTGTTCTGGTGATTGCCCTGGCCAGTGCTCTGGCGGGTCGCAGCCTTCATGACAGCGTCATGGAGGTGCTTCAGGCCTTGCCGGAACAAGCCACCGATGAACCCACGCTGGCCCGGCAACAACTCAGTTGGATTGTTGGGCGCGATGTGACCCAACTGCAGCGTGGGGGCATCCTGCGGGCCTGTGCGGAAACCGCTTCCGAAAACGCGGTGGACGGGCTGTTCGCCCCGCTGTTCTGGATGGCTGCAGGATGCTTGCTGTGGCGCCTAAACCCCGCGGCGCCAGGCCCCCTGGCACTGGCCTTGATGTTCAAAGCATCCAGCACCCTCGATTCCATGCTCGGTTACCGCTCAGGCCGGCTGCGTTGGCTCGGGACCGCAGGTGCGCGGCTGGATGATCTGCTCACCTGGCTGCCCTGCCGTCTGGTGATGGTCAGCCTGCCGCTGGTGAGCGCCCCCTGGCATCGCTGGTTTGCGTTAGTGCAAGCAGCGGAACAGGACGGAGCCCCGGACCCCTCCCCCAACGCCGGGCGTTCTGAGGCGATCTATGCCCACTGCGCTGGGGTGCGCCTCGGCGGCCGCAACCGCTACGGAGCGACCTGGGTCGAGAAACCCTTGCTGGCGGCCGATCAACCGGAACCCGACCGACAAGCCATCGATACAATCCTCAATCTGACAATCCGCCTGGAGCTGCTCTGGATCGTGCTGCTGGGACTGACTCAGTAGGCGCCGCGATCCATCGGCAGCAGCAGCACCCCGAAGGTGCGCAGGATGATGGCCAGGTCCAGGTTGAAGGAGCGTCCCCTGGCGTAGGCGAGATCCAACTTGACGCGTTTCTTGTAGCTGAGGTTGTTGCGGCCGCTGACCTGCCACAGCCCAGTGAGACCCGGACGGACTGAGGCCACCTCATCCATATAAGCGCCGTAGCGTTGCAGTTCCTTGTCCACGATCGGCCGAGGACCCACAACGCTCATCTCTCCGCGGAGCACATTGAGAAATTGAGGCAGCTCATCCAGGCTGGAACGGCGCAGAAATCGCCCGATGAAGGTGATGCGTGGGTCTCGCTTCAGCTTGAAGTCCCGTTCGTACTCGGCACGCAGCGCCGGATCGTTCTCCAGCACCTTGGCCAGAACAGCATCCGCATCCGGACGCATTGTGCGGAACTTGATGCAGCCGAAACGCTGGTAACCGCGTCCGACGCGCCGCTGCACATAAAAGACAGGACCGGGGGAGCTGAGCTTGACCAACAGGGCTAATACCAGCAGGACGGGTGAGCCCAGACCCAGAACAGCCAGAGAAAACAGGACGTCGCCGCTGCGCTTGATGCCCCGTCCCATGCGGCTCTGCTGACGGATCAGCGTCCCGGCTGGCAACAGCGAGGGAGGCGCTGAGATCACTGCCAGATGCGGCTTGTAGGCGCTTCGACCGATGGCCAGCCCGGCAGCCTGTCGCAAGGAAGGGCGGGAGGCCGTGGCCAAAGGCTCATCTTGCGTCTCGGCATACTCAACGTCACAGCTGCAGGGCTGACATCCCAGCAGGGTCACTCGCTGCAACGGCACAGCGGCTCTGATGGGCGGTCCAGGCCTGCCGGAGGGTTGCCTCAAACCGGGCCTTGAAGGCTTCAGGTCGGAACCGCTCGGCCCACTGCCGGATCTCAGCGGCATCCAGCTGCCGCCAGATCCGCTTCTGTTCGAACCAGCTCACCGCCTCCACCAGCGACCCGACGCTCTGATGAGGGAACAGCACACCCGTGGCCTGATCGAGACCAGTTGTGGCGCAGCGCACTGTGTCCAGCAGGCCACCACGGCCGAGTCCAATCACCGGGGCTCCAGCTGCCATCGCCTCAACCGGGGCGATACCGAAATCCTCCAGACCCGCATACACAAACGCCCGACAGGAGGACATCAGCGCTTCCACCTGCTCTTGGCTTTGGCGCCCCAACAAGGTGACCGTGGAACCGGCCAAGGCTTCCAGCCGCCGTCGCTCGGGGCCGTCACCCACCACCACCAACGGCAGACCCAGGCGATTGAAGGCTTCCACCACCAGATCCACCCGCTTGTACGGCACCAGGCGGCAGAGGCAGAGATAGATGTCGTCGCGCGGCGCATCCCAGCGGAAGCGCTCCACATCAACCGGTGGGTGCAATACCTGGGCCTGACGTCCCCAGAACTTCTGAATGCGCCGGGCGGTGAAGCGGGAATTTGCCAGCAGGTGATCGACCCTTTGGGCGCTGAGCTGGTCCCACTGGCGCAGGGCATGCAGCTGCCAGCGGATCAGAGGGCCGAACCCGCTCCGCGCCAACGCTGAACGGCTGAGGTAATCGTGCATCTGATCCCAGGCGTACCGCACAGGCGTATGCACATAGCTGAGATGCAGCTGATCCGGAGCCGTCAGCACCCCTTTGGCCACAAGATGACTGCTGCTGATCACCAGCTCGGCACCACCTAGGTCGATCTGCTCAATCGCCAGGGGCAGCAGCGGCAGATATTGCTGAACGTGGCTGATGCCCCAGGGCAACTGCTGGATCGGGCTGGTGCGGATGTTGCGCCCTGACAGCCAGCTGCCCGACCGTGATGACTCCCCATCAACCAGCGCCGCCAGTTGCGGCGTGCGATCTAGCCCGCACAACAAAGCATCGATCGCCTGCACCACCAGCTCAGCCCCGCCTGTGGATCGCGGTGTAAACCATTCGTGGGCCAGGGCGATGCGCTGGGGCAGATCCTCCTTTGCTGGAGCCATCGCGCCACTCACCCCCGAACGCAACGAAGTCTCTCAGCCCGTTGCAGGCTCAGCCGCACCTGACGATGCTGGCGTTATGTCGAGCACGAACCTCACTATCAACGGCCTTCTCGAAGAAGCGTTGACTGAACCAGATATCGGAACAACATCCAAGTTCCGATGGCATGCCACAGCTGTGGGCATTGCAGCCCTGCTCGTTGATGCCGAATCAGCACAGAGTCCGCCCTTTGATGAGGCCCTTAAGGAGGGTTTGCAGGTGGGACTAGACCTCAGCAGAGAGGAACGTGAATTTCATCAGGTCAAGCAAGGCTTGGTTTTACTCTTCCACTCGTAGTGGATCAACGCTTGCGCACTTAAATCTCAGCAAAGGTTGACAGCCAATTCGTCGACCGATCACCAGGCCTATCGTCGAGCAAATCTCGAACCTGGAGAATCAAGAAGCCTGCAATTGAGCTTCCCTGAACAAACAGTAAACTCCGGGAATAATCGAGAATATGACCTGCAGACCCAAAAACCCAAGACCTTAAAGCTAACACCTCAATATTAATACGATCAAAAACTCAATATTTGTAATTGTTTCATGAATACCTTTTAATAATTAATGCAAGCATCGAGCGAACACGACGCGGACCCGAAGGCAAAAACTCTTTAACCTTCAAAAGCTTTCTTCAAAAGAACGACCTTGCTGCTTTGAACAACAACGATCATGCAACACGTCTTCAGTCGGATTGCACTGGAACAAACAAACTGAATCCAATAGTCAATCAGGAATCAATCAATTCTACTTCGCTTTTTTGGAGCAAGAAAAATGCCCAGCGCCAAGCCAACAAGACTGCTAGCTTAAGTCAATTGATACCGACTCAAGGCAATCCCTACCTTGAAGCAATAAAATGACAACATACAAAAGATACCAAACACCTTTGACCCAAATACCAGAGGATGAACTGAAGCTCGTCGCGCAATTCATTCGATCAGAATTCCAGAGCTACCCTTCAGACAATGCGCGAATCAAAGCCTACGAAAAAGCTGGTTACTCTGTCATAAGCAATCCAGAATCGGATATCATTGTCGACTTAATCATCGACGCACTGGAAGAACAAAAACCTTTTTCAGTGGTGCGCATCGGTGACGGGGAAGGAAACTTAATGACCTATCTTAAATATCCAAATACACCGGTACTCGACCAATACGTAGCTCGAGCCATCATAACAATGCAAGAGGACTCATTCGAGGCAAGCAAGTTATCGCTGTTACTCATTCGAGACCTAATGAATGCATCCGCCAGGCAAGCAGATATCTTGGGCGTACGAGGCATATGGGGCGCCTACAGGTCAAGAGACGACGAACGTCACAAATCCTTCGACGATTGCATGACTCTACTTAAAGAGGAGGTTCGAGGAAAATCAGGACTTTTTCGAGCAACTCATTATACATTAAATCTCTGCCAACGGGGTGATGTTCGAGGCGCAACAGTGGCCTCAGCCCACCTTTATATAGCGGTTCTTAGACAATTATCCAAGTTGGTCGAGTCGAGCAAAGCAATCTTGCTCATCACAAGCCACAAGGAATGCGCCGACATCTTCAAAGAACGATGGCCACATAAGCCGATACATTTGATTCTTGTCGGCAACAACAGCAAGAACCAGACCAAGCCACCTAAACAGCCAAAATTCTTACTTCGCTTATACAAAAACCTACCTTGCGACTTACAAGGAACTCTATGCCTTGTCGGGAGTGGGCCCTGGTCAGAAATTTACTGCTCCTACGTGAAGGAACGTGGTGGAGTTGCCGTAGACATCGGAAGTGGATTCGACATCATTCGTGGTGCATCGACGAGACCAATTCATAATCATATACAAAAAAACTATCCAGACGCGCTCCCTCCAGACATCACCAGAGAACAATGCAGTTATTGAGCAGCAATTAATCAACATCAAGTCCTTCAATCAGTGCCTGAGTGAACGCCCTTCACCCTGTACAAACAAGGTCGACCATATGAGCCAAGTCTCCTTAAACGAAACGACCTCAATTCCTCTTCAATCCCCCGCATACAGGCAACCGGATCGCTCCATGGCCCCTTGTTACTCAGGGCGGTCATCGGCGTTATTCGAGTCTTCTCATCAAAGGTGTGGAAGCAGCACCAGCCGACAAAGAGCAGCAATGGCAAGCAGGCCAATCAAGGTCGCGATTCGATTTCTCTGCTTGATCTGAAGGTTTTTTTGATTCACGGGTTCCTGGGATTAGTGGCTTGACACGAAGCGCTGAACCACCCTCCCCTGATGGCTTCTAGAGCGCTACAGCACAATCGTCCAGCTGATGGGGAAAAGCGGCAGAGGCCAGCAATCGCTAGCAACGTCAGCAGAAGCAGTAAGCGATTCCGTTGTTTGCGTTGAAGGTTGGACGTGAGCCCCTTCATGCATCCGATCTAGGTACCTGAATTATGAAAGACCCTGGCGCAAAGCGGATCGACCGGATCCCTCACACCAGCTTTCCCAGATCACGAAGCGAACTGCGAAACACGCGTTCTGGGCTCTAACTATCCCCTCGAACCTCATTTGTGACTGCTTACTCCAGACAAGCCTGAGTGACCTGGAAAACGAAACTTCGGCCGTTACGAAGCTTGTTCAACGTTCAGAGCGGAATAAGAACGGAGAGGGTGTCAGTCGATTTCACCCAATATGGGCAGTCGTGGGAGGACCTGGGACGTTTAAATCCAAATCGCCTCAAATTCCTATACCTTTTCCTATACCACGGAGAAGGTCGTAGAGAATCCGCTTAAACACTGTCATACCGATGGATCTGAGGATTCAAGACTCAGAAGCAGGGTCGTATGGATTCAATTTTCAGGGACATCAACTGCCTCCTGATGCTCCATGCGCGCTTTGCCCCCACAAAACAGTCCACGAGGGCAAATGCTCTACACGATTTCAAGTCACGTGCGATCGCGTGTCGTGCTCCAAAACCAAGTCAGGGACTGAGAAATTTCACGAGCACCCATCAGGTACGACTTCGAGTCGTGGCATCTCACGACGAAAAACGGGCAACACGATTTCGCGTCGAGCGCAATCACGAGGGAATCACCCCAAGACGATTTCACGTCGAGCGCAATCAAGTCGGGGCGACGCGGGACCCAGCAGAGGTTCGTGTTGATACAAAGATAAGTAAGCACAAATACTTACCAGACCTTGCGGATGGCGTTAGAACGAGGTCGGTCAAAGTCATGAGACCTCCTGAACCATGGGATCGAACACCCATGGTTTTTTCCTGAACTGCTAACGAAACCCACCGCACCCAGGACGTTTGCCGAATACTTGACCCACATCCGAACTTTGGTCGGTGAAGGGGTGAGAGTGACCTGAGGCGGTTTAGGGATACTCCGCCTCAGATCCTCATGGTCACTTGTCCAGAGCAGGTCCTCTGGCGAACTCGGAGTACAACGCTGCTGCTTCGTCAGAAAGACCACCGTCCCAAAGGGTTTGTGCTCTTTCCTGCATCCAGACCCCTGCCTCACTCCAGAGTTCCCGCTTGAGGGTTTCTTGGAGGTGCTTGGTGTCCTTGGAAGGCATGGCGGGGTTCCCTTTTTCAGGTTGTAGGGACCCGCCACCTGATCGTCGGCAGCAATTCTTACTGGTTAAGGGGACTTTCCGATTTGGAATTCAGGCAGCAGAACCCTGACGAGTAGGCATAAAAAAGGCGGCAGGGAATGCCGCCTGTCAAAAGGGGACTGATGCGTCGAAAGTGCTGGCGTGGCATCCAGCAGTACAACCCTCTCTTAAGGAAATGAGGTGCCGTGGGTCGCGTTTACGAACTGCCAAAAAAAAGAGGGGTCCCACCCCCTCTCTGATTCGACGCATTGCTCCCCTCACCAAAAGGAAGCAACTCAAATATGGTGCTAGAGGTTTATGTCTAAGGTCGCAAAAACTACCAACCATCGCTGATGTCAGCGACTCAAGAAGAAAAGGGTTTCCTACTGACTCCTCTATGTTTCATTCATCTCCTAGTTGAAAGGGTTGACTGCTGAACTTCTGTTCGCGCCGTTGCGAACCCCAACGCCATCAGTAGAAACGCGCATTAATGACCACAAGTGCGGACCGCTACGCCAACCCTGGTTTGTCCAGTGGCATGACAGAAATGTTCCCCCTTGCTGCCCCTTATGGAGTTCGCTCTTTTTGCGTTGTTCACCTGCTCCTTGGCATCAGTCATTGCGACGGTTTTTCGGGAGAGTTACTGATGAGGACACCTCCAGGACGCTTTGTTTGGGAGCAACGGTTTGCCAGCACGGTGCTCTGGTCGTTCTTTGCTGTGCTGGTCTTCAAGGTACTGGTGAATCGATAGAGGAGAAGACCTCAAAGGTTTATGCAGAGGATGGGCACAAAAAAAGGAGCGGTATCCCTATCGCTCCTTCGGGAACTGAAGTGGTCGCCTGGGGCAAGGACACCAAGCGAACACCACCATCACCGACAGGTGGCGACTGATGTGGATTGCTGTGAACGATTTCCAAGAAAAGACCCAGGAGTGTTCGACCTCCTGGGTCCGCCGTTCTCATGTGACAAAACTGGTCTAACCCGCTTTTTGGGTAAATGTGCTTACTGGTTGCCGAACATTTCAGGATTCAGCAGCATCACCCCAGAGAGGGTCTGTCTTGCGCCACCCCTCTGTCTGAAGGGATCCCCATAACTGCTCCGCTGCCTCCCTCCGAAGGTGGCGTCGCTCTTTCAAAAGAGGAGGTCCGTCGGGCATCGCTCTGCCTCGGTCAATCAAGACCTTGGGGTCGTGGACCCAGGCACTCTCATGCCGCCTCCCCTATAAGGTCTTCGCCCAAGGTCTCTGCCTGTTGGAGCACAAGATCAATGGCGGTGACCTGCTGATCTGGCGGGTATTTGTATCGCTTGAGAAGCGTCTTGATCTTGAGGCGAAGTTTTGCCCTGACGTTCTCCTTGAACTGCCAATCAATGGTGGCGTCCTTTCGGAGCATCTCCGCCAGTTCCCTTGCCATGGTTGCCAGCACGTCTTCCTTCATCAGTTCCTGTGCTGACGGGTTGTCTGCCAAGGCGTCATAGAAGGACTGCTCAGCATCAGTCAGACACAGGGCAACGCCACGCTCCAGTTCCTCTCGGAACTTCTTCGCCATCTAGATCAGTTCAGCAATCACCTGTGCCGCCTCGACAGCACGCAGATACGTCCCTCAGGAGGACGCTGAAACCATCTGGCGCAACCTCAAGTCCATGGGGTGGAAGCGGACGGAACCGTTATGGGGTGCCTCAGCAGAACCCAGACGAGCAGGCAAACAAAAAGACATGACGCATGAACGCCCTGCCTTCAGACTTCCCTGGTGAGAAAGTGCTGTAGGTATTTAGTTAGGGGTTTTTTGTATGTCTTCCTTGATTACTTTCTCTGTGGGTCAATTCTCTGATGCTTTATCAACAGGGTTACACTGGTTCATACGGATACAAGACCGCACTTACGCAGATTAAGCAAAGTCATCTCTGCATCCCATTGCTTATCAAACTCAAGGCAGACACCCCTTGTGACACGAACAAAGTGCCTTTCCCCGCACTCATACGTGTGTAATCGTTTGCACGGATTGCCAAGTTTTGTTTCTTGCATCGGGATGTTTTCTTTTTATTGTCCTCGTCAAAACGGTAAAACGCGTATCACCTATCACAAAGTGACGTTTATGTGCAAAACAAGACTACATAACTTTTGCTTCGGGGGGAGTTGAAAGATTTATCTCCAGAAATAAGATTTTCCTCCATTAGTCTAGTAAAAACAGGGAGTTTTTAACCTTCTGCCTCCTGGTTCCCCACCTATGTTTAATGAGGGTCAGAAGTCCTCGATCAACACACTTTTAGGTGCTTGCATTTTGTGCGTTCATCCAGTCGATGACGTCCCGTTCGTTCCAGACGTCATAGCGAGAACCCAACTGGATTTGCTTTGGGAAGGTCCCGTCCGTCATCCAACGATAGATGGTACTTATGCTTAGTCCAGTCACTCAAGAAACCGAGGCAGGCGTCCGAAGGGAAGTGATCAATGTTGATAAATGCGGTTGGTTGGTCTTTCATCAGAAGATCAACCAAGAAATCCATTGTTTGCAGGGGTTCTCGATTTCTGCCTTTTTTGAGACTGGACACGAGACTCATCTATGACCCCTATTAGATTGCGGTCAGTTGGTACAGGTGTATTAGTTCTGGGTCTAGTCGCGGGATAGTCCATGACCAACCCACCTGAGGAATGGAGGTTTCTTCCTCATAGGTTTCTTCAACCTGCAGTTGACGGTGAGCATGTATGCCTCTACTGCAGATATTTCAACTACCACCCGACCTTCCTTTGCCTGCCCATCTGTGCCTGCCACCTCCATCAGGGATTGGTGGATAACCAAAAACAGTCCAGCGTGTGCTGCCCCGAATGGACCTCCATAGGACGTGTAGGCACCAAAAAAGGGGCACCGAAGCACTCCTGAGTTCTGGTTTGGGACTGTAAATCCGTTAATCCGTCACCAGGACCTCGCTACTTCTAACCAGATCCACAAAACGGAGCGTATGAGACTGGAATTTAGAGATACAGACAATCCAGAACAACGTGGTTATGGTCCTGAAAACACCATCCCCTGCATCCACGAGGCAAAGTCATATGTCAGAGAAAATCAAACTTGAATACCAGTCAGACATCATCTTCTATAAATGTGCCTCTGCTGGGGAGGACTGGAGGGAAAAGTGATCTATGAAACATTTGCTTTTTGATATGGATGATATAGTTGACATCATTTTCATCGATTATGTCTTTTCTGACTTCTGTTCGGACAATAGTGAAGGAGGGCGAGGTCGAAAAGTATGTCGAGGCAGTTCGCGCGTGGGAAGCACCTACAGATATGAATGGGTATTTTGCCCAAACAGGTGAACGATCCTTTATCTTCACGGGGGTCTTCAAGAACAAGGAGTCTCTTGTGGCGGCAAGACCTCAGATGATTGCTCATCTGGATTCTGTAAGAGACCTTCTTGAAGAGATCTCTGCTGATCTTGGTGTTACGGATCCTGTTTCCGGTCCAGTACTTGTCGAAAAACTGAACTGGTGCACCTGAATCAGTGCAACGTCGTTATGCCTTGGGAAAGAGAGGATTGGGAATGAACGGAAAAATTCTGGTAGTCGGAATCGTCCTCTTCTTCCTTCTCTTCTTTGTGTATGAAACTTGGATGATGCGAGGTCTTCCTCACTGATCAGACCTGGACGCTTAGCAATCCCGACTAATCAGCAGAACAGTTCAGATCAATACAGAAGAGAACTGCTCAGTAACGATACGTACATCAATTCAGAATTTCTTCCAAGAACTTTGGGACGCAATGCTACGACTGGTGCTAGCAACCACTTAGTTTCTCCGTAAGTATTTCTTCCGTCCGAATGTCCCCCGCTGACCTCTCATCGCTCAAGTGGGGCGACGACGGCGAACTGTCTTCTCAAGACACCTGGAACCTGGTCAACCGACTGACCAAGGTGGAGGAGGAGACCAAGGCATCAAACCTGCTGCACCTCTCCTCCAAGCACTCCCATGGAGAGCACCGCAAGAAGCGGAAATCTGCTCAATCCAAGTCTGCGTAGGTCCCGTATCCCGTAGTCCCGTAACACGACAACCCATAAGGATAAAATTAAATAAGACACCCTATGAAAAAATAATAACGAATTAACAGATTAACAATGAAAAATCATTTCTACAAAAATTTCCTTCGATCGGATAACTAGATGATTTATATCGCTTCTGCAACAAGTCTCCCTGCTCCTATGGTCACGAGAAATGTCATCATTATTACGACATCCCACGCTTTAGATTTGATGAAATAAGGCACTGAAATCAACATTGCTGTTAAGTGAATAGCAACTCCAGTCACAACGTCAAGATGAAGAGTGATGAAATATGCAGCAATGATTAACCCGCTACCAACAATCCTCATTCGTTGAAGCAAATCCACTGATCGCGTCATTAGTTCGTTGACTATAAAGATCTGATTACGCCTTGTGTGAGCATCGGTCATTAGGGATAACCGCCAGATGTACTGGTCGATACATTTATGTGATTAGACCTTGTTCCACTAATGCATCACACCAAGCAATCATAAAATCTTTTCTCTCAGTCAGCATCTGGGACTTGTCGTAGTAACCACGTATCTTGTCTCCAAAAGAGTGCGCCATCTGTCGTTGAATAATCTCATGATCAACCTTGAGCACCTCTTGTCCCGCGGTAAGAGCAAGGTGCCTGAATCCATGAGCAGTCGTTAGACCCTTGTATCCCATTTTTTTGAGATGAGCATTGAGTGAATCACGGTGCACATGTTGATACTCCCTTCCTCTTGGAGAGAAGAAGACATAGTCAGTCTCTCCTGTAAAAGTATGCAGTCGATTTAAAACATCTTTAATCGGTGCAGTTAACGGCACTTTATGACTCTTACCTGTCTTCATTCGATCTGCAGGAATTGTCCATATCTCCTTTTTGAAGTCAAATTCGTCCCACTTTGCTGGTGTCAAAGAACCAACTCGAAGGAAGGTCATCACCAGGATCTTCACTGCAAGAAGAATGACCAATGCAGCGTTCGGGTCATTCCTCTCCAGGTCATCAAAGAACTTGGGTAACTGGTCCCAGTCCAGAGATGGATTCGGTTGGGGTTTGTGTTGTGCCTTGGAAAACCGTGATGACTGAGCAGGGTTGGGTTCGTTCATCCATGCCTGGTCGATCGAGTAGGCAAACACCCCACGCATCACTCCAAGCATCTTCTCGCTGGCGATCTTGGACCCTCTGCCTTCGATTTTTTTCCTGAAGTCCAGGATTGCCTGCCGTCCTGTTTTGCCATCGGGTTGCTTGGCATCCCAGGCAAGGTTCTTGATCGGTGTCTCCGCTCCGAACTTGGGGATGATCTGGTCGAACAGCATGTTGCGGTAGTCCTTCAGGGTCGTCCTCTTCAGGTGGGACCTCTCCAAGAACTCCGTTGCAGCACGCTCAAGCGTTGGCGTCTTCTGCTGCTCCACGACGACCGCACGCTCCTCCTTCTTCAGTTCTCTGGGGTCCTTGCCCGTCTCTTGGGACCAGGTGCGGATGCGGACCCACTCGTCCCTGGCGTCTTTCAGGGTCCACTTGCCTGGTCCCTTGCCATAAGGACCGATGCAGACCCAGACCTTCTTCCCTCCGCCACCAGGCGGGAAATACATGTACCCGTAGAACGACTTGCCGCCTCCCTTCTTGGCGGGTTCCAGTCGAATTCGCAGTCCTGGACCAGCGGAGAAGTCTTTCATCTTCTCGCCCACCTTCAGCGCCCTGATTTCAGAGTCGGTGAAAGGCATCTCAGGATTCCTATACCTCTGATATTTTCCTATACCAGTCAAGTCCTTCCTATACCTTTTCCTATACTTTTTGGGTGAGAATTTGGCGGAATTCGTGGGAACTCAGGAAACCTTTGGTTTCTTCAAATCCATTGCCCCGCAATAGATCTGAGACCTCGTGGGAACTCCTGAGAAGTACTTGGAACGGAGAGGGTGAAAGCCCAACTCAGTACAGCAGCCCATGCTGGCCAGTGGCTTGGAGGAGCTGGTCAAATGGCTTCCACATTTCTCACAACACATCTCACAACACTGTCCGAGAGTCCAACTAACGGAACAAGCCATGCATGTACGCATGCCAAGCCAGCCAGCTCTAAGACATACATCAAAAGGCCCAATATTAATTCTAATTAAGCACCCAAAAAGAGCTAGCCATCGCAAGAGCCCTCAAACGGAGCCCATCCAAATAACATTACGTATGTAAAAAGACATAACTCATTGGCAAGAGACTCACTACTGCCGAACAGCAAGCCTAAAATTATTACATTACAGTAATGAGAATGAAAAAGGAACTTATCGCTAGTCCTTTTCTCATGGTAAGCCTAAGTCATACAAAGATTATCAAGGCACAATCATTTGACCAACGTCCGTATCGACAAGAAGACATAAATTGGTGCACCCAAGGACACATAAGAAAAACAGGAGTCCATCCGACAGTAGCTAGAAATTGGTGCACTTGCTTAGTTGACACGATGAACACAACTAACTACAGCAAATTCGAAATCCTCAATATTTGCGAAAGATGGGGTAGGCCATGAAAGCTTGGACATTTTTGTTATTGACTGGACTTCTACTTTTAGTGGGCTCCAAATCGAATGCAGGATATTATCGCTATCCGCTAGAAGGCTTTCACAAAGCTTGTGCAGATGGGTCAAGTGCTGATCTCGCCATACTTACTGGATACGGCGGCATGTATTTGACTGGAAATGGGAACCCTATGAATGCATACCCAATGGACATGTTTACAGGAGACTGGTCACCATTGCTTGGGGGAGGCTCACTTTGCTGGACGCGACAAATGAGCGCAGGAACACAGAAAAGTCTCATAAATAGCTATCAAAAATATTGCATTGATTCACAAAATCATTACTGCTTCTAGCGCAAAATCCAGGAGAAACCAATGAAAATATTGGGAACTTGCAAACGCGCAGGTGCTTGCAAGATCAAACTCGCACAAGTAAGTTGAGCCTGCTTCGTCAATTCAGTTTCTAAAGTGAAATCATGTTGATCTAAGCGAGCTGGCTATGTTCTGAAGCAATTAATTGCCGAGCACTGAATCAACAATCGAATTTCGCTGATTACTTCCCTGTTGCATACTTGCAGTTCCAGGCAAAGAAAGTCGGACAACCTCTGTCTCCTTATCATAAATATAGGGAAGAAGCGGATACTTAAATCTTGGCCCAGCATTTTTGTACTTTCGCTTTAAGCGCGGGGGCAGATCGTCAATGACCTGCCTTAGAGACATCTTACGTTCTGTTTCACCAGGATGGGTTGCCATTGGTTGTGTAGACGTATCACCAGTTATTCGGTGAAGAAAGTCAATGACATCAATGCATTTTTCGGGATCAAGCCCCGCATTAGCCATATAAGTCACAGCAAACTTATCGGCATCCAACTCGTGCTCACGAGAAACTTTTTTCATTTCTAGAGCAAAGTCCGAGATATATTCTTCAATATCTCTCATTGTCCTTTTAACAAGACTTGCCGGAAGCCCTTCCATATAGGACATAGCATTAAGGGTCTGGGGAGCAGACAACATTAAACGTGAAAGATTTTGAGACACCACTTGGCTATATCCCTGAACATATGAAGCACCTGCATATAAATCAGCCTCTAGCTGCCTCGCGAGATTTTCGGTATTCATACGAGATTGAACAGCAGCGGCATAGTTACCTTGAGACGATGCATATCCGACGTTATATGCATTCATACCAACGGCGACAGCAGCCCAAAATTCATTACTCTTCTTGGCCTTGTGTGCATTGGCGACCGCGCTTCGTATTTTTTGGGCAGCTATTTTGTCAAGGCTTACACGTTTTTTCTCCTCTTCTTTTATATGATTACGCTCAATATGCGCCGCCTCGTGTGCAACTACACATGCCAAGCCTTCAGTATTTGCAGCTAGATTATTTTGCAAAGCTCTACTTACTGTAATTAAGTTATTTCTCGAATTTGCAGTTGCATTGTTGCCTCCTAACGTATCGTTAATTGTCTGAAGAGCCCAGATAAGCAGATTATCATCTTTTGATACTTTGGGCAGATCTTCAGCTAATTTGCATTCAACACTATCACAAGTGCCTCCGCCCATTGCCCGTGAAGTTATGGACATTCCCTGTTTAAATTTATTTGTTTGCATAATCCTTTCCAGCATCCGATAAAGCGGATAAATGTATTCAGTCATCTCTTCTTTTTGCTCTGAGTAGCGATCAGTTGCAGTTGCTGGCTGCGCGCAAAGGAGTAAAGGCCCCAGGAAAAATGAGATTACTGTTACAGAGAATGTCTTGAACTCATTGGATTTCATTGCTGCCAAGGAGGACTTTATTGTCAATCATATACTGTTCGGAACGATAGTGCAACTGCTCGCCAAAAGTTCTCAACATTTTCTCTCCTTAATTCTTACTTTCCCCCATTAAACCCAGCAAAATTTCTACAAGGCCTCCTTAACAAGCGAAAAGCTAGAGATCATTACAATAAATTTTTCAAAAAGCATAGCAGTCGTCAAGCTGAACGCATCGAACCAAATTAAGTGGCCGCAACAAAAGCCAAACTCTCGGATCACTTGATTGAAATTTTCGACAAATACAAAGAAATATGGACTATGAAGCAAAGATGTAGCTCTAAATTTAGTCATCAAACAACGACTGGATCATCTGAAGAGCCGAAATTTTGACTCGGAAGAATAGCCTTGTCCTTTGTCTTAACAGCAACAACTTGTGCACTATTAAGCTAGCGCATTGCCGATACTGGGTTCACCAGGTAACGCTTGCGGGATGAGGTCGTCGACGTCCGATCAATAAAATCAATACCAGGACGTAGAACTCCGGCTTTGATCTGAGACACCAACCAATCACGCCCGCAATGCAAGTGTTGCGTCGCCTCCTTTAAGGGCACAAAGCGATCAGGTGATCGTGATTGAACCAGGCGGGAGACTTCTCGCTGCAAATAATCAACCCGCCTAATCAGATCGTTTAATAACTTTGCGGTATTAATGAGGTTACTATCCACAGAACCAACTAGATAACACTAGTTAATTCTAAATTGATATATCTGAAATCGAAAAAGGGGAAGCACTCCCCGGCTTATGCCAAAACAATCCACCAAGCCGGACTTTTTCAGGGCAATAGGGACTGTGGCGCCTGAGAGGTCACACGCATCTCGTAAGACTGAAATGACGCACAGACAAAAAAGAGCCTCCTCGAGTCCTTATGGATCAAGCAGGTCTGGGCTGGAAGATCTGACTGAGATTCACACCAGCTTCGTAGGCCAAAGATCGAACCTCGCTTTGTTGCTCTTCTGTGAGGCCATCCCAGAACGCATCGACAAGATCCATGGTGGCTTTACCTGCACCAAAGACACCTAAGACTGATAAAGGGAAGGCCATCCATGGGAACACAACAAGAACAACTCCCAGAACAGCACTTACTGCAGCACCCTCTTTGGCAGATGCCCAAACAGACTCAGCCACCAAACGAATTTGAGTTTGGCGATCCAAAGCTCCACGCTTACGCATGGCTTCGGTGCGAAGACCAGTCAACAGAGCCTGATAAATGGCGTAGACCAGAACCCCGCCCAGGGGTTGACTCACCCACAAACTCCGTGGAGGAGACAGGACCAACACTCCTGTTGATGTTGACGGATGCAAGTCCAGCCAAAGGAGCGATCTCCACTCCCGCCTTGGGAATCTGATAAGGATCTCGAGAGCGTCCCATGGTTGCGACCCAGAGATTCCAGTTTAGATCTGGCTTCCAGATGCATCAAGGGCATCCGTCGGGAAGCGGAGGGCGGAGTTTGCTTATCTCATTTCAATCTCAACCCCGCTCTAATCGGCTGCTACCAAATGGATCCTGGGTCTCAGGACTGAGATTGGGCTGAGATTGCACCTGAATCACAAACCTCTCTCAAGCAACGACCACATGGGTGTCCCTTTTGGGCTGACACTTTTGGTCATCCCATGTGATTCAAACTAATAGCCCAAATGGGACACCAATATGGGACACCAATATGGTCGTTATTACTAGATAAAGAGTAATTAGAGGGTCTAAATCGCACCACTTCGCTGAGATCCATTGTGCTGCAGTCGATTGACATCGATCACAAAGTCCCCCCTAGAACCCCAAAGTCCGCCCTGAGAGCCATAAAATATTGAATCAAACACACAAATCATAAGATCTTGGCTCACAAGCTGACAAATAGCAAAAGTAGACCAAGGCTATTTCAAATAATAAAGTGACTCTTAAATTTGCTATAAAAGCTCAAGGTTCTCGTAGATAATTTCAGATAGCAAGGCTACATTCGGAAAGAAGTGAAATTTAAGCCTTGCTTTTATTGGCTATGAGACAGTCAAGGTTGATCAGATTGTCGGAAGTCAAAGAAATGACTGGCCTATCAAGGTCGACGATTTACTCACATATGAGCCAAGGTTTATTTCCTAAGCAAAGCAAGGTCGGTACGCGCATTGCTGTCTGGCTCGAATCAGATATTTTGAGCTGGATTGAACAGACCACCAAACAATAAAGTACACTTAAATAATTTCGTTTAACCCTCAAGCCCCTGATCCAGCAGATAGTCCGACCAAGCAATCATGAAATCTCTGCGCTCTTTTAACAAGGTAGATCGGTCATAAGCTTGACGCACTTTATCTCCAATTGCATGAGCCAATTGACGCTGAATCACTTCTGGTTTATAGCCAAGGATGTCCTGTCCAATCGTCAACGGAATAGAGCGAACCCCATGTGCCCGCAGGAGTCCTTGATATCCCAACTTGATTAGATAAGCATTAATCGATGCTGGATTCATATGGGGATAGCAACCACCACGACCAGTGTCAAAAACATATCCAGTATCACCTGTTAAGTCTTTAAGCGGTTCTAGGACATCAATCATTGGTTGGGTCAGCGGAACCAAATGTGACTTCTTGCTTTTCATCCTCTCAGCTGGAATCGTCAAGATTGACTCTCCCTCGTCAATCTCAGACCATCGGATACCAGCCAGCGAACCAACTCTTAAAAATGATAAAAACAATAATTTAACTGCAGACCTAACAACCAAAGAGCCCTTCGTCTCATTGAAATTTAATCGTTCAAAAAATGTGGGCAATTGATCCGCCGTCAGAGTTGGATGATGCTGGACAACGTGGGACGACCGTGCATGCCGCGATCCCTGAGCAGGGTTTGGTTCTGACATCCAGCCCTGATCAATGGCATAACCAAAGACCTGCCTAAGGACCATCAAGGCTTTATCCGCCTGGACTGGAGCACGCTTTTCCAGATCCTTCTTCATATCCAGCACGATCCGCCGTCCTGTGCGTCCATCCCGTTGCACATCAGAGAAGGCAAAGCAACTAAGCGGCGTCTCAGCTCCCAAGACCGGCAACACCTGGTTATTCAGGCAGTTGGCGTAGTCCTTGCGTGTCGACTCGCGATGACGAGACGTGGCCAGATATTCCCTAACCGCCAATCCCAAGGTTGGTGAGTCTTGAGGCTAGGCCGGGAGCACCGACTGCTTGTAGACATGTAGGTCCTCTCCGCTATCGAGACCCCAAGCTCTGATCTTGGTCCAGGTGTCACGGGCCTCCTTCAAGGTCAGCTGACCATGCCCTCTGCCGTAGACCCCGAGGGAGTACTCCTTTTGTTTTCCAGAGCGTCCTGGAGGGAACCGGTAACGCCCCACGAAACGCTTGCTGCCGCCTTTTAAAGCCGGTTCCACCACCAGCAAGAGGGAATTGCCCAAAGCATGGGTTGAACGCTTTGGACCGGCCTGCAGAGCCCTGACTTGCGAGTCATTGAGGGAGGTCTGCGGCATTCTCACAACACCAGATTTTCTCACAACACATTAGCAAAAATCTCACAACACGTCTCACAACACGGTCATTGGAAATCCAAGGATTCCGCTGGACATTGGCGGACAGCAAAAGGCCCCAGACATGCTGAAGCAAAAGGGTTTAAGGAAATCTTGCGCCCGTAACGGACGTCAATTGAACGGAGAGGGTGGGATTCGAACCCACGAGGGTTTGACCCCTACACGATTTCGAGTCGTGCGCAATCAACCGGACTCTGCCACCTCTCCACACGCCTAACCGGCGTGCCTTAACTCTAAAGGGCGACCTCCGGTCCGCCTTCCTTCAACCAGCTTCGCTCGGTGCGATTGGGCGGAAATCCAAGCCAGGTGCCATCGACATCGCCGGAGCTGCCCTGATGCCGCAGAGCCCACAGGGCCTGAGGCCTGGGCAACAGGCGCCAGCGCTGATCACCGACCCGCAGCAGCATTGCCTGGCCGCGGTCCGAAAGCAGCTCGACAGACAGCCCATCACTGAGGAGGCGCTGACCCATGGCGAGACCGGCGCGACCCTGATGCGGTGCGACCACGCGATGCCCAAGGCCCTCCCAGCAGGCCATCGCTTCAGTTGCCACAGGATCGAACAGCATCACCCAGTCCAGCCGTCCATGGCCATGGGCATCCGCCAGGCGGCGGGCCATCCGGCAACTGCTTGCATCAGCTGACGTACTGACGAGAGCTGCGCGGCCCTGATGACGGGCCAGCAGCCAGTGCTGCCGGCCGCGCTGAGCCGTTACCACACCATCCGCCAGCTGAACGCATCCCTGCACCACCACAGCCGACAGCGTGAGCAGCAACCCCATCGGCCGCCAACGCCCATTACGAGGCAGTAACTATGGCAGCACGCCGAGCACCAGCAACACCACCACCCAAGGCTGGGGATGGCCAGTGAGCAATCGCGCGGCAGGCCAGTGACTGATCCAACTCACCAGGGTGATTAGCAGAGCAGCCAGCTGCGCCACCGGCCAGGCCAACAACGGCAGTGCCGCCGCCGGCAACAGCAGCGACGCCAGAGCCAGACCCATCGCCGAGAGGGTCAACGGGGCCAGCAGCGGAGCCGCCAACAGGTTGGCCAGCAAGGCATAGAGGGGAGCTGAGCCGAAGTGCAGCAGCTGCAGCGGCAAGGTCCAGGCCATCGCAGCCAGGGGAACTGCCAGGGCTGGTGCCAACCAGCCGAGCCGCATCGGCAAACGCTCCGCCCACCATCTTTCTAATCAAGGGCCCGTGATAATCAATCCCGCCGTGGCAGCAGCGCTGAGCTGAAAACCGATCGAGCGAGCCCAGGCGGGATGCACCAGCAGCATCAGGCTGAGGGTGAGCAGCAACACCCCAAAGCCATGGCTGCTCTCACCGGACTCTCGGATCAGCAGCGCAGTGGCCCCCATCAACACCGCCCGCACCACCGACGGTTGCGCTCCAGCACAGAGCAGAAAAATCAATAACGCCAACGCCGCCAGGGCCAGTCGCAGGGAACGCCCCAGGCAGCGACCCACCGCCAGAGCAGCACCCAGCAACACCGAGAGGTGGAAGCCTGAGGCCGCCAGGGCATGGGACAGCCCAGCCACCCGAAAGGCCTGGCGCAGTGCATCTGGAAGCTGCACCTGGGCACTCCCCAGCACCAGCGCCGCCAGCACCCCCGCCTCGCTCTGCTCCAGCCGCGGCCTGAAGACGATCAGCAATCTGCCGCCGCAGATCGGCGATGGGGGTCCAGGGCCGGCTGAGCACCTCGATGCTCGTGGCCCGCAGCTGGCTCCAACTGCCCCGGGCCGCCAAGCGTTCCGCCGGACCAGGCAGCAGGGGGTGAACACCAGCAGCGGGGCGTTTCATCGACCCGCGCACCCGAACGCGCCAACCCTGGCGGGGTGGATCCGGGCAAGGACGGAGCTGAAGCTCCGTGCGTCCGTCACGACGAACCGCGTCGATCCACTCCACCGCCACAAGAGCGGAGCAGGCGTCATCAAACCGTCGGGCATCCGCCAGCAGCCGACCGGTCAGCTGCACGTTGGAGCGGTTCTGCTGGATCGAGTGGGATGGATCAGACGCTTGCGGCAGCGGAGCCCCCCAGAACAGCCCCCGCAGCAGCAAGGTCAGGCAGAGCAGCAGGGCGCAGGACCGAACAGAGGGGAATCGGGGCAGGAGAAATCAGGCTGCTGACGGAAGTGTTCCCCCCTCCAGCAGCGGGAATCCCAGCGCTTCCCGCTCCGCCAGCCAGGCTTCCGCCACCCTGCGGGCCAGGGTGCGAATCCGACCGATGGTGGCGGTGCGTTCGGTGACCGAGATCACGCCGCGGGCTTCCAACAGGTTGAAAGTGTGGCTGCACTTGAGCACGAAATCCAGTGCTGGAGCCGGAAGCTTCTTCTCGATCAAGTCAGAGGCCTCGGCCTCATAGATGGCGAACAGCTGCTTCAGCCGCTCGGGATCGGAGCCTTCGAAGTTGAAGTGGCACTGCCCCTTTTCAAAGGGCAGCCAGATGTCGCCGTAGTTGCGCTCAGCGTTCCAGCTCAGATCCCAGATGCTCTCCACGTCCTGGAGATACGTGGCCAGGCGCTCGAGGCCGTAGGTGATTTCGATCGACACCGGTTTGCAGTCGATCCCGCCGCATTGCTGGAAGTAGGTGAACTGGGTCACCTCCATCCCATCCAGCCACACCTCCCAGCCCACACCCCAGGCACCAAGGGTGGGGGATTCCCAGTTGTCCTCCACAAAGCGAATGTCGTGGTCGGCAGCCTTGATCCCCAGGGCTGCCAGGGAGGCCAGGTAGGTCTCCTGGATGCCGTCTGGGGAGGGTTTGATCAGCACCTGGAACTGGAAGTAGTGCTGAGCCCGGTTGGGGTTATCGCCGTAGCGACCATCGGTGGGCCGGCGGCAGGGCTCGGGATAGGCCACGGCCCAGGGTTCCGGACCGATCGCCCGCAGCACCGTATGGGGGCTCATGGTGCCGGCCCCTTTCTCGGTGTCGTAGGGCTGCAGCAGCAGGCATCCCTGATCCGCCCAGAAGCGCTGCAAGGTCGAGATGATGTCCTGAAAATGCACTGCGAACCGAAGGTGCCTGGGGGTTGATTCTGCCCAGGGAGTCAGCCCCCATCCCCAATCGACCAGGCCAACCCGTTTGTGCCAACTGGCCGAGCTGCCTGAGTCGGGAGGAACGGCAGTCGAACTCTGGGATCCGCCACATCCGCTCCCGGCCGGCGAACTGGCCAATGATGTTGATGCTGGGGCGACGCACCACCTGATGCCTGATCTCGAGGTGAACGCATGTAGAGGAGCCCCGCATAAATCTCCTTGGGGTTGTCCACATGCGGCGGCTGATTGGTGGACGCCCCGCCGACGGGCTCGTTCAGCACGAACTGACAGTCGGTGACGAGATCCGATGGACCGCCCATCCGCCTTGGTGCCACCGCACCGGTAAGCAAACGCTGCAAGCGTCTCGGTCCGAGACAGCGCAGCAGCTGGGGCTCAAACAGACGCACCACCGCCTGCAAGTACTCGGCACTGGTCTGTAACCGCAGGAAGTCCTCCCAGATGGGAGGGAGATCGCTCCAGGGCAGTGCCTATGCAGTTTTCAGACGTCGGATGGGGCTGCCGCCATCCATCCGCAGGACCCGGCCCAGGATCTGCTCCTCAGGGAACGTCGTTTTCAGTTCGGAATAGATCGCCTCCGGCAGCGCCACTTCGGTGAAGACGTGGGGATAAGGGGTCTTCAACCCGTTCGATCGACTGGAGGCAACTGAGCCGCTCCATCACCAAAGGGGTGCAGCCGTACCGAGCCAGGCAGACCTCAGCTCTTCAAAGCCAGACAGCGGCGCAGATGGGCAATGGCGTGATGGCGATGGGGGTTGCTGACGTTCGGTCCGATCAACCCCAGCCAGAAACTGCCATCGCCCTGGAACACGAGCACCGGTTTGGCGCCGCCCTTGCCGTGGGATTCCAGCAAGGACATGCAGAGTTTTTCGGCTACTTCATGGCCCTTGGGTTGCTGACGCAGGCGCCGGAGCAGGGGATCCACCTGCGAGAACGAAACAAAGCTGGCGCGGGCTGAATCGGTCACCAGGATCAGCCCATCCAGCCACTGCACTTCCTGAAGCAACTCATCAATCCTTGGAAGCAGCGTCGGGAGCGGGAAGGCCATAACAGACCTCTTCTTAAACTTATCTTTAGCTTTACGACGCCAGTCGACTGTGTCGCAAGCGACGCAACACAAGCTTCACCGTTTCAACAGCAACATTCCCATCTGCCCCGCCACCAGGGTGTGATGCCTGGCCTCTGCAAATCCCGCCTCCAGGGCCAAACGCTCCTGAGCCGTGCCATCGGGGAACCTTTTCAAGCTCTCCTCCAGATAGGCGTACTCCTCCTTAAGACCCGCCGCAGACGCCACCGGCACCACAAGCCGACGCAGATAAAACCGCTGGAAGTCCGCGGCAGGCCCTGCCGTCGTCAGGCGATTGAAATCGAGTACACCAGCGAGGCGACCTGGTTTGAGCAGACGGGCCATCTCCTTCAGTCCCACCACCGGATCCGCGAGGTTGCGCAAGCCATAGGCCATCACAATCCCATCGGCCGAGGCATCCGGCAGCCCCGTGGACAGGGCATCCCCCTGCTGGAACACAACATTCAGCCAGGGCTGACGGCTTTGGCGGTGACGGGCGAGCTCCAGCGGTGCTGCCGCAGCATCCAGACCCAGCACTGAGCCACCGGGCCGTACGCGCCGGGCCAGCTCAAGGGCGAGATCCCCCGTCCCGCAGCAGAGATCTAGCCAGGTCTCGCCGGCTGCAGGCCGGAGCAAGCACTGCAACTGGCGCTTCCACTGACGATGCAGCCCAAGGCTCAGCAGGTCATTGAGTTGGTCGTAACGGGATGCGACCGAATCGAACAGCTGCTCAACTGCAGCGGGGTCACCTGGTTTCACGGACGAATCGATAGACCTCGCGCCAGCAGATCCTGCTTGATCTCCTCGACCGTGAGAACACCGTCATGCAACAGGGAGGCCAGCAGCGCAGCGGAGGCATGTCCACCGTCCGGTCCTGTCTCCAGGGCCTGGGCGATGTGGTCGATGCAACCGGCCCCACCGGATGCGATCACGGGCACCGGGACCGCATCGGCCACTGCACGGGTCAGGGCAAGGTCGTAGCCGGCCTGGGTGCCATCGCCGTCCATGGAGGTCAGCAGAATTTCGCCAGCACCGAGCTCCGCCACCCGTCGTGCCCAATCCACCGCATCCAGACCGGTGTTCTCGCGCCCACCCTTCACAAAAACGTCCCAGCCATCCCCATCCCGCCTGCGGGCATCGATCGCCACAACGATGCACTGACAGCCAAAACGCTCAGCCCCCTCACGCACCAACTCAGGCCGTCGCACTGCAGAGGAGTTCAAGCTCACCTTGTCGGCCCCGGCCCTCAGCAGATCGGTGATGCCCTCCACCGTGGAGATCCCACCACCCACAGTGAAAGGAATCGTGACCGATTCGGCGGTGCGATGCACCATGTCGATCAGGGTGCCGCGGCCTTCGTGGCTGGCCGCGATGTCAAGAAAGACCAGCTCGTCCGCCCCGGCGCCGCTGTAGCGACAGGCCAGTTCCACAGGATCACCGGCGTCTCGCAGACCGACGAAGTTGACGCCCTTCACCACCCGTCCGCGGGCGACATCCAGGCAGGGAATCAAGCGGAGAGCAACCATCTGTTCGGCGCAAAAGCGACTGTTAGGGTTGCGCCACTCTCCAAGCCTTGCAGGCCATGTCCCAGGCTGCGTCGATCAACATCGGCTCCAAGATCCGCGTCACTCGTGTTCGTGATCGGATTCCTCAAAGCCTGGTGGACCTGCTCAAAGCTGACGCCAGCGGCACGGTGAAAGAATTCCGCACCGTGGACGGCAAGGGCATTGGAGTGGTGGTGGAACTGAGCGATGGCTCCACCAACTGGTTTTTCGAAGACGAAATCGCAGCTGCCTGAGGACTTCCCTGTGAGCGACGCACGTCAGCTGCTGGGCATGAAAGGTGCCTCCGGCACCTCCAACATCTGGAAGCTGCGGCTGCAGCTGATGAAACCGGTCACCTGGATCCCCTTGATCTGGGGTGTGATCTGCGGTGCTGCCGCTAGTGGCAACTACCAGTGGAAGCTGGACCACGTGCTCGCGGCTTTCGCATGCATGTTGATGAGCGGCCCCCTGCTGGCGGGCTTCACCCAAACCATCAACGACTATTACGACCGCGATATCGACGCGATCAACGAGCCGTATCGGCCGATTCCATCCGGAGCCATTCCGTTGGGACAGGTGAAGCTTCAGATCTGGCTGCTGCTGATCGCTGGCTTGGCGGTGTCCTACGGCCTCGACATCTGGGCCAACCACAGCACTCCGGTGGTGTTCCTGCTGGCCCTCGGAGGGTCTTTCGTCAGTTACATCTATTCAGCTCCACCGCTGAAGCTGAAGCAGAACGGTTGGCTTGGGAATTACGCCCTTGGTGCCAGCTACATCGCTCTGCCTTGGTGGGCAGGCCAGGCCCTGTTCGGCCAACTGACCTGGAGCACGGCTCTGCTGACCCTTGCCTACAGCCTCGCCGGACTGGGCATTGCCGTAGTGAATGATTTCAAGAGCGTTGAGGGGGACCGGGAACTGGGGCTTCAGTCCTTACCCGTTGTGTTCGGGATCAAAACGGCCAGTTGGATCAGCGCTGGGATGATCGACATCTTCCAGTTGGCCATGGTTGCCGTTCTCATTGCCATCGGTCAGCATTTCGCTGCTGTTCTGCTGGTGCTGTTGATCGTGCCCCAGATCACCTTCCAGGACATCTGGCTGCTGCGGGACCCAGTTGAATTTGACGTCAAATACCAAGCCAGCGCTCAACCCTTTCTCGTGCTCGGCATGCTGGTGACGGCGCTGGCCGTGGGCCACAGCCCACTCACCCAGCTGATGTGAACCGCTCCCGTCTGCATTGGGCCCTCATCGCCGCAGCTGCAGCGGGTGTTGGCGTCGGTGCTGCTCTCGGAACACGGGCGCTGACCAAGCTGATTGACGCGGCTCTGCCGGATGCCCGCGGCATCGCCAACTTCAACCGCCCGGGAACCATCACGCTGCTCTCCACGCGGGGGCGCATCATTCAGAAACTGGGGCCAGCCACGCGCGACAAGCTTGAGCCGGGCTCCATGCCCCTGCTGGTTCAACAGGCTTTTATCGCCGCAGAAGACCGGCGCTTCTTCGACCACGACGGCGTCGATGGCTGGGGAATTGCCCGCGCGGTGGTCACCAACGTCCGGCAGGGATCGGTGCGGGAAGGCGCCAGCACCATCACCCAGCAGCTGGCTCGCACGGTCTTTCTCAGCCAAGACCGCACCATCGTTCGAAAACTCAAGGAAGCAGCCCTGGCTCTGAAGCTGGAACGTCAGCTGAGCAAACAGCAGATCCTTGAGCAGTACCTCAACTTTGTGTATCTCGGATCTGGGGCCTATGGCGTAGCGGATGCCGCCTGGAACTACTTCTCTAAAACACCCGATCAGCTCACGCTGCCGGAAGCCGCTCTCATCGCTGGTCTTCCCCCGGCACCATCGGTGTACTCACCCCTGGTGAATCCAGAGCTGGCCCGGCAGCAACGGTCCATCGTGCTGGAGCGGATGCGTCAGGAGGGCTTCATCACCAGTGCTTCGGCCTCAGCGGCCAGGAACTCACCGCTCAATCTGAAGCCGGCCATACCGAAGTACTTCAACAGCGCAGCACCGTTCTTCACCAGCTGGGTGGCCCAGGAGCTCCCCAAAATCGTCACCCAGGAACAGCTGGAAGTGGGCGGACTCAAGGTGCGCACCAGCCTCAACCTCGATTGGCAGACGAAGGCCCAGCAGGTCATTCGTGAGCATGCCCCATTCGACACCGAAGGTGCCCTCGTCAGCATCCAACCGGGCACCGGCCTCGTTCGCGCCTTGGTGGGAGGGAAGAGCTTCGGCAAGAGCCAGTTCAACCGCGCCACCCAGGCACTTCGGTCTCCGGGTTCGACCTTCAAACTCTTTCCCTACGCGGCAGCTATCGATCGAGGCATCAAACCCGATGACATCTTGCTCGACGCGCCCCGCTGCTGGCGGGGCTACTGCCCTAAGAATTTCGGCGGCAAATACTTCGGACCCATTTCCCTCGCAGATGCCCTGAAGAATTCACTGAACACCGTGGCCGTTCAGCTGCAGGACAAGGTGGGCTTCGACGCCATCATCGAGATCGCCAACGGCTTTGACATCGGGACCAAACGTCCGCTCGGGAAGTATTACCCGATGGCAATCGGGGCCTACGAGCAAACGGTGCTGGAGATGGCCGCGGCCTATGCCGGTGTGACGAACCGCGGGGTATTCGTGCAACCGACACCGTTCGAAGAAATCCGCGGTCCGAAGGATGAACTGATCTGGAGCCGTCGCATTGATGGCGATCGCGGCCGTCGCGCTCTGGATAGCGAGGTGGCTGATGCCATGAACTGGATGCTTCAACGGGTTGTGACCGGTGGAACAGGCATCGCCGCCAAATTGGACAACCGCCCCGTAGCGGGCAAAACAGGCACCTCAGAGGGAACCCGCGATCTCTGGTTCATCGGCTCGATCCCGCAGCTCACAACAGCTGTGTGGTTCGGCTACGACAACAACAAGGAAACCAAGAGCAATAGCGGTGAAGCCGCCTGGGCCTGGAAGCAGTTCATGGTGCAAATCGAGGACGAGTTTCCTCAGCAGCCATTCCCGGCGAAACCCATTTTGAAACGCCCATTCCAGCCCCCAGGCAAGGCCAAACCCAAGAAAACAGACAAAAAAGTCCCCTACCGCGGCTACGACTACGAGACCAAGCCCGTCTACACGGCCCCACGCTGGAAGCCCGACCCATCGATGGCTCCTGCGCCTGTCCCTCTCCCTGACCCGGTCCCTGTCACCCAGCCACTTTTTGACCAAAGTCCAGGCCCTTCAGCTTCACCGGAAGCACCAGGTGAGCCTCCGGCGGAGGTGAACGGCCGCCGCAACTGGCTCAAACCGCAGATTCAACGGCGCTGAAGCACGGCGGCATAGAAACCATCACCACCACTTTCAGCATCAGGCCAGCGCTGGGTTTCATCGAGCAATTTGAGCGCAGGGTGAAGCTCCAGCAGCCAACGAACCTGGGCTGTGTTCTCCGCTGGGTGGATCGTGCAGGTGGCATACACAAGAGTTCCGGTCTCGGCCAGCAGGGGCAGCAGCCCCTCCAACAGCGATCTCTGGAGGGGCAAGAGGCCCTCAATCGCAGAAGGGGTCATCCGCCAACGCGCATCGGGATGACGGGCCAAGGTGCCCAATCCAGAGCAGGGGGCGTCGATCAGGATCCGCTGGAAACGGCCCCGCCACTCGGGACGATCCTTCAGCAGCTGCTCGGCATCTGCCGCCAGAGCCTGAATTGAGCCATGGCCAAGCCGGGCCGCATTGGCCGCCACCCGTTTCAACCGACCGGCCGAACGGTCCACCGCCCAGATCTCAGCCTGATCGTTGACCAACTCCGCCAGATGGGTTGTCTTCCCACCTGGGGCGGCACAGGCATCCAGGATGCGATCACCGGGTTGTGCAGCCAGCAGCGGTGTTACCCACTGCGCCGCTCGATCCTGAACACACCAGTGGCCGTCGTCGTAGCCGGGCCAGCTGCGCAGATCACCCTTGTGACCCTCCACTTGCAAGCCCTGGGGACAACCATCGATGGGATGGCTGCTGATCCCGGCACTCTCCAGGGCAGCCATCACCTCCGCCCTTGATGCCCGCAAGGGATTGACCCTGAGATCAAGGGAGGGCACCTGATTGCAGGCTGCCGCCACGGCGGCAGCCCCCTCTGCCCCTCGCCATTGCAGCAGCAGCGGCGGTAACCAGTCCGGCAGGGAATGCTCGAGGGCGAGAGCAGCAGCCCAGTCGGCGGGTGTGTCCAACAACTGGCCAGACTCGCGAGCACGCAGAGCGGAGCGCAGCATGCCGTTGACCACAGGGGCCAGACGGGCCAGACCAACAGCCTTCGCCAGATCCACAGTGGTGTTCACCGCAGCGGAAGCGGGGATGCGCTCCATCCAGAGCAACTGATAAAGGCCAACGTGCAGGAGCCAGCGCAGCTTGGGCGGTTGCTTCGACGCCGGAATCCTGCCCAGCCGGTCCAGCCAGGCATCCAGGGGGCGACGCCGGCGGATCGCTCCATAGGCCAGCTCCGTGGCCAGGCCCCGATCGGCTCCAGCCAGGGGATGCTCGCGCAAGGCCCGTTCCAGAGCGACATCGGCATAGGCCCCTGCCGCCACCGCCTGCAGCACCTCCCAGGCGAGTCTCCGTGGAGCCAATCCTTTGGTTTGCGGCTGCGTCAATCCAGTCAACCCTCAGGATCCAGACATAGCGTCCGGCCGCCACAGCCGTTCCTTCAACGGCAAACGACCCTCCTCATCCACAGGGACACCCTCCGCCAGCAACAGCTCCCGCTGGATCCAGTCGCTGCCCTCGCGGCTGAGGCTCATTGAAATACGCCCCTGAGCATTCACCACCCGATGCCAGGGCACGTTTGACGGTAACGGCAGGCGACGCAAGGCCCACCCCACCTGCCGGGCACAGCCATAGGCACCGATCAGATCAGCGATCTGTCCGTAGGTGGCAAGGCGGCCATGGGGAATGCGAGACACCGCATCCCATACGCTCGAATCAAAGGAAATGCGGTCGCCCATGCCCCTGCTGCCCAGACGGTTTGAACGGCTGAAATCCGTTTTGAACCATCGCATGGCAGATCTGACCGTGCTGCTGGAGCACGTGGAGAAGCCCCACAACCTGTCCGCCATCCTGCGCAGTTGCGATGCGGTGGGCGCCCTCGAGGCTCACATCGTCAGCCTGCAGGGACGAACGCGCACCTTCAACAGCACCGCCCAGGGCAGTCAGAAATGGGTGCCCCTGAACGACCACCCAACCATTGAAACCGCAATCGGCAGCCTGAAAGACAGGGGATTTCGGGTCTACGGCACCCACCTCGGGGTTGAAGCGAAGGACTACCGGGACTGTGACTTCACCGGCCCTACCGCTTTTGTGCTGGGGGCGGAGAAATGGGGCCTGACCGATCGAGCTCGGGATTTGATGGATGAGGCACTGTTCATCCCGATGCGGGGCATGGTGCAGTCCCTCAATGTTTCGGTCGCCACGGCCACCCTGCTGTTTGAAGCACTACGGCAGAGGCAGGCGGCCGGAACAGCGCCAAGCCAGGGCGAGGGGTTGTCAGCAGACCACTACACAAAGTTGCTGTTCGAGTGGTCTTACCCCCAAGTCGCCGACTGGTGCAGGGAGCAGGGGCGTCCTTACCCGGAACTCAATGCAGACGGAGAACTGCTGGAAGACTTGCCACGAACGGTGAAGTTGCGCTGCTGATTTGAGCCCGGCCCCTTGCCGATGGGGGCGCCGCTGAGCCATAACCGAATCAGCGAATTGTCAGGAATGGACGACAAAGCAATGCACGACTACGCAGTCACGTATCACTGCGGTGAGGAATGGGGTGAGGAGATGCTTAAGTCCGTCGATCTCGGCCAGGCGGTGGAGGCAGCCCATGCCCTGTTCCCAAGTTCCTGCAGGATTTCCATCCGTGAGGTGAAACCACCCATCAGCCGCTGAATCGTGAGCCGCTGAATCATCAGTGGTTTGATCGCGACGCCAATGGCAAGCGCAGGGCCGCAACCAGAGCAACGCTTTCCAGCAACAGGTTCTGGCTGACCAACACCACCACAACGATCAGCAGAGCTGCCAGCAACCGCTCCAGCAGGCCGATCACATCGTCAGGATTTTTGCGGCCCGACATCCACAGCATCACCGAGATCGCCAGGAACAGCAAGCTGGTCCACCAGGGCATGGCGTGAAAAACCGGTTACCTCAGTTTGACGTCGGTCGGTTCTCTGCGCCGCTCACCCAGGCCTCGATGCCCTCGCCCAGGAAAGACAGGCCCAGCACCAGGATGAACATGGCCAACCCTGGAAACAGGGCGGTCCACCACACGCCGGTGGGCACGGCTGCTAGCGCCAGATTGAGGTCTCCACCCCATTCGGGCACGGTTTCGGGAAGCCCAAGGCCCAAAAAGCCCAGGCCCCCCAACACCAGCACAGCATCAGCTGCGTTGAGGGTGAGCAGCACCGGCACCGAGGTGATCACGTTGCGGAAGAGGTAGCGGCGCAGGATCCAGAACGGCCCTGCGCCGAGGGTGCGGGCGGCTTCCACGAACAGTTCACTCTTCACCTGAGCCGTCTGGTTGCGCACCACCCGGAAGTACTGCGGCACATACACCACACAGAGGGCAGCGGCGGCATTGGGGATGCCCTTGCCCAGCAGAAACGCCAAAACCACAGAGAGCAACAACACCGGCAGGGTGTAGAGCGTGTCCATCAGCAGCACCAGCACCCGGTCCACAGCCCCGCCGAGGTAACCGCTCACCATCCCCAGGGGAACACCCACCAGCAGGGCCAGCCCCACAGCCAGCAGCACCACCTGCAGAGCCACACCGCTGCCGGCCATGGTGCGCATGCAAACGTCGCGCCCCAGACGATCCGTGCCGCACCAATGCTCAACGGTGGGGGGCGCATAGATCGGATTGGCAAGGCCGGCATTGGCATCGGGCAACCAACCCAGGGCCACCAGCAACGGTGTGACCAGAGCGACGACGCCATAGATGCCGACGATTACGAGCCCCCAACGGGCCATCCGTGTGGAAAGGCTGAGGCTCAAAACCGGGGTTGCAACCAATGGGTGCATCATCCCCCCAGGTTGTGAGCCCGCAACGGTCATCAACCCACCGCCTCCGAGCGAATGCTCTGATCACCGCGCTGCTGCTCCAGCTTGAGCAACAACACCGGCAGATGCGGGTGATCGGCGATTCCCGCATGATCCACGCCATCAAGAACCACCCGGTTCTGATAGGCACCGCCGCTGGCAACACCAATCTTATCCAGGTGGACTATTCCACCAACAGCAGCTCCTCACTGACAACCAAAGTGAGCACCACCCTGTCGATCCCCGCTCAAGGTTGGTGCCCCACCTAGGGCTCAGCTCCCCCCACCATCGTTCAACTTGAGCACAGCCATAAAGGCCTCCTGAGGCACATCCACCTTGCCCATGGCCTTCATCCGCTTCTTACCTTTGGCCTGCTTCTTCAGCAGTTTCTTCTTACGGGAGATATCACCGCCATAGCACTTGGCTAGCACATCCTTGCGAATGGCGCTGATGCTGGTGGAGGCAATGATGCGGCTGCCGATTGAAGCTTGAATCGGAATCTTGAACTGCTGGCGAGGAATCAGTTCCTTGAGCTTCTCCACCAAGGCCTTGCCCACGTTGTAGGCCTTGTCCTGGTGAACAATGGTGGTGAGGGCATCGGCCCGCTCCCCATTGATCAACACATCCAGCCGCACCAGCTGGTTCTTGCGATAGCCGATCAGGCTGTACTCCATCGAGGCATAGCCCTGGGTGCGCGTCTTCATCTGGTCGAAGAAGTCGGTCACCACCTCCGCCAGAGGTAATTCGTAGATCAACGTGACCCGATCAGTGGTGATGTATTTCATATCGATGTACTCACCACGCCGTTCCTGGCAGAGGCCCATCAACGCACCGTTGTATTCATTCGGTGCATAGATCTCCATCTTCACGTAGGGCTCTTCAATTGACTCGCGCTTCTGCGGATCGGGAAGGGTGGCGGGGTTGTCCACCATCACTTCCGAGCCATCGATCATGTTCACCTTGTAGATCACCGATGGCGCGGTGACGATCAGATCGAGGTCGTACTCACGCTCCAGCCGCTCCTGCACGATTTCCATGTGCAGCAGACCGAGGAAGCCGCAGCGGAAACCGAAGCCCATGGCGCTGCTGGTTTCCGGCTCATACTTCAGCGCCGCATCCGACAGCTGCAGCTTGTCGAGGGCATCGCGCAGATCCGGGTACTGATCGGCCTCCGTGGGGAACAAACCGCAAAACACCATTGGCTTGGCCTCGGTGTATCCGGGTAAGGCCTCATCCGCCGGCGCACTCAGCAGGGTGATCGTGTCGCCCACCCGGGCATCCGCCACCGCCTTGATCGACGCCGCCAGGTAACCCACCTCACCGGCGTGGAGCTCATCCACCTTCTTCTGATCGGGCGCCATGATCCCGATCTCATCGAGCTCATAGGTCTTCTTGCTGGCCATCAGCAGCACCTTGTCTTTGCAGCTGATCCGGCCGCTCATCACGCGGAAATAAACGATCACGCCCCGGTAGGGGTCGTAATAGGAATCGAAGATCAGCGCCTTGGTGGGTTCCTCCAGCGCATCCTTCGGCGGGGGCACCCGGTCCACCACGGCCTGCAGGATTTCGGGCACACCAAGGCCGGTCTTGGCCGAACAGGGGATGGCGTTGTCGCAATCCAGCCCGATGATCGCCTCCACTTCCTCCTTGATCCGATCGGGATCCGCCCCAGGCAGGTCGATCTTGTTGAGCACCGGAATGATCTCGAGATCGTTGTCCAGCGCCAGATACACGTTGGCCAGGGTCTGGGCTTCAACGCCCTGGCTGGCATCCACCACCAGCAAAGCCCCTTCACAGGCCTGAAGGCTGCGGCTCACTTCATAGGAGAAGTCCACATGGCCTGGCGTGTCGATCAGGTTGAGGACGTACTGCTGACCATCGGTCGCGGTGTAGTTCATCCGCGCGGCCTGGAGCTTGATCGTGATCCCCCGCTCCCGTTCCAGGTCCATGTTGTCCAGGAACTGCTCCTGCATGTCCCGGTTGGCCACGGTGCCCGTGTCCTGCAGCAACCGATCCGCCAGGGTCGACTTGCCGTGGTCGATGTGGGCAATGATGCAGAAATTGCGGATCCGTGAGACGGGGGCGTCGGTCATGCAGCAGCGGAATCCCGTCTCGGGTCCAAGGTTCTTCGTTGAACCAATCCTAAGGAGGGGTCACCAGTGCCGATGAACCACCGATGTCTCTGAGCAATCCCTGGACCCTGCTGCTGCTGGCCATAAGCGCTGAGGTGATCGGCACCTCCTGCCTGCGCCTGTCGGAGGGCATGACCAAGCCCGTACCGACCCTGCTGGTGTTTCTGGCCTATGCCATTGCCATGGCCCTGCTCTCCAAGGTGGTGCTGAGCATTCCCCTGGGCATCACCTATGCCCTGTGGAGCGGCATCGGCACCGTGGTGATCGTGCTGGTGGGCCGCTTCGCCTACGGCCAACTGCTCAATCCAACGCAACTGATCGGCATCGGCTTGATCACCGCCGGTGTGGTGCTGGTGAATCTGGCCAAATAACCCTCAGCCCTGCAAGTCCAGCAGGGCATCACTGCGCTGACGCATCGCCAGCAGCAACGCAGGATCCTGAACCGGGTCGCCGCCGATGCTGGGCAACAACGCCTGCAAACGCTCGTTCCAGGCGGCACTCGCCAGCCGTTGCTTGAAACAGCGCTGCAGCACCTCCAACATGATCGTCACCGCTGTGCTGGCTCCGGGCGAGGCCCCCAGCAGCGCCGCCAGCGAACCATCCATGGAGGCCACCACCTCCGTGCCCAGCTGCAGCCGTCCCCCCTGTTTGCTGCGCTTGATGATCTGCACCCGCTGGCCCGCCACCGACAGGCTCCAGTCCTCCGCACGGGCCGTGGGCATGAACTGCTGCAGCGCGTCGTGGCGTTCTTCAGGGCTCTGGCGCAGCTGGTTGATCAGGTACTGCACCAACTCGATGTTGGTGGCGCCCACCTGCAGCATCGGCAGCAGATTGGTCGGCCGCACGGAGGACGGCAGATCGAACAGCGACCCCTGCTTGAGGAATTTGCTGCTGAACCCTGCAAAGGGACCGAACAGCAGTGAGCGCTGACCATCGATCCAGCGGGTATCGAGATGGGGCACCGACATCGGTGGCGCCCCCACCGCAGCTTTTCCATACACCTTGGCCCGCTGCTTGGCCGCCAGCTGGGCATCACCGCACACCAACCAGAGGCCACTCACCGGGAAGCCCGCGAAATCATCCGCTTCCGGAATGCCGGAGCGTTGCAGCAACGGCAAGGCGCCGCCGCCTGCCCCCAGGAACACAAACGGTGCCCGCACCTCCCGCTTGCCGGAGGGGCCCTGCAGGATCACCCGCCAATCGGCCTCGGTCATGTCGCCCCGGCGCAGGCGCTTGATATCACGCACCTGGGTGCCGTACTCCACACAGAGCGCACCGCTGCGCTGCAGCGGCTCGAGGTAGGCGCGGGTGAGGGCGCCGAAATCCACATCCGTGCCGCGCTCGATCCGGGTGGCCGCCACCGGCTGCTTCAGATCCCGCCCTGCCATCACCAGCGGCATCCAGTCGGTGAGTTCCGTGCGCTCCTCGCTCCAGCGCATCGCAGCGAAGGCCGGAATCTCACTCAGCTGCTCAAAACGCTGCCGCAGAAAGGCGATGTTCTCCGCTGTCCACACCGCACTGATGTGGGCCGCCTGATGCAGGAAGCTGCTGGTGTCGAGCTCGCCGCGTTCCCGCAGGGATCCCCAGAACTCCAGGCTGCGCTCGAAACCGGCGTTGATGGCCACCGCTTTGGCCGTGGCCACGGTGCCGTCGGCCTGCATCGGGGTGTAATTCAGCTCGCAGTTGGCGGCATGACCCGTGCCGGCATTGTTGTTGGCCGCACTGCTCTCCCGGGCGGGACCTTCCAGACGCTCCACCAGGAGCAGCCGCAGCCCTGGATCCAGCTCATGCAGCAGTGCCGCCAGGGTGGCGCTCATGATTCCGGCGCCCACCAGCACGGCATCGAAGCGAGCGTCTGCGCTGAAGGAGCCGTCCTGTTGCACCGAGAAAGGGTGATAACCGCTCTCGTCACCCTATGGGGCCGCTCCGTAGGCTTGGAAGGCTGATCCCTGTAGAGCCCGATGAGCACCGAAACCATGGCCCTGACGTTGGAGAACGTGGAGAAGGTGCTCGATGAGCTTCGTCCGTTCCTGATGGCCGACGGCGGCAACGTTGAAGTGGTGGAACTCGATGGTCCGATCGTGAAGGTGCGGCTGCAGGGGGCCTGCGGCAGCTGCCCCAGCAGCACCATGACGCTGAAGATGGGCATCGAACGCAAGATGCGCGAGTCCATCCCCGAGGTGAGTGAAGTGGTGCAGGTGCTCTGAACCATGGCCATGGCGGCAGCGCTCATCACCTGTTAGTCGGGGCCCTTGCCGAGGCTGGAGGGGCCTTGAATCAGGTCGACGTGAACGAATTCGACGGATATCCGATGTTGCGGGCCGGCTTTACTCAGGTGGAGGGTGAGGTGTTGGATCCCTGACTCCCTCTGGCAGGAATTGGATGCCTGGGAAGAGGTTCCCCGGGGTCTACCAACGCTGCCGCCGGGAGCTCGTCGACGGGAGAGAGGTCTGGGTTTACGAGGCGTCCTAAACCGGCACTGAAGGGCACTCCCTGGCTGCGAAATCGCAGGAATACACCGCCGGCTTCTGCCAGCTCAGGGGAATTTCCAACAGATCACGGCTGCCGCTGATGGCCTGGCCCAGAAACAGCACCGCAGCCAAAACCGAGGCAGTGATGTGCAGGCGACGCAGCCGTTGGTTCTTCAGAATTTCAGGCTTGGCACCAAGGGAAAACAGCATCAGTCCGGTGACCCCAACGCCGGACCAGTAGTGGGACTGCCAGAAGGCCGCTGAAAAGGGGTTATCTGACAGTCGCCAGACTTCTGGTTGGGCGCCCAGGCTCAGAACACCGATCCAGGTGATCAGGCTGAAGGCAAGACGCAGGGGTGCGGCCTTGCAGCGGAGCAAGGCCACCAGGCTGGCCACGGTGCCCACCAGCACCATCAGCAGTTGCGCTGCCCGCCGGCCACCACCGGCGAACTCCGCTGGGGTGGTTTTGGTGCCGATCACCACGGTGAGGGCCACAAGCACGATCAGCACCACAGCCGCCGCAAGCCAACGGCCGAGATCGCTGTGATCGCGGCCCACCGTGACCGGATGCTTCACCCTGGCCAACCGCCGCTGCCGCGTTTGCCAGGCCAGCCGCACCACCACCCCAAGCAAGGGATACACCAGCACTACGGCCAGGGCCGGATGCAGGATCCAGATCCAGTCGATGGTGGTCATACGAGCAAACCAACCCGGAAGGCCTCCCACAAGAATGGCCGCATTGGTGAGCAATTTCATGCGAGAGCTCTGTCCAGCCCTGCTCAACAAGACCTACTTCAACTACGGCGGCCAGGGGCCTTTGCCCACACCATCGCTGGAGGCCATCCAGGCCAGCTGGCGACGCATTCAGGAACTCGGTCCATTCACCACCGATGTGTGGCCGTTCATCGGTGCCGAAGTGTCCAGCACCCGAAGGCGCCTGGCCGAGCTATGTGGGGTGGCACCCCATCGCCTGGCCCTCAGTGAAAACGTCACCAGCGGCTGTGTCCTGCCGCTGTGGGGTCTGCCCTTCGTCGCAGGCGATCGCCTGTTGATCAGCGACTGTGAACACCCTGGGGTTGTCGCCGCCTGCGTGGAGCTGGCCCGCCGTGAAGACCTTGTGATCGACACGCTGCCGGTACAGCAGCTACGAGGCGATCAACCCAGCACCGATGCGGGCGTGATGGATGCGCTGGAGCAGGGCCTCACCCCCCGCACGCGGCTGGTGGTGCTGAGCCATCTGCTTTGGAACACCGGTCAGATCATGCCCATCACCGCCGTTGCCGAACGGCTTGCCCAGCACCCTCAGTCGCCCTTCCTGCTGGTGGATGCGGCCCAGAGCTTCGGGCAGATACCTGTGCAGCAGGCCGCTGCCGCCGCCGACATCTATGCCTTCACAGGCCACAAGTGGGCCTGTGGGCCCGAAGGCCTGGGGGGCGTGGCGCTCTCCGAACGGGTGCTGGCACAGGGTCAACCCACCGTGATCGGTTGGCGCAGCCTGCGGGATGAGAGCAAGGCAGACCTGAGCAGCTCAGATCCGTTTCACCACGACAGCCGACGTTTCGAGGTGGCCACCAGTTGCGTGCCCCTGATGGCCGGCCTGCGGCGTTCGCTTGATCTGCTGGATCAGGAGGGGACGGGTGACGAACGCTGGACTCAGATCCAGTCGCGCAGTGAAGCGCTTTGGCAGGCCCTGAACAACTTGGACGGGGTGACGCCGCTGCTGCAGGTGCCCCCCGCCAGCGGCCTGGTGAGTTTTCAACTGCGCCATGACGCTCCTCCTGCAGAGGTGGTACGGCTGCTCGGACAACAGGGCCTGTGGATCCGCGACCTGGCGGACCCAAGCTGCCTGCGCGCCTGCACCCACGTGACCACTACAGAGGCTGAAGCCGAGGCACTGACCACAGCCATTACACGATATTGACTACATATTGAATTGATATCTTACCCATTTCGTGCCACTTACTGTCGCTGCCTGAGGGCCTGCTCCGCCTCTTCCCGGTCATCGAAATGCACTTTCTCGGTACCGAGAATTTGATAGTCCTCATGGCCCTTGCCGGCGATCAGCACCAGGTCCGCCGCTGACGCATCAGCAATGGCCTCCGCGATCGCCGTGGCCCGGTCGCGCTCCACGCTCAGGTCGGTGCCGGAGGGCATACCCGCCACCACATCAGCAATGATTTGATCGGGATCTTCCGTGCGCGGGTTGTCGGAGGTGACCACCACCCGGTCCGCCAGGCGAGCAGCAATGGCTGCCATCTGAGGCCGCTTGCCCCGATCCCGATCGCCGCCACAGCCAAACACGCAGACCAGCCGACCATCGGTGAATGGCCGAGACGCTGCAAGGGCATTCTCAAGACCATCGGGGGTATGGGCGTAATCCACAAGAACAGTGGGCAACGCGGCAGATTCAGCCCCGTTCACGACCACCCGCTCCATCCGACCGGGCACACCCCGAAAGCTGCCGACGGCCTCCAGCAGCGGCGCCAGGGGCAGCCCCCGTTGCAGCAGCACGCCCACCGCCTGCAACAGGTTCATCAGGTTGAAGCGCCCCAGCAGCGGAGAACAGAACGCGCCGGATCCTGCGGGACTGAGCAAGCGTCCACGGACGCCCTGTCCGGTCATCTCGAGGTCGACCATCTGCAGCTCCGCTTGCGGGTCTCCCAGGGAGCTGCGCCAGCAACGACCGCCCAGCTGCTCGGCGAGACGGCTCCCCCAGGGATCATCGCCATTCACCACCGCCGAAGGTCCATCTCCATCCAGCAAGGGAGCCGTGAACAAACGCGCCTTGGCCTCGTAATAGGACTCCATCGTGCCGTGGTAATCGAGGTGGTCCTGGGTGAGGTTGGTGAACACCGCCCCCGCGAAGCGGCACCCCGCCACCCGCTCCTGAACAAGGGCGTGGGAACTCACCTCCATCGCCGCCAGCTGGCTGCCAGCACTCGCTGCTTCCGCCAGCTGGGCCTGCAGGCGATCAGCCACCGATGTGGTGTGGGTGGCCGTGATGCTGTAGCCCGGCCAACGGTTCACCAAGGTGCCGAACAGGGCGGTGGGCTGACCAACTCGCACCGCCAGGTGCTCGATCAGGTGTGTTGTGGTGGTTTTGCCATTGGTACCGGTGACACCGATCAGTGCCATCCGGCGGCAGGGATGGCCCCAGTAGGAAGCCGCCAGTTCACCGATGCTGCGCGCCACCGGTTCTCGCAAGACCAACACTGGCTGATCAGCGGCGGGGGGCAGCTCCTGCGCGGCGGAGGGGCCGATCACGGCAGCAGCAGCACCTGCCTCCAGTGCCTGCCTCCAGAAACGACCGCCATCAAAGCGCTCCCCCGGCAGCCCCAGGAACAGCGATCCCTCACCCACCAGGCGCGAATCGCTGGTGATGGAGGTGAGCTGGGGATCGGCCAGACCAGCAGGCAGCTCCAGGCCTACATCGCGCAGCAGGGCATGCAACGACTGACCCATGCGATTGCCAGAACTCGGCTCGTTCTAAGCCGATCCAGCAGGGTTGGACAGCGCCCGTTGCAACCAGCTGAACAGGCCCTCAAAGCTTCCTCGCTCGGGAAAGCGGCGCTCAAGGCCAATCAAGCCCGACATCAGGGCATTAATGGAAGCCACTTGATGTCATCAATCGTTCCCAACCTCCGTGGGGGTAGACCATCAGTGATCACTTCAACCAAATCTGGACGACCCGCATAGATCTCAATTTCGACAGGCCGATCGACAACTTTTTCACCCTCAAGGTTGCCATCAAACTCAACCTTCCCATTACGCCTAAGGGTTACCCAGCTTGGCCCCTTGGAACGAAGAGTGACTTGCTCAGCAACTTGATCCTTGACTTCAACGACAGGTGCTTCGACTTCGGCGATCTGCTCCGGCGGTTGGTTAACAGGGGAGGCTTCATTGGGAACTGAAGACTTATTCCTAGTCAGCATCAGGCCAGAAATAATGTTCGAACCTGAGTTCAATGTCAAAACTCCAATGACACCAATCAATGCCAAAAAAGCTACAACAGGTCCGATATTTTTTGTAGCTCCTGAGGATTTATCCGCTCTTGCGGAAGCAGAAAGCTGTGATGCAACTTTTGGAGCATCTGCAGCGCCTTGCGATTCAACCTGGGCATTTGCAACGCCTTTTGAGAGGGAGCCTGATCCAGAAGCAGGAATTTGCTTAATTAGGTGATCTGCTAGACCAAGTCTCTGGAATATGTCTTGCCTTTGGTCAAGTCGCAACGATGCGAAGGTCCGCTCAAGATTTCGCAATTGCTGATTCTCAAAAGCCAGCTTGATTAGATAGTTCTGATCTTCGGCAGTTTGTCGACCAAGCCAGGCGATGAAGCTTTCAAAATCTGGAGGAAAAGTATATTTGGTTGGAGGATTCATGACTCAGGAAATAATTTACTAGGCTTAGAATTTCCACTTATTAGTATATAATCATCATATCAACTCACATACAGCTTCTCTTGAACACTTTTTGGGATACCAAGTCTTCCGAAAAGCTCATTGCGCTGCTCCGGCGACAAACCCGATACTCCCTCGACCATTCCACGCACTTTGAATTCGTCATAGACGAGATCAATTGCATCAGATTGATCATCATCATCCAATTCCTGAAACCACCTCAAGAAGCGATTAGTTTTTTCGTTCATCGGGAAAACGCAAAACTTTTAGAGAAAAAATGAAATCATTGACAATCAAACCTTCCCAAAAAAGAGAATTTGGTCAATCTAAAAATCATTTGGGTAGTTCAATACTAGCTTAGTCATGCCAAAAGCGCAACCAAAGCCCGCCCAATGGACGCAATCAACCTCTCAAGTCAATACGCCTTATCGCAACTTCCAACAACATTGGCGATGCAATGAAACAACCCACGAGACCAATAAAACCCTAACTTTGTTGATTCACCAAAACGCAATACATCAAGCTTTTGACACTCTGATACAATGTTTAAACAGAAAAATGTTTTCTAACGCCAAATACCAAGAACAACTACCGAAGAAATAGCAATCATCTGGACGAAATCTCTTCAATTCAGACACCGATCACGAATAACAACCGGTGACACCTCTAGTCGTCATCGGATAAGGACTTCCAAAACTGTTGGGGACTTACATCAGACCTGAATCAACCAAAACCTTATGCAACCAGTTGAACAGGCCCTCACTGGACAACCGCGGTGACACCCGTGGCAGCTCCCGACCCTGGGCCACCAGCACCGGCACCTCCAGGTCGTATCGGGCCTTCAGCTCGGGGGAGACGTCTTGGCCATCAATGTCAATCACCTGCAGCGTGATCCCAAGCCCAGCCAGGTTGAGGGCGATTAATCGTTGTTCGAGCCCCTCACAGAGACAGCAGCCCTGGCGGCTGTACAGCACCAGCACCTGCATCAGTCCGGCACCGGATCACAGCCGCAGGGGGTGAAGGGGTGGCAGCGCAGCAGCCGTTTCACGGTGAGCCAACCTCCCTTCCAAGGGCCGTGCCGCTGGATCGCCTCCAGGCCGTAGGCACTGCAGGTGGGGGTGAAGCGACAGCGGGGACCGATCAGCGGTGAGATGAAACGCCGGTAAAACCCGATCCCAGCCAGCATCAGCCAGGCCAGCGCAGCGTTGATCGCAGCGAGGACGAACGCCAATGGGCTGACCGATACAGTGGCTGGTTCGTGCACTAGCGGCGTCACCTGGGACTGATCCGGTTCCAGCATGGCCAAGCCCGGCACGACTTCAACCTCTACCTTCCCATCCATGGCTCGATACCGCGGCCCTCGTCTGAGGATCACGCGGCGCTTGGGAGACCTCCCCGGTCTCACCCGGAAGGCCGCAAAGCGGTCCTATCCCCCCGGTCAGCACGGCCAAGCCCGTCGCAAGCGCTCTGAATACGCGATCCGTCTCGAAGAGAAGCAAAAGCTTCGCTTCAACTACGGCGTCTCCGAGCGTCAGCTCGTGCGCTACGTGAAGAAAGCGCGCGCCCAGGAGGGTTCCACCGGAACCAACCTGCTCAAGCTGCTCGAGAACCGTCTCGACAATGTCTGTTTCCGCCTCGGCTTCGGTCCCACCGTGCCCGGCGCCCGTCAGCTGGTGAACCACGGCCACGTGACCGTGAATGGCCGTGTCACCGACATCGCCAGCTACCAGTGCAAGCCCGGCGATGTGGTCGCCATCCGCGAGCGCAAGTGCAGCAAACAGCTGGCTGAAGGCAACCTGGAGTTCCCCGGTCTGGCCAACGTGCCGACCCACCTGGAACTGGACAAGGCCAAGCTCAGTGCCAAGGTCACCGGTCGCTGTGAACGCGAGTGGGTTGCTCTGGAAATCAATGAGCTGCTGGTGGTGGAGTACTACTCCAGAAAGGTCTGATTTTCTGCTTGTTGCACAGTCTTGTGCGCCACAGCCTTGGTTGCGCTGCCCCCCCAACTCCCGCCCCCGTTAACCGACGGTGGGCAGGAGTTTTTTTTCATGGCAAGGCAAACAGCACCAAAGCAATCACTCCGAGATCTTCAATGACTGCTCTAGCTGATTAACATCTCTTTCCAGGAGGCTTTCACGGCGCTGCAACTCAAGCTCACGCTCATGGGTTATTTCATCAATCCGAGAGCGACCACTATTCATCATCTCTGAGTAGGTGAGAGCTCTGGGCTTTGCACGAGGGAGGGACTGGTCGTTCATCCGTGTCAGCAATCGATCAATTAAGATGTTTATTGAACCTAGCGACGTTTCAGACAATGACGTCCCGCCGTTTGGACCCAAACCAAAAATTTAAGCATTCAGTCGAGACACCTCAAGCAAATTGTCTGCACAGATTTACTCAAGACCATTCAACAAACTGAGCTCATTCCCTTGACCAGTTCCGCCACCTCAACCCTGTCGTCAAGCGTCCTAAGGCGCATTGATATAAAGATCAAGCCTTACATGGAAAGCGACGACGGAGTTGCTGCCTGGCAAATTTTCAACACTATTATCCCGTTAATACTGTGTTCGATTGCTATCTGCAATCTTACCGGAAACTTAACACTAGAATCTGTCGTTTTAACCCCATTACTTTTCGCATTAATCATCCTATTCCTAAGTAGAAGTTTCTCTTTGATGCATGATTGTGGTCATCACAGTCTATTTCGATCGAAAACGTCCAATCGAATTGCCGCCTTTGCCTTGAGCCTTGTCCATGCAATGCCTCATCACCCCTGGTCAAGGGGCCATGCATTTCACCATAAGCATAATGGCAACTGGAATCGCTATAGAGGCCCATCCGCTCTAACTACGCTTCGCGAGTACAAGACAAGAAACATATATTCCCAATTCATATACCAATTCCTACGTCACCCCCTAATGCTTCTACCAGGAGGATTTTACTATCTCGTTGTTAAGCCAAGAGCTGCACTCCTTCTAGGACTCATTGAGCTCATCTACAAAGCGGTAGCGAATGGACTACGCGAACTTTCAAAGGGGAAAATTTTCAACATATACTCATTCATCAGCAATCATAAATCAAGCTTCTTTTATACTAAAGAGGAAGGCTACGACACTCTTGCTAATAGCATCTGCGTTGCACTGGCCTGGTATTGGATTGGAAGCGCAATCGGCCACTGGCACTTCTGGATTTTGTATTCCTCAATCATGAGCGTCAGCGCATCAATCATGATTGCTGTATTTTTTGTTCAACACAATTTTCCAGGCTCATACGCGAGTGGCGACGAAGATTGGAGTTACTTCAAGGGCGCAATCGAGGGCTCATCATTCCTAATAATGCCTCGTGTGCTCAATTGGTTCACCGCAGACATTGCCTACCATCACGTACACCACTTGTCCGAAAGGATCCCAAATTACCGCCTACGCAAGTGCCACGAAGACAATCTCAATCAATTCATCAGCGTCAAGCGACTGCAACTTCATCAACTCTGGAATTGTTTTTCATTGATTCTCTGGGATCACGAATCATGCCAACTTGTTTCAGCCAATCGACTAGGACACAATTGATTTGCTACATAAATCACTAGAAATAGTCCTTTAATTTTGATTGCAAAGTAGAACATCAAAAACCACTCTTTTAATATTATTGGTATTAGCTGAAACTTCAACTGGCATCGGCCGAGCCTCTCGACAAATAACAGCATCAGGCTGAATACCGGGTTTGCCGTGAGAGCTTGTGGGGATCCGAAAAGTACAACGAATGCAGGTCATGGGGTCTACCCCATGCAGGGTCTGATTCGCTTCAGCACCCCTGGCCCCCACCCCAGTGCGCGAACCTGGTTGCAGAGTTGAATCTTTTTTGGCTGAACCTGAGGCTCTGCAGAACCTCAGCCCCCATCAATGGTGGGGGCTGATCCATCCAGCACTGATCATCCTGTTCGTCTACCCAGTGGTGGGAGCGACGATCCGATTGGGAATCCTGGCGCGGGAACGGCGATTGGAGATCAACCCAATTGCGGACACAGTGCCCCTTGAGCATGCCCAGCACGGCTCCTGGGTGACGGGCGGAGTTGTGGTGGCGGTGCTGATCGGCCTCAGCCACAGCCTGGCAGGAGCAGACCTCGGCCTCAGACTCTTGCTGGGGTTTGTGGTGCTGATCGGCTACATCTCCTTACTGCGTAGCCGTCTGATCTGGCAGCGGCTTCTGGCAGGTGCCATCTCCTGGGGTGGAATGTTGATCCTGGGGCTGCAACCGACCGTGGAAAGGCTGAGTGATCAGCCCTGGACAGGATTGTTCTGGCAATCCCATTTCTGGATGGGATGGATTCTCACCGGGTTGCTGCTCAGCTCAACGGCGATCCACCCCCTGATCGGTCGCAGCACACGAATACGGCGCTGGCATGTCGCCACCAACGTGCTCGTGGCTTTGCTGTTGGCCATGCAGGCGATTTCTGGAAGCCGTGATCTGGTGATCAGCGGCCTGTTGACGCTGCATTGAGCAAGCACAACCAGGGGTAGATGAAACGCTGAACATTCACAAAGAGAGGAAGAACCACAGTCAACCGTCAACATTCCCTTCACAATTCAGATTGTTTTAAGCGGCTTTATGTTGAGATGACTACGCATGTTGCCTTCCGGCTCGCTTGACTTGATTCACTGGCATCCATTTGATGACAAAGTCGCCAAGGGCACGGTTGAATAGCTTCTTGGCGCATCGCTGGAAAGAGATGGGGGAACCCTCCTTGATGCGACAGCACAAGTATTCATTACTTCTGAGAAGCATTCGGGCAGAGAAGCGCCTGGTCGCCTTGGAACTCCTTGATCTGATGCTGGAAGACACCTGCCAACAACTCGACAGGATCTGAGAACGTCAAACAGTTTGATCTGATCAAACAGAATGATGACAAGTCTGACCATGCTCCTTCTCTCCACGGCAGCAAATCTTCTCGTAGCCGAGGCATCTCAGTCACCTGAGAAGTGGATTGGTCGCTGTGAGCCGGTCAATGCTGTTGTGGTCATGAATCAAGCGCTCACCGAAGGCAAAACCGACGCAGAAGCTTTTGCCGCAGTCGTGGAAGCACGGTCTTTTGACGGATCCAAAGCCTGCATCGACTTCATCCGAGAAGCCTCCATGAACATGCGTGAGGGCTATCCCAGCACATTCCAGTCGCTGTGGATGGACTGAACGCGATCAGGCAACGACACCAGATCTGGTGTCCTGATCCGCAGAAGCCCCCAACAGGCCAACAAAAAAGCCACCTCTGCGGGCGGCCGGGTGATGGGGATATCCACAACCTAGCGCAGAAAGCCAGTGGTGCCAGCCTTTCCCAAACATAAGGTGACGAAGAACACGTCACAGCTGTCCACAGCCTGTGGAGTGTCAAGGCAGCTCAGCAAAGTCTTTACAGAAAACCCACTAGATCTAGTGCATTTCTCAGATTGACCAACCCATAGACCCTATCTTTAGTGCGTTGGTCGGGTGATGGGGATCGCCTGTGCTTGAGCCCCCTGCAGACAGGGGGCTTTTTGATGGACGCCAGTCCTCCTGCTTTAACGCGCCAGCAACTGAACCATCACAATCACGCAACCCCTTCACCATCGGCGAAGGACAGTCCTGGAAACTGGCTCGATCGGACTGGACAGGATTCGAGGACAATCCATGACGCTCATCTTCGTGACAACAGGCTTTCTCAGCTTGCTCTGGCTGACGCAAACCCTGGTGAGACGCAACCTGGACAATCGCAAGGATCCGTCGTGAGGTCGTCAACGTGACGCTGGACCACCGTCGTGGTGGCGCTCCAGCTTGATCCGTTCATAGTCCTCATCAGACAGTTCCTGCATTCGAAAAACAGCGCTGAGACGACGGTGATAACGGCAGTAGCCAAGAAAGGCATGCACACCAATCAGCAGGCCCCCGAACAACAGCAACAACGAGTGATCGACAGAAGCCCCCACCAGCGAGGCAAAACCCAAGGTGAGCAACAACGCCAGAACGACACTTCTGAGCAACCGTCGCAGGGTCAAGCGGTTCAACCCGACTCCTTACAGGCCATGGGATCAGCGGCCTCCTGCCATTGGAGGCTGCGCGCTGCCCAGATCCAATCCGTCCGCCAGCTGCACCCCTCGGCGATGCAACGCACGCAGAACACGGCGTTGAAACTCCCGTTCCGTCGTCCATTGCTCGCCGGCGCGGGTCACCAGCAGCACCTGCATCTGCACCCCAAGCGCCGTGGTGCGTTTGATGCCCCGCAGGATCGGATCCCCCAGCAGTCGATTGCCCCACACAGGGTCGAGAGCAAAGGCCTCAATCTCGAACGCCAGGGTTCTATAGACGATCTCCAGATCCGTTTGTCGATGTGAAATCACAAAGGTGACCAGACTTCCCGAGCGCAGCTTCGTGTGGTTCTGCATCTGCAGGATCGAGGAAATGTCCAGGATGTTCATTCGTTGGTCCAGGCAGCGGATCTGTGTGCTGAACAGGCCCATCTCAATCACCTCTCCCTCGATACCCTCCACCTCGATCCAATCGCCAATGGCGTAGCGGTCCTCCAGCAGCATCACCAGACCAGCAGAAAAATCCCTCAGCAATCCCTGGAACACAAACGCCAGCGCGCCCAGCAGGGCGCCACCAGCCAGCAACAGCGACACCGAGGCGGAACGAACGCCAGGGATATCCAGCAGCACCCAGAGCAGCACCACCCCGATCCCGACCACATTGATCAACCGATGCGTTGTGCTCAGCAAACTGCGATAGCGCTGCTGACGCCGGGCTTGAAGCCGCTGGGGAACGTCCACATCCGCCGCCCACTGGCTGAGCAGGAAAGTGCTGAGGCTGCGCAGCAGGAACGCTGCCAGCGTTACCGCCAGAAACTTGATCACAGCAAGCGATGGCTGCAACACCAGCTCAATCCCCAGGGGAACTTTCCCGGGGATGGCCACCACCAGCACGCCGATCATCAGCACCAGCAGATACAGCATCAGCAGCAGCACGCCGATGCTCAGGGCTTGTTCGGCGTGCAACCGGGTTTCGCTCCTGCGATCAGAGCGGCCCTGGGTCCGCAGCTCACCATGCAGGCGTGAGGTGCGTTGCCGCAGTCGCCGCCAGAGCAGCAGCATGGCTGAAAACAACAACAGCAGCAGCAGTTCCAACACCAGGGCCAGCTCACGCGCGCCATTGATCTCCGCATCGGCACGGGTCACGGTCAACAGTGGGAAGGGTTGCTCGCGTCCCGGCAGCCGTGCCGCCAGCTCGTAGGGACCATTGCCATTCCGGAGCACCTCCAGGGTCAACGGCGTGCCGGACCGATCCAGGCCGTAGCGCTGACCAGCCGTGCAGACGTGCGCATCGGACTGAAGAAGGCTGTCCAGCATCCACTCGCTGAGGCGCTCGCCGAAACTGCAGAGCTGGTTCGGGTCGTAGAGGGCGCGCAGATTGCCCTCAATCACCCTGGCTCTCACCGAGGCCTCAATCCCGCTTTGATCCCCCAGCTGCACAGGGCTGGCGACGGTGATGGCGGGCACCCCAAGAATCCGGACCTTGGCCAGCTCGAATTTCCCTTCAAACAACGCCTGCTCGTCCTGCTGTTGAGCAGAAGATCTCGCCGGACCGGCAGGGATGAAATCCAGGATCGACGCCTGAGCCACGAGCGGGATTAACGCCAACAGCGCTGCCGTTAACCAGAGCCCCAGGCGTCGTCTGAGACGGAACACGGCTCAGCCCGAGGCTGACTGATCCATTTTGCTGTCCCTGAGAACGGACCGCAGCCAAGGCAGGCTCAGGCCGATCACGTTCGAATAACAGCCTTCCAGACCGGCAATTAGAGAAGCCCCGCGGCCCTCAAGGGCGAAACCGCCGGCACAGTGAAGCGGCTCTCCGGTGGTGACATAGGCCTGGATCTCCTCCTCAGTTATTGCAGCGAAATGGACGCGGGTGCTGATGCAGGCCAGGCGGTTCTCGCCGCTGCGAACCAGCAGAGCGTGCCCGGTAAGCAACTCGCCGCTGCCTCCGGCCATGCGCCGCCAGCGCGCAGCAGCTTCCTCCCCATCCTGAGGTTTGCCGAACACCTCGCCCTCGAAGAGCAGCAGCGAATCGCACCCCAAAACCGAGGAGATGTCAGCGTCGATTCCGTCCGAAACAGCTGTGGCCTTCGCCAGAGCCAACTGCTGCACGAGCAGGGCGGGGTCGTGGTTTTCAATGCTGCTTTCATCCACTCCGCTGACGCGCACGCGATGGGGGATCTGCGCCAGTTCAAGCAGCCGGAGGCGGGCCGGCGAGGCAGAGGCCAGAAGCAGCACGGAATCACTCCGTTGGGAACACTCCGTAGGCTGCCAACATTGGGGGATTCCGCCATCGAACATCCCACTGAGCTTCTTGATCAACGCAGCCATGCGCGTGCCCTGCGCTCGATGCGCTGCCTGCCCTTCGCGGCGGCGCTCTACCGGGAGCTTCAGCAGCAGGGGCTGGATGCCGACAGCATCTGGAACAACAGGTCGCGCTTTGGCCGTGGCCCGGCCTGGCCACGGAATGGGGAAAGGCTGGAGGACGACCTGCGCTGGCTGATTACCGTTGGCGTGCTGCGACGGGAAGTGGACGGCCAGGGGCTCACCAGTCGCTTTCGCCTTACCCCCCTCGGACGTGACCTGCTGGACGGCCATCAGGCTGAGCTACTGCTGCCAGCGGGCTGGAACGATCGCCTGCGGCAGGTGCTGCGGCGCCGCTGGCCCTTTTGAACCGCAAGCGGCCACTGATGGTGCTGGGGACCTCCAGTGGAGCCGGCAAATCCCTGATGACAGCAGCTCTCTGCCGGGTGCTGCACCGCCGCGGCGAACAACCGCTGCCCTTCAAGGGGCAGAACATGAGCAACAACGCCTGGGTGGATGCCGACGGCGGCGAGATGGCGTACTCCCAGGCGATGCAGGCCTGGGCCGCCGGTCTGGAGCCCTGCTGTGCCATGAATCCCGTGCTGCTCAAGCCACGGGGCGATAGCACCAGTGAGGTGATACACGGCGGCACCAGCGTTGGCCTGGCCCGAGCGGAGCATTACTACCGCGACTGGTTCCGTCCTGGCTGGCAGGCGATCCGTGAAGGGCTCCAGACCATGCAACAGCGATGGCCCAACGGTCGGCTGGTGCTGGAGGGGGCCGGCAGTCCGGTGGAGGTGAATCTGCAACGACGGGACCTCACCAACTTGCGCCTGGCCCAATACCTACGCGCCAACTGCCTGCTGGTGGCGGATATCGAACGCGGCGGCGTGTTCGCACAGATCGTCGGCACCCTGGCGCTGCTTCGTCCGGTGGAACGGCCGTTGATCAAAGGGATCCTGATCAACCGCTTCCGTGGCCGGCGTGAATTGTTCGATGAAGGTCGCAGTTGGCTGGAACAGCACACCGGTGTTCCGGTGCTCGGGGTGATGCCGTGGCTCAACGATCTGTTTCCGCCGGAGGACTCCCTCGATCTGCTGGAGCGCAAGCCCAACCGAGGACCCACCGATCTGGAGATCGCGGTGCTGAAGCTGCCGTCGATCAGCAACTTCTCGGATCTCGACCCGCTGGAGGCGGAACCCAGCCTGCGGCTGCGCTGGGTGCACCCTGGCGACAGCCTTGGAAGCCCCGATGCTGTGCTGCTGCCTGGCAGCAAACAGACACTGCGGGATCTCGAGACTTTGCGCAGCAGCGGGCTGGACCGTCAGCTCACGGCCTATGCCACCAATGGAGGCTCACTGCTGGCGATCTGCGGTGGCATGCAGCTGCTCGGACAGGAGCTGCACGACCCTGAGCAACTGGAGGGCGGTGATGGGGCTGGGCCCTGGCCCGGGCTGGGGTTGTTACCGCTCACTACAGAGTTCGGTGGAACGAAGGCCTTGCGACAACGTGAGGTTCAAGCGCTCTGGCCGGGGACAACTCCGATCTCCGGCTTTGAACTGCACCACGGCAGCACCTGGGCTTCTGATGATCTCCAGCCAATCTGCAACGAGCCGGGTCTCGGCTGGTGGTGCGCAACACCGGCTGGTGGCTGCATCGCCGGCACCTACCTGCACGGACTTCTCGACAACGGTCCCTGGCGGCGTCGTTGGCTCAATCAGCTGCGCGAACGCAAGGGGCTGGCGCCCCTGATCACCGGCCTGCCCCACCACGGGGAGCACCGCCACCAACTGCTCGAGCGCCTGGCCGATGCCTTCGAGCAGCATGTGGATCTAACACCACTGTTGCAGCCGTGAGCAGCATCACCGTGCACTGGCCCGATGGCCATACCAGCCATGAAAGCATCGGCACGGACTGGTTGCAGACCGCCGCAGATGCTGGGGTTGCCATTCCCACCGGGTGCCTCGGGGGCAGTTGCGGCGCCTGTGAAATCGAGGTGAACGGCAAGGTGGTGCGGGCCTGCATCAGCACGGTGCCACCATCAAAATCCGGGCAGTTAACCGTGGAATTCGCCACCGACCCCTACTGGTGACTCAGCTTCGTCTCAGCTCGCTGGCTTTGCTCACTGGAGCCATCAGTGGAGCAGGGGTCGCTCTGTTCATGGCACTGATCGGATTGATAACCCGACAGCTCTGGGGGGATCCGGTTGTGAAAGGACTGGATGGGCAGATTCCGTTAGTTTGGTCGATCGCGATCTGCGGAGGCATCGGCCTGGTGCTCAGCCAGCTCCATCGCGCCGGTGACCACACACTGCTGCCGGAACTGCCGGAGACGATCGCCGATCTACGGGATCCAGACCATGCTCCGCCACGGGACAACGGCCGAGCCATCCTCGGAGCAGCTCTGGCCCAGATCGGTGGCGGCAGCATCGGCCCGGAAGCTCTGATGACTCGTTTGGCTGCCCTGCTCAGTCAACGGATCTGGCGGGACCGAGACCATGAGCTGAAATTCGCCGCCGCCGCTGGCAGTCTCGGCCTGTTCGGCTTTCCACTTCTAGGGGGAGCCGTCGTTCAGACCCATCAGCGCCGAGATCTGATCGCTCGCTGGATCCCTGGCGCCCTGGGGGGCTTGGCCGGGTTCGCCGCCTTCCATGGCATCGACCAGGCCAGTGGCGGCAGCCTGCAACGCATGGCCTACAGCTGGCCCAGCAACCTCGGGGAAGATCTGGGCACCCTCAGCTCAGGGGCCCTGGCAGGCGTGGTGGGGTGGGGCCTGGGCTGGCTGCTGCTGCACTGGCGAAACTGGCTTGAGCGACGGCAGCTTCTGGCCCACTGGCGCTGGTGGCCAGCGCTGACCGGTCTGTTGCTGGGCATCACGATGCACTGGCTGCCGCTGGTGCCCTTCGCCGGAGAGGAGCAACTGCGTCCCCTGCTGGAGGGTGCAGGCGGCACAGGTTCCTTTCTTTTCATCATTTCGGCGCTCGTCAAACTGGTGCTGATGGGCCTCTGCCTGGAGACCGGCTGGCGTGGCGGCATCTTCTTTCCGCTGTTCCTGATCGCCTGCGCTGTGGGTGTGGGTCTGCACGACCTCTGGCCAGGCCTGGGCAGCCTGGGGAGTTGGTGCGGCGGCATCACCGGCGCGATCTATCTCACGGTGCTGCGCTCACCCCTCGTCGCCCTGATCCTGGGGCTGGGTTTGCTGCAAGGCCATGGCGCCACAGGCGTTGTGGTGGGTGTGGCCGTGGCCTGGCTGATCACCCACCGCTCGCCATCAGGTGATGGCCCTCCACCTGCCCAGTAAACACACGACTCGCCAGGATGTCCGGAGCCTCAATGGTGATCAGATCGTCCTTGGTGAGTGCTTCCGCCATGCGAGCAAACAGTCGATTGGCCTGGCGCAGCCTGGCCCGGTCGATGGCATTGCGGATGGAGCGGGCATTGGCAAAAAACGGCAACTGACGTCGCAGCGTGATGTACTCCGCAAACGCCTGCTCAGCTTCCGCACTGAAGCGGTACTGCTGCGCGTTCAACAGCAAGCCGGCAATCGCCATCAAGTCCGCATTGCTGTAGTCCGGAAAATCCAGGTGATGGGCCACCCGGGAGGACAGCCCGGGATTGGAGCTGTAGAAGCTGTCCATCCGATCCTTATATCCCGCGAAAATCACCACCACCTCCGTGCGGCGGTTTTCCATCTCCTGCAGCAGGATCTCAATCGCCTCAGCCCCGTAATCGCGTTCGTTGTCAGGCTTGTAGAGGTAGTAGGCCTCATCAATGAACAGCACACCGCCCTGGGCCCGCTTGAGCATCTCTTTGGTCTTGGGCGCCGTGTGACCCACGTACTGCCCCACCAGATCATCCCGAGTGGCCGTCACTACATGGCCTTTGCGGAGGTAACCGAGGCGATGCAGGATCTGCGACATCCTTTGCGCCACGGTGGTTTTTCCCGTCCCCGGATTGCCGGTGAACGACATGTGGAGGCTTGGCGCTGTGCTGGCCAGTTCCAGTTGCTGCCGCGCCTGATCCACCAACAACAGTGCTGCAATCTCACGGATCCTCGTCTTTACCGGGGTAAGGCCGATCAGCTCACGGTCGAGTTGGTCCAGCACCTCAGCCACGCCGGATTCGGCGTAGTTGGCCGCCAGATCAACCGAGGAGGGCATCGATCTGAGCGGCAAAGGCGCGATCGGCTTCGTTCAACTGGGCATCGGGATTGTCATCCTCCGGGCGGATCGTGATGTTCACGTAGGTGCTCCCGAAGCTGATGTCCGGAAAGCGCTGGGTGGATTCGCTGTGCTCGCCCAACTTGTCGAGGAAATCCCGGGTGGAGCTGTAGCCGTCGAACTCGAAACGACGCTCCAGGCAGACCGGACGCTTGCGTTCCTGCCACTGATCCATCGTCGTCCGAGAGCCTTCTCAAAACCTAGAGGAGCGCCACCAGCTGGCAGCCCATCAAGCGACCGGACCAGGCCTCGGCGTAGGCCCGATTGGCTGCCTGCTGTTCCGAATCATCGGTATCCAATGGATGGGGCATGGTGCCGGAGATGGCGGCATTGGTGACGCAGAACATCGACTTCTGGAAGCTGACGCAGATCTGAACGTGCACATCCGTCTGGCCCCGACCGTTTTCGTCGTACCAGCGGCTGAGCTCCTCCGGCAGATGGCGGAACATGTCCTGCATGCACAGGCTCGGCGGGATACCGGCCCCCATGCTGGGAATCGGATCGGCGTACAGCGCCCCGTACTTGAAGTCACTGATGTCCGGCGAGATCTGACGGGCCTGGGCGTTGTAGGAAACCGTGCCCAGGAACGGCATGCCGCGGAAGAACACAGCTTCCACGTAAGGCACGGCCACATCCACCAGAAAGGTGAGACCAGCCTCTGGAGGCAGCACCCAGATGTCTTCACCACCCAGCGTCACTTGATAGGTGATGGGGTTGCCGGCCGCTGCCACCAGGCCATCGCGGATGTGATGCACAACATCGTTAACGCAGGTGACCTCCTTGATCGCATAGCGACGGGCCAGGTCGACAAAAATGTCGCTCATCACCCGCCAAAACAGACCAAGGCAATAGATCGTGGTGAGTGAACGGATCGATTCCGGGGCAAAGCCGGGATAAAGCCGATGGGTGAGCGCCAGCAATGGATCCCGTGCCGCTTTGCGTTGGATGATCCGTTGGCAGGCCTCAGCAAACTCCGGGGTGTCGAGGTAGGCATCCAGGCCACCGGTGCCGTGCCAGAACATCGCCTTCTGGCAGTACTCGGCGTACTCGAAGTTGATCCTGTCCCCCAGCAGGTGCTGCCAAAGGCGCTTCAGGTTGAAGCCCTCATGAAAGAACCGGAACACGGGGAAGGGATTCAGCAGCTGCTTCTCACCCTGATCCACCAGGTTTTTGCTGTAGGCATCGAGCACGATGCCGTAACTCTCGAGCACATTCACCACCTGCAGCAGATGGTCCGGTGTGTCCTTGAGCAATGGCGTATCGCTGAGCAGGCGCCGGATCAGCTCCTCCTGATCCGGCAACTGGGGTGGAGCCACTGCCGTGGGCTTCAAGGTGGTGGTCATGAGAGTCCTCCGCTGATCTGACTCAGGCCCGTGGTGGCTGCTTCACTGAGGTTTGACAGCAGTTCCGGTGCCAGGCCAAGAACCAGAACACCAAGGCTGAGGACAATGGCCGGCACTTGTTCCCGCAAGGCAACCCGGTCGAGAATACGGGGATTCACCACCTCGCCGGGGGCGATCGCAAGTCGCCCGAAGAATGCCCGGTTCACCAGCAGGAGGAAATACACCGCCGTGAGGCCGGAGCCCACCATCGACAGCAACGTGGCGATGGGGAACGGCTGCAGGCTGCCTCGGAAGATCAGAAATTCAGAGATGAAGCCAGCCATGCCTGGAATCCCTGCACTGGCCATCACACCGATGATCATCAGAGAACCGGTCAGCGGCAGGCCCCGCTGAGGGTTGAGCAGACCGCGAAGAACATTGAGATCTCGGGTGCCGGTTCGGGCGTAGACCACGCCCACCAGCAGGAAGAGCACCCCGGAGATCAGCCCATGGCTGATCATCTGGAACAGGGCACCCATCAACCCAAGCGGCGTGGCAGCGGCCGCCGCCAGCAGCACGTAGCCCATGTGACCAACGGAGCTGTAGGCCACCATCCGTTTCATGTCGGTTTGAGCGATCGCGGCCAAAGAGCCGTAAAGCACCGAAATCGCCGCCCAGGCCGCCAACCAGGGGGAGGCCAGTTGCCAGGCCTCGGGGAACAGACCAAGGCAGAACCGCAGCAAGCCGTAGGTACCCAGCTTGAGCAACACCCCGGCCAGCAGCACCGACACCGGTGTGGAGGCCTCGGTGTGGGCATCCGGCAACCAGGTGTGAAACGGAAACAGGGGGATTTTGATGCCGAAGCCGATCAGCAGGGCGCCCATTAACACCAACTGAGCCGTCATCCCCAGCTCACCGGCCATGATCGGCTGCAAGCTGAAATCCATCGTGCCGCTGACGAAGGCCAGTCCGAGGAAGGCTGCCAGAATCATCACACCGGACACCGCCGTGACGATCAGAAATTTGGTGGCGGCATAGGCCCGGTTGGCACCACCCCACACGGCAATCAACAGCCACAGGGGAATCAGTTCCAGCTCGTAGAACAGGAAAAACAGCAGCAGGTTCTGAGCCAGGAAGGCACCGTTCACAGCGCCGCTGATCACCAGCAGCAAGGCGAAATAGATCCGAGGCCGGTTGTCGATCGATCGCGACGCAATGGCGGCGACCAGGCAGAGCACCCCATTCATCAACACCAGCGGCAGGGACAAACCATCCACCGCCAGGGCGTAATCCAGGCCGATGGCATGGACCCAGCGGGCCTGCTCGACCAGCTGCAAACCAGCGTCTGCAGGATCGAACGGCAGCAACAGCGCAAAGCTGGCCACGCACTGAACAGCCAGCAGCACGATCGTGACCTCACGCAGCCGAGCACTGGTGGGTGCCCCAGGCCAGAGGATCAGGACCAGAGCCCCCAGCAGGGGAATCAACAGCAGCAGGGAAAGCAGCATCTCAGGGCGATCAGGTGAGGAACCAGCTCACCGAGGTGAGAAAGAGAACAATGGCCACCAGCACCGTGAGCACATACGACTGGCTCTGGCCGCTGACGCTGAGCTTCAGGCCTTCGGCGCTCTGCAACGACAGGCGGGCCACACCGTTGAGCACACCGTCAACAACGGTGCGGTCAAACCAGAAGGCCAGACGCGACACGCGGGCCACCACATTCACGATGGTGAGGCGATAGAAATTCTCGGTGTAGAAGTCGTAGGCCAGCAGGTCCTGGAACCAGCGCAGCCAGGGGTTGAGTGAACGGGACCAGGCCTTGCTCAACGGCAACAGAGCACCTGCTACAAGCCCGATCAGTCCGCTGCCCACCACCAGGCCCGCTGCCCAGAGCGGGAACGCGAGAAGCCCGTCGAGGGATTCCAGCCGCACCAGCAGCAGAGGGGTGAGCAACACCACCACCGACAGGGCCACCATCGGCAAGGCCATCTGCCAGTTCACTTCAGCTGAACGGCGCGACTTGATAAGGGGGTTGCCGAGGAACACGTGACGGAACACCCGCACCAAACCAAGAGCCGTGAGGGCATTGGTGAGCAGGAAAACACCCATGAAAGGGATCGAACGCACGCTGAGAAGCTCAATCGACTGGGCCAGGGCCAGGAATCCACCCAAGGGCAGGAAACCCACCAACCCGGCACCACCAACAACAAAAGCTGTCGTGGTCGCCGGCATCCGACTTCCCAGGCCACCCAGCTCGGTGATGTCCTGGCAATTGGTCGACGCAATCACGCCACCGATGCTCATCGACAGCAACGCCTTCGATACGGCGTGGGAGAACAACAGCAGCAGAGCCAGAACAGGAATCTGCAGCGCGATGGCAATGAACACCAGGCCCATATGGGCCGTTGTTGTGTACGACTGGGTGCGCTTGATGTCCACCTGAGCGATGGCCACCAACGAGCCGCCGATGGCGCTGATGCTGCCGATCACCAGCAGCACCCCTTCGGCAATGGGGGAGAGCTGCAGGATTGGCATCACCTTGAGCAGGACGATCGCCCCGCAGGTGACCACCACGGAATTGCGCAGGATGGAAGCTGGGTTGGGCCCCTCCATCGCTTCATCCAGCCACAGGTGCATCGGGAACTGGGCGCACTTGCCTGTGGGGCCGGCAATCAGCCCAAGCCCCAGCAACGTTGCCGCCAAGGGGGAAAGAGCATCCTGCGCGGCCCAGGCGTAGAGGTCGTTGAACCCCATGGCACCGGAATAACTGCAGAGGGCCACCACACCCATCAGCAGGAGCACATCGCCAACACGCTTGGTGAGAAAGGCATCCCGCGCGGCCGTCACCACCAGCGGCTGGGCGTACCAGAAACCCACCAGTAAATAGGTGGAGAGGGTAAGCATCTCCAGCAGGAAATAGCTCTGGAACAACGAATCGCTCAGCACCACGCCGCTCATCGCCCCCTCAAAGAAGCCAAGCAGGGCAAAGAAACGGGCCAGCGCCCACTCCTTGTCCATATAGCCGAGGGAATAAACCTGGGAGAACAGGCTCAAACCGGTGATCAGCTCCAGGGCTACCAGGTTGGTGAGCGAAAGGCTGAAGCTGATGTCCAGCTCCAGATCTGCAACGGTGAGCCAGGGGAAAGCCAGGTCCACCGGGCCTGACTGGAACACCTGCTGAAGAATGAGGCTGCCGTGGCCGAAAGCCAGCAGGGTCAGAAGAATATTGAGATAGGCCGCCGGACGATGGGCGTCACGACGAAACAGGCCTAATGCCCAAGGTAGAGACACCAGCATACCGGCGAATCCATAGAGAGGAATCAGCCAGGCGGTCTGGATAGGAAGCGAGAGCTCCTGAGTCAAAACGGCAAGCGGGATCGGGATCGGGCTGGTCGTTGATTGGCCGGCGAATCTAGGGACGACACCGTGTTCTGGGCGCTCTTTGTGAACGGCTGTAGTACTGGTGCTGTGGTATCAGAGACGGCGTGTGGCGCCGCTGACGATCAGAGCGGGCTCCACTTCCTGATGGGGGCGAGCAATGATGTGAGCGGCGACAAGTCCGTCACCCACACGCTCACAGGCATCTGCCCCCGCGCGAACAGCAGCGTTGACAGCACCAGTTTCACCACGAACCATCACGGTGACGTAGCCACCACCGACGTACTCGCGGCAGATCAGGCTGACTTCAGCCGCCTTGGTCATGGCATCAGCCGCTTCGATGGCAGGGACCATGCCACGGGTTTCGATCATGCCCAGGGCAATGCCCTGCACAGGGCTTGCAGCGGGAGCGGTGTTGCTCACAGGCTTGGCAACGCTGCCGCCACCTGCCGAGCCCGACGCTGCGCTTCTGCGGGTGGTGGTAGTGCTGCGTCGGGTGGTCGAGGGTGCTGGGGTGGGTGCAGGAGTCGCAGCGGTCGAAGCAGCGGGCGTTGCAGGGGTGGCCACGGGATTCACATCAACGGTCTTGTTCGCTGCAGCACTGCTGCGGGTGGTGCGGCGACGGGGTGTGGGGGACGGGGTGGCCATGGGGAGAGGGGAGTGGAAGCGGAACGGAAACGGCGGAAGGAGGGAAGGCTCCCTATCCGTCAGGATTCCAGTGATCGATGATCCCGCCGATGGTCAGATCGGTGAGGACCTTGTTGTCCGGGCAGGCATGCCGGGCAGCCGAGCCGCTGGCGGTGAACACCCAGTTGCCCTCTCGGGCACCCACGGGATCGACGGCCACCAGCTTCTTGCCTTTGGCATTGCGAAGGATGCGCAGGTGCATGTGATCCAGCCCCGCCACGCGGAAGCTGCATACCAAGGTGCCCATCACCTGCATGATCTCCATCAGACGCTCGCGCCTCCGGCAGGATTTGCTGTGGGTGCAGGGGTGGGAGCCGGCGCAGGGGCTGGAGTCTTCGGTGGGTCCGGTTCCCAGTGATCGATGATCCCCACAATGGTGAGGTCACTGGGATACGACTTACTACCAGCCGCTTCACGGGCGGCGGAGCTGCTGACGCAGATCACCCAGTCTCCGGGTTTCGCACCCACCGCATCAACAGCCACCTTCTTGGCGCTTCCGTCTTGCACCACCTGAAGATGCTTGTGCTCGAAATCCGGAATGCGGTTGGTGGAGACGAGCGGCTTGATGACCTTGACGATGAGCATGATCAGTGAGCCTCCTGAAGCGGGGGGGCGAGGGTGGAACCGACCACCTCGGCCGGGGCCGTCTGGTTGCGATCCCGAACGGTGAGGCAAGTGTGGAGCAGGCCCTGGTTCACAAGCTCGCCGTAGCGATCTGCGATGGCCTGATTCACCCGCTGACAATCGGCAATCGCCCGCTCCCGGGCACCGGGAACACGGCCTGAATAGTCGAAGCGAACGACCACCGGGATCGGCAGATCGCGGGACACATTCAGACCCTTGAAGATCTTGACCCCGACATCGAGATCAGGAGCACCCTCTTCAACGGTGTCCAAATGGGCGAAATAGGTGAGATTGCGAAGGTGAACCTCCTTGAAGCCGATTCCGACACCGATGAAACGCTCAGCGTGGCCTGCATCGGGATACGGAGCTCCGTGCAAATCCTGCACGTAATCAATCTGAGAGCAGTTGTTGGCGATCAAGCGGGTCAGAAATGCCACCATGCCGGGCTCCATGGGGCCCGATGCTCCGGCCTCGATCGCCTCGGCGATCTGCGCCATGGCTTGATCCGCCGTCATCGACGCCGTCGCGGCATGGAGTTCACGGGCACAAAGCCACTGATCGAGCACCATCTCGCTGTCCCGAGACGGGGGATGGACCCGAATCGCGTCGGTGTCGGTGTCAAGGCCGATCAACAACAGATCCACGGACGCTCCGCAGCAGAAACTGTTTTCCACCGCTTCACGGAAATCGAGCAGCCGCTGGTGGCCAGCGGCTGCTGCAAGTTCATCGTTGCTGCCATGGGCAGCGCAGCCCTGGTGCTGAGGGTCGAGGGAACTGAAGTGGTATGTCACCACCTTCAGGTACCGGGTCGGCTCCGTGGAGGGATTCGGCATTCCCTCGCGGTGGCGCCGGTGCTCAGTCTTCACCCAGCGGTTGACGGTGTTTTCCACATCGAACATCGCGCCTGCGTGGGAACGGCGGCGCACCGCACTGAAGGGAATGCGCAAGGCGTAGGCCACGGTGTGGGCCAGGCGGCCATCGGCGCAAGGACTCACATCGAGCAGATGGATGCCGCAATCGAGCAGAAATTGCTCGAAATCCCTGGCGGCGACACTGCCCGCGGCCCCATCAAGCGGGTCGTCCTGGAAAAAACGATCACTGAACAACCGATGGCTTTCAAACACGCACCAGGCGAACAGCGCCCGCATGTCGAGGGGGCGCACCCAGGCCCTCTCGAGGATGTGCTGGGGGAGGTCGAATCCCAACTCAGCGCGTGTAAGTCGCTGCGCCTGCTCAATGAAATCAGGCTCGTGCTGGAGCGCTGAAACCCGTTGCAGCAGGGGAACAATGCGATCGAATCGCCCCTTCACCTCTTGCTCGTAGGCGCGCAGCCGTGCATTGGCAGCGGTATCGGTGAGGGGGTGCTGCCGATTGGTGATCGGCAGGGATGAGCGACTCAGGTTGAACGGCACCCCGGAGGTTGCACCCTTGTCGCGACGGACCCAACCCGGTTGGCGTTGATCGCGGGCGGACCGGACCCGACCCCCACCGACGGAACCCTGAACCAACGTGGCTGCTTTACCGTCTGTGGTGAGTGCACGACGCCGCTGCAGGGCAGCATCACGGGTCGACGAGACGACCGCTTCAGAAGCGCTGGGCTGGTTCTGAGATTCAGCTGCAAAAACAGTGTTCTGAAGCTGCCAGCGGGTTGGTGCCGTGGGGGCCTGAGGTCGCCCGCCGCGGAGAGGCATGGAGCGAACCATCAGCGGATCAGCCCCTTGCGCCGCCAGAGACGGTAATCAGGGAACCCTTTTCGGTGTTGCCGCTGGAACCGGTCACACGGCTGACGGGCCACTCGTTCTCTTCATTGCGCTTGCGCTCGTGAGGAACCGTGGCACTCATCGGGCCCGGACGCGTGGGGTTACGACGACGGGCGGACACACCCTCAGTTCCGGTGACGTGCTCACCACGGTCCCAGTCGTCACCTGTAATTTTGGTGGAGGAACCCTCCCCGGTGACCCGGGAGGCGGGCTGTTCAGCCGGTTCGCTCACCACCGCCACGGTGGGTTGGAACTGACGACGTTGGAATTCACGGTTATCGAAACGAAACTGCTCGGTGCCGGTGACCTTGCCACCGGCCAGATCAAAAGGGCCGGTGATGCGGTTGCCCTGCTCGTAGGAGGTACCGGTGACAGCACCCTGGTCATCGCGCTGCTGCTGAGCGGCACGGGCGGGAGACATCACACTGAAGCGTGTCCAGGCAGCACCTTCAGGGGCTTGGCCATGGCTGTCGGTGCCCGCTGGAGCCTCGTTGCCACAGGCCGTGGCGAGCTGGTCTGCACCTACATAGGGGGTGCCGGTGACGGCTTCACAGGCTCCCTTCTCATCACCCGTCATCACACCACCCACACCGGGCTGGATGCCGGTCATGGCAGCAGAAGGCGTACCAAGACGCACAGGAGTGCGTTCGCGAATGGCCTGAACAGCCGAAGTTCCGCAGTGCTGGCCAGCATTTTCGAGTCCGGCATAGGGGGTGCCAGTGACGGCCTTACAGGTGCCTGGTTCATCGCCTGTGACTCGCTCGGAGCGACCCGTGCGGGTGCCACTCACCACCTGATTGCGGTTGGTGATGCTGAATCCGACCTTGGCGGCTTCAGGCTCAGGTTTGCTACCGCAGAAGGCATTGACCTGTTCAGCGCTGATGTATTGATCGCCGGTGACGCGATGGCAAGAACCAAACTCATTACCGGTCACCTGGGAGGAGCGACCCACCAAGGTTCCTGTTACACCCGTCCCAGAGAGGGTTCCCGATTGGCCAACCTTGGCGGCAGGGCGCCCGTCGGGGAGGGGATCTGACCCGAGATATTGATCACCGGTGAGGCTGCGGCCAGCCCCGGCTTCATCGCCGGTGACGCTGGAGGAACGACCCACCATCACGCCGCTGACAGGACGACCCTGCTGCGTGAGGCTGTGACCCACCTTGCGCTGTGACACCTGCGAGCTGCCGCAATAGGCAGCGGACTGGTTAGCAGAAATGTATTCAGTACCCGTCACGCTCTTGCAGGTGCCGGGCTCGTCCCCGGTGACCTTTTCGGAACGGCCGACTTCATTGCCGGTGACGCGGTTGCCGTGGCTAGTGGCGGTGACGCGAACCTTGGCGGGAGTGGTGGGCTCAGGTGCCTGCTGGCAGAACGTTTGGAACACTTCGGCACCCAGGTATTCGGTGCCAGTAATCGATCGGCAGGTGCTGGCCTCATTGCCAGTGGTTTTTACCGAACGGTTGGCCTGAGTACCGGTCACGGTCTGGCCGGTACTCGTGGTGCTTTCTCCCACTTTCCAGTGGGCATCAGCTGCAGCAGCCTGCTTGGCGCCGTGGCGGTTGGGACCGGTTGGGCGGGTTGCACCAGCGCTTTGCTTGTTGCGGGCACCAGCCTTGGTGCGCAGCTCACGCACCTGCTGAGCCAGCTCGCGGCTGGTGAGATCAGGGTTGGCTTGACGGGCGACAGCAGCAGCACTGGTGGGTTGCTTACCAGCGGTTTTGCCGTGTTTCGCCATCGCTTCGCGACGGGCCAACACCAGCGCACGGCTGGGGTTCTCGATGGCACGGCGCTTGGGCGCTGCACTGCGACGGTCGGAACGGGGCTTAAGAGAAGTGGTAGGGGCACTCAGTTGAACCTTTCCAGCAGCGCGCTTTCCACCACATCCACAGGTTTTTTGCTCCTCAGCCGATGCTGCAACAGGAGCAGCAGCCTGGGTTTGGCGAGCGACATCAGCGCGGTTACGGTCGCGGCTGGTGTCTGCGGTCTTGCCGCGGCGGGACAGGGCATCACGGCGAGCCAGCACCAGGTCCCTGCTGGGATGACGCTGAGGCTTCACATGAGAACTACTGGAGGGGGAAGCCGGAGTGAACGACACTGTTGGTTTCACGGGAGCGGAGACAGCTGGAGCCGTGGGCTCAACAGCGGCTGCAGCGTCCGTGCGGGTGGGACGTACGTCGGAGGCAGTGCGCACGCGATTGGCACCATCTCCTGCAGCCACAGAGGACTTCTTACCAGAGGTTGTCAGCGCCTTGCGGCGCTCAAGTGCGAGTTCGCGACTAGAAAGTCTTGCCATGTCCGCCCGAGGGTGTCGTCGTGAGGTGGAAGGGCACCTGCCCCTCCGGAAAAAACTGGAGCCCTGATCAGGTCAGGGCTCGGAACCAAAGGTTCGAAGGATCAGCGTCCTTCGAAAACCACGAAGCATGCACCCTGGCTCTGGGTGTAAGCGTCATAACCGACGATGCGCACGTGGTGGTCGGGGTATGCGCGGTGGCAAGCCTCGAGCTCACTGACGACAACGTTCAGATCCTTCTCACCGAAGAAGGGGAGCTTCCAATACGACCAGTAGGTGGCCATGGAGTTGCTGGGATGGACGTGCTCAACGAGCGGGCTCCAACCCTGGGCAATGATGTACGCGATCTGGTCGTAGATCTCGTCCTGGGTCATCGGCGGGAGGAAGCCGAAGGTCTCCAGGGTGGCGACTGTTTGGTAGTCACCCACGGTGCTCTGGAAAGGCATAGGGATCCTGGGTTTAAGAAAAAGGGTTGGCCGGTTACATCAACCGGCCGAAGAAACGATCAGTTCTGAACGTCGAGCTTGTCGACGGTGTCGAACTCGAACTTGATCTCCTTCCAGGTCTCGAGAGCGATGGCCAGCTCAGGGCTGTGCTTACCGGCTTCCATGAGGATGTCCCGGCTTTCCTTCTCGATCTCGCGACCGGCATTGCGTGCCTTGACGCAGGCCTCGAGGGCCACACGGTTGGCAGCAGCACCTGCAGCGGAGCCCCAGGGGTGACCGTGGGTACCACCACCGAACTGCAGCACGGAGTCGTCACCGAAGATGGCGACAAGTGCGGGCATGTGCCAGACGTGGATACCGCCGGAAGCAACGGCGAACACGCCAGGCATGGAACCCCAGTCCTGATCGAAGAAGTTGCCGCGGCTGCGGTCTTCGGGCACGAAGGATTCGCGCAGCTGGTCGATGTAGCCGAGGGTGGTCTGACGATCACCTTCCAGCTTTCCGACCACGGTGCCGGTGTGGAGCTGGTCACCACCGGACAGACGCAGACACTTGGCGAGAACGCGGAAGTGGATGCCGTGCTTGGGATGACGGTCGATCACCGCGTGCATGGCGCGGTGGATGTGCAGCAACATGCCGTTCTTACGGCACCACTTCGACAGACCGGTGTTGGCCGTGAAGCCACCGGTGATGAAGTCGTGCATGATGATCGGCATGCCGAGTTCCTTGGCGAACTCAGCGCGCTCATACATCTCCTCGGGAGTGTTGGCGGTCACGTTGAGGTAGTGACCCTTGCGCTCGCCGGTCTCCTGCTCGGACAGCTTGATGGCTTCCGCAACGAATTCGAAGCGGTTCTGCCAACGCTGGAAGGGCTGCGAGTTGATGTTCTCGTCGTCCTTGGTGAAGTCCAGACCGCCGCGCAGGCATTCATAGACCACACGGCCGTAGTTCTTACCGCTCAGGCCGAGCTTCGGCTTGATGGTGCAACCCAGCAGGGGACGGCCGTACTTGTTCATCCGGTCGCGCTCGACCTGGATGCCGTTCGGCGGGCCGTAGCAGCTCTTGATGAACGCCATCGGGAAGCGGATGTCTTCCAGACGGAGGTGGCGCAGGGCCTTGAAACCGAACACGTTGCCGACCAGGGAGGTCAGAACGTTGGTGATTGAACCCTCTTCGAACAGGTCGAGGGGGTAGGCGATGAAGGCATAGAACGACTCCTTGTCACCAGGGACGTCTTCGATGCGGTAGCAACGGCCCTTGTAGAAGTCGAGGTCGGTGAGGAGCTCGGACCACACAGTGGACCAGGTGCCGGTGGAGGATTCAGCAGCCACAGCAGCGGCGACTTCTTCCTTGGGCACACCTTCCTGGCCGGTGCACTTGAAGCAGGCCAGCAGGTCGGTGTCGAGGGGAACGTAATCAGGAGTCCAGTAAGTGTCCCTGTACTCCTTGACCCCAGCGTCGTACTTCTTGCTCATGGGAAAACTCCGTTAGGTCGGTGAAGGGGGGATGAGACATTCGCGTGCCTCGTCAGAGGCTCAGCGGAAGATCTCAGTCCTTCTGACCGAGGAAGTTGCCGTTGCCCAGTGCAGGCTCCACTTCGCGGTGGGGGCGGGCAATGATGTGAGCAGCCACGAGGCCGTCGCCGACGCGCTCGCAGGCATCAGCGCCAGCGCGCACAGCAGCGTTCACAGCGCCGGTTTCGCCGCGCACCAAAACGGTGACGTAGCCGCCGCCGACGAACTCACGACCGATCAGGCGCACTTCGGCAGCCTTGGTCATGGCATCAGCTGCCTCGATGGCGGGGACCAGACCGCGGGTCTCGATCATGCCGAGGGCGATGCCCATGGTTTCGTTAGCCATTGCCTACCGGGAAAAAAGGTGGAATGTTCGCTCGGGACATTGGTCCGCCAGATCCCTTCCCGTCAAGCAATTGGGCACACTCCCGAGATCACTGTCCATAGTGAACCTGATAAGCCCGGCTTATCACCCTGTCTCTCACTGTTCCGCACTGCTGTGGTGGTTCCTGTGATCACATCCGCACAAGGCGTTGCCGCGACAAGCGTTGATGCATAGGTTCACGAAAACGAATGGTCCTGACGCCATTGGCTGAGGGGTGGCATGTTCAACCCATGCCATTCGGTTCTGACGTTGACCGAAAGATTTCTACCCCTAAACCCCACAATGGTGAGCCTTTCTGTGCTCTCCGTTCGTTGCAACGTCTGACCATTGCCACCGGCAACCCCATTAAGGTTTCTGAGATAGAAGCCATGCTTGGACCGTTGCCTCTCGAGGTCCAGCGTCAACCCAGTGATCTGGAAGTAGACGAGACCGGAGAGACCTATCTGGAGAACGCTTCTCTCAAAGCAAGCGCTGCTGCGTTGCGCACCAACGAATGGGCCCTGGCGGATGATTCCGGCTTGGAAGTGGATGCCTTGCACGGTGCCCCGGGTTTGTTTTCCGCCCGTTACGCCAGCGGCAACGACACCAAAATTCAGCGCCTTCTGGAGGAACTCAACAGTTCCCCCTACCGGAGTGCGTGTTTCCGCAGCACGATGGTGATCAGCGATCCTTCCGGCACCTGTGTGGCCTCAGCCGAAGGGGTCTGCTGGGGTGAACTGCTGTTGAAACCGGCCTATGCAGGCGGTGGCTTCGAATCGCTGTTGTGGGTGCGGGAAGCCCGTTGCACCTACGGGGAGCTCAACGCATCCCAACTCACCCGTCTGGGTAGCCGTGGCAAAGCAGCACGCGCCCTGGCACCGGATCTGCGACGCCTGCTGAACTTGAACTGAGATTCAGCGAAACGTGGAGCGTCGGTTGACGGTTTCGATGGCCCGCATGGCAGCAGCAGCAGCCTCCTCCACATCCCCTTCACGTCCTGCAAGGGTGAGCCTGCCAAAGGCACCGACGGCTTTCACGTCCACCAGGGTGATGTTGGACGCTTTTTCCGCTTCATTCGCCGCAATCAACACGTAGCCAGCGGGCTCGGTTTCGAGGATGAACATGCTCATGCCGGCCTCGATCATGGAGCCACGGCGGTTCTGGCGGTTGATCAACACCGCATGGTCCGGGGTGATCGCCCGGATCACCTCCGTCCAACTCACATCTGCGGGGGAACGCTGCTCGATCGTGCTGCCGATGGCTTCCAGCACCACATCACCGGAATGGAGCACCGTGCTCTGGTCACGGTGATACAGCGCCATCGATCCGAAAGCACGTTCCACCACCATCTGGCCAAGGCGCACATCACTCGCCTTCAGGGCGATATCAGTCACGCGGTGAACCGCCATGCCCGGCGACACCTCCATCCACAGACAGGCATCGCCCGGAATGGGCAGAAATCCTTGGCTCACCGAACCCATGTAAGCCGCCAATTGAGGCTGCAATGAGTCGATGAACACATGGGTGCGCAGCTCGATCGACTGCACATGGCTGTTCTGGCGTTGCAACCTGGGGGATTCGGAATCCGTGGTCACAACACAACTCGCACCTCCCTGGGGAGGTTTTACCTCAGTGCCGGTCACGAGAGCGCTTCCACCACGCCGCCGCTCCCGGGCCTCGAAGCTGGCGAAACGGGTCATGGCGGGGAGTGTACCGGATGAATTCCGTGTTTTCTGCTGTGATCACAGGCGCGGGAAGCGGTCTTGCGTGCCGAAGCGCAGCCGATACCGTCCGCTTATCAACACTTAGGACTCCGGTGATGAGCGAGCAAACCCCCGTGAATGCCGTTGAGTTGAATGCCGACCAGGCCCTGGGCATGGTCAGTTTCGGCTTGATGCAACGGCTGGCCAAGGATGGGCAAGTGGAATTGCCCTGGCTGGAGACCGCAGTGGACAGCGAGGTCGAACGGGCCCGGCAGCTGCGCCAACGCCTGGAACTCACCGCCCTGGCCATCAACACCGGCGCACCGCTCACCACAGCGGAGGTCACCCTGCTGCTGGGGGCCCGCCCCGGCAGTGAGCAGGTTGAGCGTGGCGGACTGGTGGCGCGCCGCGTCAGCCGCAACGTCTGGCGGCTCAGCAAACTGGAGGGAAGCGATCGTTCCGACCGCTACGACGGCTTCCGCCGTCGCCTCTGATCCCGAAGAGTTTCAGGGGCTGAGCGTCACCAGCCCGCTGCCGAGGTCAGGTTGTGGGCTGATTCCTCGGGACATGGCCGATGGCCGGGCCAACCCTGCTGAAGGAAAGCGGACCGCGGGAGGTGTTCTGCGGTCTCACCTCGATTGTGTGGCTGCACCGGCGCATGCCGGATGCCTTTTTTCTTGTTGTCGGATCACGGACCTGCGCACACCTGATCCAGAGCGCCGCCGGCGTGATGATCTTTGCCGAACCCCGTTTTGGCACCGCCATTCTCAGCGAGCGGGATCTGGCGGGCTTGGCGGACGCCCATGAGGAACTGGACCGTGTGGCCCGGGAACTGCTGCAGCGGCGACCAGAGATCCGCACCCTGTTTTTGGTGGGGTCCTGCCCCAGTGAGGTGATCAAGCTGGACCTCGCCAGGGCGGCAGAGCGGCTCAACGACGAACTGCAGGGCCGTGTGCGGGTGGTGAATTACTCCGGCAGCGGCATCGAAACCACCTTCACCCAAGGCGAGGATGGAGCGCTAGCGGCACTGGTGCCGCTGCTGCCCAGCAGCGCTGAACGGCAGCTGCTGTTGGTGGGCACCCTCGCCGACGCTGTGGAGGATCGCCTGATCCACTTGTTCGGACGCCTGGGGATCGACAGGGTCCGCAGCCTGCCGCCGCGCCAGTCGACCGCGTTGCCACCGGTTGGCCCCGGAACCACCGTGCTGCTAACCCAGCCGTTCCTCACCGACACGGCCCGCCTGCTGCGCAACCGCGGCGCCACGGTGCTCACCGCCCCCTTCCCGCTGGGAGCTGAGGGCAGTCGACGCTGGATGGAGGCGGCCGCCCAAGCCTTCGAGGTGGCACCCAGCCACGTGGCAACTGTGCTGGATCCCCTGATGGAGCGGGCGCGCATTGCCCTGGAACCCCATCGGGAGGTGCTGGCAGGCAAGCGCATCTTCCTGTTGCCCGAATCACAGCTGGAGCTTCCCCTGGCCCGTTTTCTGCAGCGGGAATGCGGCATGGAGCTGGTGGAAGTGGGCACGCCCTACCTGAACCGCGAACAGATGGCCGAGGAGCTGGCCCTGCTGCCTGAGGGCACCCCCGTCATGGAGGGACAGCACGTGGAGCTGCAGCTCGACCGGGTGCGTGACAGCGCTCCGGATCTGGTGGTCTGCGGCATGGGGCTGGCCAATCCGCTGGAGGCCGAGGGCATCGCCACCAAGTGGTCGATCGAGCTGGTGTTCAGCCCGATTCACGGCATCGACCAGGCCGGAGACCTGGCGGAACTCTTCTCCAGGCCATTGCGGCGCCGCCAACTGATTCACCCCGGGCTTCATCCCACCCAACCCGACCAACCTGTGCACGCCTGACGCCATGGATCTCACGCTTTGGACCTACGAAGGACCACCCCATGTGGGGGCTATGCGCATCGCCGCTTCCATGCAAGGGGTGCACTATGTGTTGCATGCACCGCAGGGCGACACCTACGCCGACCTGCTATTCACGATGATCGAGCGGCGCGGCCAGCGCCCTCCGGTGACTTACACCACCTTTCAAGCCCGGGACCTGGGGGGCGACACGGCCGAGCTGGTGAAGCGCCATGTGCGGGAAGCGGTGGACCGCTTCCAACCCGATGCACTGCTGGTGGGGGAAAGCTGCACGGCTGAACTGATCCAGGACCAACCCGGTGCCTTGGCGCAGGGCATGGGGCTGACCATGCCGGTAGTGAGCCTTGAATTGCCGGCTTACAGCAAAAAGGAGAACTGGGGCGCCGCAGAAACTCTCTATCAGTTGGTGCGGGGTCTGCTGAAACAACAGGTGCCGGCTGAGCCGAAGCATGATCCCAAGCGCTGGCAACAACAGGGGCGTCGACCACGGGTGAATCTGCTAGGTCCTTCCTTACTCGGGTTCCGCTGCCGCGATGACGTGCTGGAGGTGCAGACGCTGCTCACGATGCACGGCATCGATGTGGCGGTCGTCGCCCCCCTGGGAGCTGGCGTAGAGGACGTGCACCGTCTGCCGGAGGCCGACCTGAACATCTGCCTCTACCCGGAGGTGGCTGAATCCACCTGCCTCTGGCTGGAACGCAACTTCGGCATGCCCTTCAGCCGCACGGTGCCGATCGGTGTCGGCGCCACCCACGACTTCCTGGTTGAAGTGCACACCGCTCTGGGACTGGAACCACCCTCGCCGCAGGAGGGTTATCGCCGCTCACGCCTGCCTTGGTATTCCGAATCCGTTGACTCCACTTACCTCACCGGCAAGCGGGTGTTCATCTTTGGCGATGGCAGCCATGCCATCGCCGCCGCCCGCATCTGCAGTGAGGAACTGGGCTTTCAGGTGGTGGGGCTGGGCACCTACAGCCGCGAGATGGCTCGGCCGGTGAGGGCCGCTGCGAAGGGCCTGGGGCTGGAGGCCCTGATCTGCGACGACTATCTAGCGGTGGAGGCGGCCATGGCCGAAGCGGCACCTGAACTGGTGCTGGGCACCCAGATGGAACGCCACAGCGCCAAACGGCTGGGGATTCCCTGCGCGGTGATCAGCACGCCGATGCATGTTCAGGACGTGCCAGCCCGGATGAGCCCGCAGATGGGCTGGGAAGGGGCGAATGTGATCTTCGACAGCTGGGTGCACCCGCTGATGATGGGTCTGGAGGAGCACCTGATCGGCATGTTCCGCCACGATTTCGAATTCGTGGACGGTCATCAGAGCCATCTGGGCCATGCCGGTGGATCCGGAGCGTCCCAGGAGAGCGCGTTAAGCGACGTTCCCGAGGCTGACGAGGGCTACGTGGTGTGGACCGCTGATGGCGAGGCGGAACTGAAGAAGATCCCCTTTTTCGTGCGCGGGAAAGTCCGCCGCAATGCCGAGGCCTATGCCCGACAAGTGGGCTGCCGGGAAATCAGCAGCGAGACGCTTTATGACGCCAAAGCCCACTTCAAGGCATGAGCATTTGCACTCATTTCTTTTTATTTAATTGAAAGAAATTCTGTTACCGAAGCTCAGCTAGAAACCAGATCTTTCATTTCTTAGTGAAAACCAACCACGGCACATCTGCTGCTGTTGAATGAATCTGTCTCCTCTTGTGAAGGTCGCTGAATGACCACGACCCTGACGCGTCCCACGGACGGCGAAGGCAGTGTGCAGGTCCACCAGGACCCTGGCCTCAACATTCAGGAGGAAACCCTGGTGATCGCCGTTTACGGCAAGGGAGGCATCGGTAAATCCACCACCTCCTCCAACCTTTCGGCTGCCTTCTCAAAGCTAGGCAAGCGGGTGCTGCAAATCGGCTGCGACCCCAAGCACGACAGCACCTTCACGCTCACCCACAAGATGGTGCCGACGGTGATCGACATCCTTGAGGAAGTCGACTTCCACAGCGAGGAGCTGCGTCCGGAAGACTTCGTCTTCACCGGCTTCAACGGTGTGCAGTGCGTCGAAAGTGGCGGCCCACCGGCAGGGACCGGCTGTGGCGGCTATGTGACCGGGCAGACCGTGAAGTTGCTGAAAGAGCATCACCTGCTGGAAGACACCGATGTGGTGATCTTCGATGTGTTGGGTGATGTGGTGTGTGGTGGCTTTGCCGCCCCACTGCAACACGCCAATTACTGCCTGATCGTCACGGCCAACGATTTCGATTCGATCTTCGCGATGAATCGCATTGTCCAGGCGATTCAGGCCAAAGCCAAGAACTACAAGGTGCGGCTTGGGGGTGTCGTGGCCAATCGCTCGGCGGACACCGATCAGATCGACAAGTTCAACGAACGCACCGGCCTGCGCACCATGGCCCACTTCAAGGATGTGGATGCGATTCGTCGCTCACGGCTCAAGAAGTGCACCATCTTCGAGATGGATGACGAAGACGAAGCCGTTCAGGCTGTGCGCAGTGAGTATCTGCGGCTGGCCCAGAACATGCTCGACAAGGTGGAGCCCCTCGAAGCCACATCCTTGAAGGATCGGGAGATCTTCGACCTGCTCGGCTTCGACTGATCAGAGGCCGACCAGCTGCATCGACAGGTCCCAGACCCGTCGAGCGGTGTCCGGGTCGGTGGCCTTGTCCGACAGCTCCTGGCTGAACTGCTGGCCATCCTTCTTCTGGCGGTTGCCCCAGCTCCAATGGACGCCGGATTCGGCGAAGTCTGGATGGGCCACCACATCCGCCACCCGTTCTCCAGCTAAGGCCTGGGAGACGTAACCGCCGGTGATGTTCTTCTGGAACCAGGGAAAAATCGTCTGGAACGCCTTGGGAGTGTTGCGGAACAACGGCGTGTCGGCCACACAGCCCGGGTAGAGCGAGGTGAAGGTGATCCCCGACTCTCCGTGCAGGCGGCGGTGCAGCTCCTGGGTGGAGATCATGTTGCAGAGCTTGCTGTCTTTGTAGGCCTTGCCGGGCTTGAACGGCTTGCCGCTGGCCATGGCAACGGGGTATTTGAAACCGGCCTCAAAACCAGAGAGATCCCCCAGATCCGCCGGCGCCGGGATGGGAATCTTGCCCCCAAGTTCCTTGGAATTCGCTGTCACCGTGCCCAGGATTACCACCCGCCTGGAGGGGTGGCTGGAGTTCTGGAGGCGCCCCAACAGCAGCTGCACCAACAGGAAATGGCCGAGGTGGTTGGTGGCCATCGAGATTTCGTAGCCCTGGGGCGAACGCTCCGGCTGCTTCAGCTTTGGTTTGTACACCGCGGCATTGCAAACCACGGCATCCAATCGATCCGGCAAGGCATCAACCGCACGCCGCACGCTGTCGAGATCACCCAGATCCATCAACACATGCTGAAGCCGCTCCTTGGGCAGGTCCATGTCGTCAGCCGCCGCCGCGGCCCGCTGGGGGCTGCGGTTGGCGGTGATCACCGTCCAGCCCCGCTTCACTAGAGCACAGGTGGCATTGAGGCCCACACCTGACGTGGTGCCGGTGATCAGAACGGTGCCGGGCGTGGACATCAAGACGGGACCTGAAAGGCTGCCAGTCTGCCGGTCAGCCTCGGAAACGTTGACCGGTGGTGATGAATCTCAGCGCCAGATCACCCGCAATCGATTGGGTGCGATCCACTGATCCTGCTCGCTGAGAAACCGTTTCGCACCGCCGATGCTGAACAACCGATCAAAGCGATGCTGCAGAGTCTCTAGCTTCTTCGATTCAAGATTCACCACCGCTGCAATCTCGCCATGGCGCTCAAGCCGCTCCTGATAGGCCACAGATAGGCGCGCCACGCTGACGCAACCCACCAGGATCAGCGCAGCCTTGGCGGCCAGAGCGATCAGGCTGCAGTGCAGTTCCTGCCGGTCCAACTGGCGCTGAATCGTTGCAGCACGGTTGGCGGCCGCTTCAGCGGATGGCTGATTCGGGAGCCGGGATGACTTTGTCTTGGACGCCGTCACCACGACTACTCAGATGTCCGCTTGTAACGCAGTGATCAGGCCTCGTAAAGGCTGATAGAGAGACGCAGGGCCAGCACGGCAGCGTGGGCGGCCACCACGAGAGCGACGAATACTTCAGCCGAAGTCAGAGCGGTGGCCATGGGAAAAAAGACACAAGTGATCCCATTGTTCTCCCTCAGCAGGGCTTCAGGCCATCATTCGCAAAGGCCTGTCACACCCGTCGATGGAACCGGTTCAGATCAACGCCGATGCGATCCGGCGTCTCGACCTCACTCCCCTGCAGCCCTGGAGCAGCCAGCCGCTGCCGTCGCTGCTGGAGCAAGGCCCTGCTTTGGAACTGCAGTTCGACTGGCCTCGCGATCCTTCGGATCCCCGGGAACTTGCCGAATGCCCCGAGCCACGGCTCTGGGCCCTACGGGCCGATGCCCGTTTTCCCTGGCTACCGCTGCTGTTGGAGCGCGACCAGGGCAGTTTGATCCGCCATGTGGCCATGGTGGTGCCCCACAGCTTCAACCGCAGTGAGGGATTGCGCTTCGAGCCCCAGGCCCTCGAGCTGTGGATCACCCACCGGCTGATGCAACTGGATGACCTCTGCACCGCCACGCTGGGACGCCCCCAACGGGGCAACCTGTCGCAGATGGCAGCCTCCCTCGGCTATGAGCTTGATGCCGGCTTCTGGACCCTGTTGAGCTGAGCCTCAGACCCACAGCAAATGAAGGGCCCGCCGGCAGCTGTCCACCGCCAGCACGATGGCCAGGCCCCGCAGCAACCGCACCAGCACCACCGCGTCAAACCGATCCAGTCGCCTGGCGGACCATTGCGCGGCCAGGGCCGCCACGCCCCCCAGCACCAGTCCCATCCAGGGCACCCCTCGCCCCTCATGCAGGAACTGCAGCGAAGCGGCTGACGCTGAGCAGAACACCGCCACGGTGCTGAGGCGCACCGCCCGATGAATGGGAACCCCCAGGGGTCCGTTCATCAGCGGCACCATCACCAGGCCACCGCCAAGGCCGAGCATTCCTGCGGTCCACCCGGCAATGCAGCCCACCCCCGCCAACAACCCCACCTGGCCGCCGGTCTCCTCGTCCTCGCCGGGTGTTGCCTCCTCCTCCCGCACGCGTACGGCAAAGGCCAGCACCACGTAGATCAACGTCTGCATCGCCAGCAGCAGCCAGCCGCTCACCACGCCGGCCAGACCGCCGAACAACAGCGCTGAACCAAAGGCGGACAGTCCAATGGCCAGACCGGTTCGAACCGGCAGCGATCCACTGCGCAGGTGGGACACCAGGCCCGCCAGGGCCGTGGGAACGATGGCAAAGCTGCTGGTGGCCAAAGCCTGATGGGGCGGAAGATCCAACCAGAGCAGCAGGGGCGCGAAGATCAAACCACCTCCGATGCCCAGCAGGCCGGCCAACCCGCCGGCCAGCAGGCCAAGGCCGATCAGCAGGGGGATGTCCCACCAGGGCAGCACGTCATCGCTCGCTCACGATCTCCAGCATGCCGACCGCCCGATCCCCTGGCCGACTCATTCCCAACCGGATCGCGGATGGCCCGACCCAGATGGCCATCGATGCGCTGCTGCTGGCCCAGGCCACGGAGGTTCCGGTGCTGCGCTTCTACCGCTGGGACGGACCTTGGCTGTCCCTGGGCCGCCATCAGCGCCACTGGCCCCAGCACTGGGAGCAACTGGCGCGGGAGGGTCGCCTTCGCATGGTGCGTCGGCCCAGTGGCGGCCAGGCCGTGCTCCACGCAGGGGGGCTCACCTACGCACTGATCTGGCCTTCGGCCCCACGCCGACGCAAGCAGGCTTACCGCGAGGCCTGCCAATGGTTGATCGATGGCTTCAGCCAACTTGGTCTGCCGTTGCAGTTCGGGGACGATCCCGCCCTTGGCAGCGGCAACAATTGCTTCGCCAGCTCCACCGCTGCAGATCTCGTGGACCGTGCCGGCGTGAAACGCATCGGCAGTGCCCAGTGCTGGCAGCACGGACGTCTGCTGCAGCACGGCGAAATCCTGCTGGACCCTCCGCCGACGCTCTGGCAGGCGGTATTCGGCGAAGCCGCCCCGCCTGCGGCAGCGGCAAAGCTCAACCGGCTGACCCTGGATCAACAGCTAATCAACGCCATGGCGATGGCCTGGCCTGATGTGGCCTGGGAGGAGATGCCCCTCAGCGACGACGAACATGCTCAGGTGGAGGGGCGTTTGCGGTCCGTTTGTTCGGAATTTGCGGGCATCGACGCAACGATCTGAGGCAGCATCACCAGTCCCATCGGGTAGCTGTTGTGGCGTCGGGCCTCATCGAGGATCGGAGCGGGAAGGCGCACCCCTAATCGCTTCAGCACCGCTTCACCGATGTCCATGCGATCCAGCGTGCCGGCAGGGAGCCCTGCTGGGCTGAGCACCAGCACGCGTCCCTGTTGAGAGGCCTCCACAGCCTTGATCGCTTGCCAGATGGGCGCGTTGTCGGCAATGGAAGGAAGGGAGTCGAGGGGGCGGAGATGGTCGCCGACGGTCTGCCGATCCCATTGCTGAACCGGCAGATCCCGCAGGGGCTGGTCATCCACCCAGCCCAGCCAATGGGGGCCACGGCAGATCAGCACCCAATCCGCTCCACGCTTGGCCTCGTCGTCCTGCAGCCGCAGCTGACTGAGCTTTCGCAGGGGTTGATCCGATTCGATCACCCTGAAGCGGCGACTGGCGGCATCAGCCACCTTCAGGTCCTGAAGCACCTGTTGCAACACCAACATCTGGGACTGACTGCGATTCGCTCCCAGGCCGAACCAACCGATCAGCATCAACATCACACCGTTGAAGCCGCCGCCCTGCAGCAGCAGCAGGCCACCCATCACGATCAACAGGGTGGCCAGGGCACGGCCAGACGCCGCGGCCACCTGCATGCCCCGCTTCTGACTGCCGCTGAACTGCCACACCAGCGCCTTCAGTATCAACCCGCCGTCCAAGGGCAAACCGGGCAGCAGATTGAACAACCCAAGCATCAGATTGAGCAGACCGAGCTGGGTGCAAAGCAGCGTGAGCAGGGGGCTGACAGCACCGGCCGGCACCGCTGCAAGCAACAGGCCGAGGGCCAGCAGCAGGCTGACCAGCGGACCAGCGGCGGCAATCCGCAGACTGCCCATGGCCGTGGCGCACTCCTTCTCCACTCGGGCGATGCCCCCCAGGTGAAACAGCGTGATGCTGAGTACCTTCACCCCTTCGCGGACAGCCATCACGGCATGGCCGAGTTCGTGCAGCAGCACCGACAGAAACAGCATGAGTGCTGTAGCCAACCCGAGTCCCCAACTCACCAGCATCGGAACTGCTGGAGTGACCTCACTCGCATAACGCCCCTGAAAGAGCGTGGTGAAGATGGCCAGGGCAAACAACCAGCTGGGCTGGATCCGCAGCGGAACGCCCCGAAAGGTCAACAGGGTCCAGCCTTCTCCCACCGCTGCTCCATGGTGTCGCTGCCCCAGTAGGGCGTGTCCACCATGATCCTAAGGAGATCAGCCAGCAGGATCTTGCGCGATCAATCCACCGCTCCAGCCGTGAAGATCTGCGGCCTCACCGACACCGAACAGGCGCTGGCGATCGCTGCCATGGGTGCAGATGCCATCGGTGTGATCGGCGTGGCAGGAACTCCCCGTTACCTCGAAGACAGCCCTCGTCGGGGCCTGTTCAGCCAACTGCAGCTGCACTTTCCTTCGCTCCAACGGGTTTGGGTTGTGGCGGACCCATCGAACGCGATGCTCGATGCATCACTGCAGGGCGAGGGCACCCCAACGGTGATCCAGCTGCATGGCCAGGAACCCCCCGCGCAGTGCCAGGCGTTGCGACAACGCCACCCCGAGATCACCGTCTGGAAGGCCCTGAGATTGCGCAGCCAGGACGACCTCCATGCCGTGAAGGGCTATGTGCAATCAGTCGATGGCCTGTTGCTAGATGCCTGGAGTCCGGATCAGCTGGGGGGCACGGGCCATCGGCTCCCCCTCGACTGGCTGGCGGAAACCACATTGCCGCTGCCTTGGTGGTTGGCCGGTGGCATCAGTGCGGAATGGATCCCGGAGCTGCTTGACCGCGTCACACCCGATGGCCTCGATGCCTCAAGCCGACTTGAGGTGCGCCCCGGCTGGAAGGACCTCGAGAAGGTGAACGCTCTGCTGTCGGCAGTTCGAGCCTGACGATCAGGTGCTGAGCAGCGCCTCCTGCTGACGCACCAGTTCGAAGAATTCCTGCTTCAGGCTCGGGTCGTGGCGGAAATCGCCCCGCACCACGGAATTCACCATGCTGGTTTGCGGCTCTTTCACACCGCGCCACTTCATGCAGTAGTGCTGGGCCTTGATGATGATGCCGAGACCCTGGGGCTCACAGAGCTTTTCGATCTCATCGGCCAGGATCATCACCGCCTCTTCCTGGATGTGGGGGCGTGAGAAGACCCAGTCCGCCACGCGCGTGAACTTGGACAGTCCGATCACCCGGACACCGGGTTTGATGCCGATCCAGCAATTGCCCATGATGGGCACCAGGTGATGAGAACAGGCCGAACGCACCGTGATCGGGCCAACGGTGTAGATCTCATCCAGCTTCTTGACGTTGGGGAAACTGGCCACCTTCGGTTGGTGGTGGTAGCGGCCTTTGAACACCTCATGGAGATACATCCGAGCCACACGCTCGGCGGTTTCATGGGTGTTGTGATCGTTGTCGATATCGATCACCAACGTGCGCAACAGGTCGCGGACTTTGTCCGCAACCTCAACCTCCAGCGCTCTCAGTTCACCGGGTTCGATGTGCTCAGCAATATTGTCGTTGGCGAGGAACGACACCCCTGCGGCCTGAAGCCGCTCGCGGATCCGGCTCGACACCTCGGCACTAAGACGAGGCTGGCCGTTGCCGTTGGAGATGCCATTGCTGGCGCCGTTGGTCACGAAAGGGACGGTGGTGGTCATGGCTATTCGTTCAGAAGGCGCCGGCAGCCGGCATGAGGGTTAAATCTTCGATCACCTGGTTGACGGGTTGTTCGGCCAGGTTCACCAAAGCCTCCGCTGCCTGGTCGACGGAGAGCATGGCACGACGATCGAAATCGCTTTGTACGGTTTCCGTGTCCCACAGGGGGGTGTTAACGGCACCGAGGGTGAGGGTGCAGGCGCGGATTCCATGGGCTCGCTCCTCTTCCGCCAGACAACGGGTGAAGCTGGCCAGAGCCGCTTTGCTGACGCAATACGCCCCCCATTGCGGGAAGGCATTGCGAGCGGCGTGGCTGTTGACGTTGATTACCAAACCTCCAGTAGCGCGCATGGCAGGAACCACGGCCGCACAAACCTGCATGACGCTGGTGACATTCAGCTGCATCAACCACTGCCAACGCTCCAACGGCATGGCCAGCAAATCTCCCTTATAAGCAGCACCTGCGTTGTTGATCAACACCGCAGGAGGAGAGCCCTGCTCCAGAAGGCCTGTCAGCGCTGGCTGAATGGCGTGGGGATCGGTCAGGTCAATGGAGCGGACATCCACCTGAATACCCATCGGCAGCAATTCAGCCGCCAATTGCTCAAGTTGATCGCCACTGCGGGCAACAATCTTGAGATCCCAACCCTTGCGGGCTAACAGTTCAGCAGTTCGGCGGCCAATGCCACGACTTGCACCCGTAATCAGAGCCGTTGGCAAGCGCTGTTTGCAAACCGTGACAGATTAATCGATTTTGCCAGGATTCTGTGAATTTCCTTCAACAAAGCGCCCCATCGCACGGAATTTTCGATAACGACCCTCTTTTAACTCACGTTCCGACAGGGCCAACAGCTCACCGAGATGCCGCTCCAGTGCAGCCCGCAGGGTCTGACCTGCCTCCAGAGGGGCCCAGTTGTTTCCGCCGGACGGCTCCTCAAGAACCTCATCCACCACACCGAGCTCCAAGAGGTCGACACCGGTGATGCGCAGCGCCGTGGCCGCATCAGGTGCCTTGGCCGCATCCCGCCAGAGGATCGAGGCACACGCTTCAGGACTGGCCACGGTGTAGACGCTGTGCTCGAACATCAGCAAGCGGTCGGCTACGCCGATACCAAGGGCTCCGCCGGAACCACCCTCACCGATCACTGTGGCGATCACAGGGACCCGCAGCCGGAACATCTCGCGCAGATTGACGGCGATGGCTTCACCCTGCCCCTGCTCCTCCGCCTGCAGCCCTGCATAGGCCCCCGGAGTGTCGATAAAACTCAGGATCGGTAGTCGGAATCGATCGGCATGCTCCATCAGACGCATAGCCTTGCGATACCCCCCTGGGGTGGCCATGCCGAAGTTCCGGGCAACGTTCTCCTTGGTGTCGCGTCCCTTCTGATGGCCGATCAACAGCACCGGCTGATCACCGAGACGCCCAACACCGCCCACCAGGGCCTGATCATCGTTGCCGCGTCGATCACCATGCAATTCAATCCAGTCGTCACAGAACATCTGGATGAAATCCAGGGTGCTGGGACGATGGGGGTGACGGGCCACCTGGATCTTCTGGGCCGGCGTTAGCCCCTGGAAAATCTCCTGACGACGGCGTGCCGCCAGAGACTCCAGCTGATGGAGCTGCTGACTGACATCCACCTCGGAATCCCTGGCGAGCTGGCGGATCTGTTCGATCTGCTGCTCCAGCTCCACCAGAGGCTTCTCGAATTCGAGTAGGGGGCGGCGAGGCATGGCGTTGGTATCAGGCGGCGGCGGCCTGGGCAGAGGGGTTGAGGTTCAGCGTGGAAAAACCATGGCGCACCGAAGCAGCTCCGATGAAGTCCATCTTCTCCAGGGTGATGTTGTTTCGCCCCCAGCTGAAATTCGTATGACAGCGCTCGAACTCCAGCAGCATGGCCTCAGCGAAGCAGGCAAACATCTGCCGTTGTGGCTTCTCCATTTCGGCGATTTGCATCATCGTCCAGCCGATGTCCTTGCAGAACTCAACGATTCCTCCTTTGAGGACATGAATGCCGCCACCGGCAACTTTGGTGTCGAGGTTTTTCGGATAGCCGCCGTCGATCATCAGGCAGGGCTTGCGCAAGCTGGCCTGATCGATCTCCAGGGTGCGCGGCATGCTCGCCACCCACACCACCACATCCGCCTCGGGCAGGGCCTCATCCAGGGTGAGGATTCGTCCGCCGCCGATCTGCGCCTGAAGGTCCAGCAACGGCTGCTGCTGGCGGGCTACCAGCAACAGCTCTCCAACACCGGTGCGCGCTGACAGCCAACGGCACACGGCACTGCCGATGTCTCCAGTGGCACCCACCACAGCCACCTTGGCGGTTTTCAGGTCGATGCCGAGTGTTGGTGCGTTGTTCTCCACCTGACGGCAGATCACCCAGGCGGTGTGGGTGTTGCCGGTTGTGAAGCGCTGCCACTCCAGCGTTGTGCTGCGCACCGTCTGGTGCTGCAGCAGGTTGAAATTCTCAAAAATGATCGAGGTGAAGCCACCGAGGGCGGTGATATTGATCCCCTTCTTCTGCGCCAGCTCCATGGCATTCAGAACCTTGCGCCGCGCCGTTTTGAACCGGCTCAGCATTTCCGGAACGAAACAGGAATCGATGTAGGCACCTTTGATCGTGGTCCCAGTGGGACTGGAGATCTCCACGTGTTCCACCAGCTGCGGTGGTGCGCTGCACCACACATCGAGATCTCCATCAGCGATGTGATCGAAACCCAGTTCCATCGCTTTGCGACGGGCTGCATCGAAGCTCGTTGAATGCCCGATCAGACCAAACATGCACCCGCTCTAAACACGCCGCTAATGACGACCCGATCGTCCATGCTCCCACGGCACGGCAGGATTCAGATCAGGTTCCTGTGGACAAACCGGCGGAAGGGGTCTGATTGACCTCAGACCGCAAGGGCTGCAGCAGCCATCCGGGCAATGTCTCTGGAGGTGAATCCGATCTCCCCGAGAGCTTCCTGATAGGCGATGAGGAAATCTTCGATCAGGTCTTCCTTCTCCATGTGCAGCACTGCAGCATCGGACGCAACCTCTTCCAGCATTGAGCGGATCAAGGGGAGGTTGGCTTTGTTGGCCTCGAACAGCTCATCCTTGCTGGCTTCAAAATTGGCCTTGAGCCATTCCTGGCCGTAATTCAGATGGGTGTATTCGTCCTTCACCACACCCTCTGTGATCTTGCGAGCAAAGGGATCGGCTACGGGGATGTAGATGTGATAAGCCGAAATCGCAAAGGCTTCGATCAGCAGGGCCTGGATCAGCAGGCAGGTCACCACTTTGCCCTCCTTCAATGCGGCCTGGAAGTTCCCGTGCAGGGGCTCGAAGAATTTCTTGGCGAACACCATGTCCGCCTCGACCCCCAGGTTGCGGCCGCAGGAGGTGAAGCCTTTCATGTGCTTCATTTCCATCCGCGCCAGCTTCGCCAGTTCGTCCTTCTGATCAGGGATCAAGCTGCCGAGGGAGATGTAATTGTCGTGGGCTTCCTGCTCGCCCTCGATCACGATGGCGTTGATGCGGCTGTAGGCATCCTTGTAAGCCTCAGTAGTGAAATCAGGCAGCGCGTCCAGGCCCTCCACCACAGCTGCCTCGGGTGCGTTGAGGGTCGTCATAGGACGTGGTCCACCACTTTCAGTGCGACTGAGAATAACCAGGACCCCACAATCTTGGTAAGGGAAGCGTTCTCAGTTCAGGACGCAGAGGTCCTGTCGGCAGCCTTTTCAACCGCTGGCCAGTCGCTTGTCAACAACGCCTGGAATCGCGCGGTCCAATGCACCACCAGGCGCTGTTCCAAGGCCTGTCCAAGCTCAGCTGAAGCAGCACCGCTGTCTCCAATCACACCGCTGCGACTGAGATCCTGCATCAACCAGGCCGAAGGAGCGGCCCCTTCCAAACTCCAACCGCTGGGGGGAACAGGACAGCCGTCTACACCAGGCAAACCGTCTTTCGGGCGCTGATCACCGACCAGTTCAGGGGCCTGATGCAGCATCAATGATGTCTCCGCCAAACCGGCGTGCAGACCATTCTCCAACTCATCTGCAGGGAGCAGATCAGCGAGCCCTTCCACTCCACTCCAGAGGAAACAAGGCAGCACAGCCATCGCCGGACAGCGTTGCCGCAGCTCCCGGGCCGCGACCTGCAGCAAGGCGATCTGCCCACCGTGGGCGTTGAACAGCACCAGGCGACGCCATCCCATGCCAGCCAGCTGCTCGCCCAGTTGCACGACCAAGGCGATCAGCAGGTCCGAGGACAAACTGAGAGTGCCTGGAAATGATTGGTGTTCCGGTGAAAAGCCGATGACCTGGGTCGGCAATCTCCAGATCGGCAGTTCAGGATTGAGCTCTGCCAGAACGGCTTCAGCAATCCGTTCAGCAAACAGGGCATCGGTGACAAGGGGGAGATGGGGACCGTGCTGCTCACAGGCACCAAACGGCCAGATCAAAGTTGATCCATCGCCATGGGCCCTCTCCTGGATCTCAGGCCAGGCGAGCTGGTCAAAGCGACGCCGATGGCCCGTCATCGAAACTCGTGTTGCATCGTTCCCAGACCTGTCCCTCCCTGTCAGAATGGTCGATCGACGACCTCCTGTTCATGGCCGCAGCTGGCAGTTCGCAGCCCAATCGCCCCAAGGCACCGCGAGCGGCTGCGACCCCACCGCTCCAGGTGATGAAGATCAACCGCAAGGAGGAGCAGGAACAGCTGCAACGCGAGGCCGCAGAAGCTCGCGCGGCAGCCGAAGCAGCAGCCGAAAAGGCACGCCTGCTGGAGGAGCGGGCGGGATTAACGGGTCCACCCCGAGCGGCCGAGGCCGATGACGATCGCTTCGACATGGGTGCCATGGAGGGGATGACCATGGCGGATCTGATGGGATCCCCTGATAAGGCACCCCGCCGCCAGGACGACAACAAACCCCGCAGCGTTGACGACTTCGACTTCGACGAAGAAGCCTTCCTGGCCGCCCTGGATGAGAACGCTCCCGTGGGCACCACGGGAGATGTGGTGCAAGGCACCGTGATCGGGCTTGAAAGCGATGGGATCTACGTGGATATCGGCGGCAAAGCGCCGGGATTCATGCCCAAAAGCGAGGCCGGCCTGGGGGTGATCACCAACCTTGGTGAGCGGTTCCCCAAAGGACTGCAGGTCGAGGTGCTGGTCACCCGCGAACAGAACGCCGATGGCATGGTCACCATCAGCTGCAGGGCCCTCGAACTGCGCAAGAGCTGGGACAAGGTCAAGGAACTCGAGAAACACGGCAAGGTGGTGCAGGTGATCGTCAACGGGTTCAACCGTGGCGGTGTGACCTGCGATCTCGAGGGCCTGCGGGGGTTCATTCCCCGATCCCAGCTGCAGGAGGGCGACAACCACCAGGAGCTAGTGGGCAAGACCCTCGGGGTGGCCTTCATCGAGGTCAACTCGGAAACCCGCAAGCTGGTGCTGTCGCAGAAACGTGCTGCGGTGGCTGCCCGTTTCCAGGAACTGGAGGTTGGCCAGTTGGTAGAGGGCGTGGTTGCCGCGGTGAAGCCCTATGGGTTGTTCATCGACTTGGGGGGTATTAGCGGCCTGCTGCACCAGTCCTCCATCACCAATGGCAGCCTGCGGTCCATCCGCGAAGTGTTCGATCAGGGCGACCGTGTTCAAGCGCTGATCACGGAGCTGGATCCTGGCCGTGGCCGCATCGGATTGAATACTGCGCTGCTGGAGGGTCCTCCCGGCGAATTGCTGATTGAAAAAGACAAGGTGATGGCAGAGGCCAGTGATCGGGCCAGCCGCGCCCAGAGCATGCTCAAACAACGGGAACAGGACGCCGGATGAACGCCACGCAAACGGTCGGCGCCGACTGGGAACTGGATTTCTATTCCAGGCCGATTCTTGAAGCCGACGGGCGCAAACGCTGGGAGCTGCTGGTCACCGCGACCCCCGCGGCAGATGCAACAGAGATCCCCTTCCGTTTTTCCAAATGCTGCCCATCGGGGGAGGTCAATTCCCTCTGGTTATCGGCTGCCCTCGGCGAAGCCCGGCAATGCGCGCTGGAGGCAGGCTGGCCAGCACCCCGACGCCTGCGCTGCTGGCGCAGCTCCATGCGAACGATGGTTCAGCGGGCTGCCACTGAGCTGGATCTGGAAATGATCGCCAGCCGCCGCACCTATGCGCTGCTGGAGTGGTTGCAACACCGCGAGCAAGAGGTCTATCCCCAGGAGGAAGGCTTCATGGCAGGCCCTCTGGCCCCACCGCCCGCACCTGTCGCTACCCCGCCGGTGCCGCTGCCTGAAGAGGTGCAGGGCGATGCCTGGTCCTGGGCATCCCTGCCGGCGGATCTTCTGGGTGACGCGTCGGACTGGCCCACCAGCTTCAGCGGCCTGCTGCCCCTCCCTGCCGGCCTGGACAGCAACCAGCCGGTGCCGGGGCTGCGTCTGTTCAGCAACAGCCGCGCCCTGGCGGTGGCCGGCTGGCTGGGGGGTCTTGAGCCCGTGCGGCTGCTGGTGGAGGGTCGTCAGCTCGTGCTCGAAGCAGGGCAGGACGACCGTTGGTTAGTAAGTGATCTGGATTCAGCGGCGGCTGAGGCCATCGCTGGGGAGCTGGCGCAATCCAAAGAACGCGGCAAAGGGCTTCAATTCATCGCGATCCAAACCAGCCCCGAGGAGCAAGCCTTCGCGGGCTTCTGGATGATGCGTGACATCGCCACCCTCTAGGCCAGCCATGCCGATGGAAGGCCACGATCCTTTCGATCGACCGGACAACAGCTTCAACACCCTGCAGGGCTGGACCTGGATTGGCTGCTACGGCGGCTATTACCTGCAATGCGATGGTCTCGACGCTGCAGGCTTTGAACACGGGTTCTTCACGCGCCGCTGGCAGGGTCGAGGCCCCGACGAACTGGCCGGTTACATCAGTGCTGGAATCAGCGTCCATCGTCTCCAGCAGATCCACAGTGGAAACGTTCTGAAGGCCAGCGAAGCCCGTCAGGAGCCCTGGCCCGAGGCCGACGGCCTGGTGAGTGATAGCGGCAGCCAGAGCCTCTGGGTCTGCGGTGCCGACTGCACGCCGGTTCTGATCGCCGATCGCGGCACCGGCCATGCCGCGGCCTGTCATGCCGGCTGGCGTGGGGTGGCCGCGGGGATCTTGCCGGAGGCCGTGCGACTTCTGGAGCAACGCGGTGCACGGCGAGACGATCTTATGGTGGCCCTGGGGCCAGCGGTGAGCGGGGCGAACTACCAAGTGGGCCCTGAGGTGGTGGCGGCCATCGCCCAGGGGCTCGACATCCGCACTGATGCCAAATCAGCACTTGAAGACGCCGGGGCGTTGCTGCCGGATTCAGAACCGCAGCGCCATCGGCTGGACATCCGCCGCGCCGCGGCCCTGCAGTTGCAGCGCATCGGTTTGACATCAGCACAGATCAGCCACTGCCCGCTCTGCACCGTCAGCGAACCGGAGCTGTTTCACTCCTGGCGGCGGGATCAGGTGAAAGCGGTGCAGTGGAGCGTGATTATAAGTCAGGTCGCTGACTTGGACGAAGCCGCCAGCAGCTGAGCGGCCATCGCTTCCGCCGCCCGGATCCCGTCAATGCCAGCCGAAAGGATGCCTCCGGCATAGCCCGCTCCTTCACCGGCTGGAATCAGACCACGGGTGTTGAGCGACTCAAGCTGGCCATCTCTGGGGATGCGCACGGGAGACGACGTCCGGGTTTCCACCGCCGTGAGCACGGCATCGGGATGGTCATAGCCCCGTAAACGGCGGGCAAACTGCGGCAGTGCTTCGCGCAGGGCATTGAGGATCGGTTCCGGCAGCACCGGAGCCAGGTCTGTCGGCGTGATGCCGGGCTGATACGACGCTGCAATCGTGCCCAGCGTTGTGGACGGGCAACCGGCCAGAAAATCCTCCAGACGTTGCGCCGGGGCGGCATAGGTCCCACCCCCACTGCGGAAGGCCCGCTGCTCCAGATCCCGCTGCAGCGCAATCCCCGCCAGGGGATCACCCGGATGCCGTTCGTAGGGCTGCAGATCCTCGGGTTCGAGGGTCACCACCAAGCCGCTGTTGGCATTGCGCTCATTGCGGGAGTGCTGGCTCATGCCGTTGGTCACCACCCGCCCCTCCTCCGAGGTGGCCCCCACCACAAAACCGCCAGGACACATGCAGAAGCTGTAGACGCAGCGGCCATTGCTGGCGTGATGAACAAGCTTGTATTCCGCCGCGCCAAGCCGCGGATGACCCGCCATCGCTCCCCAGCGGGCCTGATCGATCAAGGGTTGCGGGTGCTCGATCCGCACACCAACCGAAAACGGTTTGCGCTCCAACTGCACCCCCACCTGATCGAGCATGGCGAAACAGTCCCGGGCCGAATGACCGGGCGCCAGCACGAGGTGACGGCAGGGCAGTTGCTGACCATCGGCCAGCAGAAGCGCCTTCAAGCTGAAGGGCTTCTCGCCGCCGCTGGGCTCGAGCAACAGGCGGTCCACCCGGCAACCAAAGCGCACCTCACCCCCCAAGGCTTCGATGCGCGAACGCAGGCCACGCACCACGGTGGCCAACTTGAAGGTGCCGATATGCGGCCGATGCACCGTGAGGATTTCGGCGTTAGCACCGCAAGCCACCAACTCCTTAAGCACCTTGCGTCCGTAGTGCTCGGGATCGCTCACCTGGCTGTAGAGCTTGCCGTCGGAAAAGGTACCGGCCCCCCCCTCCCCGAACTGGGCATTGGATTCCGGATCAAGGGCCTGCTGCCCCCGCCAGAAGGCGAAGGTCTGCTGGGTCCGTTGCTTCACCGGCTGCCCACGCTCCAGCAGCAAGGGCTTAAACCCCATTTGCGCCAGCAGCAACGCAGCGAAATAGCCACAGGGGCCGGCACCAACCACCACGGGGCGTGCCTCCAGGCCCGGCGGCGCCTGCGCCACCATCCGGTAGCGGGTATCCGGTGCCTGTTTCAGCGGGAGACCGGGCCGGCGGCGCTTCATCAACGCCTGCTCATGGCGGACCAGCACATCAACGCTGTAAATCAGCTGGATGCGATCACGGCGGCGGGCATCGATGCTGCGCTTGACCAGTCGCTGCTCCAGCAATTGATCTGGCGGAATCTTCAAACGACGCAGTACGGCCTGCGTGAGCTCCTCCTCGGTGTGATCCAGCGGCAGCTTCAGCTCAGCCAGTCGCAGCATCAGCCCGCTTGCCATCTGCCTTCATTGGATCAGATGGCGTCTCCATGAGCAGCCCTGCAGCGGCCTGACCCGACGGCGTCATGCCACCGCGCAAACGGAAATCACTGGCCGCCGCCTTCAGCCGCAGCGACTCGCCCCGCTGTCGCTGACGCAGGGCGGAGCAGAGATCGACCGCGTCCTGATCAGGACTGACCCAACCCATCGGATCCGGGAGACCCTCATCCGACATCGGCAGCGGCGCCGCTTCGACCAGCGCCAGCACCCGCGCCGTGTCGTAGCCCGCTGCGGCGAGCAGGTCTGGGGTATGCCCCCAGCGGCGATTGAACGCCTCGGCAAAGGCCAACCAATCCTCACCACGGGCCGGATGTTCCAAACCGAGTTGCTGCCAGGGCACCTGCGGCAGATCCCGCAGCGTGGACGAATCGGACAGATACACCCAGTTGGGCGTCCAGGGAGCGCCACCACCGAATGCACCATCACGCTGCTCCCGCCGCAGGCGGGTGGCCAGAGGCCCGTCGGGTTGATCGGCCACCACCACCGTGCCGACCCATGACCAGGTCATGTCCTTGCGTAAACGATCAAGCCGTTGACCATCCGTTGGATCCACCTGCTGCACCGGGGTGGGTTCGTAGCTCTCCACCAGACCGCCGGATGCCTCGTAGTGATCGACGAAGGCCATCGACAGGGTGGCCTCCAACGCACTCGGATCCGCCACCACCATGGCCCTGTCCCAACCGGCCTTGAGGGTGGCTTCCACCGTGGCCTTGACGTCCTCCTGAATCGAGGGGACCAATGGCCAGAGCTTGTCTCGCCCCTTCAAACCTCGGAGGGTGTCAATCGACTCACCGCGCTGATAAGGGAGCAGAACACTGAGGCCGTGCTGCTGAGACAGGTCACTGAAGGCGCGCAGGTCAGCGGAGGGTGGCGCCACCACAAGATGCTGATCGCTGACAAGCGGCAGTTGCTCCAGCGGAGATTGATCAGGCCGGAGCGCTATCCAGCGGACCGCGGGCACCGGATGGTCGCAGGCCCTCACCGTCGCTTCACCAACGGCGTAGCCCTGCAGAAAGCGGTCGCGCAGGGTGGCGTCACCCGAGGAGGACGGCAGCATCACCACAAGCCGCTGCCGCGGTAAGGCACTGGAGACCATGGCCTGGCAGCCAATGGCCGCAGCGACAACACAAGACCAGGCGCACCAGGAACGCGGTGCCGAGCTCGACATGAAACGGGACCGTCAACCCGATCGCGTCAACCTAGGGAGAACGGTCTGCGTCGTCCGGTTTTGTCACCTGATCGTCGGACGATGGCACCTGGGACAACAGGCCACCAACAAGCAGCGCAACACCGATGGCTGTGGCCAGACCGCGGTTATCGGCCGCAGCGCCCTGTCCCCACACGGCCGTGGCCAGAAAAGCACCTCCAAGCAGGAGACAGGGCACCAGAACGATGCCTCGTGCAATGCGGTTATCGGCCATTCAGGCTGGCTCCGTGGGGCAGCTGTCAGCCGCCAGGCCAGCGGTCACCAGACCAGCGCTGAGATCCAGCTCATCACCGATGGGGGTGACCCTGGCCAGCAACTGGCCATCGTTGCGTCCCACCGGGCGGAGATTGACCCGCCTGCGGCGGGGCAGCTCCTGCCTCAACCAATCCACGGCGGCTGATTCCCCTTCAGGCTCAACATTGATGCAGGCCAGCTGAACCGTGTAGGTGCGGTTGCCATCACCCACCTGCAACAGCGACGCGGTACGTACCTGCAGCACTTCGGCCGCCGCTGCCGGTGAAACAGCAACGACGGCAACCAGCAACAACGCCAGCAAGCGGGTGATCACAAGGAGGCGCCGCACTGCGGACAGAAGCGATGTTCATGGGCAGTGATAGCGCCACAGGAGCTGCAGGTGCGGGTGGTGCCCATCGCCAGCTCCGGATGCGAGGGGAGACCCACCATCTGTGCATTGCTCTTGCCCGGCGGGACCATCGGGTAGCAGTTCTCTCCCCGCCGCACGTGCACATCAATCATCGTCGGGGTTGGTGATTGCAGGGCTGCAGCGAGGTCGCGGTGCAGCAACTCACGGTCGGTGATCTTGACGCCATCCACGCCGAAGGAACGGGCCAGGGCGATGAAATCAGGCATGCCATTGAGCATGTCGGAGGCGGAATAGCGCTCGTCGTAGAAGCTTTCCTGCCACTGACGCACCATGCCTTGCCAGTGGTTGTTGACGATCACCACCTTCACCGGCAGGCCATAGGCGGCCAGGGTTCCGAGTTCCTGGATGTTCATCAGGATGCTGGCATCACCGGCAATGCACACCACCTGCCGATCCGGCATGGCCACCTGAGCCCCCATGGCAGCCGGCATCCCGAAGCCCATCGTCCCGAGACCAGCGCTACTGATCCAGCCCCTGGGCCCGTTGCGCAGGTGCTGCGCAGCCCACATCTGATGCTGACCAACGTCCGTGGTGACGATTGCGTCGGGGGCCAGATCCCTCACCGCCAGCAGTACCTCCTGGGGGTAGATCGCCCCTTCCGCTGGCGGAATCGTGAGGGGATAACGATCCTTCCAGGTGTTGATGCGCTCCAGCCAGGCTGCAGTGCGGGGTTCCGCCGTGCGTTGCAGGCTGATCTCCACCATCCGCGCCAGGCTCAGGCCGAGATCACCGAGCACGGCAACATCAGCCTTGCGGTTTTTACCGATCTCCGCCGGATCGATCTCGAAGTGCACCACCCGGGCCCGGGGGGCGAAGGTGTCCAGCTTGCCGGTGACGCGGTCATCAAACCGTGCACCGACGGCGATCAACAGGTCGCATTCGGTGACGGCGAAGTTGGCGTAGGCGGTGCCATGCATACCGAGCATGCCCACCGAGAGAGCATCGTTCTCATCAAAGGCACCTTTTCCCATCAAGGTGGTGGTGACCGGGAGCTGATAACGCTCGGCCAGCATCCGCAGGCTGTCGTGGGCACAGGCAGAGATCGCCCCGCCACCCACGTACAGCAGCGGTCGTTGGGCCTGCTCGATCAGATCCAGTGCCGCTGCCACCGCAGCATCGAGCGGAGGTTCGGGCTGATGGAAACCGCCAGGGATGACGGAACCGGGTTCCACCGGCACGTAGTTGAACTGTTCCTGCCCCACATCCTTGGGGATGTCGATCAGCACGGGGCCGGGGCGACCGCTGGCGGCGATCAGAAACGCCTGGGCCACGATCGAACCCAGGTCAGCAGGGTCGCGCACCACCCAGGAATGCTTCACGATCGGCAGGGTGATACCGAAAATATCGGTTTCCTGAAAGGCATCGGTGCCGATGGCCGGGCGGGGAACCTGTCCGGTGATCACCACCATCGGCACAGAGTCCATCTGGGCTGTGGCGATGCCCGTCACCAGATTGGTGGCGCCTGGACCTGAGGTGCCGAAGCAGACACCAACCTTGCCGGTGGCCCTGGCGTAAGCATCAGCGGCATGGGTGCCGGCCTGCTCGTGGCGCACCAGGATGTGTTTCACCCAGCCTTCGCTCTCAGCGATGTGCAGGGCGTCGTAAATCGGCAGGATCGCCCCACCTGGGTAACCGAAGATCGTGTCCACCCCGTGGCGCCGCAGCGCATCCATCAACGCCGCAGCGCCGCTGATGGTCTGCGGTGCATTGGCATCCAGTCCACCGACAACCGTTGAGGCGGAAGTAAGGGTCACGGCAACTGGTCAGGAATGACCCTCAAGGTTAAGGGCCTGCAGCTCCCCTGGCTTACTCAGAGCAAACCGAGGGCGTGCAGCGGGCCATGGCCACTGATCAGCTCCAACAGAAACGCGGAAAAACCGAGCATGGCCAGGCGTCCGTTCCAGACCTCGGAACTGTTATTCCAACCCCATTCCCACTTTTCCTGGGGGTAGAGCTTCACTTTGGTGGGCAGTTCTGCCGCTGCGTCGAGGCTCACTTCAGGCCCCTCCAGGCTGGTGGTCACCAGATCCGCCAACCCCTCGATGAAGGGAGGGTAGGTATCAAGGGCACGCACCCTGCGGAAATTGACCACACCGGCTTCGGTGGCCAGCTCCCGGTATTCGATGTCGATCTCCTCGAGGGTTTCGATGTGCTCGCTGACAAAGCTGATGGGCACCACCACTAGATCGTTGGTCTTGGCCTCCCCCAGTTGCTCGAGCGCCTCCTCGGTGTAGGGCTTCAGCCATTCCACAGGACCCACTCGGCTCTGATACGCGAGGGTGTGGGGGTTGGAATGGCCCATGTGTTCCGCCAGGGATTTCATGATCAGATCGGTGCAGGCCTCGATCTGCTGCTGATATGGATCGCCGGCTTCCTCCACGTAGCTCTTGGGCACGCCATGGGCACTGAAAAAGACATGAGCCTTTTCCGGGTCGTCGCTATTGCGCACCTCTTCGGCGATCAGCTCAGCCATCGCCTTGATGTAGCCGGGGTGGTCAAACCAACTGCGGATGCAGCGGATCGGAAGCTGTTCGAAGGCTGCATCGCCCTGACGTAGCCGCTGTAGTTCCCTGAAGCTGGAACCGCTGGTGCTGATGGAGAAGTGGGGATAGAGCGGCAGCACCACCACTTCATCCATGCCATCCGCCTTCATATCAGCCACGGCGGACTCCGTGAATGGATGCCAGTACCGCATCGCGACGTAGGTGGTGGCATCTAGTCCACGCTGCCGCAGCAGACTCTGCAGTTCCCGGGCCTGCTGTTCGGTGATGCGGCGCAGTGGTGATCCGCCGCCGATGGAGCGATAGGCCTCCTGGGATTTACCGCTGCGAAGGGTGCTGATCAACCAGGCCAGGGGCTTTTGCAGCGCTGGGCTCGGTAGCCGGATGATCTCCGGATCAGCAAACAGGTTGTAGAGAAACGGTCCGACATCCTGAATGCGTTCGGGTCCCCCCAGATTCAGCAGGACGACGCCGACGCGGGACATGCCAACAACCGTGAAATCAGGGGCTTGAGCGTAACCCGCGTCAACGTCATCTTGGGCGCTGAAGCCTCAGCTATGGACCTTCGCAACAGCCTGAATGCCCTCAACGCGCAGCTGGCTGTCCAGGGGACACGGCTGCGCATCGAGCAACGGGGCCAGAGCCTCAACCTGAGGGGACCGCTGCCGCTGCGGGAAGAAACGTCCAAAACCAAGGTGCAGCGCATCAGCCTGGGGCTCCGGGCCGATGCCGCTGGCCTGCAGGAGGCCAGGGAGAGCCTGGATCAGGTTCAACGGCAGCTGGATCGTGAGCGCTTCAACTGGGAGGACTGGCAGAGCAAGCCGCGCGGATCAACCGGAACCGGTGCAGACGCAGCGATCGGCTCCTTCGAACAAGCCTTTTTCAGCGACCCCCGCCGTCGCCGCGCCGCCGCCGGCAGCCGCACCACCTGGAGTGGGGCCTACCTCCCCTACCTGAGACGCCTGCGCCACCTCAGCGGTGAAGCCCCACTCAACGCTGCATTGCTACTGCAAACCCTGCGCAGTTACGAGGATGGAAGCCGCAGTCGCCAGCAGTGTTCCACGGCCCTCGCGGCCCTGGCCCAGCATCTCGGCCTTGCCCTGCCGGAGGACTGGCGACAGGAAGCCGGCGGCTATGGGCTGCACCGGGCACGCTTCCGGCAGCTGCCGACAGACGCACAGATCCTCGAAGCGGTGCTGCGGATCCCCAACCCCCGATGGCGGCTGGCCTACGGCCTGATGGCCACCTATGGATTGCGCAACCACGAGGTGTTTTTCTGCGATCTCAGTGCCTTGGCCGAGCACGGTGACCGGGTGATCCGGGTGCTGCCCACCACCAAAACAGGTGAACACCAGGTGTGGCCATTCCAGCCTGAGTGGGTGGACCGCTTCAGCCTCACCAGCCTGGGGAGCTGTGAGGAGGCACTGCCGCAGATCCAGACCGATCTGCGCCGCACCACCCTGCAGCAGGTGGGGCGACGGGTGAGTGAACAGTTCCGCCGCTACGCCTTGCCGATCACCCCCTACGACCTGCGCCATGCCTGGGCCGTGCGCACCATCCACATCGGACTTCCCGATACCGTTGCCGCCAGGATGATGGGACACTCCGTGGCGATCCACACCCGCACGTATCACCACTGGATCACCCGTCGTGATCAACAGCAGGCGGTGGATGCAGCCCTGGCACGCCAGCAGGCCTGATGAGCTCCTTTCTGCGGCCACTGGCCTACCGGCATCGCTGGATCTACGACCTGGTGACGGCCGTCTCGTCGTTGAGTGTCGGCGGGGTGGCGCGGTTGCGAGGCTTGGGGTTGGAGGCTTTAGGCCCCCATCTCAACCCGGACGCCGCCGTGCTCGACCTCTGCTGCGGCAGCGGCGAGGCGGCCGCCCCCTGGCTGGAGGCCGGCTACCGCGTCACAGGGCTCGACATCTCACCGCGTGCCCTTGCCCTCGCGGCGCAACGGCATCCCGCGATGACCCGGGTGGAAGGATTGGCGGAAGACCCCCCACTGGCGGATGGAAGCTTCGCGGCCATCCAGCTGAGTGTGGCACTGCACGAATTCCCGCGGAGCGACCGGGAGGCGGTGCTGCGCAGCTGTCTGCGGCTGCTGCAACCCGGTGGCTGGCTGGTGGTGGTGGACCTGCACCCAGCAGGGCCATGGCTGCAGCTACCGCAGCAGTTGTTCTGTGCCCTGTTTGAAACCGACACCGCCACCGCCATGCTGGAGGACGACCTCCCCGCTCAGCTGAAGCAGCTGGGTTTCTCTGCGGTGAACCAGGAACTGTTGGCGGGTCAGGCTTTGCAACGCATCACCGCAACCCGTTCCGCAGCCAGCACGTCCTAATGAGCAGCAGCGATCTCGATCAATCCGCCGCCGAACTGGGCATGGGGGGCAAGCTCGCCCCTGAAGCCGACGATGCCGGTTACCGCAAGCGGATGGAACGGCGCCAGCAGGTGCAGAAACAGCGGGTGGAGGAACGCAACAAAGAAAAGGGATTAGTGCTGGTGTTCACCGGCCAGGGGAAGGGCAAAACCACCGCTGGGCTGGGGCTGGTGTTGCGCAGCCTGGGCCATGGCGAGCGGGTGGCGATCGTGCAGTTCATCAAGGGGGGATGGGAACCCGGAGAAGCACGGGCGCTGAAAGCCTTCGGCGATCAGGTGAGCTGGCATGCCCTTGGGGAGGGGTTCACATGGGAAACCCAGGACCGGGAACGGGATCAACAGCTGGTGGAAGAGGCCTGGCAAACCGCCCTGGGGTACCTGCGTGATGGCGCTGTGAAACTGGTCCTGCTGGACGAGCTGAATGTGGCCCTGAAGCTGGGCTACATCGACGCCGAAACGGTGATTGCCGGCTTGAACGATCGCCCGGAGCTCACCCATGTGGCGGTGACCGGCCGCGGGGCGCCCGCAGCTCTGGTGGAGAGAGCTGATCTAGTGACAGAGATGACCCTGGTCCACCACCCGTTCCGCGAGCAGGGCGTCAAGGCCCAGGCAGGAATCGAGTACTGACGATCAGGCTGTTGCTTCCAGATCCTCGTTGAGACGCTTGGTGGCTTCCGTCAACACGGAGAGGCCACTCACCAGCAAGGCCCGATGCACCACAGGATCCTTCCAGCAAGCGGGATCGCAGCTGGCCCGTTCCAGGGCCGACAGGGTCAGTCTGGCCATCACACCGCTGTGACTGCTTTCGGTCTCGGGCATCCGGTCGGAACGGTTCACCCATCCAAACGAGGGCAGGGTGATCTGGCCAGTACTTGCTACTGTCATTTGGATCTGGGAACCGGATGACCTATTCCCGTGTGCTGCTGAAGCTCAGCGGCGAAGCCCTGATGGGTACGCAGGGTTATGGAATCGACCCCGCCATCGTGAATTCGATCGCCTCCGACGTCGCCAAGGTGGTGGCCGGGGGCACGGAACTGGCCATCGTGGTGGGCGGCGGCAACATCTTCCGTGGCCTCAAAGGATCTGCGGCTGGGATGGAGCGGGCCACGGCGGACTACGTCGGCATGTTGGCCACGGTGATGAATGCCATCACTCTGCAGGACGGATTGGAGCGGGCCGGAGTCCCCACCCGGGTGCAAACGGCCATTGCGATGCAGGAAGTTGCGGAGCCATACATCCGCCGCAAGGCGATGCGACATCTGGAGAAGGGTCGGGTGGTGGTGTTCGGCGCCGGTTGCGGCAATCCCTTCTTCACCACCGACACCACCGCAGCCCTGCGGGCCGCTGAAATCAATGCCGATGTGGTGTTCAAGGCCACCAAGGTGGATGGGGTCTACGACAAGGATCCGGCCAAGCATGCCGACGCTGTGAAGCATGCCCATCTCACCTATCAGGATGTGCTGAGCGGTGAACTGGCCGTGATGGACAGCACCGCCATCGCCTTGTGCAAAGACAACAACATTCCGATTGTTGTTTTCAACCTGTTTGAACCTGGCAACATCGGCAGAGCCGTGGCCGGAGAACCCATCGGATCCCGCATCGGCAATCCCGCCTGACAACGCAGCCACGCCCGCACGCCTCTTTCCTCAGCAACCATGTCGACCCAGGACCTCGAAGCCAGCATGCGCAAGTCGGTGGAGGCCACCCAGCGCAACTTCAACACGATCCGCACCGGCCGGGCAAATTCCTCCCTGCTCGATCGGATCAGCGTGGAGTACTACGGCGCCGAGACACCGCTGAAATCCCTCGCCACGTTGTCGACCCCGGATTCCCAGACGATCCAAATCCAGCCCTTCGACATCAGCGCCCTGGCCTCGATCGAAAAGGCGATCGCCATGAGCGAGCTGGGCTTCACCCCCAACAACGACGGCAAGATCATCCGGATCAACGTGCCGCCCCTCACCGAAGAACGCCGCAAGGAATTCTGCAAGCTTGCCTCCAAATACGCAGAGGAAGGCAAGGTGGCCCTGCGCAACCTGCGCCGCGACGCGATCGACAAAGTCAAGAAGCAGGAAAAAGACGGCGACTTCTCGGAAGATCAAAGCCGTGATGAACAGGATGCCGTTCAAAAGACACTCGACAAGTTCATCGCCGAACTGGAGAAGCACTTGGCCGACAAGGAAGCCGACATTCTCAAGGTCTAGCTTTGCAGTGCGTTGAGCCGGTAACAGACCTGCCTGACATCGGCTCAATCAATCAGGAGAGTGCAATAAAACCAAGAGACTTGATTCGATCAGCTGAACCGAACGAGCCCCTAAAATACTGTTAATAATCCTTCCCGAGAAAACTTCAATTCAGAAGTCTGGGATTTTCAACGACCCCCTGAACAGCTGGGCAGCTTCCGGAGAACTGGACAATATGAATTCAAACGCACGCGCAAGGTATCTGCCGGTGCTTGCTATTGAACCGCGACGGTCGTGGGGCCTGAACAGTGCCGTCCCAAGAAATACGACTACCTTAACCATCAATAGTTGCTTAAAAAGACAAGTTCAAAGCCAAGACGCGAACCATGACTGAAGCGAATCCGACCGTCTCATCAGCAGAACCAACTGGCCTTGGCAATGACAACCACCGTGAATCAAATGTCAGCGACAAATCAGATCAAGAGGCCATCAAAAGAGAAGCAACTTTGTAAACCACTCCAATCAACAAAGCGATAATCAAGACAGATCCCAGCCAGGCGCCAAAGATCGAGGACGCAAAAATGATTGCGATCAAAAAGACGACCACGCCACAAATACCCTTCGCAACAAAAACAATCCAGTCCCTTACGGTGAACGCCTTAAATTGCGCCAAGAGAGAGGTTGGACGTCTTGGAGGCTCTGAAGAGGAAACAGTCTTGGCTTGCTGCGACGAACGAACAATGTCAAGCAGAGATTCAGGGCCGCCCATCTTTTCGTACTCAGCCAAAGTGATTCTGAGCAAGTCAGGCGAACTCAACGCATCGGGAATTGGCAAGTCAGGATCTTCTCCAACCACCAAAACGGTTAGATCATCACTCAATCTGCGACGAATACGAAAGCCCACCTGCATTGCCTTGAGTTCCAAACGCTCGCGCTGAACAACACCAAGTCCCAAGAAGATGATTCCCGGCTTTTCCATTATTAACGAAGCCCACAATCTAATACTGGACTCTTTTTAGCAGAGCATGCCCTCCAAAACAACTCAATTTGTTACGGAGCATTGCAGAATCTGGCGCCTCAAATCACCTTTCCCTCACAGAGCAAAGGACACACCCAGAGGATCAATGCCGAGACAGCTTTCAAAGAAGCGACCAGAAGGATCAGCATCATCGACATGAGGGTGGTAGGGCCAACACCACTCCAAGGATTACAGACATGTCTTTCGACAATGATGTTCGAGTCGTCAGGGCTCAACAAGAAACAATCATGAGACTGCTCGCTCAAACCATCACGCAGATGATGGCGCTGCATGGAGTCAGCAAGGAACCTGGCTGTGCATCAAGCGTTGAATTGATCGTGAGTCGTTGGCACAACCGCTAGTGAAGAGGCAGGGGTATGGATTAACGGGGAAGGGGCAGCGGTCGAAACATTGCTGTCTCATCTCTTTTTGACCTGTGTGCGCCTCATGGTTGGCGATGATGAATGGGTTACAGAAGGGCACTTGCAGAACGTGTTAAGACTCAACCTTGGCCAAAACCCAGTCCTTGACATCGTCGAGGTGTGAGCGTCAGTTCTGGTTGGATTCACGACACATTGATCGTCGGATCAGGGGCCGCCGGTGGAGCCGCAGCAGCCCACCTGGCGGCAGCTGGGCACAACGTGCTGGTACTAGAACGCGATGCCAAGCCGCGGATCAAACCCTGTGGTGGCGGCATGGCCGCATCAGTGCAGCAATGGTTTCCCTTCTCGCTCGAGCCGGCGGTGGAGCAGGTCATCGGGCGCGTGGATTTCAGCTGGTGTCTGGAGGATCCGGTGGTGGCCAACCTGCCGGGGGATGCGCCGTTTTGGATCGTGCGGCGCGAAAAGCTCGATCAACTCTTGGTGGATCAGGCCATTGGGGCAGGCGCGGAACGGCTCACAGGCGTTGAAGTCGTCGATATCTGCCGCAGCAGAGATGTGTGGGAAGTAACGGCAAGCGATGGTCGCCGTTGGCAAGCCAAGGCAGTGGTGATTGCCGATGGGTCGAATTCGCCTTGGCCCCAACGGCTCGGCCTTGGAGCCAAGCATCCACAGTTGGCAACCACCATGTCGGTACGACTGGAGGGTCAGGGCAATGTGGCCGATGGAAGTACCCGCTTTGAATTCGGACTGGTGAAGCAGGGCTTTGCCTGGGCGTTTCCGATCGCCGATGGAGTGAACATCGGTGTCGGCAGCTTCATCGGCAAACAAGACGCTGACCCAGATCAAGTTTTGGCTCAGCTCTTACCAGATCTAGGCTTCCCTGCCGATGCCGGTATCCGTCAGCGGGGCAAGCTGCGCGTTTGGAGTGGCCATCATCGCCTCGATGGCAACGGCATTGTGGTCGTCGGCGATGCAGCGTCGCTTTGCGATCCATTTTTGGCAGAAGGATTACGTCCCGCCCTGATGAGTGGCTGCGAGGCTGCTCGGCATCTGAACCAATGGCTCAAGGGCGACAGTAAGGATCTGCAGGGCTACAGCCGCACGATGCGAAAGCGCTGGGGGGAGTCGATGGCTTGGGGCCGGCGTATTTCGCAGGTTTTTTACAGATTCCCAGGAGTGGGCTATCAGCTTGGAATCAAGCGGCCCACCGCGCCACGGCGCATTGCCCAGATCCTGTCGGGAGAGCTGGGCTACGGCGACATCGCCCAGCGGGTAATCAAAAGGCTGCTGTTGCAGCGCAACTAAAGCTCAAGACTGAGTTGTCGTACACCGTTGTCATTGGAGCGCTTCTGGCGACGGCGACTGGCGGTGGGCTTAAGGCCCGCTTTACGGGAGCCATGCATGCGCTGAATCGCATCGGCATGACGATCAAAACCGGCTGAGCGGCGAATCTCCCAGATCCTGTCTTTGGCCAGCTGCATCGATGTGGTCACATCCACGATCGGGGCCGACCGACCGCCGCCGAGCATCCAGGGCTCATGGATGTGAATTGTGGACACATCCTTGAGTTCCGGGCACCACTGACGGATAAATACCCCCTGGGGGTCGTGATCCATGCCCTGCTTGATCGGGTTGTAGATCCGGATTGTGTTGATCGAGGTGCTTCCCGACTGCATCTGGCATTGGCTCCAATGGATTCCTGGTTCGTAATCGACAAACTGGCGAGCAAGATGCAATCCGCTGTCACGCCAGGGCAGCCAAAGGTTGTAACTGGCAAACGACATCAACATCGCCCGCATGCGGAAGTTGATCCAGCCATGGGCCTTCAGCGCCCGCATGCAGGCATCCACAAACGGCACACCAGTTCGGCCCTCAGTCCAGGCCGCCAAACGCTCGGCATTCGTCTCGCGGATGCCCCGCATGTACGGATGGAAATCGCTGAATTCAATCTCTGGCTGATCCTCCAGCTTCTGGATGAAGTGGCAATGCCAGTGCAGCCGCGATTCGAAGCTGCTGACGCCGCGACCGCTGTGGTGGCGGCTGGTCTGCAGCACCTCCCGCATCGAGAGGCAACCCCAAGCGAGGTATGCCGATAAGCGCGAACACCCCGTGAACGCCGATTTGGGGCTCGACATCGCCCGTTGATAACACGGAGCACGATGCTGCAGAAAATCGCGCAGCTCCCCCAGGCCGATTGAACGTCCGCCGGTTTGGCGTTGCGAGCAATCATCCGGCAACAGCTCAGGGCAAGGACGCTCCGGAATCACACCGGGATCGATCTCCTCCAAAGCGGGAACCCCAGCAGGGGCAGGAGTGATGGGCTCTGCCATCTGCTCCTCCCAGCGCTTGGCCCAGCCGTTGCGGCTGCGCATCCGCCGCGTCACGCCGAACTGCCGGATTTCACCCCACTGAATGCCATGCGCTCGCGCCCAGGCGCCCACGCGCTTGTCGCGCTGATACGTCCAGCCGTTACCGGTTTCCTCATGGCTCCACAGCCCATCCACCCCGAACTGACGTCGGGCCCGCTCCAGCACCTGCACCACATCACCTGAGCGCACCACCAAAGGCTGACCCAGCTCCGCCAGGGCTTGCCGTAACTCCAACAACGACTCCCTGCAAAACAACCACTGCCGCTCGGAAGCATCGGGCTGCTGCCACAACTCCGGCTCCACCACATAAAGCGGAAGCACAGGCCCACGTGCTGCCGCCTCCAGCAAGGGGCGGTGATCATCGACCCGCAGATCGCGCTTGAACCAGACGATCTGCAGAGACGACAACGGGGGTGATCAATTCACACCCATTTTGATGTCGCGCAGGCGCTCATCGATGGAGGCCAGCAGTTCGATGGCGAACATCGGTGCTTCTTGAACCGCAAACAGGAATTTTTCCCGGGTCATCTCGATCAAGCGGCAGTCCTCTATCGCCGTCGCTGTACCGAGACGCTGATGATCACCCATCACCAGAGCCCCTGCTCCGAACACGTGTCCAGAGGGAATATCCTCATGGCCCTGATTCCCTAAACTATCTTTCCAGGAGAGTCGAACCGAACCCTCGAGAATTCCGTACATCGTTAAACCTGAATCACCGCTATTGAACAAAACGTCGCCACTGTTCAAAGTCAACACTTCGCTCTTGCTCGCAAGAGCGCGCATCGTGTCAAGGGCGTGCATCGATTTGAATCCAGATCTTCAAAGTGTGGGGACTGAAATTCAAAAGGAAGTAAAGACCGCTCGATTCGTCACCCAACGGATCAAGCCGTGGTCAGGGTCAGTGCTGCACCGAAACCCTTACGCACCTCTTCAGGGGTCAGACGCCCGTCATGGTCGAGATCAAGGGCATCGAAGACGGCATCACTCCCCAGCCACTCATCACGGGTGATGCAGCCATCACCATTCATGTCATTAAGCATGAAAATCTCTTGAACCGCATGACGGAAGGCTTCACCCCCTTCGAGTTCAGCAAGGCGATGCGCCAGTTGATGCTCAAGGGTTTCGATGGCTTTGCTGAAGCCTTTAATCCCTTCGCCGAGCTTGTCCGTCGCCATGCGATCCGCCGCCATCATCGCGTCGAAGCGTTCGCGATCCACATGGATTTGTTCTTCACCGCCGCTGGGATTAGTCGCATCCAACTTCTGGCTTAAGGATGCATCGCTCTCGCGAAGCTGATCCAACAACTTGGGTGAGATGGTCAGCAAATCACAGCCAGCCAGTTCCGTGATCTCATCGAGGTTGCGGAAGCTGGCTCCCATGACTTCAGTTTTGTAGCCGTATGTCTTGTAGTAGTTGAAGATCCGGGTCACTGAGATCACGCCGGGATCTTCTGGGCCTGGATAGGAATCACGACCGGTGTCAGCTTTATACCAATCGAGGATACGTCCCACGAAGGGAGAAACCAAGGTCACGCCAGCTTCAGCACAGGCCACGGCCTGACCGAAACCGAACAAAAGGGTGAGGTTGCAGTGGATTCCCTCCTTCTCCAGCACTTCGGCCGCCTTGATGCCCTCCCAGGTAGACGCGATCTTGATCAGAACGCGGTCATTGCTGATGCCAGCATCGTTGTAAAGGCGTATCAGCTTGCGACCTTTCTCGATCGTCGCATCGGTGTCGTAGCTCAAGCGTGCATCGACTTCAGTAGACACACGACGGGGAACAATCTTGAGGATTTCCTTACCGAAAATCACACTGATTTCGTCCAGGGCTTCATGCACTACGTCTTCAACAGGAGCTGCATCACCGATGAGCTTGCGTGAGGAACGCAGCGCCTCATCAATCAAACTTTGATAAGCAGGTATTTGTGCAGCCGCCAGGATCAACGACGGGTTGGTCGTGGCGTCACGCGGCGTGAACTTACGGATTGCCTCGAGATCACCGGTATCCGCCACCACGACGGTCATCGCAGAGAGCTGGTCGAGCAGGGTTGCCATGGCGGGGACGTGGCACGTTTGTTGCAAACGTAGCTGCGATTTCAGAGCCGTCAGCTCGTCATCGCCTTGTTCAATTCTGCAGGTTTCGATGGGCTGATCTTCTCCACGATCAGCAGGGCGTCGATGATCTGCTTCGCCAACGGAACAGCCACCGTGGAGCCGTAGGCGTGAGCTCCCTGGGGCTCATCGACCACCACCAGAACCACATACCGCGGATCCTCAACAGGCAGGGTCGCCACAAAACTGCAGATCTTGGCTCCAGGCAGATAAATGCCGTTGAGCGCTTTCTGCGCCGTCCCTGTTTTGCCGGCGATGCGGTAACCGGGTGTCTTCACCCCCTTACCGCTGCCCTTGTCCACCACAGATTCCATCCAGGCCATCACCGTTCGGGTCACCTCAGGCTTCAGCAGGGGCTGACCGCCGGGGTCTGCCGCAGGCGCGAGAGCATCGCCAGAGCGAAACCCACGGGTGATGTGAGGACTCACCAAATGACCACCATTAGCTAAGACCCCATGAAGCTGGACCAATTTCAACGGGGTGAGCGAGAACCCTTGACCGAAGGCTGTGGTAGCCGGCTCAATCGGATGGGAGATGAACTGCTCTTTTGTCTTGAGCTGACCGGCAACAGCCCCAGGAAGATCCGTGTCCGGACGCCGATCAATCCCAAGACGATTCATCCAGTCCCAGTAGGTGTTGTGATCCAGGCGTTGCATCGCCTGCACCATGCCGACGTTGCTGGACACCTGCAGGACCTTGGCGAAATCCACCAGACCGTGGGCTTCCTTGTCGTGGTTGTTGATCGGCCAACCGCCGATGGTGAGCTGACCGACGTCATTCACACGGTCTTTGGGACGGATCGCTTTCTCTTGAAGCGCCAGAGCCAGATTGATCGGCTTGAAGGTGGACCCGGGTTCGTAGAGATCCTGCACGGACCACTCACGGAATCGTGCCGGTGAAAAGCGCCAGTAGCGATTGGGGTCGTAGGTCGGTGTTGACGCCAGCACCAGCAGTTCACCATTGGTGGCATCCATGACGATGGCGGCCGCCTTCTTGGCCTTCCACTTGGCGACCTGGGCCGCCAGAGCCTGAACAGCGAGCTCCTGCAGCCGGGCATCGAGGGTGAGCTGCAAGCGCAAGTCATCGCCATAGAACGCCCCAGGGGGCAGATCATCGGGAAGTGGTGTGCCGTCCGCACCGCGGCGCAGACGCCTGGACTGCTCATGCCTCAGCAGTTCAGCGTTCCTGCTCTGCTCAAGGCCCGCCTGGGGAACACGCTCGTCGTTGAGGAAACCGACGACGTTGGCAAAGAGTTCCCCCTGGGGATAGACCCGTTGGGGATAAGCCTCCAAATCCAGGCCGCTAATGCCCAGGGAACGGATGCGTTCAGCCGTCTCCGGATCCAGCCCTTCGGCGAGCTTGACCCCCGAGCGTCTCTGGCCCAGTTGCTTGAGAAGCTGCGGAGCCGGTTGGGCCAGGGGTGTAGCAAGCAGATCCACCACATCCTTAGGCGGTCGTACCAAGCCCGGGTCATCACCAGGAAGATTGAAGTAGCGCGGGTGAGCCCAGAGCCGAAAACGGACTTCATCCATCGCCACCAGTCGACCGTTGCGATCGACGATCGGGCGGCGTTGCCCCAATGTTGTGCTGGTCTGGGTCTGAAGGCGACGGGCTCTGGACTCCAGCTCACCCGTCTGGACCACCTGCAGCCAAGCCATCCGACCCACCAGACCAACAAGGCCAGTGCATAGGATCAGGAAAACAATCCACAGCCGCCTGGGGGGGACCTTGGCCAGGGGGACGACACGAGGGCGTGGCCGTCTCCGGGATGGAGGAGAAACGGTCCGGGGCATCAGTAGCCGGGGTGGATCCGCCGTTGCGTCAGTTGCTCCAGGGACTGCAGCAGATCGGGTCGTGGTGAAGTCGCAGCTGGAATCGTGGCTGGCTGCTCGAGGTAGACGAGGTTGACCACCTTGGTTGGGACCAGATCTTCAGGTCGGCTGGTGCCGCGGAGAAGATTCTGCTCAAGAACAGCTGTGGACTCCGTCAGGCGATGGGCCAGCAGTCTTGTGGCATCCAAGCGCTGAAAGGCCACGGTCCAACGGTGCTGCCAGTGCAGAGTGAAACCGGCCAGAACCGCAAGGGCGGCAAACACCCCGAGCAGACTGCCATCAGCAACACGATGCAGTCCCCCAATCAGAGGAGAACGCCGTGCAATCCGGCCGGCTGACAACGAGCCCTGGATCAGCTCGAGGGCTGTTGTTGAGGGGCGCTGTTCCGGAGCGGCGACCACCGGAGTTACAGGCGAATGTGCCAGTCAACCACTCACAACTGGCCACTGCAAGGCTTACAGGAGGAGCAAATTCACGAATGTGACCGCATTCCAGAGGGCATGCATCAACACGCAGGGAAACAGTCGTCCACTCGATAAACGCACCAGAGCGAGCCCAATCCCCAGCACGGTGAGCGGGGCCAGTTCGCCGATGCTGATGTGTGCCACTCCGAACAGCAGACCGCTAAGCACTACACCTGTCACCGAACCGGTCCGACGGGCCAGCACCGGCAGCAGCGTGCCGCGGAAAATCACTTCTTCGAACAGGGGAGCCAGCACCACCGCAGTCAACGCCAGCAGGGACAGTGCCAGCGGATCCCGACTGTCCAGCACCAGTTCCAGCAACGGATTACTTCCTCCGGGATCTCCGAACAGCCGCACCAGCAACCAACCGGTAAGCACGACGATGGGGGTGACCTTGCACCAGCCGGCCAGAGCGGTGAAGAAGGCTCCTGACAGCGGCCGCCACCGCCACTGCAGCCAGCCCCCTTCGGGCGTGATGTCTTTGGGCAGGCTGGCCAGCTGACGCCGCAGGATCAACAGGCTGGGTAAGGCCATCACGCTGTAGTTGATGACCACTCCCACCGCTTCCCGACGAGGGCTGTCCAATCCAGCGGTCAGCCTGGAGACCAGTGGCAGGACCAGCAGCGGAACACCGACGGCACTGATCACGACAAATCCACCGGCCACCAGCAGAGCCATGTCCAGCAGAGTGAGGGTCGGACCTTTGAGATCCGGCCAGCTCTCACGGCGGCCACGCCAGAGACGCCAGCCCTGACCAAGCAGCAGGGCCGTGCCAGTGACGGCTGTGATCAGCGGCAGCAGGGCACTCACGGACAAACGAACGGCCGCGGATCGAGCCACGGCCGGGTTGATGCAGTCGCCAGAGGCGCCTCCGCGAGCTTCGCAAAGCAGTCGATCCAGCAGCGGATCGTCTGCCGCATCGATCTCCGGCACCGTCGCCACTTCGTTCTGCAGCAGGTCCAACAGCTGGGTCTGACGCCAGGAACGATCAGCTGCAGGGATTTGCTCCAGCGACCCCTTGAGGATGGTGCGCGGGTTCTCGCCCCCCCTTAAAACTGAACCCAACGTGTCCGGCAGAGCCGGTTCAGCCAACAGCTGAACTTCCTGCTGCTGAAGGTTGAGACTCGGCGCTACGGAAGGCCTTGAGAGGCTGTTCACCAGACCCGACGTCCAGATCAAGGCAGCCACCAGCAGGGACAGGGCCCCAAGCAGATTTTTCCAAGGCGGAACGGGGGCCTGGCGAGGGGAGCTGGGGGACACCAGGTGGGCTCGACTACACCCGATTGTCCCTCTAAAGGGCTTGCCCCATACGATGGCCGCGCCTTGACGCTGAACGGTGACCCTCCGCCTACTCCTGGTCCGCCACGGTCTGAGCAGCTTCAACAAGGAACGTCGCATCCAGGGTCGCGACGACCTGTCCAACCTGAGCGAGGAGGGACACGAGCAGGCTCGCCGGCTCGGCGCCAGCCTGACGGAGGTTCCCTTCGACGCGATCTACAGCTCCCCCCTGCAACGGGCGGCATCCACCACGGCCTCGCTGCTTGAGGGGCGCGGCGGTTCGGCACCGACACCGGTGTTCGATGACGGGCTGTTGGAGGTGGACCTGGAGCCCTGGTCGGGGATGAGCATCGATGAGCTCACGGAACGCCACCCCGTGGATTTCGCCACCTGGAAGCGCCAGCCACTGGAACTGGACCTGCAGCGGCGGGACGGCAGCAGCTATCGCCCGCTGGTGGAGCTGATGGATCAGGCCCGCAGCTTCGTGGATGGCCTGCTCCAACGCCACCCGGTTGACCAGGACGGCACGGTGCTGGTGGTGGCCCACAACGCCATCCTCCGTTGCCTGATGCTCACCCTGCTCGGAGAACCCGAGCAGGGATTCCGACGACTCAGGGTCGACAACACCTCACTCTCGATCTTCAACCTGAGACCTGGGGTCGATCAGCCACAGGTGCAGATTGAGTGCCTCAACAGCACCACCCATTTGCAACCGCTGCCGGACAGGGGGAAGGGTGCCCGATTGATCCTGGTGCGCCACGGCGAGACCGACTGGAACAAGGCGGGGCGTTTTCAGGGGCAGATCGACATCCCCCTCAACGACCATGGCCGCAGCCAGGCAGCCGCCGCACGCGATTTCCTCAAGGATGTGTCCATCGATCGTGCCTGGAGCAGCACGCTCTCCCGGCCGACCAAAACCGCGGAGATCATCCTCGAAGCCCATTCCGGGGTGCCCCTCACGCAGATCGATGGCCTCGTGGAAATCGGCCATGGACTCTGGGAAGGCAAGCTCGAATCCGAGATCCGGGAGGGGTGGTCCGAGCTGCTGGACACCTGGAAGCGTTCTCCTGAAACGGTTCAGATGCCGGAGGGCGAGACGATTCAAGACGTCTGGGCCCGCTCCGTTACCAGCTGGCAGGAGATCGCCAAAGGGCTGAAACCCGAGGAGACCGCCCTTGTTGTGGCCCATGATGCCGTCAACAAGACCATCCTTTGCGATCTGCTCGGCCTGACACCTGCCGACATCTGGGCGGTGAAGCAGGGCAATGGCGGGGTCACCGTGGTCGACATCACTCCGGATCCGAGCCAGCCTGCAGTGGTGACCTGTCTCAACCTCACGTCCCACTTCGGGAGTGTGATCGATCGGACCGCCGCGGGCGCCCTCTGACCCATGCACGACACCCTGCTGCTGGATCCGGTGCGGATCCTGCATGGTCCCGGAACGGAGCTTCAGCAGGGTGCTGCCCTGATCGAATCAGGTGTTCTCAGCGGCTTCGGTGATGCAGCACGCACAGCAGCGGCGCGACTGGGAATTCAAGCGACCGTTGCCCCCCAGCAACTTCTGGCCCCCTGCCTGGTGGACCCCCATACGGTTCTGCCTTCACCGATCAGCGGGCCAACGGAAACGATCCGCAGCCTGCGGCGTTGCGCTGCGGCAGGGGGATACGGCCAGGTGGCCCTGTTACCGCGAGGGCAGAGCTGGCGGGATCAGCCGGAGCGCCTGATCGGCCTGCAGAACGCGGACCCGTCGTCGGTTCACCTGCCCCTCTGGGGAGGTTTCAGCCTGAACGGCAAAGGAGACGAGCTGGCACCCCACGGCGATCTGCTGGAACACGGTGCCATCGGCCTTGCCGATGACGATGCCGTTGTGCCATTGCCGCTGCTGGAGAGAGGTCTGCTGCTCGGCGAAATGGGATCCTGCCCCGTGCTGATTGCCCCCAGGGATCCGAATCTCCAGGGGGACGGCCTGGCTCGGGAGGGTGTCGAGACCCTGCGGGCGGGCTGGGCACCCGATCCCTTGATCAGCGAACTGCTGCCCCTTCAACAGCTGCTGGCCCTGCAGCAACGTCATCCCGACCGGCAGCTGCGGTTAATGAACATCTCCACAGCTGCGGCTGTGGACCTCCTCGGCCAGGCCGACCCACAGCTGAAGGCCAGTGTGTGTTGGTGGCATCTGCTGGTCGATGGCAGCAGCCTCTCCAGCACTGATCCAGGCTGCCGTGTGCGTCCATCACTGGGGGGAGCTGCGGACAGGTTGCGCCTGCGTTCAGCCCTGCAGTCCGGCCTGATTCAGGCGGTCGCCGTGCATGCCGTGCCGCTTGATGAGGAAGACATGTTGCTGCCGGCGGATCAGCGGCCTCCAGGCCTGAGTGGGCACCACCTCGTGATGCCGGCGCTCTGGTCTGCCTTGGTTGATCAGGGTGACCTCTCGATCGAATCCCTCTGGGAGCTGCTCAGTTTCGGTCCGTCCGCTTTTTTGGACCAGCCGGCGGAATCGCTGCTGATCGGCAGCCGCCGTTGGCTGCTGTTTGACCCCGAGATCAGCTGGACGGTGAGCCGCGATGATCCAGCAGCACCGGGAGCCGCCAACCTCCCCTGGCTGGGACGCACCCTGCAGGGGCGGGTGGTGGCCTGCGGCCTCAGTCGTTGAGAAGACCGAAACGGTTGAAGGGCCAGAAGCGGAACACGGCCCGGCCGATGATCTCCTGCTCCGGCAGGAAAGCCCCACCTGGCCAGAAACGTCCGTCCCAACTGTTGCGGCGGTTGTCACCCAACACGAGCACCGAGCCCTTGGGAACGGTGACGTTGAGTGTTCGACAGGGACTCATTCCCTGCTGATTGACCAGGCAGGCCTGACCCACATAAGGCTCCTCGATGCGCTGTCCGTTGAGGGTGACCGCTCCACTGGGGCTGACCTCAACTCGATCGCCGCCAATGGCGATCACCCGCTTGATGTAGGCGTCGCAAGCGGGATTGCCCAGTCCAGGGATCAGGCCGAGCAAGGGAAGGTTGACCAGGGCACAGCGCACCGCTGAAGGACGCACCGGCGTCTTCAAGGCCGGGTCAAAGGCATAGGGGGAGTTGAAGACGACGATCTCTCCACGCTTCGGGGGGCGTGATCGGTAAGTGAGCTTCTCCACCAGCAGCCGATCCTGGATCTGAAGGCCAGGCAGCATCGACCCTGAGGGGATGTATCGAGCTTCAACCAAGACCTGACGAATGCCCAGATACAGGGCGAACATGAAAAGAATTGGCCCCCAGAAATCCCAGAAGGGATGTTGATTTCCCGCGTTTGTCTTTGAACGATCGCTTGCCAACTGGCCCTTTCCGGGGAAATCTGGCCCACGATAGATGGGATACCGAGCCTCTTCTCCTGAGCTCCTTGATCAGCCGATGATCCGTCCCCGCTGGCACGGGCTATCCCGATCCACCCGTTGGAGCTCCTGGCGCCGATGGGACCAGGCGATCGCACTGCTGGCCGCCACGAACCTGGCCTGGGTGATTTTCGATGTCTCCTACATCCCCCTGCGCAACTTCTGGCTGCAACGGAATCTCTACCCGCTGCCAACGCTGCCATTGGTGGTGCCGCTGCCCTGGCTGCCGGACATCACCCCGGTCTATGACCGGATCAAGGGCATCGAACCGCACCGGGACACCCAGAGGTATCTCGAGCAGTTCCAGGTGTTGGATCAGGCCCTGAGCAGCCCTGCTCAGTCGCCGGCGACGGTGAACCCACTGCTGGAGCGACAACGCCAGCTCACGCTGGGCATGTTGGAGGCCAATCCCTTCCTGAGTTCTGGCAACACCGGCGCGCTGGAAAAAATCAAGAACCGGCTGCGAGCCCATGCCGGCCTCGAATCCGCCCGACAATCGGCATCCTTGTTGTTCGACCCGGATCACATCAAGGGGGTCGAATGGAGTCAGGAACGAGCGTTCTGGCGCACGCAGATCCTGCCGCTGGTGGAGACCAATTACTGGCGAAGCCTTGACGACAGCGGCCAGCTCACGGATCTCAGCTGGAGAATCGACACTCCATTCCAGCTGCTGTTCCTTTTCGACATTCTGCTGCGAACCCTGCGGCTGAAACGGCGCTACCCCGCCATTCGCTGGCGGGATGCCCTGCTGCGTCGGTGGATTGATCTACCCCTGCTGATTCCTTTCTGGCGACTGCTGCGGATCGTTCCTGTAACCGAACGTTGTTCCGTCTCAGGACTGATCCAGCTGGAACCACTGAGGGCCGTTATCAGCCGAGGCGTTGTGGCGCTCCTCGCTCTGGAGCTGTTTGAGGTGATCACCATTCGCGTGGTGGATGCCCTGCAGCAGATCATCCGATCACCCCAGCTGCCGCAGCGAATTCGGGGTTTTTGCACGTACCAGACCACGGACCAGAACGACCAGCGTGAGCTGTTGGAGCTGTTGCGACTCTGGGTGCCTCTGCTGCTCACCCGGGTGGGGCCTTCACTACGGCCTCAACTGGTGGCCTTGCTGAGCCATGTGCTTCAACAAGGCATGACCAGCCGGATCAGACCCGACACACTGCAACGACTTCCAGGCCTGCTGAAAGCGGAATCTGAGCTCAGTCGGCAGCTGGCCAGTGGCGTGATTGATTCCATGCTGGATCTCTCCAGAACCACCGGAAGCCGTCTGGGTCAGCACGATCAAGCCCTTGATCAACTGGGGACCGATGCGCTGGATCGATTTTGGGAAGAGCTGGCCAGAGTTTTGGATGACGGGCCTGTGCTGGAACAAAGCCAGACGCTGCTGGCGTCGTTTCTGGAGGACATCAAGCGCTCAAGCTTCCGTCAGCTGCGTGATCAAGGGGGAGTGGATGACTTGATCAACGAACTGGATGGACTGAATTTCAGCCCTTCAACTGGGCCTGCCAAACCTCCTCTTTGAAGCCCACCAAGACCTGCCCGTCAGGTGCAACGACAAACGGTCGCTTGATCAAGCGACCATCCGCAACTAAGGCATCGAGTGCTTCGTCGTCGGTCATGGCCTTGACGACTGCAGCTCCCAGTGCCCTGTAGCTCTGTCCGCTGGTGTTGAACAGTGGGCGACGGTCACCAAATTGCTCCTTGGCCTTGGCCAGGGTCGGACGCGAGGGCGGGTCAACTGTGATGTCGATCACCGTGTGCTCCAGGCCAGACTCCTTTAACCAGGACAAAGCCCGTCGACAGGTGCTGCAGCGGCTGTAGCTGTAAACCTGAAGCATGTCTGCTGTGCTCAGCGGCCGAACAGCGACTTGATGGCACCGATCAGACTGTTAGAGCCACGGCCGACGCCCTCAGCAGGGCGGGTGCGAACCGTGACATCACCATTAACGGTGGTCCGGCAGCTGAGACGGAAATTGGCCGGGCGGTCAGCAAGATAAACCTCCTCAACGTCGCTGCGAGGGGAGAGGTTGGCCTGTCCTTCCACCACTTCCATCACACAGGTGCCGCACTGGCCGACACCACTGCAGTTGTTGAGGTTGTTGACACCGTTGTATGGATTGATGCCGGCGTCAAGGGCAGCCTTGCGGAGGTTCGCGCCTTCGATGCATCCAACCTGCTGGCCTTCCTGCTCAAATCGGATGGTGGGCACGGGTCGTACGGAGTCTCAAGTGCGCACCAACCTACAAGCATCTGGCCTGTGATCTGCAGTTGGGCGACGAATCAATTGGCGGCTTGGATGCACTGGTCAAGCAGTGCCGGAACAGAACCTGCATCTCTCCAGCCGCTGACCTCAATCGAACGCCCCTCAAAGCTTCGGCAAGTCCTGAAAAACTCAGCCACTTCCTCCAGTTGAGCTGGGGCGATTTGGCGGATGCTGTGGATCTCCCGCTGTCCAGGGTCAGCATCCGGGACGCACAGCAATTTGGCATCGTCGACGTTGTTGTCCTTGAGCTCAAGCAAACCAATCGGTCGCGCACGGATCAGACAACCCGCGTACGTCGGCTCGGCCATGATCACCATCGCGTCCAAGGGAGATCCGTCGGCAGCGAGGGTGTTGGGAACGAATCCGTAATCGAAGGGGTAACGGATCGAGGAATGAAGGACGCGGTCCAGCACCATCAACCCTGTCGAGTGGGAGAAGCGATATTTATTGCGGCTTCCAGCGGGGATCTCCACCAGAAGATTGACCAGGCCTGAGGACGGTGAGGGGGACAGGCGGCTGAGATCCATCGCGATCGAGTGCTGTCGGCATCAGCCGGGTTGGCAGCGAGCCCCGGTCTGAGATCACCGAGAGCATCGGAGCTGTGATGCTGAGCAAGGCGATCGACAGACCTGCCATGACAAGGGATGGTGAACCCGGACTGAACGGTTCCTCTTGCTCCTCGTGGGCGGGTGGTTCGCTGTGAAAGGGTTGGTCTTGGTCTGAAGCCATGCTCTGGAACACGCTGAAGCGTGTTCGCGTCTATTCACAAAGTTCTAACCAATTCTGTCACTGATCCCGGCCTCACGCAGCGGGCCTGTCCTGACGGTCACGAAGCTCCGTGAAATCAGACGCCTGCTGATCAAGCCCCTCAAGGTGGGAACGGATTCCCCTCAGCTCCTCGAGGATGGAGCCGAGCATCTGCTGAGTAGCCGTAGACGGTGAGTTGAGAACCTCCACCGTGACTTCTTTAATACGGAGGACGTCCTTGGCAAACCGGGCCACCTCATTGGGGTGGAATAGGAGGGGATCTTTCTGATCACTGCGGTATTCGGGGTTCAACTTCCGTGGGTTGAACGGCGGGTTGAGATTGCGAGGATCGGTGTTGGTGTAGCGGTACACCGAAGCTCTCGAACGATTCAGCGATTTCTGAACGTCGTCAATGCCAACCAGGGCCTCGGCATCGGTCGAAGCAACCGCCTGATCAAGGGCAATTTCAACCGATGATTGAATGTGGGAATTCACTGATTCAACCGATCGAGGAAACATGAGACGGCCCTTGGACACCCTGGACTGAGCGGACGGTAGCAGTCGAGACTCAGGTCGTACAGCGGTTTTCCGGGGGGCGAGACAGTTGTGTGATCGGCATACTTCTGGATCGGTGATAGCTTCTCGAATTATCTGAAAGTTCGGCCATGCGCGTCTCCCGCCTGATGCTGGTGACATTGCGCGATGTGCCAGCTGAAGCCGAAATCACATCCCACCAGCTGCTGTTGCGTGGAGGGTTCATTCGCCGAGTCGGCTCTGGGATCTACGCCTATCTGCCGATGATGTGGAAGGTCTTGCAGCGCATCACCACGATCATCCGCGAGGAAATGAATCGTGCTGGTGCTCTTGAAACTCTGTTACCCCAGTTGCACCCCTCAGAGCTCTGGCAACGCAGTGGCCGTTGGCAGGGGTACACGGCCGGCGAAGGGATCATGTTTCACCTGGAGGACCGCCAGGGGCGCGAACTGGGTCTGGGACCGACCCATGAGGAGGTGATCACCAGCCTGGCGGGCGAGCTGCTGCGCTCCTACCGGCAACTTCCCGTGAACCTTTATCAGGTGCAGACGAAGTTCAGGGATGAGATCCGCCCCAGGTTCGGCCTGATGCGGGGGCGTGAATTCATCATGAAAGATGCCTACTCCTTTCACGCCGACGAAGCCGATCTGCAGGCGACCTACGCCGTGATGGATCAGGCCTACCGACGCATCTTCGAGCGCTGCGGACTCGAGGCAGTGCCTGTGGATGCCGACAGCGGCGCCATCGGTGGTGCCGCCTCCCAGGAATTCATGGTCACGGCGGAAGCTGGCGAAGACCTGATCTTGATCAGCGATGACGGTGCCTACGCCGCCAACCAGGAGAAAGCCGTGTCGATCCCCGACGCGGTCGCTTCCCTACCCCCTGCAGCACTCACCCTCCTCAAGACCCCGGGACAGACCACGATTGAAGGGCTCTGCACAGCCCAGGCCTGGCAGCCCGGGCAGCTGGTGAAGGTGCTGCTGCTGTTGGCACAGCTTGAGGATGGCCAACAACAACCCGTATTGGTGTCCCTGCGGGGGGACCAGGACCTGAATGAGGTGAAGCTGGTGAATGCGGTGAGTCGCCGCAGCGAGCAGGGCGTTCTCGACTGCCGACCGATCAGCCCAGACGATCTTCAGCGACAAGGGATCAACACCATTCCCTTCGGATTCATCGGCCCGGATCTTGCCGATAAGGTGCTGGCTGACGCCTCCAGCTGGACGACCTCATTTCTTCGCCTGGCCGACACCACTGCAACGGAGCTGGAGCAGTTCCACTGCGGCGCCAATGCTGAAGACCAGCACCGCAGCCACTGCAGCTGGGGTGACCTGGGTGGGGCTCCACAGGGTGAAGACCTACGCAAGGCCCGTGCAGGGGAGCGCTGCGTGCACAACCCGGACGCCCGACTGCAGGAGAAGCGGGGCATTGAGGTGGGCCATATCTTCCAACTTGGGCGTAAGTATTCCCAGGCTCTCGACTGCTGCTTCACCAACGAGAACGGCCGTGATGAACCGTTCTGGATGGGTTGCTACGGCATCGGCGTCTCACGCCTGGCCCAGGCAGCGGTGGAGCAGCACCACGACGATGGCGGCATCCGCTGGCCCGCCGCCATCGCTCCCTATGAAGTCATCGTGGTGATCGCAAACAATCATGATGACGCCCAAACCGATCTCGGAGACACGGTGTACGCAACGCTCCTTGAGGCGGGCATCGATGTGCTGCTGGATGACCGCAAGGAACGGGCTGGGGTGAAATTCAAAGATGCCGATCTGATCGGCATTCCCTGGAGGCTGGTCATCGGCCGCGACGCCGCCGAAGGCACCGTTGAACTGGTTCAACGGTCCAATCGCGAGATGCGCAAACTGCCCCACGGCGAAGCGATCGGCGAACTGCTGAAGGCCCTGCGCCCTTAAAGTCCCGCTCAATCTTTCCAGTTCCATGATCTCCGCCCTGGCCCGACTGATCCAGCAACTGTCCAGGGCAGCGGTCGCCCTGGTTCTCGGACTCTGCTTGCTGCTGACCGCCTGCAGCGGCGATGCTGAGGCCCGTCTCACGGGTGATTACGTCGAGGACACGATTGCCGTGGCTCACAACCTGCGTGAGGTGATCGATCTGCCCCAGGACGCCGCCAACCGTGGTGAGGCGGAATCCGAAGCCCGGGCCTTGATCAACGACTACATGTCCCGCTACCGGCCTCAACCCCGGGTGAACGGTCTCAGCTCCTTCACCACAATGCAGACGGCGTTGAACTCCCTTGCCGGTCATTACGCCTCCTACGCCAACCGTCCTCTGCCGGAAGCCCTGCACGACCGCATCGCCAAGGAACTCGGCAAAGCTGAGAAGTCCGCTGTCCGAGGCAGCTGAAGCAACGGTTTGATGAGAGGTCTTTGACAGACCACCACGGGGTCCGACATAGTCGCGGATTGTGCAGATTCGCGGCTTCGGGCCGCAGTGTCATTGGCCAACGTTGTCGTCATCGGAGCTCAGTGGGGTGACGAAGGAAAAGGAAAGATCACCGATCTCCTCAGCCGCTCCGCCGATGTGGTCGTTCGCTACCAGGGTGGTGTGAATGCAGGCCACACGATCGTCGTGGACGACCGTGTGCTGAAGCTGCATCTGATCCCTTCCGGAATCCTTTATCCGGAAACGATCTGCCTGATCGGGTCCGGCACGGTCGTAGATCCCAAGGTGATGCTCGGTGAGCTGGACATGCTCATCGCCAACGACATCGATATCTCTGGCCTGCAGTTGGCCTCCACGGCCCACGTGACCATGCCGTACCACCGCCTGCTGGATCTGGCGATGGAGAAGCAGCGCGGCGACCGGCGGATCGGCACCACCGGCCGCGGCATCGGACCCACCTACGCCGATAAATCCCAGCGCAGCGGCATCCGTGTGATCGACTTGCTGGATGAAGCACGGCTGAGGGAACGTCTTGAGGGACCCCTTCAGGAAAAAAACCAACTGCTGGAGACGATCTACGGCGTCGAGCCCCTCGATGCGGAGACCGTGATCAAGGAGTACCTGGGCTACGGCAAGCGCCTGGCCCCCCACGTGGTGGAGTGCACCCAGGCCATCCACCAGGCGGCAAGAGCCCGCAAGAACATCCTGTTCGAAGGCGCCCAGGGCACCCTGCTGGATCTCGATCACGGCACCTATCCCTACGTCACCTCCTCCAATCCGGTGTCCGGTGGGGCCTGCATCGGTGCCGGCGTGGGACCGACGTTGATCGACCGGGTGATCGGCGTGGCCAAGGCTTACACCACCCGTGTCGGCGAAGGCCCCTTCCCGACGGAGCTCAGTGGCCGACTGAACGACCAGCTCACCGAGCGTGGCGGCGAATTCGGCACCACCACCGGCCGTCGGCGTCGCTGCGGTTGGTTCGACGGGGTGATCGGCCGTTATGCGGTTCAGGTGAACGGCCTCGACTGCCTCGCGGTGACCAAGCTCGATGTGCTGGATGAGCTGGATGCCATCCAGGTGTGCGTGGCCTACGAACTGGATGGGGAACGCATCGAACATTTCCCCAGCAGCGCCGAGGACTTCGCCCGCTGCAACCCGCTTTTCGAGACCCTTCCCGGCTGGCAGTGCTCCACCGAGGACTGCCGCAAGCTCGAGGATCTGCCGGACGCTGCCATGGCCTACCTGCGCTTCCTCGCTGATCTGATGGAGGTGCCGATCGCGATTGTCTCCCTGGGTGCCAGCCGGGATCAGACCATCGTTGTGGAAGATCCGATCCACGGCCCCAAACGGGCTCTGCTCAGCGCCTGATCCGCTGGAGGCCATACTGCGGGCCCCTGTGACCCCGCCATGACGCGCTTCCCCAGCACCTGCAGCCTTGATGTGGTGGGCATCGGCAACGCAATCGTGGACGTTCTGGTTCAGACCGATGACGCCTTTCTGGCGCAACACGGACTCCAGAAGGGCGGGATGGCGCTGATCGATGAACAGCAGGCGGAGACCCTGTACACCGCCAGTGGGCCAGGTCTGGAAACCTCCGGAGGTTCCGTGGCCAACACCATGGTGGGAATTGCCCAGCTGGGGGGACGGGCCGGCTTCATCGGACGGGTGCGAGATGACCAGCTCGGTGGCATCTTCAGCCACGACATCCGCGCCGTCGGTGCCCGCTTCGACACACCTGCTGCCACAACGGGAGCCACCACAGCCCGCTGCCTGATCTACGTCACCCCGGATGCGGAACGCACGATGTGCACGTTCCTTGGCGCCTCCACCCAGCTGGAGCCAGAAGACCTGGACCTCTCGATGGTGCGTGACACCAAGGTGCTGTACCTCGAGGGCTACCTCTGGGACAGTCCGGCGGCCAAGCGGGCCTTTATTGCCGCGGCGGACGTTTGCCGTGAGGCCGGCGGTCAAGTCGCCCTTTCACTGTCCGACGGCTTCTGCGTGGACCGGCACCGCGAGAGCTTTCTCGAACTTGTGAACGGTCATGTGGATGTGCTGTTCGCCAACGAGGTGGAGATCAAATCCCTCTACGAAACCGACGACTTCGACACCGCTCTGAAGAAGGTAGGCGGCTGCTGCTCGGTGATCGCCGTCACCCGTGGTGGGGAGGGATCCGTGGTGCTCAGCGGTGATCAACGCTGGGACATTGGCATTTTCGGCCTGGGCGAGCTGGTCGACACCACCGGGGCCGGAGACCTCTACGCCGGCGGTTTTCTGCACGGCTACACCCAGGGAGAATCCCTGGGACGCTGTGGTCAACTGGGGGCCCTCTGTGCCGGGCAGATCGTCACCCAGCTGGGGGCTCGTCCCCAGGTGTCCCTGCGGGAGCTGGCCGCAGCTCATCTGAACTGAGCTGCGCCAAGGCCCAGGCGCCATAGGCGCCTGAGGCCTCCACCGGCCAGGTCAACCATTCCGGGGTGTCGTAGCTGTGCAGCTCCATCACGGCCTCCCGCAGCCTGCCCAGCTGATCAGCGCTGGTTTTGAGCAGCAACTGCACTTCTGTGTCCCGCTGCAGCTCACCCTTCCAGCGGTACAGCGACTGGAGCGGCTGCAACGACACACAGGCCACCAAGCGGCGCTCCAGCAGAGCCTCCGCGAGGGCCTGAGCCCTGGCCTGATCCGCCTCAGTGGTCAGCACCACTACCAGGCGAGGGGAGTCAGTCATCAGCGCCACGACGGGGAGCCTCCTGTAGCCGCTTCATCAGGCTGGCTTCACTCTCCACAGTCTCGACGCCTGTTGGGGACGCCGGACGACGCAACATCAGCAGCCGCATGTCCAGATTGGCGGACAGCTGACGCCAGAGGCGCTCCGTCACACCACCCGACTGCCGGCAGATCACATCCGTGATCCCCCAGCGGCGACACAGGGCCCGTTCGATCGCACCAGCACGGCCCCCCTGCAGCGGCCGGACCACCGCCAGATGATCCGGGAGCAAACCGGCGGCCAGTGCGGCCTTGAGACCATCAGCGGAGGGAAGACAACGGGCAAAGACCTCGGCGCCGGCGGCGACGGCATCACTGTGCACAGCGGGAAGATGCCGCCCCCCCAAGGCCAGCAGCAGACGTCGACCGCCGAGATCGAACCCCCGCAGGTCACCGAACCGATCCAACAGCTGCACTGCCCCGCCCTGCTCCAGCGGCCGTTGCAGGCGGAGCAGAGGCTGGCCGCACCTGGCACAGGTCCGGGCCAGATCTGCGCTGATGCGAACCGCAAAGGGATGGGTCGCGTCAATCACCCAGCGAAAGCCAGCACCGTTTTTCAAAACAGCCTCGATGGCTTTCTCTCCCTGGAGTGAGCCGACAGCCATCCAATCGAGGTCGAGCCCGGCATAGGGGCGGGCGGCGGAGGGGGTCACCACACTCACCTCGACCCGCCAGCCAATCCGCAACAAAGCCGCCGCTAATGGTGGCCCTTCACCGGTCCCCGACAGCAACCAGATCCGCCCCTGGCCAATCCCCCGACCTTGCATCAGGATGGCCCACGAAGACGGTGAGAACCATGAACCACTGTGTGCTGGAAGTGGAGGTGATCGACGCACCGACGGTTCGTTACACCCAGGACAACCAGACGCCGATCGCCGAGATGTCGGTTCGGTTTGATCCGCTTCGGGAAGGCGATCAGCCCGGTGAACTCAAGGTGGTGGGTTGGGGCAATCTGGCCCAGGAACTGCAGAGCCGCGTGCAGGTCGGTCAGCGCTTGATGCTGGAAGGGCGTCTGCGGATGAACACCGTGCCCCGCCAGGACGGGATGAAGGAAAAGCGGGCGGAATTCACCCTGGCGCGCATGCATCCCATCAGCCCAGGCTCCGCTCCCCAACCGTCTCAGCCGACAGCGGCCCCCACCGCAGCAGCTGCGCCACCAGCGAAGGCCGAACCCGAGGCCGCCAGTTGGAATGCCGCCCCCCTGGTGCCGGATACGGACGAGATTCCCTTCTGAGCTCACTGCGCTCCGGACTCCTCCTCCAGCTCAACAACCCGGGAGATCATCTGGCCGAGTTCCCGTTCCAGGGCAGCCAGATCAAGCCGCAGGTCAGGCCAGCGTCCTCCATCGATCTGCTGCAACAGCCAGGCGCGATCAGCGTCCAGTTGCTGCACCAGAACCTTGAGATCGTCGGGGGAAGAACCGGTCACGGTCACCAAAGCCTTCATCCCTCCATCCTGAAGGCCGGGAAGTCACAATGGCGTCCTTACTTCGGCGTCGATGAAAGATCTGTTGTCTCCCGGCAGCCTTGTCACCGTCGCCGGTGGCGTTCTCACCGTGGTGGGTGGTGTGGCATATGCCACTGGAAGTGCCAATCTCAGCCTTCCAACCATCTTTTACGGGATCCCGATTCTGTTGGGGGGGCTAGCACTGAAGTCATCAGAACTCCCACCCGCCAGACGGGTCACACCCAAGGCCCAGCTCAAGGCAGAACGCGAGCAAGCCGCTCCGGAGCTGGGCAAACTGCTGGGGGATGTGACTCGGTGGCGCTACGGACAGAAGGCCCATCTGGAGTCCTCCCTTGAAGCCCTCAAGCTCTGGGATGAGGACAACCCACCAACTCTCACCGAGATTGAAGAGTTGTCGTCCGCTGCTGGCTATGGCCTGCGGCTCCGGTTTGAGGGCAACGCCGTACCGATGGATCGCTGGGAAGACAAACTCGATCGCCTCGGTCGGTTTTTCGCCAAAGGGATGAAGGCGGAACTGACTGCTGTTGATCAAACCTGCTTCGATTTGAAACTGCTGCCTGATGCCTGAGCCGATTCAATCCGGTGACGATGCCCTGAGGGTGTCGGTACTCAGTGAAGCGCTGCCGTACATCCAGAGATTCTCTGGGCGCCGCATCGTGATCAAGTACGGCGGTGCCGCCATGGCCCATGCCGAGCTGCGCGAGGCGGTGTTCCGTGATCTCGCCCTGCTGGCTTGTGTTGGGGTGCAGCCGGTGGTGGTTCATGGCGGAGGGCCGGAAATCAACCAATGGCTCAAACGCTTAGAGATCCCTGCCGAATTCCGCGACGGCCTGCGGGTCACCGATGCCGACACGATGGATGTGGTGGAGATGGTGCTGGTCGGGCGGGTCAACAAGCAGATCGTCAACGGACTCAATCAACTCGGAACGCGGGCCGTTGGTCTGAGTGGCAGCGACGGCAGCCTGGTGGAGGCACGCCCCTGGGGCGACGGCAGCCATGGACTGGTTGGAGATGTTGCCCGGGTCAACCCGGATGTGCTGGAGCCGCTGCTGGAACGTGGTTATGTGCCAGTGATCTCCAGCGTTGCCGCCACCCCGGGTGACGGCCGCGCCCACAACATCAACGCTGACACCGTGGCCGGCGAGCTGGCGGCAGCCCTCGAGGCCGAGAAGTTGATCCTGCTGACCGATACCCCCGGAATTCTCAGGGATCGGGACAATCCCAACTCGCTGATTCGCAAACTGCGTCTCTCAGAGGCGCGTCAACTCATCGATGATGGTGTTGTGGCCGGTGGGATGACCCCTAAGACCGAATGCTGCATCCGGGCCCTGGCGCAAGGCGTTTCAGCGGCTCACATCGTTGATGGACGGGTGCCCCATGCTCTGCTGCTGGAAGTGTTCACCGATGCTGGCATCGGCACCATGGTGGTGGGACGCGGCTGAAGCGTGAACGAGCAAACGGCTCCGCTGGACCTCACAATCGCTGAAACCGCGTTGGAACGCGGCGACTACGGACAGTGCCTTGAACAGCTGACCCCGTTGGCGGAAGCCCGGCCTTTGCCGGATCCCGAGGGGGCCAGGGTCCGGCTATTGATGGTCACGGCCTTGATGGGTCAGGGGCGTGACCAGGAGGCCCTCACGATCTGTCAACTGCTGAGCCGTTCCGGTGAAACGCAGCTGCGCCAGCAGGCTCGCCAGTTGCTGACGATCCTCGAAGCCCCCGCGTTGGACCGTCCAGAACGGTGGTCCATGCGACTTCCACCATTGTCAATTCAAGCCAGTGGCGATGCCGCACCGGTGTCGTCCCGACGTCGCCGCACGCGCAAACCGCCACCACCGCCGCCACCGCCCACAGGTCCCACCAGGCCTCCGGCGCTGGGATTTGCCGTCCTGGTCGCCGCCGTGCTGCTGGCCCTAACGGTGGCCCTGAGCGGCTGCGTTCGCATGCAAGCCGATCTCAGCAGCCCGGCACCGGATCGTCTGCAGCTCGCCTGGGAGATCCAAAGCAGCACCGACCAACTCCTGCCCTGGCAGCAACGGTTTGACCGGACGCTCCAGACGCTTCGGCCTGATGTGACCGTGGAGCATCCCCGTCCGGGAGCTCAGCGGATCACCACCGCCGCCATGCCCTCCGCAGCCTTCCGGTCAACCCTCACCCAGGTGTTTCAGCTGTTGAGCGCCAGTGCCGGGATCGACCTACCTGAACCCAGGATCAGACTCGTGGAGCGCAACTGGCTGGTGGGGGTGCAGCAGCGCTTAATCCTGCAACTGGATCTCGATCGACTGCCGGACTTACCCGGGGTTGATCTGGCCCTCGGACTGAACCAGGGGCAGGTGAACCAAACCCTTCGTAGCAATGAAGACATCAACCTGGAAGCCAGCAGCTGGCGCTGGAGTCCTCTGGGTCTGGGCAGCCTTGTGGTGGCGGTTCTGCTGTTGCTGAGTCTGCTGCTGCAGGGGGTTCGACGTCGTCTCGGATTCGGCTTCCCGGAACTCCCCTCCTGACCTACAGCTCCAGGGGATCAGGATCCACCGCCAGAGCCACACCTCGAGGAAGTTCGTCCCAGAGGGTCGGGCCGGGGGGAAGCGGCAGGGGGGAGCCCACCGGACCGTGGAGCAGCAACTGCCATCGGCTCCGCCCTGCCACCCGTGCCACCGGGGCTGGGGCAGGCCCCAACAACCACCAGCCACGGTCGCGACAGAGAGGACGCACCCGCTCCGCCAGAACCGATGCCGCCGTGGCGGTGGCGCTGGCGGACTCACCGGACAACCGCAGCAGACAGGCGCGGCTGAAGGGCACGAGCGCCGCCTCCCGCCGCAGCTGCACCTCCTGGGCCAGGAAAGCCTCATACCGGCCATCCACCAGGTGGCGAATCACGGGATGGTCAGGGCAGTAGGTCTGCACCAGCACCTGACCGGGGCGTTCGCCCCGCCCAGCACGACCCGCCAGCTGCATCAGCAATTGCAGAGCCTGTTCTGAGGCCCGTAGATCGGGACGGTGCAACAGGCCATCCGCCGCCAGCACCGCCGCCAGCGTCACCTGGGGAAGGTCCATGCCCTTAGCCAACATCTGGGTTCCGATCAACACATCCGCCTTGCCGGAGGCAAAACGATCCAGCAAGCGACGGTGTCCGTCACGACCACCGGTGGAGTCACGGTCGAACCGGAGCAGCCGCAGCCCATCCAATTCCTCATTGAGCAACTCCATGACCTTCTGGGTTCCGGCACCGAAGGGCTTGAAGGCGGTGGACCCGCAATGGGCGCAACGGTTGCCGATCTCATCTCGGTGATCACACCAGTGACAACGCAGCCACTGACGACCACCGGAACCGCGGTGGACCGTGAGCGCCACATCACAGTTCGGGCACATCACCACCTCCCCACAACTACGGCACCCCAAAAAAGGGCTGTAGCCCCGTCGTGGCACGAGGATCACCGCCTGTTCCCCCTTCTCCGGCAGCTCGGCCAATCGATCCATCAGCGGACGACTGATCAGTCGACGGTGTCCTTCGGCGAGCTCATGCCGCATGTCCACCACATGGACAGGAGGCAGAGACTGCTGGGAGATCCGCTGAGTCAGACGTCCCAGACGCAGGGGCCCATCGGGATGCAGTTGCACCCAGCTGTCCAGTGATGGGGTGGCGCTGCCGAGCACCAGGCGCCCACCACCGGCACGAATCCGATCCCAAGCCAGGTCCCTGGCGTGGTAGCAGGGCATCGGTGCGGCCTGTTTATATGAGCTGTCGTGTTCCTCATCCAGCACCACCAACCCCAGTGGCGAGAGGGGAATGAACACTGCTGAGCGTGTTCCCACCACCAGCAGAGGCTGCTCGGGCGCGAGGCAGCGGCGCCACACCTGGAGGCGCTCTCGATCCCGGCAACCGCTGTGATATTCGAGAACCCTGGAGCCGAAGCGACGTCGGCAACGATCCACCAACTGAGGAATCAGGCCGATTTCAGGGGTGAGGATCAACACGTGACGGCCGGCCGCCAACTCCTTCTCCGCCAACTGCAGGTATACCTCGGTCTTGCCCGACCCGGTGATGCCCCAAAGCAGCATCCCCTCTCCATCGGGAACGGCCTCAAAGCGCTGCATCACCTGCTGCTGCTCGCTGGTGAGGGGCCGAGCGGCCTCCAGTGGGGCAACAGACATCACCCCTGTGGAGAGGGGACGCCGATCCCGGCGCACCCAGCCTTTTGTCTCCAAGACCCGGACCATGGATGGGCTGAAGCCCGAGGCTTCCAGCGAGCGCTGCCACAGTCCCGACCCCGCAACATCCAGCGCATTCAGGAGTTGCTGCTGGCGGGACGTGAGAGGCGGAGCGGGCACGGGTGGCTGCAACCGCTCCACCCACAACAGGGCACGACCTTCAGACAGGGTCCGGGCCTGGCCCAGCCAACCGGCGGGTAGGGCTGCTTTCAGCATCCGGAACACACTGAGATGGCAGCGTTCAGCCACACCCTCAAGCCAGAGGCGCCACTGGGGGTCAACGGCAGCTTGCTGCACCAGGCCTTCAACCGCCTGAACCTTGTCCGGCACTGTGGCCCCCAAGGACACGTTGTATCTGGCAACCACCAATCCATGCAGAGGGCGTCCCCTCAGCCGCACCTGCACCAGATCGCCGGCCTGCAATCCAAGTGCTGCATCGGCGCTGTAGGTGAAGGTCCTGCCCTCACGCCCAGCCTCAAGCCAGACCTCAACGAGATCAGGAGGCTTTTCGGAGGGGTTGCAAAGGCCTGAAAACTTCATTAAAGTAGGAATGTTGACTACGTATTGGTCAACGCTGCGCTCGATCCAGCGGGAAGACACGCAGTCTGAAGCCAGGACCTATGGCCTGCCACTTCGACCGGTCTGAGACCACCCCTGACAGCACAGAATCCTGATCCAAGAGACCCCATCAGCGGTCACCTCCACAGCTTTCCATTGATCACGAGCGACGTCCTTTATCGCGGCACTGCCGTCGAGATTTAAATCGCTTTGACTTGCTCAGGTGTCTCGTGTGCACGGGACTCCAGTGGAATTGGTGCTGTTTTTGATCTTCCCCTCTTCACGCTTCATCGACCATGAGCCCTGCCGCCACCAAAACCGCCCAGCCGGACATCGTTCTGCTGGCCAACTCCGAGGGAGAGGTGAGGGAGGTCAAGTCAAACGCTGAAACCAAGAAGGCTCCGGCCCGACGTCGCAGCAGCAAGGCCAGCGCCAAGGATCTGACGGCAGCAGCCGACGAGCTTCTGTCCGCCGCCGACCCCAAGAAGGCTGAGGCCGGCAAAACAAAAGCCAAAGCAGCTCCGAAGGCCAGCACGAAAAAGACCACGGCCAAGGCAGCAACAGCCAAGAAACCTGCTGCCAAGAAAGCCTCAGCAAAGAAAGCCAGCAGCAAGACCAGCGCTGAGACTGATGCGGCACCAGCCAAGGCTGTGGTGGCCAAGCCTGAGATCGTGCTGTCTCCAGAGGAGAAAGCCAAAGCCATTGCCGCTGAGAAGGCAGCGAAGGCCAAGGCGCTGGCCAGCATCAAGATCGGCCCGAAGGGTGTCTACACTGAAGACTCCATTCGGGTATACCTCCAGGAAATCGGCCGTATCCGCCTGCTCCGGCCCGACGAGGAGATTGAGCTGGCTCGGAAAATCGCCGATCTGCTCCACCTTGAAGAGCTCGCCGCTCAATTCGAGAGCGACAACGGCCGGGAACCCGACAAGAAGGAATGGGCGGCTCTGGTGGAGATGCCCCTGATCCGCTTCCGTCGGCGCCTGATGCTCGGACGTCGGGCCAAGGAAAAGATGGTGCAGTCCAACCTGCGCCTGGTGGTGTCCATCGCCAAGAAGTACATGAACCGGGGCTTGAGCTTCCAGGACCTGATCCAGGAGGGCAGCCTCGGCCTGATTCGCGCCGCCGAGAAGTTTGATCACGAGAAGGGCTACAAGTTCTCCACTTACGCAACCTGGTGGATCCGTCAGGCCATCACCCGTGCCATCGCGGATCAATCACGCACCATTCGCCTGCCGGTGCACCTTTACGAGACGATTTCCCGGATCAAGAAAACCACCAAGGTTCTCTCCCAGGAATTCGGTCGTAAGCCTACCGAGGAAGAGATTGCTGAATCGATGGAGATGACTATCGAGAAGCTGCGCTTCATTGCCAAGAGTGCCCAGTTGCCCATCTCCCTGGAAACCCCCATCGGCAAGGAAGAGGACTCCCGCCTCGGAGACTTCATCGAAGCCGACATTGAGAATCCTGAGCAGGACGTGGCCAAGAATCTTCTTCGTGAAGATCTCGAAGGAGTCCTTGCCACCCTCAGCCCCCGCGAACGGGATGTGCTGCGGCTGCGCTACGGCCTGGATGACGGACGGATGAAGACCCTCGAAGAGATCGGTCAGATCTTCGATGTAACCCGCGAACGTATCCGCCAGATCGAAGCCAAGGCCCTGCGCAAACTGCGCCACCCCAACCGCAACGGTGTTCTCAAGGAGTACATCAAGTAAGTCGGGATGGAGCCCATCAGGGTTCCATCCCCGGTAGCAACTTCACCAGTAGCCAGACGCAGAGGATGATCGCCACAAGGACATAGGCCTCGTTCATTGCACGTCCCCAAGCAATCAAAGTCTGGCAGAGCGATCCTTATCACATAAGTACATCTGCACCTACCTTTGCTCCCCTTGCCGCCTTATAAGGGTGAAGAGGGAATTGAGACGCCCTCCTCACACGGAAGAGATCGAACCCTGGCTGAAACCGGGGTTTTTTTCTAGATCAAACGGCGTTACAGACGGGCAGCAAGATCAAGCGCGGCTTAACCCTCAAAACTCTCCGTAAATTCCTGAAACGCGCGTTTCAGGCGCTCCACCGGTGTTTCCTCCAGGGGACACTCCTGGGAGGTCTGGGTTGCATAAGCCTGCAGCAGGAGGCCATCGGGTTCAAGCACTGAGGCCACCGCATGCTTGAACAACACCAGGTTGCTCTGGGGAGTGAGACCATTAAGAAAAGGGGTCAAGGTGAAGCCCTCAGCCTCGCTGTCGCAGCCAAGCACCCGCCTGGGGCGAATCAATTGATAAGCAGGCTGACCGTCTCCATCGGTGGTGATGCGCAACCGTGCCATGAGCAACTCACCACTGCTCAAAAGGAGAAGGCGAATGGTGCCCTCCGACATCAGAGGCAACTGGGGCTCGTCCGACGACCCACCTGTCACGGAGGACGAACTCGACAACGTGGTCTGACGTACACCGTTCACAACTGGACCTGGCATACATCGACGAGCTGGTGGTGACAATGTTACGCAGTCTTCACAGAACCACGATCCACCGCAGCTGCTTCACATTCGCAGATCCGACAGGCCTCGAGTCCGTAATCTGGGCGGCTGATTAGCACTCTCCATGGCTCTCACCGAACTGCGCATCGCCTCACGTCGCAGTCAGCTGGCGATGGTGCAGACCAACTGGGTGAAGGCGGAATTGGAGAAGGCCCACCCTGGACTCACCATCACGGTGGAGGCGATGGCCACGCAGGGGGACAAGATCCTGGATGTGGCCCTGGCCAAGATTGGCGACAAGGGCTTATTCACCAAGGAACTGGAAGCGCAGATGCTGGTGGGACGCGCGGAGATCGCCGTCCATTCTCTGAAGGATCTGCCCACCAACCTGCCTGAAGGCCTGATGCTGGGCTGCATCACTGAACGGGAAGATCCAGCTGATGCTCTGGTGGTGAATGCGAAAAATGCCAACCACAAACTCGACACCCTGCCGGAGGGTGCCGTGGTGGGCACCAGCTCCCTGCGCCGGCTGGCCCAGCTGCGGCATCACTACCCACATCTGAGCTTCAAGGACGTTCGCGGCAACGTGATCACGCGCCTGGAGAAGCTCGACTCAGGCGATTACGACTGCTTGATCCTGGCGGCAGCAGGCTTGGAGCGCCTGGGATTCGGCAACCGGATCCACCAGATCATCCCGGGTGACATCTCTCTTCATGCCGTTGGCCAGGGCGCCCTCGGCATCGAATGCGTGGAAGACAAGCCAGAGGTTCTGGAAATCATCAAGGTGCTGGAGCACACCACCACCTCACGCCGCTGTCTGGCGGAACGCGCCTTCCTGCGAGAGCTGGAGGGGGGCTGCCAGGTGCCGATCGGTGTCAACAGCCAGATCAACAATGAAGAACTCACCCTCACGGGCATGGTGGCCAGCCTGGATGGCAAGCGCCTGATCCGCGATGAGGCCAGTGGTTCCGCTGCTGACCCCGAGTCCATTGGCATCGAGCTGGCTGGCAAACTCAAGCACCAGGGTGCGGGAGCCATCCTCAAGGAAATCTTTGATGAGGTCCGTCCTGAGGCCTGATCAGCTCTGAATGCGCAGAGGTGTCCCCTCCTCAACAACATCGAACAGCTCTCGAATGTGAGCGTTCAGCATGCGTACACACCCAAGGCTGACGGCAGCTCTGCTCCGGACCCAATGAGGCCAAGGGGTCCCATGGATTCCTTAGTCACGGCGACCGTCGTGATGGAAACCGATGTAACGATCGCCGATAGGGCTGGATGCTCCCATCAGCTCGCGCCGCTGTCCGCCCTTGATGGAGAGGTACACGGGATTGACCTGTTTCGACACGATGGTGAATGTTCCCTTCGGGGTCGGCGTCTGGGCATCACCAATGGCGACAGGCCAGGGACCCAGGCGTTGACCGGCACGGATCACACTGATCTGCCGACGCCCCAGATCCAGAACGATCCTGATGTCGGTTGACGTCCGCAGCGCCAGCTCCTGCGCAGCTCCAGGCGCCATCAAGACCATGGGAAGAAACAGTCCAAAGACAACAGCTACACATCGCATCGAGACACGCGAGACTCGCTGGTCTCAAGCTATGTACGGCTGGTTGGTTCAGCCACACGGTTTTGTCCCGGTACGCTGCGTTCAATGACCACGCTGGCCGTACCCACCACAGCCGACAGTTCAGGCCTGCCGCGGTTGCTGGGAGGAACGGAGCGGGAGGCGGCCATGGACCGCCTGAGCGTTAGTTTCAACGCCCTTAGCAGCAGCAAGAGTGCCTTTCTGCGGGCAGCCTGGATCCTGCGACGCCAGGGGGTCCTGGTGGTGCGCCAGGCCGTTCCCCCTCAACCTCTCGAAGCCATCAATGCCGAGTTGAATCAACTGCTGGCGCAGTTGGACGCAGGGCAAACGAAACAACTGGCCTCCAACGCCATCCTCAATCTGCCGAACAAGCGGCGAATCAAGGGGTACGAGAACTTCTTGGATGCTGATCAGGCCGTCATCAACCACCGGGTGAAACGGCCGGATGGCCGCAGCGGCAGCGATTCCGGCATGGTGGACATCTTCCACCCGGAACGGCTCAGCGAAGCTATGGCGCACTGGGTGTCGGCCTGCTTGCAGGAACGCCTGATCAGCCGACTGCTGCTGACCTCATCGCTGCTGCCGATGCGGGTGAAGTGCCGCAACCTTTACGTGAACCGCGGCGTACAGGACACCCGGGGGTATCACTGCGATGGTCGATCGCAGAAGTTCAAGTCCTTTGTGTTCCTGACGGACGTTCGGGACCTCAGCGATGGCCCCTATTGCTACGTCCCGGCCACGCACCGGGATCGATGCTCCTGGAAACGCAGCCGCCAGTTCAATGAGGCCAATGGCCTCAACCGTCATGAATACAGCCAACTGGAGGGGCTTGAAGCGCTGCCGCTGCTGGCCAAGGCCGGAGACATGGTGATCTCCAGCCAGCGTGGTGCCCACCGCGGCCATCCCCAGCACCCGGATGCCAGGCGGGCGGTGCTGGTGAACATGTATCAGCGCTTGCCATGAAAAAGGCGGGGCCTTGCCCCGCCTTGATCCCCTGAGGGTCAGTGGATCCTGTTGAGGATCAGTCCACCAGCTTGGGGTCGATCTCGGCCATGTAGCGCGCTTCGCAGCCCTTGATGATCTCCACCGCTTTCTCGGTGCCGAAGAAACCGTTCACGCTGCAGGTGCCGGGCTTCTTGAGGTCCTTGTAGTGCTCCCAGTAGTAGGTGGTCTCCTTCTTCCAGTGCTCACCAAGGTCCTCGAAGCTCTTGATGTGATCCATACGCTTGTCGTCAGCAAGCACAGCAATCACCTTGTCGTCCACTTCTCCGCCGTCATCGAAGGTCATCACACCGATGATGCGGGCTTCAACGATGGAACCGGGAACCAACGGCTCGGTGACGTTGACGATTTCGATATCAAGGGGGTCACCGTCTTCATCCCAGGTACGGGGAATGCAGCCGTAGGCGAAGGGGTAGGCCAGGGAGGAGTAACCGACACGATCCAGCTTGAGGTGGCCAGTTTCCGTGATCAGCTCGTACTTGTTGATCGTATTGGAGTTGAGCTCCACGATCGTGTTGAGGCGAAGTTCGGCTTCATCAGCGAAGGCCGGCAGCACATGCAGCAGGTTGGGCATGCTGCGGCTGGGAGCCTGATCAAGGTTGGCCATGGATGGCGGACGACAGCGCCGGGATCCTACGGGCAGCCAGACCAATCAATAAGGCAAAGCCCTGCTGGCACGAAATCTCACCTATTTTGGATCTATATCAACTCAATATCGTGCCGCACTGTAGTCATGCTGACTGCGAGGCCTGCACCTTTCCTCTCACGTGCTCCAGGAAAGCCGTGCTGTCCAGCAGACGACCGGTGACCTGGCGCACCAGATCCTCCGCATTCAGAGCCCGTCCCACCGGATGCACGTGCTGCCGCAACCATCCCAGCAGTGGGGTGATGTCACCGCTGGCGACATGGTCCTCGGGGGCACCGATCTCGGAGGTCATCGCCTGGCACAACTGGGCACTGATCAGATGTCCCAGCAAATAGGAGGGGAAGTAGCCGAACAGGCCCTCGCTCCAGTGCACGTCCTGCAGGCAGCCCTCGGCGTCGTTGGCGGGTGTTACGCCCAACAGTTCGCCGTAGCGGCGATTCCACTCCGCCGGCAGATCCGCCACGTCGAGCCCTTGCTCCAGCAGAGCGATCTCGAGATCGGTGCGGATCAGGATGTGGAGCCCGTAGCTGAGCTCATCGGCCTCCACGCGATTCAGGCCCGGCGCCAAAGGGTTCAGAGCCCGCCAGAGATCCTCTGCACCGTCAAGGGGAGCGCCCATCGCGGCGAATTGACGCCACCAACGGTCGGCGAACGGACGGCTGCGGGCCACCCGGTTCTCCCAGAACAGCGACTGGCTCTCGTGCACAGCCATGGACGTCGCCTGGCCGAGCGGCCAGGCAAACCATTGATGGCTCTGGTCCGGCAGACCCTGTTCATACAGGGAATGGCCCCACTCATGGGCCGTCGCCAGAAAACAGGACAGGGGCTGACCTTGCACCACCCGGGTGGTGATGCGGTAGTCGGCAGGCCCCAGGGTGATGGAAAAGGGATGGGGCGAACGCGCCACACAGGTGATCGCGGGATTACGCCCCCAGCTGTTGAGCAGCGCGTCGCACAGCTGCTGCTGGGCTGGCTCCGGCAGATCCCAGCTGGCGGTCCGGGAACGGGGGCTAGAGGCGGTTTCAGCGACCAAATCTGGCAGTGCTTCTCGCAGGGGAGCAAACACCTCCTGCAGCCGCTTGAGACTGAGGTCTGGCTCAAACGGCTGGGCCAGGGTCTCCCAGCAGGATCGGGGCTCGGCCAGTTGACGGGCCTGTTCCTGGCGCAGCTGGATCAGGCGCTGCAGGGCTGGCGCGAACTGAGAGAAGTCCGAGGCAGACCGCGCCTGTTGCCACAGGTTGTATCCGCTTGCTTTGGCGGTTGCGAGGGCAGACACCAGAGCGGGATCCAGCGATTGCTGGCGGCGCAGATCCTCCTCCAACAAATCGAGGTTGCGACCCCGCGGGCCAAGATCATCGGTCTCTGTCTGCTGGTTCCACTCCTCTCGCGCCGCTTGCACAAGGTCGGCGTACTGCGTGGAGCTCTGCCGGGCATGCAACTGGGTCGCCATCAGTGACAGCTGCTCGCCACGCCAGGCCGCACCACCAATGGGCATGCGGGTGTTCTGATCCCAATACAGCGTGCTCTGAATCGAACCGATGATCTGGGTTTCCCGGAGATGCTCACCGAGACGACTCCAGGCCGGTGATGCGGGCAGCATCCGATTCAGTTCGTTTCTCCACGGACCTTAACGAGATCCACCGGAACAGAACTGGCAGGGAACCCTTCTCTCGAGCCATCCTGAAGCTGTCGCGTCCGAACCAGCATGCGCCGACTGCTGATGTCCACGACCCTGGCTCTGGCCCTCCCCCTGGCGCTGTGGCCGCTCAAATTGATCTACCGCCAGCCGGCGGCCAAACCCTGATCAGCGGGCCTCGTCGTCAGCGACCTGATCGGCACTGGCGTCTTCCCCCTCCGCATCGGACTGGTTCTGACGCAGTCGCTTCAGCCAGCGGCCATAGGCAACGGTGCGGTCATCGTCACTGCCATCGGTGACGCGCTCGGAGAACCCTTCAAACGGTGGTGTCGATCGTTCCTGCACAGGGACAACGGGGATTTCACCGCATTGTGCGCTGGAGTGAACAATGCGTTTCCGCAGGCCACGAAATCCGCATACCGCAGCATCAACGGGAGGGGGTCTCGAGACGACACCGCTGCCGCTCGTCGCAGAGGCTGCCCAGATCAGGCCGGCGTGTGAGCTGCAGCCGACGGGCCGCCCAGATGCCGTACAACCAGTCGACAACAGCTGAAAGGACGGGCCAACGGGTGGGGGCGTACAACCAGCCCAACCCAATCAGCCGATAAGCCTCGCGGAACACAGCAACATCACGCACCACCTCACCGGAGGCGGTGATGGCATGGATGCGACCCATGGCCTCTTCGTAGCTGATGCCCTGATGGGACTCAGGGTCGTAGTCCAGGGAATCGATATCAACAAAGCCCAGGGCGCCCCGGCGATCGCGTCCCCTGAGAAAGGTCACCTCACGCACGCACAACGGGCAGCCTCCGTCGAACAGCACGGTGAGCTCAGGAGAAGCAGACCTTGTCATTCCCGCTTGCAGTAACCGCCACCCACGTTGATCCATTGCGCTGGGCAATCGCGACCCTGACGGGGCTTCAGCCGCTCGACACGACGACCAAAACTGCAACAGCGGCCATTGCGGGTGTCGGCGTAACCGATGGGACAGTCTTCATTCAGCCTTGGCACCACACGCTGAGCAGCGGCAGGCACTGGCTCCAGCAACAGCAGAGCAATAACAATGACGAAACCCAGCAGCGCGATGGTGGAACAACCAACAGAACGCACTACAAACTTAAGGAGCTCAGCGTTCAGCTTCTGCCATGGCCTTGCAGCAGGTTCTGCATCAGCTCGAGCTGGCCACCCAGGGCCAGGGTTTCACGCGATTGGATCGCCAGATCAACCAATGGCTTCTTGGCACCGGGCTCTGGCAGGGAATGCTGCATCTCAGCTGCCTTCACACCAGCTGCAGCCTCACAATCAATGAAAACGCTGATCCACGCGTTCTGAACGATCTCGCCGACTGGATGGCAGACATCGTTCCCGAGTCCCGTCGCTACAGCCATGACGACGAGGGAGCCGACGACATGCCGGCCCACATCCGCACAGCGCTCACCGCTCAGACCCTGAGCCTCAGCGTTGACGCCGGCCAGCTGGTGTTGGGCACTTGGCAGGCGGTCTACCTCTGGGAGCACCGACGCCGTCCCCATCAACGGCGCGTGCTGTGTCAATTCCTTGGGGAACCAGCTGCAATGGAGACAACAAGCAAAACCCTGAACCAGCAGATCCAGGCACGCCACGACCCCGAGGCCTGGGCTGCCGATGGAGGAATCGAAACGGAGGTGGACTTGTTGGTGGACCAACTGCACGACCTGGCGGACACCTGATCGACATCGGCCGAAACTGGCGGTGACTGTCGTGGATGATCGCCATGCCCACCCTGCTCTCAGCGGACCAACGGCAGACGCTGCCGGCGACGCTGCCGCACTGGACCGTTCATGAGCAGTCCATCAGCCGGGAGCTGGTGTTCAACGATTTCAACGAAGCCTTCGGTTTCATGAGCCGGGTGGCCCTGTTGGCGGAGGGTCGCAACCACCACCCCAACTGGAGCAACGTCTATAACCGCGTGTCGATCACCCTCTCCACCCACGATCTGGGGGGGCTGAGCGATCTCGATGTCGAGCTGGCTGCAGCGATCGATCAACTGCTGCCAGCATGACCGGAGAGGTCTTGATCGCATGACGACCGCACCCGTCGCCTCCGGCACACCCGTAACCATTCTGAGCGGCTTTCTGGGGGCGGGGAAAACCACCCTGCTGAACCACATCCTCAGCAATCAGCAGGGGGTGAAAACCGCTGTTCTGGTGAATGAATTCGGCGAGATCGGCATCGACAACGATCTGATCGTGTCCACCGGGGAAGAAATGGTGGAACTCAGCAACGGCTGCATCTGTTGCTCGATCAACGGCGAACTGATGGAGTCCGTTGAGCGGATTCTGGAGCGCCCTGAGCCCCTGGATTACATCGTTGTTGAAACCACCGGACTGGCTGATCCACTGCCCGTGGCCATGACCTTTCTCGGCAGTGAGCTGAGGGACTCAACTCGTCTCGACTCGATCATCACCTTGATTGATGCGGAGAATTTCGAGGTGGGCCTGCTGGACTCCGAGATTGGACGGGCTCAGGTGATCTATGGCGACATCCTGCTGCTGAACAAATGCGATCTCGTCGCTGAAGAGCGGCTGGCGGAGGTGGAAGCGGAATTACGGGCCGTCAAAAACGATGCCCGCATCCTGCGGTCGGTGAAGGGGGATGTGCCCCTGGCCCTGCTGCTGAGTGTCGGCCTGTTCGAATCCGACAAGGTGGCCACGCCTGTGGAGGACCCAAGCCTCGACCACAGCGACTGTGATCACGACCATGGCCACTGCAGCCATGACCATGACCATGACCATGACCACAGCGACGGGCATCACCACAGCCATGGGCATGACCACGATCACACCCATGGGCATGACCACAGCCATGGGGAAGACTCGGATCATCTGGCCATCGAAGGGTTCACGTCCCTGTCCTTCCAGAGCGATGGTCCCTTCTCCCTGCGCAAATTCCAGAACTTCCTGGACAACCAGATGCCCCAGGAGGTGTTCAGGGCGAAGGGGATTCTCTGGTTCAACGAAAGCGAGCGACGCCACGTGTTTCACCTCGCTGGCAAGCGCTTCTCCATCGACGACACCGACTGGACAGGCGATCGCAAGAATCAATTGGTGCTGATTGGTCGCAACATCGACCACACCACCCTGCGCCAGCAGCTGAACGCCTGCGTGGCAAAAGATGCCGGCAAGGGATTTTCCTAACCCAGCGAGATCAAGGCAACCGCACTAAGGTGTCGCCATGGAGAACACCCTCATGGCCGAACCGATCACGCTGTTGGCGTTGCTCGTGATCGTCGGTCTGCTGCTTCTGTTGCAGGATTCCGACGATGACAACAGCGGTGGCGGACTCAGAGAGCCGGTTCTGATCCCTGTGAGGGTGCGCGATCAACAGCGTCGATAGGCCCAATTTCAAAGCCCACTCCGATCCCCTGCCAACGGCGGGGGATTTTTTTTGCACGTTGTGTCACCTCGATCGCCCTGAGCGCAGACCACCCATCGCTATTGCGTATCATTCTCAAAACCAAAAAGAAGCGAATGCTTTTCATTCTCAACAAGCTCGTCAAGTTACGACGTACCGTCTCTGCGCTGGTGCTGGCCATCGGCGCCCTGCTCGGCGCCTGCAGCGGCCCGGAGACAACCAGCCAGATCGGCGTCTACTCAGGCCGTCACTACAACAGCGACAAAGACCTCTATGAGCGCTTCACCGAGGCCACCGGCATTCAAGTGAAGCTGCTGGAAGCCAAGGACGACGCTCTGATCGAACGGCTCAACACCGAGGGAGATGACTCCCCCGCCGATGTCTTGATCCTGGCGGATGTGGCCCGGCTCGACCGGGCCGCCGGCATGAATCTGTTCCAGACGGTCGACTCCGATGCCCTCAACCAGGCGGTGCCCCGCGATCTGCGTGACAGCGAGGGACGCTGGTTCGGCCTCACCCGTCGCCTGCGGGCCCCGATGTTCAACGCTGACCGCGTCAACGCCGAGCAGGTGAGCAGTTATGGGGCGCTGGCCGACCCCAGCCTCAAAGGCAAGCTCTGCCTACGCAACCGCCGCAGTGTCTACAACCAGTCCCTGGTGGCCTTCATGCTGGATGAACAGGGGCAGGCCGCTACGGAGGACTGGATCAAAGGCATAGTGAACAACCTGGCGGAACCGGTTTTCAGCAGCGACACGCCGATGATCCGAGCTGTCGCCCAGGGGCAGTGCGGTGTCGCCCTGGCCAACAGCTACTACCTGGGCCGGATGCAGGCCGGCGACAAAGGGGAAGCCGACAGGAGCCTGTCGGGCAAGGTGACCGTGCGCTGGCCCGATCCCGTGCACGTGAACATCACCGGCGGTGGTGTCACCCGTGCCAGCCGCAACCCCGAGGCAGCGCAACGTCTGCTGGAATTTCTCAGCTCGGATCAGGCCCAGGGTGGCTACGCCGCGGCAAACCACGAATATCCACTCAAAGGAATCGGGGAAGACCCGGTGCTGCAGGCTTGGGGGCCCTTCAACCAGGCCAAGGTGTCCGCTGAGCGTCTTGGCGAGCTGAACGCGCAAGCGCTCGAGCTGATGGCCGCCAACGGTTGGCAATGAGCCGTCGTCTGCTGACGCTGCTGGCCTCTGCCCTGGCACTGCTGGCCCTCTGGCCTCTGCTGCAGTTGCTGAGTCAGGGGCTGCAGGGTCTGCAGCAAGGGCTGGTGCAGCTTGGGCCGGATGGCGGACGTCAGATCCGCGGAACTCTCCTGCTGCTCTTGGGCAGTGCCCTGGGGGGCACGGTGATCGGCACCGCCAACGGATGGCTGCTGATCAACTGCCGTTTTCCTGGACGGCGCTGGTTGCGCATCGCCCAGCTGATCCCCCTGGCAACCCCCGCTTATTTGCTGTCCGCCACCCTGGTGGATCTCGGCAGCCGCGCCGGTTGGCGCATTCATGGTCTGGGCTGGGGCATCGCCGTGATGGCCCTCGCCACCTACCCCTACGTGTTTCTGCTGAGCACGGAAAGTTTTGGCATGAGCGGCAGACGCCAACTGGAGGCCTGCCGCAGCATGGGCATTGGTCCCTGGTCCGCCTTCCGGCGCGTGGCGCTGCCCATCGCCATGCCCGCGATCGGTGCCGGTGTGGCCCTGATGGGAATGGAGATCGTCAACGAGCTGGGGGCTGTGCAGCTGCTGGGGATCCCCAGCCTGTCGGCCGGCATCCTGGACGCCTGGCAATCGAACAGTGATCCCACCGCCGCCATCAGCCTGGCTCTGGTCACGCTGGTGATCGTGCTGGGCCTGGTGGTGGGGGAACGTCGGCTGCGCCGTCGCAGCCGACGCTGGAGTGATGGCGTCGCCGGCGGTGATGCCACCGCCTGGCCCCTGCACGGAAGCCGGGCCCTGGCCGCCCAGCTGCTGGGGCTGATCCCACCAACCCTCAGCCTTGGGATCCCTCTGGTCTGGGCCCTCGCCAATCTTGACCAGCTGGGCAGCAGCTTCCGCGACGACCTGCTGCCCCTCAGCCTGCGCAGCCTGCTACTTGGGGTGAGTGCCGCCCTGCTGGCCATGGCGGCAGCCTTGCTGCTGGCGATTGCCAAACGCTGGAGCTCGGCCGTTTGGCTGCGCAGCCTCACCTTTCTGGCCGGCATTGGCTACGCCATCCCCGGCACAGTGCTGGCCCTGGCACTCCTGCTGACCGGTGCGCCCTGGCAACTCGCTCCGCTGCTGTTGCTGCTCTGGGGCTATAGCGACCGCTTTCTGGCAGTGGCGAAGGGCGGCCTCGATGCCGCCCTGGAACGGATCAGTCCCAACCTCGATGAAGCCGCCACAGGCTTGGGTTTCAACTGGCAGCAGGTGTTGCGCAGGGTCCATTTGCCGTTGCTGCGGGGTCCGATGACCGTTGGGCTGCTGCTGGTGTTTGTGGACACCGTGAAGGAATTGCCCCTCACCTTTGCGCTGCGCCCCTTCGACTTCGACACGCTGTCGGTGCGGGTGTATCAGTACGCCAGCGACGAGCGGCTGGCGGCGGCACTGCTGCCGGCCCTGATGATCCTGACGCTTGGTTTGGTAGCGGCGATGGCCCTGGTGCCGAGCCTGGATCAGGCCTCCAGCAAAGGCTGACCGTTGCTGCGCTGAATCGCCACAACCCCCGGGCGCGGCGGTCGTGCCGGTGCCTGCCCCGGCCAGTTGGACCCCAGCGGCACCGTGCGCAGCTGCTGGAAGACGCCGCCGTCACGATCCACCAGCTCATGGGCCTGAATCTCCTCATCCCCCTGGGAGCGGCTGCCGTTCACCTCACCGGGATGCTGCACCGCCAGAAACAGAGAGGCCTCGGCCTGATCCAGACAGACCCCGGTGACCTCACACTCCATCGGCCCTGTGGCAAAGCAGGCCGCCTGTTCCTCTCCGTTGCCGCTCCTGGGAACGAACCAGCAGCTGTTGTTGCCGAACACATCGCCCGCTGACGCCTTCATCGATCGGTCGGTGACGATCCAGAGGTTGCCCTTGCTGTCGAGGGCAACGTTGTCGGGATTGGTGAATCCAAGGCCACCGGCCCATGGGGTTCCTCCGGTGACCGCCATGCGCCAGGTGAATCCGTTCTCGCCGGACTCACTCAGGCGCATCACCCAGCCATTGGCCCAGCTGCTCTGACCCTCCGGCCCCTTGAATACCGCGGGATCGGCACCCCCTGTGCTGCCGGGGGATCCGGAGGTGAACGCGATCAGCAGATCTCCGCTGAGCGGATCGATCTTGGTGTCCTCCGGACGGGCGGTTGGGGTGGCCCCGATGGCGCTGGCCGCCAGGTGGGCATCCACCAAGATCGCCCCCTGCAGAGCCTCTCCTTCGCCGCGGTACAGATCCGACAGGGTGGCGAACCGACGGCAGTAGTCCTCAACAGCGGCGTCCTCCCGGAACAGTTCCGCGCCTGCCTGGCTGCGATCACGGTGGGGTAATTCCACTGGACAGCCGAGATCCGCATCGCTGAAGCGGCTGGGCCGGAAGGGATCGACCACCGACTCGGGTGTCACCGCCAGCCATTCACCGCTGCCGTCGGCACGGAACCGCGCCACCTGCAGCTCACCGGCTTCAAACAGGCGGGAATTCCGCTTGTCCTGCACCGTCTCAACGCGTTCTGCACTGACGAAGCGATACAGATGCCCGCCGCGGCGGTCACAGCCGGAATACACCTGAAGCGGCTTGCCGGCTTCGGCCCGCACCGCCACGGCTTCATGGCGAAAGCGACCCAGGGCCGTGTGTTTCACCGCAGTTTGGTCAGCCGAAGTGGGATCCACCTCCACCATCCAGCCGTACTTGTTGCCGGCCAGTCCGTAGACGTTGCCAAGCCCCCCCAGTTTTCCGTCCTTGCAGACAAACGGCCGCTCCGACGGCGGCGCCGCGCTGCCATCGGCATAGACCGGTTCCGGCACCTGGGATTGAAAATTCTCCTCAGCGCTGAGCACAGTCCCCCAGGGCGTGGTGCCGCCACCGCAGTTGGCAAACGTGCCAACGATCCTGTCGCCGAGGCCGTCGTCATAGCCCTGCCGGTTGCTGGCCCGGAACACTGCCGCAGCTGGACCCGTGCTGAGCAGCTGCTGCTCCGGCTCATCCAGTCCGCTGATGCCCGTGATGCGTCGATCCTGGGGGGCTTGGGCCCGTTTCCAGCGGCCCTGACCATCCCGCTCCAGGGTCATCACCCCGATTCCGAGGTCGGTCATCGCTTCATCCGCGACTGTGCGGATCTGCTGCAGGCGGCGGTCACCGGCCGGCAGCGCCGTGCAGTCGATGACGCCATCGCTGCTCTGGAGGGCCGACACAAGAGCGGCAAAGGGCAGGGGTCGACCCACCACCTCGGCAAAGCCCTGCACCCAGGGCACGGCACTGATGTATTCGAAATTGACCGTCATCGACGCCCGATCCGGTGCGTGCTGCACAAAACCGAGGTGATCGTTGTTGAACCCGAAGCGGCTGTCGCCGAGGCGATCACCCCAGGCCGCCAGCAGTTGCGACTGAAACCCTTCCGGAACCGTCAGCCGGTCCTCCACCGCCAGCTCCCGGTAGGTGGACTGCTGTTCGCTGGCCTGGAGCCCATCACTGTTCACCGGCAGGGGCACCCGAACCGGCTGAAAGGGGAATCCTTTGACAACACCGCTGCTGTTGCCACTTGGAGCGACGCAGCCCGACAGTCCCTTGGCCGTCAACACGCCGACTCCGCCGAGACCGAGCAGGGAAAGCACGGAACGTCGGCGCATCGTTCAGACCTCAATCGGTGCAGGCGGTGGTGCGGCGTGGACTCAGCACCGCAACCCAGTTTGACTGAAGCCGCTTGAAGTTGTCATCGCTGGCTAACACCAGGGTCTGTCGTCCATCCGACAGCACAGGCCCCAACGCCATGGCTTCCCAGTTGTCCGGCGGCAGACCGGCCTCAAGCAGGTCCCAGCCGATGATCGGCTGCAACGGCGGCCCCTGGTGCTCAGGCAAGGCGAACAGCTGAAGCCTGGCCGTCCATTGATCAGGGGGCGCAAACCCCCGCCGCAGACCCAGCAGCTGCTGACGGGTTGGCAGGGCCAGCAGCTCCGTCAGTCCGTCATGGCGGCCAGCGGCACCCACATCGAGGGCCCCAGCGGTGCGGAGCGCATCCCCAGGTGCGCGTCGCATCAGGCTGATCCCTTCCTCGGTTTGGTGCTGGAGCAACGGCGCCTCCGCCGCCAGCAGAAGATCGCCGGGGGCAAGGGCCGTGAGCGATTCCGGACCTTTGTTGGAGCCCAGGCCCTGCCCTGGGGTGGCCCGCCAGGCCTGGGGCAACGGCAGCTCCTGCTGCAGCTGACCGCTGGCGAGATCAATGCGGATCAACCGGGCGCGACGGTCCTGCGAGCGGCGTCCCTCACTGGCGATCCAGGCCTGCCGTCCCTCGATCACCAAGCCCTCCCCATCGAACCCCTCCGGCAGGGGCTGGCCATCGCCTCTCCTCAGCAGCAGCCTGCGACCCGGTCGCAGCGTGTCGCGTTGACCCTCGAGCCATTGCTCCAATCCCCCCCAGGGCACCAGATGGCCAATCGGTGCATCGCTGAGCAACCAGAGACGGTCCTGCTTGGGCTGGTAGGCCGCTGCTGAGAAGCCACCCAGGGGGCGGCCATCGGCAAGGGTCCTGGGCAACGCGATCGTGCGCACCAGCTCCCAGCCGGCCTCCAGCGGACAGGGCAGGGGCAGGTCCATGGCGGTCAGGGCGCAGGGTGCAACCGTTGCATTAGGGCCTGATCGGCAGCAAGCACAGCGGCCGCCAGCAGGTCCGCCACCGTGGAGATCACCCGGTAGCTCAGCACCACCGCCAGGAGGGAGGCCTCATCAACGCTGGACCCCAGGCGCAACAGAAGCGTGGCTTCAAACACCCCCAGTCCTCCGGGTGCTCCAGGCACCACCAATCCCACCGCATAGGCCAGGGCAAAGCCGGCCAGCCACTGGGGCACCGCCGGGGGCATCAGATCAAAGGCCGCCAGGCAACAGGCAAATCCGGCGAAACGGATCAGCACGAACACCACCTGAGCTGCCAAGGGCCACCAGGGGGCTCCGCCGCGGCCACTGCCATCCACCGGCAGATCTCCGCTGACCGCCGTCTGCAACTGAGCGGCCTTGGAGCGTTCCAGTCGTTGCAGCACCGGCTCCCGCAGGCGCGGCAGCAGCAGCACCAGCGACGGGAGCGGTGCCAGCAGCAAAAGACCGTCCTGCCATCCCCCCGCCAGCAACAACAGCGACGCGGCCGCCACAATCAGCAGTGGATCCAGGATCACTCCCGCCAGAGCGGGGCCTGCGCCCATGGCGGGTCGCAGCACGCGCACCCGTTCCACCAGATGCCAGATGCCCCCCGGCAGGTACTTGAGCAGATTGCTGCGTACAAACAACGGCACCAGCGCCAGACCAGGCGGTCGCTGCCCCAGCCAGTCCAGCAGCACCCGCCAGGCCAAGCCGTTGATCAGGATGCTGAGGCAGGTGAGGCCGAGGCCCAGCAGCAGCAACCACCAACCAGTTGATTCGAGATTGATCTGCCGCAGCTGCTCCCCCTGATGCACCAGGGCCACAGCGAAGAAGGCCAGGCTGGCCAGGGTGATCCACAGCTTTGGTTTCAGCAGGGATCGGATCACCACGTCCAGGGCTCCTCACTCTCGAAGCTTGCCGCCTGGGCCGCAGCCCTCAGATCAGCAACAGAACAACCACTGGCCTGGCTGAGCCGCTGAAGCGCATCAGCCTCCGGCTTCACCGTGCAATGACCATCCGGGCGGCGGACCTGCTTGGCCGTCAACACACCCCAGGGGGTGGAGAGGGTTCCGGCACGACGGGGCAGCAGCCAGCGCCCCTGTTGCCGCTCCCGCAAACCGATGCTGGGACCGGCTTCAAACCAGGTCCGTCGCAGTTGCGGGGCCTGCTCGGTTGACACCAGAGCCGTGACCGCAACTCCAGCGCGGCCCTTCTTCATCAGCAGAGATTGACAGGCCACATCTAGGGCACCGGCCTGGCGCAATCGATCCAGCAGCCAGGCGATGTCTTCCGCCGAGGCATCATCGATCCAGGCCTCCTGCACCACCAGCGGCTGCCAACGGGCCTCGAGATCGAGCGTTGCACTTTCCCCCTGCCCCAGGCACAGCCTCACCAGGTTGGGCCGATCCAGGCGGCGGTGACCCAGGCCGATGCCGATGGCAGAAGGGGTGAACAAAGGTGGCGCCGTGAAGCGCTCGGCCAGGACAGACACCAGCGCCAGACCGGTGGGTGTGGTGAGCTCTCCCTCCGGCAGCGATGGGTCGTGCCGCAGCGGCACCTGATGGGCACGGGCCAACTCAAGCACCGCCGGCACCGGCACTGGCAGCAGACCATGGGCGGTGGTGACGCTGCCGTGACCCGCCGGTGGCGGGGCGCAGCTGATCCGATGCGGAGCCAGGTGATGGATGGCTGCGCAGACCCCCACCACATCCACCAGGGCATCGATGGCGCCCACCTCATGGAAATGCACCGACTCGGGGGTCTGGGCATGGACCGTGGCCTCCGCTTCGGCCAGAGCCGTGAACACCGCCAGCACCGTCTGCAGGAGCTTGGGCTCAAGGGAGGAGTTCTGCAGGCGGTCGCGGATCTCCGCCCAGTGGCGATGAGGTGGGTCAGGCTCCAGCCCGACAACATTGAGGCGACGCCCCCGCAGGCCACCGCTGCGGGTCTCCTCCACGTCCAGGCGCACCATATCTTTCAGCCCAAGCCGCGCCAGGGGAGCCTTGATCACCTCAAGCGGAACCCCAAGGTCGAGAAGAGCCGCCAACAGCATGTCGCCGGCCAATCCGGTCGGACAGTCGATATGCAGCGATCCAGCGGTCGAGTCCGGGGTCATCGCCCCAGTCGGGGTGCCGAGCTCAATAACTGGTCGGCTCTCTGGCTGAGGTCAGCCTGATCACGCCGCAGCAGCTGCTCGATTTCGCGACGGGCGCGACGCTGTTCCCGCTGGGCCGTGGCGACGTCGTGGCCCGAAAGCCCCCAGAGCTGCCCAAGCAGAGCCCTGTCATCAGCGCCACCACGGGCTTTGCCGTAAACCACTGTTTCCGCTGCGATCCCGGCCTGCAGCACACGACTCCAGCGGCGCAGATCCTCCAGGGGCATGCGGACGCTGTTCGGCACAGGAAACTCAGTGGCACCTCTGCTGCGCAACCCTGCCTGCAGGCAGGCCAGGGTGCCCACCAGCACCCGTTGCACCGGCATTTGCTCCTGCTCGGCGATCAGCAGATGACCGGCTTCATGAACGGCAATCCGCCGCAGCCGCCCCTCACCCCCCGGCAAGGCCTCCGCCAGCACATGCCCCCCCATGCCCTGCCAGCTGGCGGCATCAACGCTGAGCATGACCAGGCCACCGCCAACGGCAACCACAATCCAGGCCGGCGACAGGCCCAGCACCGGTCCGAAGGCTCCAAGCCCCGTGATGGCAGCCACCACCAGACCCGCCCGAAGCGTTCCGGTCGAACCCTCACCAGCGGGTGCCATCAGCCGCGACTTCGAGCAGGGGCACGCCCCCGCGAGCCGCGGGACTTGCCGCCCCGGGTGGGCATCGGAGCGATCACCTCATGGGATTCGAGATGAAGCTGCTGCCCCTGTCGGCGCACATCCAGGCTGACGAAATGCCGCAGGTGCTCGAGGGGCAGCTCACCTTTGACCTGCAACTTGAAGGGCAGTGGCCGGCTGCCATCGGCACGGGGCTGCTGGCGCACCTTCACCACCAGCTCACCGGTCTCCGGTTTGGTGAAAATCAGTTCACCGCGAATTGAGAAGTAGTCGTCGCCCTCAGGCAGGCAATCATCAAGATCGGGTTGATCGGGAGACAACGTGCTCGGCTCCCAGATTCCGGCGATCTGGAGATGAAGTTGGTCGTTGTCTCGGGAGCGGGGGTACACCACCCAAAGGTGGGGCTGTTCCATGGCCAGATGGCGCCGCATCAACGTGAGCACTCGGCCGAGCACCACCGTCTCCACCTCACCGCCTTCGGCATCGATCAGCGTGCCCCGGGTGAGCTGGTCATCGTCGCTGGGTTTGTAGAGCCCACGAACCACCCCAATGGCCCGGTATTGCTGCGGTTCGGTGACCGGGGGAATGGGGTGGTCGCGCATTGAGACGGTGCTCGTCAAATCAAAAGCCCATGTAAGGACTGTAGCCAGCCCCCGTGGATGACCTCAGAATGCCCACATCAACAGGCCATCCATGCAGCGGGCCCGTCGAGGTGTGATGTGGGCCCTGCTGATCGGCGCCGCTGTGGCCAGCGGATGGGTCGCTGCATTGACGCTGGCCCCACAGACCTCGGCCACCGGCAGCAGGACGGTGGTGGACGACGAGGTCAGCCAGCTGCTGAATGCCAAGCAACGGCGAGAACTCAACGCAGGGGAACGGGAGCGCTTGCTGGAACGACTCCTGCTTTTAGATCGGTTGGAGGACGCCAAGCTGCTGTTGCAGCAATGGCTGAATCAACAACCCCATTCCCTGCCCCTGGGGCTGTTGATGGCAGACCTTCACCGCCGCTCCGGCTTCCCTGAAGCAGCCCGGCGGGAGCTGGAGCAACTGCTGCGGCTGCATCCTTCGAATCAAGAGCTGCTGCAGCTGGCCGTTCTGGTGGACCTCCAGGAGGGACATGGGCAGACCGCACTTAAACGTCTCATGGCCCAATTCGCTCTACGACCGGAGGGGCAGCGCCTGGAACTCGGACTCCTACTCGCGGATCTGCATCGTCAGCTCGACCAATCCAAAGCAGCCGCTGATCTCTATCAGCAACTCGCGAAGGAATCAGCTGAAGACGTAAGAGCTGTGATCGCCCTGGCGATGTTGCACCAGGAACAGGGCAATGCCGCCCAGGTGCAGCGGTGGCTCGAACAGGCTCGGCTGCGCAGGGGTAACAACGATCGACCAGACCCCCTGATCGACGACCTGGCCTATCGGTGGGGGCTGAGGGCGGCCCGCGTCAGGGCTGAGCAGCAGCGTTCTGAGGTTCCTGCTCCAACGCCTTGAGCGCAGCATCGATAGCGTCGGATGGCGGGGTTGCGTCGTCCATTGCACCGGCCCGCTGGATGCGGTTGATCAGATCCATCGGATTGGTGGCATCCAGAATCGCGCCGGAATCCCCACCCGGACTGGTGCTGAAGATCTCCCGCTCCTCACGGTTTTGAAATCCGCCGTCCACCTGGGCCGACACCGGAGTCACCAGTGACGCCAGGCACGTCACGGAGATCAGAAGTGGAACCGCAGAGCGGAACGGCATGGTGGAAGGGTTATTGCGGCGATGCTAAGGGTCCTTCTGGGAACAACAAACAACCGTGCGGATTGCCACCTGGAACGTCAATTCAGTGCGCACCCGCCTTGAGCAAGTGTTGTGCTGGCTTGAGCAAACCAAGCCAGATCTGCTCTGCCTGCAGGAGACCAAGGTCGACGATCCTCTGTTTCCTATGCAGGCCTTCGAGAACGCTGGGTGGCAGGTCAGCATCCATGGCCAGAAGTCGTACAACGGAGTGGCGTTGGTCAGCCGCGAGCCCCTCGAAGATGTCCGCTGCGGTTTCGTTGGTGAGCTCCCTGACGATGCCGAAGCCGCAACCCTGGGGGAACAGAGGCGCGTGATCAGTGGCCTGCTGGATGGGGTGCGGGTGCTGAATCTCTACGTACCGAATGGTTCGAGCTTGTCTTCAGAAAAATATCCCTACAAGTTGACCTGGCTTGGATGCCTGAAGCGCTACTTGGACGCCCAGGCCGAACGAGGGGAACCGCTGTGCATGGTGGGGGACTTCAACATCGCCCTCGAGGCAAGGGACATCCACGACCCCGATCGCCTCAGCGGCTCGGTCATGGCGAGCGATGCGGAACGGGATGCCTTGCGCGAAGCCCTGGGGAACCGCCTCCAAGACGCCTTCAGAATGTTCGAGCCCGACGCCGGCCACTGGAGCTGGTGGGACTACCGCACCGGGGCCTGGGATCGAGATCGTGGCTGGCGCATCGATCACATCTACCTCTGTGAGGAGCTGATGGGGCTCGCCCGCAGCTGCAGCATCCACAAACAGCTGCGTGGCAACGTTCAACCCAGTGATCATGCGCCAGTAAGCGTTGATCTGGACTGGCCTCCTGCTGACGACGACCAAGACGAGGACGATCAGCTGTTTTGAGAGGGGCTCAGTAGAGTCCTACCCCCGCCGGCAACGTCACCACACGTTTGGCTGATTCACCACAGGTGCGCGGGGTTGGGAGCACCTTGCCGGGGTTCGCCCGCTGCTCAGGGTCGAAGGCCTGACGCAACAGCGACATGGTGTCGAGGTCATCGGGACCGAACATCCAGTCGAGATAGCAGCGCTTGTCGGCACCGACACCATGCTCACCGCTGATGCTGCCGCCTGCATCGAGGCAGACCCTCAGAATCGCCGCACCAAGTTCCTTGACTTTTCGTTCCGCCTCGGGATCGGCAGCTGAGTAAAGAATCAGCGGATGCAGATTGCCGTCACCGGCGTGGAAGACATTGGCCACCGGCAGACCGTGCTCCTGGCTGAGCCGCTCAATCTCCGCCAGCACCGCGGGCAGTGTGCTGCGGGGAACAACCCCGTCCTGCACGTAATACGTGGGTGTGATCTTGCCCACTGCAGAAAAAGCGGACTTGCGGCCCTTCCACAACACTGCACATTCGCCTGGATCCTCAGCCCGGCGGAGCCCCCTGGCCCCGGCCTGACGGCAGAGCAACTCGGCCTGCTCAGCGGACTCCTGCACCTCCGCTGCCTGACCATCGAGCTCGATCAGCAGAACGGCAGCTGCGTCCCTTGGGTACTCGTCGTACCCAAAGAAATCATCAACGGCATTGATCGTGACATTGTCCATGATTTCCATGCCTGCGGGCAACAGACCAGCGGCAGTAATAGAACGCACGGCTTCACCGGCCGCGGCCATCGTTGCGAAATCAGCCAGAAGCACATTCACGCACTCCGGAGCTCTCAACAGACGCAGGGTGATGGCCGTCGCGATGCCGAGAGTGCCTTCACTGCCGATGAAAGCTCCGCGCAGATCCAGCTCCGGGGACTCCGCCAGACCGTTGCCGAGCTGGGTCACCGTGCCATCCGGAAGCACTACCTCAAGGCCAAGCACGTGGTTGCTGGTGACGCCGTACTTGAGGCAATGGACCCCACCGGAGCTCTCAGCCACATTGCCGCCGATGCTGCAGACCACCTGGCTGGAGGGATCCGGGGCGTAATAAAACCCATCGCCTGCCACAGCGCGGGTCACCCAGCTGTTGATGACGCCGGGTTGCACCGTGAGCCGCTGATTGTCCAGGTCGACCTCCAACACCTTGCGCATGCGACTGGTGATCACCAGCAACGCCTGCTGGTCAACAAGGGCCCCGCCGGAAAGGCCCGTGCCGCTGCCCCGAGCCACAAAAGGAATCCCGTGGGCATGGCAGCAGCGCAGCACCGCCGCCACCTGCCCGGTGTCCTCGGGCAGCACCGCCAAGGGCGGTGCATGACGATCCATGGTCAGGCCGTCACAGTCGTAACTCAGCAGTTCCTGACGTTTCGTCACCACAGCACGCTGGGGTAAAGAACGGCGGAGATCCCTCTCCAGCGCTGACCAGTCGTGGAACACAGCAACCTTCATACCAGGTCAGGCTAAGCAGGCAACTGGGGTCGATCGACACACTCCAGGCAGATCTGGGGGTTCCTGGGTCAGGATGTTGCACGGTTTGCATCAGCCTCTTGGCGTCGGTTCCAGTGACAGCACCCGCGTTGAACACCAGCCGCTCCCAGGCCATCTTCGGCGCAGCGCAGGGGCTGATGCCCGGTGGCGTGAGCTCCCCTGTACGGGCGTTCAAGTCGGTTGGCGGCCAGCCGATCGTGTTCGACCGGGTGAAGGGTCCCTACGCCTGGGATGTCGACGGCAATAAATACATCGACTACATCGGCAGCTGGGGCCCGGCCATCTGCGGCCATGCCCATCCCGAGGTGATCAGCGCCCTGCAAGAGGCGATCGAAAAGGGCACCAGCTTCGGCGCCCCCTGCGCTCTCGAGAACACTCTGGCCGAGATGGTGATCGACGCCGTCCCCAGTGTGGAGATGGTGCGCTTCGTCAACAGCGGCACCGAGGCTTGCATGGCAGTGCTGCGCCTGATGCGAGCCTTCACCGGTCGCGACAAGGTGATCAAGTTCGAGGGCTGTTATCACGGCCATGCGGATATGTTCTTGGTGAAGGCAGGCTCCGGGGTGGCCACCCTCGGCCTCCCGGATTCTCCTGGCGTTCCGCGGAGCACCACCGCCAACACGCTCACGGCGCCTTACAACGATCTGGAGGCCGTCAAAGCGCTGTTCGCCGAGAACCCTGATGCCATTGCCGGCGTGATTCTCGAACCCATCGTCGGCAACGCCGGATTCATACAGCCTGAGCCTGGGTTCTTGGAAGGCCTGCGGGAACTCACCAAGGAACATGGCGCGCTGCTGGTGTTCGATGAGGTGATGACGGGCTTCCGCATCAGTTATGGCGGCGCCCAGGCCCACTTCGGCGTCACGCCGGATCTCACCACGATGGGCAAGGTGATCGGTGGCGGCCTGCCCGTGGGTGCCTACGGCGGCCGCGCCGACATCATGGGCATGGTGGCTCCAGCAGGGCCGATGTATCAGGCCGGCACACTCAGCGGTAACCCACTGGCGATGACCGCTGGCATCAAAACGCTGGAACTGCTGAAACAGCCCGGCAGTTACGAGAAACTCACCGCGACGACCGAAAAACTGATCGCGGGCATCAAGGAGGCGGCTACAGCGGCTGGACTTCCCTTCACGGGTGGCAGTGTCAGCGCCATGTTCGGATTTTTCCTATGTGAAGGCCCTGTTCGCAACTTCGAAGACGCCAAAGCCACCGATTCCGAACGGTTTGGCAAACTGCATCGCGCCATGCTCGAGCGGGGCGTGTATCTGGCCCCATCGGCCTTTGAGGCGGGATTCACCTCCCTGGCCCACTCCGAAGCAGACATTGAGGCCACCGTTAATGCTTTCCGCGAGAGCTTCGCGGAGGTGGCCTGATCCTCACTGAGTGCGGTGATGCCTTTCCTTCTGGCAGCTGCCGCCACACCGCCTCCCTTGGTCTGCACGATCGAGACAGTTGAGAGTCGCTGGACCCCGCGCAAGATTGCCGGGGTTCGGATGCTGAAGGGCCAGACGTTCAAGGTGACACGCACACCCGAGATCACGTTGACGCCCCGTTATGTGGTCGACAGCCGGATCACCAGCCTGGCGGAAGAAACAGAGCCGCCGATCGGCTCAGTCGAAAACGAGAGGCTGCGCTACAGCTGGAACTACGTCGCACCGCTGGGTCCTGTGGCACCGCCCCCGACGGTCGGAAACGCCAACCGCAAGGCTTCGATCAGCGTGGAAGGGCAACTGTTAATCCAGCCGAACCGCCGTTTCGAGCTGGCGAACCTTTCCTCCGTGACCGCCGAGGGCAGCACCACAGCACTGACGACACTTCGAGACAGCGCATCAGGTACTTGCCGTGAACAACGCTGAAGCACTCCTGGCGGCAGCTCGTGAGGCGGCTGAACAGGCCCATTGCCCTTATTCAAACTTTCACGTTGGTGCGGCCGTGCGCTGCAGCGATGGCACCGTCGTGACCGGCTGCAATGTGGAGAACGCCAGCTACGGCCTCACCATCTGTGCTGAACGGGTTTCTTTGTTCAACTGTGTGGCCCAGGGTCTGCAGCCGCTTGAGCTGGCAGTGAGTTGTGTGGATGCCCAGAACAACACTTCGCTTTCGTCGCGGATGCCCTGTGGAGCCTGCCGTCAGGTGATGCAGGAACTGCTGCCGAACAATGCCATCGTTCATATCGACGGCGTCGGTCAACGGCGCATTAATCAGCTTCTACCGGAAGGATTCGGCTTGAATTGATGTCGTCTGAGCCCAGCGAGAAAGAGCCTTGTCTTGATCACTAATCTCCTCAACACTGGCATAAAAAAAATCATTCCATCCCTGATCTGGCAAGCCAGCAAAAAGCATCAGATTGAGCGGAAACTCCTCGGAATCAGTACATCGACGGAAGTCGTCACGGAACAGAAAGGTGGGTTTGCCCAAGGCGATAGCAGCACCGAGCTCCACCATGACTCCCTCATCAGGTGGTGTTCCGTTGACGATGGCGAACAAAGCATCGGCGTCCCGAACATCTTGAAGATCACGTTGGGCCACCTGGTGAGCCCATCCGGGTTTGCTCAGATCGACCTGTCCATTGCGCTCGAACGGTTCCCAAACTTCAAGACCCAGCCCTTCAAGAGCTCTGATGAATTCCGGCAGCAGCAGACGCTTCCATTGTGCTGAAAATCCATAAGGAGAGGCGAGGTAAATCGTGCGCCGTGATTTGTGGGATTCATTCATGACGATCAGCTCAGCGTCGAGAGCTGCGATAGGCCTGCTCATCAGCCATCGCTTGATCGGCATTTTCCCAGGGGAAGAGCAACCACTCAGGACTGTCCACCACCTCAGCGGCATGCCACCAAAGCGGTGGGGTTTTACTCACCCAAACTGCGAAGGATGCTTGAGGAAACTGCAAACGCAGTGTCTCAAGCGTTCGTCCAGTCTCATAAACGTCATCGACGACCAGAGCATCAGGCTCTGGGGACTGCAGCAGTGGCAGATCCATGGCATGACTCAGGGCCACCGCAAGACAGAGTCCGCCACGGGGCACTCCGTACACACCCGTGAGGTCTCGACTCCTCGCCCTGACGGCCAGAAGAGCCACTGCATCGTCGAATTGCTGCCAGCTCAGCACCCTCATGATCGGACAATGGCATCGATCGGCAGTGATGGCCCATGACCAGCGACATTCCGCCTCAAGAACAAACCCGCAAATGGTTTCGTAGTCATTTACTCAACCGTGAGGTGGAACTTCAAGAGCTTTACGACCTTCCTCAGGGGGATCTGGACCTTCTGATGGCAGAAACAGCCGAGATCCGCTCAGACACTGAAAACCGCTCACGCAGCCATGGGCGCTGGTGCACCGCTGGCTACGTTCTTGAATTGGCTCGGATCATTGATGCACGCCGAGCCTGATATCAAGCTGCCTTGAGATAAATCTTTCGTCCACGTGTGTCCAAGCGATACTTACCTCCACGAGGTCCGATGTGAATGGCATCGGAATCAGCCGGTGACGACAAGGAAATGACAGGTGGCAAAGGGATTTGTGGAATGTCCACAGTCACCCTGGGCTTAAAAATGTTGCGCCCGGTTTTCAGGTAGAGAAAAGTTGCGATACGCATTGCCCACTCTCCTATTGAATGAGATCTCTATTCATTATCCAGCGGTGTCAATGGCTAAGGGCGCGACGGTAAATCATGCATCTCAGTCACGCCATGCCACGCAGTCTATTCAAACTCAAAAAATCGACAAACTGATTAATCGTAATCAGATTAATCAGAACCCAATAAAAATCACTCGCCGATATTGTTCACTGCATCCTTTGATTTCGCCAGAATATCACCCCGTAAAGGAACAAAACCAAGCCGTGGAGCCACATTCTGCGCCTCATCGCTCAACATGAAATTGAACACATCCTTGATGGTTGCAGCATCGGGGCCATTGCCCCTTTCATAAGCCAACACCCAGGTGAGTGTGGCGATTGGATAGGCACCAGCTGCTGATGGATTCGGGTTCTCACCAGCCAAATTTTGATCGAGGGTGATCTGATTCAAGGCAATGGCACCTGCCTCAACGCTTGGCTTGACGAACTCCCCTGCCAGATTCTGCAACGCAGCTGCTTTGATCGAACCACGGATATACGACTGATTGAGATAACCGATGGCCCCTTCCCGCTTCTTGATCACAGCCGCAACACCAGCATTGCCCTTGGCACCAACACCACTGGGCCAATTCACCGCTTTACCGGTTCCCAAGGTCCAGGCCGAGGAAAAGGCCGCCATCGAACTGGTGAAGGCCTTGGTGGTTCCAGAGCCATCGGATCGGTGCACCCAAGAAATCGGACCGGGGTCGCAACCCAACTCCGACCAGTCCTTGATCGCGGACATGGCCACCTTGACTGCCTGCTCCTGGGTCAGTTTCAGCTCACAGCCAGATTTGTTGTATCCAAAAGCGATCGTGCCTCCGATCATCGGGATCTGAACAACCCCACGCTTCACCTTGCGGCGATCACGGCTGATCATCGGGTCATCGGATGCACCGAAATTAACGGTCTGATCCAGATAAGCCTTTCGACCCGAACCGGACCCAATGGCCTGGTAATTAACCATCGGGCCATCGTTACCGGCCAGCATCCCGAACCAACGCTGATAGATCTGGGCAGGGAACGTGGCCCCTGCTCCGGTGATCCGCCCAGACGCAAAAGCAGAACCGCTCAGGCTGAGCAGGAGAACCGCGCCTGACACGACAGAAGGTCTGATCAGGTTGTTCATGCTCGGGTCAATACCTTCTGTGAATCGTAAAGCGATCCAACCGAGTTGTCGTCCCCTTGAACGAAACTGAATCAGCGGTAATTCTCAAACTGCAGCGGCACATCCAACTCGTCTTCCTTGCTTTTGACCAACTGGATCGCCGCCTGCAGATCGTCCTTGCTTTTGCCCGTAATCCGCACACTCTCCCCCTGAATCGCCACGGTGACTTTTTTCAGTTCATCCCGCACGATTTTGCTGAGCTTCTTGGCGATCTCCTGGCTGAGGCCCTTACGCAGTTTCACCACCTGCTTCACCCGATTGCCACCAACACTCTCTGGAGTTTGAAAATCGAAGATCTTCAACGACAGATTGCGCTTGGTGGCCTTGGCCCGCAGCACATCCTCGACAGCTTGCAGCGTCATGTCACTGGCTGTGGTGATCACCAGTTCTGTTTCCTCCAGCTGAATCTCCGTGTTGGAGTCCTTGAGGTCGTAGCGGTTGCCGACATCACGTCGCACCTGATCAAGGGTGTTGACCAGCTCCTGACGGTCGAAGTCGGAGACCACATCAAAGGACGATGTGCTTGCCATGACTCGCGTTCGTTCCAGCCTCCAGCTTAGAAAGGCCCCCATTCACGGCCTATATCCATGTCTCTGCTGCAGCTGTTCACCGCCACGGATGCCGCTCCCTACGCCTGGTCTCTGGTTTTAGCCGGCGGAACAGTTGTTGCCAGCATCATCCCCCTCGGGGCGGCACGTTCGGCTGCCAATTTCGAAATGAAGGACATGGCCGCCCCCCGGGCGATGTTCGAGCGATTTCCTGCCTGGGGCAAACGGGCCAGCTGGGCCCACCAGAACAGCTTCGAAGCCTTCACCCTTCACGCGCCAGCAGCAGTTCTTGCCCTGATCGCCGCACTGCACACCGGCCCCCTGCCTGGGCTCGCCCTCACCGCCGCCTTCCTCCATCCAGCTCTGAGGCTGGCTTACATCGCGGCTTACGTGGGAAATGTGCCCCCCGTCCGGGGGCTTTGCTGGGCCACGGGTCTGCTGTGCAGCGGAATTCTCTACAGCGAAGGGCTTAAAGCGTTCCTGAATGGTTGATCCAAGGTGATCAATCGAAATACAGAAGACTCACCACTTTTCCCATGTCTTCCGCCGTTCTGGCGCTCGACAGCAGAGTTTCACTGTCATGAAAGGCAAGGCAGATCAGTTGATCACAGCGATTGATAATTTCCTGGTTGCAGAGGCTGCTGGCCATCGGCAATGGCAGATCGTCCTGTTCCGGCTTCTCGACCAGATGCAGCACTCGGTCGAGAAGGTCGCGGATTTCCGTGGGCTGCCGATCCAGGCTCTGGGGCAACAGCACAGTCAGTTGAGATGCATCCACATCCAAACAACCCCGGATCACAGCTGCGTTAACACCCTGTGAACCGGACGTGATCAGCGAGTGTCCTTCTTGCACCAACGAGCGGGCCACTAGCTGTACAAGGTGAATGGCCACAACGGGAACATGCCGGCTGCCAAGAATGGCGATCCGCCGTTTGCCCTTGTCCTGCAACAGAGCAAGTTCCTGCGCCAGGGTGTCGACCCGATCGAGGGCTGGAAGATCCAGTGACTGACCCAAGGACAACTCGCCGGCCTTCATTGGAAGCTAGCAACCATCAGGCGACGTGAACCGGCAGGTTCAGAGCTGAAAACAGGCGGTCCAAGCGACAGTGCTCTTCCACCAGACGGAAGGCATAGGTGGCCTTCACGGCCTCATGCAACCGCACATGGCCGAAGGCCTGTTCAATTACCTCCACCGTGGCCAGCGTGTCGTGGTCAACCTTGAGCAGCGGAACATCCAGCTCCTCCGCTCGGCTGATCAATTGCGGCAGCGGTTCACCGGCACCGGTGAGGATCAGACACTGGGTGGAAGCCTCCAAAGCAGCGAACTGGATGTCGGTGCGGTCCGCGCCAGTGACCACAGCCATGTTGCGGCGACGGCGGAAAAACTCCATGGCGGAATTCACATTCATCGCACCGATGCTGAGGGTCTCCACCAGCAACTCCTGGCGTTCCTCGCAGCAAATCACACGAGCGTTCAAGCGCCGCACCAATTCACCCACCGTGACGCTGCGCAGCAACGGTGAGCGCGGCATCACACCAAACACCGGTAAACCCAGGTTTTCAAGAGCTGGGACCACCTGCCGCTCGAGACTCTCCACCTCACCGGGAGTGACCGCATTCAGCACCACCCCCACCAAGCGATTCCCCAGGGTCTGCTTGGCCGCCAGCAACGCATCAACACTGCAGCTGTCCTGCCAGAGGTGCACCAGCAGGACCCCGGCATCCAGGCCCTCCGCCAGCTGAGGCAGGCTCAAGCCGTACAGCAGTCCCTCTTGAAGGCTGCCAGCGCATTCCAGCAGGGTCAGCCCATCGTCATCAGCAATCTGCTGGCGCATGGCAGCGAAACCATCCCCAGCCTGCAGATCCCCCTGGCCGAGCCGCTGGGTCGCGGTGGTTGGAGACAGCAGGTGCAGGGACGGGATCAGCCGGTCGGCCGCGAGCCCCAGGGTCTCACTGACGAAGCGGACGTCGTCGTCAATCAGCGGCTGAGGCAGGGGACCCTTGTTGGGATCCCAATCCAGGCTCGTAGCCAGCGGTTTACCGAAGCGGACTTTTTGCCCCTCCTGCGTGAGCTTCTGAGCAATCCCGAGAACCAGAGCGGACTTACCGCTGAAGGGCTCACAGGATCCGATCAGCAGCGTCGTTCCCATGAACCGCAGGTCTTTAGCCAACGAATCTAAGTGTCACCACCCTCCAGGTCTGTACCAATGAGCAACCAAGTCCAGAACGCATCAGGAAGGTCCCGATTCCCTGCCTCCCCAATGGAGCAATCCATGAACCACACCACCAACTGATGGGTGACCAGCTCAAAGCGGTAGGGCTGGACAATGGTCCCCGGTAGAACCAGTTGGCAGGTAGCGATCTCCAGAGGAGCAGGGCCGCCCTCCCAGCTGAGTTGAAAGGCATGCCCGTCCATACCCTCCCGTGGACGGACCCCCTGAAACTCGCCCGCAAGCAGTGTCTGCAACGCGGAACGAAGATCCTGCTCTCGCGTCAGGCCGCCGCAGTAGGGCGCAAACAGGGCCAGGAGGGCAACATCAGTCACAGACGCGGACACCGGCGAGCGGTTGCCCACAAGGATGGCCCAAGCTGATCCCATGGAACAGTCCCCAACAAGCAATCATCGCTGGAGTGGGAGCCGTGTCGGCATCACCGGAGCCCGCGGGGCTCTTGGTCAAGCGCTGGCCAGCCGTTTTCAACAGGCCGGTGCCGTGGTTACCGGGTTCACCCATGGGGATCCACCCAGCGGAACCGACAGCCCAGTGGATCACTGGGTGTCTTGGAGCTGCGGCCAGGAGGAGGCTTTGGTGCCCCACCTCCGCGACCTGGACGTGCTGGTGCTGAACCACGGCATCAATCCTCAGGGTGATCAGCGCCCAGAGACGATGAGCAAGGCACTGGAGGTGAATGCCCTGAGCAGCTGGCGGATGCTGCGGTGCTGCGAGCATCTCTGCCGCGAACGAGCGACGCAGGCGCTTGAGGTGTGGGTCAACACCTCCGAAGCCGAAATTCAACCGGCCGTGAGCCCGGCCTATGAGCTGAGCAAACGATTGCTCGGACAACTGGTGAGCATGCGCGGGGCCACCCGCTCTGCTGAGGAGCGGTCACAGCTGGTGTTGCGCAAACTGGTTTTAGGCCCGTTCCGTTCCGACCTCAACCCCATCGGCGTGATGACCGCCGACTTCGTGGCAGGTCAGGTGCTTTGGCAAGCGTGCATGGGAGCCCGCTTGATCATCGTCACGCCGAACCCACTGACCTATGTGCTGATGCCGCTGACGGAAGTTGGACGACGGCTCTACAGCAGTAGCCTCAGTCACCCCGATCCGTGAGGATTTCGCAGCCGTCACTGGTGACCAGAACGGTGTGTTCCCACTGAGCCGAGAGTGATCCATCACGGGTCACCACTGTCCAGCGATCCTTCAGCGTGCGGCAGGTCTTGCTGCCGGCGTTCAGGATCGGCTCGATCGCCAGCGTCATGCCTGGACGCAACGTGACATTCGGCAGTTCATCGGTGCGGAAGTTGAACACCGAAGGCTCCTCATGCAGATTTCTGCCCACACCGTGACCCGTGTAGTCCTCGACGACGCTGAATCCGTTGGCCTTGACGTGGTCTTCAACGGCACCAGCGATGTCCAGAAGGGTGTTCCCAGCCTTGACCTGACTCAATCCAGCCATCAGCGATTCCTGGGCCACACGGCTAAGGGTCTGAGCCTCAGCCGATGACTCACCCACACAGACAGTGATGCAGCTGTCGCCGTGGTACCCCTCGAAGTAGGCGCCGGTATCCACCTTCAGAAGGTCTCCTTTGTGAATCACCCGCTTGGCATTGGGAATGCCATGCACCACTTCGTTGTTAATGCTGGCGCAGATGCTTGCGGGAAAGCCGTGGTAACCCTTGAAACTCGGAGTGGCGCCCATCTCTCGGATCCGCTTTTCGGCAAAGGCATCAAGCTCGCCGGTTGTCTGTCCCGGCTCAACCATGGACATCACTTCGCGCAGCACCGTGGCGACGATGCGACTGGCCTCGCGCATGATTTTGATCTCACGGGCCGATTTGATCTCCACTCCCCGACGCTTCTGAATCCGGGGTCCAGTGGCTGTTGCGCTCGGAGCCTGAGTGGTCGCCAGTAAGTCTGCGAATAAATTCATCAATCACCTTCTATATACGTCAGGCTATCAACTGCAACTCCTTCGAGGTTGGCCATGAGCCTGCTTGTGCGGGTGCGCGAACTACATCGGGCCGTTGCCCCGTTGGTGTTGCTGCCGCTGTTCGTCACCGTTTGCTCAGGGGTTGGCTACCGACTTGCCCGCGACTGGTTGGGCTTTGAGCGTGACCAGGTGCATTGGCTGATGACCCTGCACGAAGGGGAGTGGCTTGGCTCCACCCTGGAACCGGTGGTGGTGCTGCTGAACGCCCTGGGGCTGCTCTGGATGCTGATCAGTGGTGCCGGATTACTGATTCAACGCTGGCGTCGGAAGGTACACTGATTGTTTGGCGATTCAACGCGGAGCTGGGATGGCAGCCGATCCGAAGGACACGACGGTGACGGACGAGAACACCGAAACCGCAGCTACGGCTGAGGTGGAGACCGTGGCAAGCGCTCCGACAAGCCCAGCTCAAAAGCTCAGCGCCGAAGCCTTGATCAAGGCCTTCGAAACCGAGCAGATGAAGAGCGATCTGCCTGAGATCTACGTCGGCGACACCGTTCGTGTTGGCGTCCGCATCAGTGAGGGCAACAAAGAACGAGTTCAGCCCTACGAAGGGGTGGTGATCTCCAAGCGCCACGGCGGGATGAACCAGACGATCACAGTGCGCCGCATTTTTCAGGGCATCGGCGTGGAGCGGGTGTTCATGCTCCACAGCCCTCAGGTGGCCAACATCAAGGTTGAACGCCGCGGTAAAGTTCGTCGGGCGAAGCTTTTCTATCTGCGGGAACGGGTGGGCAAGGCCACCCGCGTGAAGCAGCGCTTCGATCGCTGAGGTTTCGGCCTCGTTCAATCAAGTCGCCAGCATCCTCGATGTTGGCAGGGGTTCATCGCCTTGCGCCGTTAGTTCAGTTGGTAGAACGCAGGTCTCCAAAACCTGATGTCGGGGGTTCGAGTCCTCCACGGCGCGTCCGATGAACCCCGTTGTGTAGTTTCCCGGTTCTGAGCATGGAGTTGGATCTTCAACCTGGTGATGTCGTGAAAGTGCTCGAGTCAGCCGCCCTCGGCTGGGTTCGTGCCCGCGTCATTCGCGTCAAATCAGGTGGACGCGTGGTCGTGCAGAGCGATCAAGGTCGGGAGTTCACCGCCCGAGGCAATCAAGTTCGGCTGATCGAGCCTGCGGGCTTCCGTCCCTGATCTCTGAGCGGATTCCTCCGCAAACCCCCGATGACTCCGTCATCGGGGGTTTTGTTGTGACCAAACCGCAACAATTCTGATCAGCACAGCATTTCAACGGAATTGTTGACGGAGGGCAGGGCGAGGGTCAATACTAATTTGGTCGCGCAGGCGACACGGATCAGATTCCACAAGGCGAGTCCTTTGTGTCTGAGTCAGGTCTGGGACCGTAGTTCAACCGGTTAGAGCACCGCCCTGTCACGGCGGAAGTTGCGGGTTCGAATCCCGTCGGTCCCGTTCTCACCACCCGAAACCGCAATGGTGCGCGTTCGTCTGGCTCCCAGCCCCACGGGCACGCTTCACATCGGTACTGCGCGGACAGCCGTCTTCAATTGGTTGTATGCACGGCGCCAGCAGGGGTCGTTCCTGCTGAGAATCGAAGACACCGATAAAGAACGATCCAAGCCTGAATACACCCAAAACATTCTGGAGGGTTTGCGCTGGCTTGGGATCGACTGGGATGAAGAGCCGTTGATCCAGAGCGAACAGGTGCAGCAGCACCGGGCCGCGATCGAAACGCTCTTGCAGAAGGGTCTGGCCTACCGCTGCTATGCCAACGAGGCTGAACTGGACGCCATGCGCGAGGCCCAAAAGGCCAGCAACCAGGCGCCGCGTTACGACAACCGTCACCGCAATCTCACCCCAGAACAGGAAGCGGCCTTCCAGTCGGAAGGACGGGAAGCCGTGATCCGTTTCCGGATCGATGACAACGCTGAGATCCGCTGGAACGACATGGTGCGTGGCGCCATGTCCTGGCGTGGTGCAGACCTCGGCGGTGACATGGTCGTGGCCCGCAGGGCTCCCGCCGATCAGATCGGAGATCCCCTCTACAACCTCGTGGTGGTGGTGGATGACGCCGCCATGGCCATCAGCCACGTGATCCGCGGCGAAGACCACATCGCCAACACCGCCAAGCAACTGCTGCTCTACGAGGCCCTCGACCTGCCGGCACCGACCTTCGCCCATGCCCCCCTGATCCTGAATGCCGAAGGCCGCAAGCTCTCTAAACGGGATGGTGTGACCTCAATCAATGACTTCCGCACGATGGGGTACACCGCAGAAGCAATCGCTAACTACATGACCCTGCTGGGCTGGTCGGTGCCCGAAGGGATGGAGGAGCGCTTCACCCTGCCTGAAGCGGCAGCGGTGTTCAGCTTCGATCGGGTGAACAAGGCCGGCGCTCGCTTTGATTGGGACAAACTCAACTGGCTCAACGGGCAGGTGCTGCACGCCCTGCCAGCGCAGCAGCTCCTGGATGACCTTCGTCCGCTCTGGGCCGAGCAAGGTTGGACGCTACCGGACGACAGCAGCTGGGGGCTGGAGCTTTGCGAGTTGCTAGGACCATCCCTGACCCTGCTCAAGGAAGGCGTGGAGCAGGCGACGCCATTTTTTAAATGTCCTGATCTTGAAGACGATGGTGTGCGCCAGCTGGAAGCTGACGGAGCTCGGACCGCTGTAGCTCAACTGCTGCAGATCCTCGAGGCCGAGCCCTGGGATGGCAAGGACACCGATCGCGCCAAACAGCTTCTGGCGGATGCCGCCAAGGGGGCCGGCGTCAAGAAGGGCGTGGTGATGAAATCTCTTCGCGCAGCACTGCTCGGACGGCTGCAGGGTCCTGATCTGATCACCACCTGGTGTCTATTGGCCCGGATCGGGGAGGACCTCCCCAGGTTGCAGCGTTGCCTCGCCTGACGTCGTCGTCTCGTCACCGGAGGCTTCGATCAGTCCCAGGGCGCGGGCCAGCGGTTGAGCCGTGAGGCCCTGGAGGCCAACGGTCATCAGGATGGTCAGGAAGACCAGGCCCTGCAGGCGGCCAGCACCGAGGATTCCGGCCTGCTCCAGCCTGATGGCAAACAAGGACGCCACCGACGCAGTGACGATCCCCCGTGGTGCCAGCCAGCCGAGTAAAAGCTTCTGGGGGAGATTGAGCGGTAGTCCCACCGTCGCCACACCCACCGCAATGGGGCGGACCACAAGCATCAGCACGAGAACGCAGCTGATTCCACCCCAACCCAATGGGCTGAGTTCCGCCCAGGACACGTCAGCGGCAAGCAGCGGGAACAGCATCGTGATCGCCAGTTGCGCCAACTCCTGAATCAGACCATCCAGATCAGCCGTGTGCACCGTCTGGCGACGTCCAACCACGATCCCCGCCGCCACAGACGCCGGCAGAGCCGATTCCGGCAACAGCCACTCGCTGAGGCCGTACATCAGAAACAACATTCCCAGCGTGAGCTGTAGTGGCAGGCCGGAGGACTGATCGGGCTTCAGCCGCTGCAGCAGTTCCGACAGCAACCACCCGACACTCGCGCCGATCAGGACCCCCCCACCGAGGCGTTCCAGCAGACCCAGCACCAGTTCGCGCCAGCCGTGCAGGTTGCCAAGGACCAACTCCAGTAGCAGCAGCGCCAGCACTGCACCGATCGGCTCGAGCACCAGTCCCTCCGCCTCCAGCACATCCCCCAAAGGAGCAGCCAGTCGGATCTGACGCACCAGGGGCGTCACCACCGTGGGGCCGGTGGCGAGAACGATGGCGCTGAACACCGCAGCAACAGACCAGCTCAGACCGGCAAGCCAGTGGGCCGCCAGCAGCCCTGCACCGAGGGAGATCAGCAACCGCAGCACAGCGATCCGCTTCACGGTCGCCCGGATCGTGTCCCCCGGCAGTCGCAGGTTGAGGCCGCCATCAAACAGAACCAGGCTCACCAGAAGGCCGACCACCGTGCCAAGCCCCGGGCCCAGATCCAATGGCTCCACCAGGCCGAGGCCGGACCGACCGATCAACAGCCCGGAGAGCAGCAGCAACACAACCCCCGGCAGTCCTGAGACCGCCGCCAGCAACCGTGCACTGGCCCCGGCAAACACCGTGACGCCCCAGAGGAGACCCAGCCGCTCAGGCGTCATCGACGGATGAGAACTGAGGTTCCACACGTACGCCGATCACCGCTTCCGGCCGTACCACCAGGTATTCGCCCTCAAGATCACTGATGGGCACATTGACGAAGCCCCCCTGCCCTTCGGCGTTCACCACCCCCTGGTACCACTCCTGAAACAGTTCGAGCTTGGGGAAGAACACCCGCTCGGTCTGACCTCCCACCAGATGGAGATGCACGGCATAACGTCGTGGTGTTCGGGACATCAGTGCTGAACGGAAACCGATGGAGTCTCCTCAGGATGCCCGATGGCATCAGTGCTTGCCCATCGGAATGGTTTTAAGAGACATCCCCGAGGTGCGTAAAGAGGATGGCGCGGCTGGCCGGAGCGGGTGAGCCCGATGGCCTGTGTCCCTGGCGCGAGCGGAAACCGCTCAGCCCGTTGCTGCACAACAGGCTTCAACAGATCCATCACCTGTTGCGCACGGTCAAACCGGCCACCGCCGTTCCCCCAGCCACACCAGAGCGCCCATGCCTCCTGGTGCGCCCACAACTGGCACCACCGCAACAACGCCGCGTCGGCATCCAGCCCGATGGGATCGCAGCACCGCCTCAGCACAGAGGGCGATGCAGAGATGCGGGCAAACAGATTGACCACCACCAGAGCGTCGTAGCCCCAGTCCCCTGCGAAGCCGATCAGACGGCGCAAGGTGGGATCGTCCCGCTCGGCATCAGCCCGAGAAGGATTCAATCCCAGAAAGATCAGAACCCTGCCGCCATGCCGCCAACGTCGCGTCAGCCACCAGCGGAAGCATCCGTCGGCACTGATGCTGGCGTCAGACCCCCAGATGGGCCCGGCTGAGCTCAAGGATGCGCTCACTGGCCTTGCCATCACCAAAGGGGTTAACGGCCCTGGACATCGCCTCGTAGGCCGCAACATCGCTGAGCAACCGCGAAGCCTCCTCCAGAATGACCGCTGGCTCGGTGCCAACGAGTTGCGCTGTACCTGCGTCCACGGCTTCAGGCCGTTCGGTGGTACGGCGAAGCACCAGCACAGGCTTCCCTAGAGCCGGTGCTTCCTCCTGCAAGCCGCCGGAGTCGGTCAACAGCAACGTGCAGCCCCTCATGGCCGCCACCAAACGGTCGTAATCGAGCGGCTCAGTCAGCACAACCCGTGGGTGGTTCCCCAGCAGGGCCTGCAGCGGTTCGCGCACGGTGGGATTGCGGTGAAGGGGCAGCAGCAGCGCCGCATCGTGATGTCGATCCAACACCTGAAGCATCCCTGAGGCGATGTCCTTCAGCCGCTCCCCCCAGTTCTCACGACGGTGAACCGTGGCAAGAATCACTCGCTGGTTGTCCCAGTCGAGACCATCGAAGCTGATCTGCGGTGCCGTTTCCGCCATCAAAAGCAAGGCATCAATCACGGTGTTGCCGGTGACGCTCACCTCACCCACGACCCCTGAAGCCCTGAGGTTGGCCTCCGCCTTCTGGGTCGGTGCGAAGTGCAGGGTCGCGATCTGTGAAAGAAGTCGTCGATTGGCTTCTTCCGGAAAAGGATCGAGCAGGTTGTCCGTGCGCAGGCCGGCTTCGACATGGCCCACGGGGATCTGCTCGTAGAACGCCGCAAGGCCAGCCGCAAAGGCTGTGGTGGTGTCGCCTTGCACCAGCACCAGCTGGGGTGGGTAGGCCTGAAAATCCTCGCGCAGACCCTCCAGGGCTGCACAGGTGACGTGGGTCAGGGTCTGGCGCGGGGCCATCAGGTTGAGATCCCTGTCCGCCGTGAGCTGGAACAGGTCCATCACCTGGGACACCATTTCTCTGTGCTGACCGGTCAGCACCACCCGGGTGCGCACAGCTGAGGCGTTCTGGAAAACCCGGATCACCGGGGCAAGCTTGATGGCCTCCGGTCGGGTGCCCAGGACGATCGTGACCCGGGGCTGATCCGTCATCACCATTGAGGCAGTGCCCGGATCTTACGGCTCAAATTCAAGAAGGACTTGCCAGCGGAGCCATCGGGACGATCCTGAAAGCAGCCCTCCTGACGCACTGTGGCCCAGCCGGTCTTCCCCCCCAGCTTCCCGCCGCGGCCGAGGACGACATCGCCAACGCCCGCCGCACCTCCGGCAGCTCCCGCGCCCGTCGCTGCACCAGCGCCCGCTGGATCGCCAACGTCCACATCCCATGGCGCTCCCAACCTGGAGGCCATCGTCAAAATCGCCCACGAGGAGGGACACTCCGACGTTCATCTGGGCGTCGGCGAAGTGCCGCGGTACCGGGCCCGCGGGGAGATGCAGAGCACCGAATGGCCCGCCACCGACCTCTCCACCTTTCAGGGGTGGCTGCACGAGATCCTGTCCCCTCAGCAGATCGATGCCTTCTTCCGCGAGAAGGAGTTCGACGGCTCCCATGCGTTCCCCTTCGTGTGCATCCGAATCAACCTGCTCGACTCTCTGCGGGGCCCTGCGATGGTGCTGCGCCTGATCCCGCAGACCATCCTCACGATGGAGCAGCTCAAGCTGCCTGAGGTGCTGACCGAACTGGCCGGTCGCCCCAAGGGTCTGATCCTGGTGACAGGCCCCACCGGTTCCGGCAAAAGCACCACCCTCGCCGCGATGATCGACTGGATCAATCGCAATGAAACCCGCCACATCCTCACGATTGAGGACCCTGTGGAATTCGTGCATTAAAGCAAACGATCCCTGATCCGGCACCGGGAGGTGGGGATGCACACCCTCAAGTTCCACAACGCTCTGCGTGCCGCCCTGAGGGAAGACCCTGATGTGATCCTCGTCGGGGAGATCCGCGACCAGGAAACCCTCTCCACCGCCCTGGAAGCCGCCCAGACGGGTCACCTTGTTTTCGGCACCCTTCACACCAATTCAGCGGTGAAAACCGTTGAGCGGGTTCTTGGGATGTTTCCACCCGAAGAGCAGGACAGTGTGCGGCGTTCTATGTCGGAATCACTCCTGGGGGTGATCGCCCAGGGACTGATCCGCACCACCGACGGGAAACGGGCCGCCTTCCACGACATCCTCGTCAACACGGACGCCTGCAAGGACTACATCCAACGCGGTGCCCTGGATGAGGTGGAAGAAATCATGGAGCGCAGCAGTTTCGATGGCATGGTGACCACCAATCAATCCCTGCAGGCCCTCATCGAAGCTGGCCGTGTGGAGCCCGACAAAGCGGTTGCCGTCAGTCTCAAACCCAATGAGCTGGCCCAGGCCCTGCGGGGAAGGAGTTGATCAGTTCCCGGCAAACACCCGAACGAGCAGCACAACCGCCAAACCAGCCGACAAACCGATCATGGCCAGTCGTCCGTTCCAGATTTCAGCCTGAGGCGTGAACCCGCGCTTCCAGGCATTCAATTCATCTGACCCGACGGGCTCAGCGACGCCACCGGTCTTTTCGAGTTGCTCAGCCATGCTCTCAGTGCCTTGCGCCAACACCCTACGAGTGTTTTCAAAAGGCTGGCTGCTCGGTGTAAAGCTGGTCGACCTGCGCGAGAGGCCAGCGCGCTGACACCCCAGTCCTCAAGGAACAGCCCCGGGCGCCAGCGTCCCAGCGCAACAGGGCAGCGGCACCGATCATGGCGGCGTTATCGGTGCAATACGCCAGCGGTGCCACCGAGACCCGCACCCCCACGGCGTTGGAGCGCTGTTCCAGGGTTTGTCGCAACCGGCGATTGGCCGCCACACCACCCACCATCACCAGCTCTTCAAGGCCATGGTCCATGGCACAGCGCAAACTGCGCTCCACCAGAACGTCCACCACCACCTGCTCAAAACTGGCCGCCAGATCAGCCGTCGGCAGCGGACCTGACTGAGCCTCCACGGTGCGCAGCATGGCCGTTTTCAGCCCGCTGAACGAGAAGTCATAGGGATGGAAACCTCCCTCTGGCAGGGAGATACGGCCCTTTGGCAACTTGAACCGACGGCCATCACCCCCCTCCGCCGCGGCCTGAATGGCCGGTCCACCCGGGTAGCCAAGGCCAAGCAAGCGGGCCACTTTGTCGAAGGCCTCCCCCGCAGCATCGTCGTGGCTGCGGCCAAGCCGCTCCATCGCCCCATCCGCTTCGACGCGGATCAGTTCGGTGTGCCCACCGCTCACCAGCAGCACCAAGTAGGGCAGTTGGGGGCGATGCTCCGCCAGGTGCACCGATGCCAGATGTCCTTCGAGATGGTGCACCGCCAGGAAGGGGCGATCACGCAGCGCTGACAGTGTGCGTCCGGTCACAGAGGCCACCATCAGTGCGCCAGCCAACCCTGGCGTCACCGTGGCGGCAATCGCATCCACCTCGGCGAGGGTGGAATCCGACTCGTCCAGCACCTGCTGGATCAACCCCGGCAATGCTTCCACGTGACGACGCGACGCGATCTCCGGCACAACACCACCCCAGCGGGCGTGCTCTTCAACCTGAGAGGCAATGCGTGCCGAGGAAACCTCGAATCTTCCATCGGCATCTCGCCAGACCAAGGCCGCTGCCGACTCGTCACAACTTGTTTCGAGGGCTAGGACTGATGTCATCGGGGTGGGGGCCCTCCCCTACTGTCCGCAAGTGACATCCTGCCCTTCAACAGGCAGCTTACAAACTGGAATCGTTCTGATGCGTCGTCTCTTCGCCGCCCTGCTCTCGGCCCTCCTGGTGTTCGGCTTCGCTCCCGTCGCCAAGGCTGATGTGGCCGGCCTGACCCCCTGCTCCGAAAGCGCCCGCTTCCAGCAGCGCGCCGCTGCCGCCACAACGCCCCAGGCCAAGGCTCGTTTCGAGATGTACAGCCAGGCCTCCTGCGGCGATGACGGCCTGCCCCACCTGATCGTCGATGGCCGCTGGAGCCACGCCGGTGATTTCGTTTACCCCGGAATCATGTTCCTCTACGTGGCCGGTTGCATCGGCTGGGCCGGCCGCGAGTACCTGAAGGCAACCCGGGGCAAGAACGCCGCGATGAATGAAATTCAGATCGACCTTGGCATTGCTTTCAAGAGCCTCCTTGCTGCAGCGACCTGGCCCCTAGCTGCCTTCGGTGAGTTCACCAGCGGAAAGCTGCTGGAGGACGACAACAAAGTGACCGTCTCCCCTCGCTGATCTCCACAACATTCCATCCATTAACGACCCATGCAGAAATTCCTCACCACCGCTCCAGTGGTTGCCGCCATCTGGTTCACCCTGACCGCCGGGATCCTGATCGAGTGGAACCGTTTCTTCCCCGACCTGCTGTTCCACCCCATGTGATTGGGGCCTTCTCCAATATCAAAAAAAGAGGGGGATTTATCCCCTCTTTTTTTATGCCATCAACCCAGTCCCATCAATCCTTCCAGCTTCAGCAAAGCCTGATCAAGATCGTCGTTGACCACCACAGCATCGAACTCACCCTGGGCGCTTAACTCCTCGCGAGCCCGCAGCAATCGCTGCTGGATCGCGTCCTCTGAATCGGTGCCACGGCCACGGATGCGACGCTCGAGTTCCTCAAAGCTGGGGGGTGCCAGAAAGATCTGCCGGGCCTTGGAGAAGCTGCGACGCACCTGTCTTGCTCCCTCCAGTTCGATCTCCAGCAGCACCGGCCGCCCGGCCTGCAACTGCTGCTCCACAGGGGCCCGGGGAGTTCCGTAGCAGTTTCCGGCAAATTCAGCCCACTCCAGCAATCCACCCTCTTGAACAAGGGCATCGAATCGCTCCCGGCTGTGGAAGAAGTAACTCTCCCCCTCACGCTCTCCCTCCCGAGGCGCACGGGTGGTGGCCGACACGGACACCCAGATGCTGGGGTTCCGCGCCAGAAGGCGTTGGACCAACGTTCCCTTCCCGACGCCGCTCGGCCCGGTGATCACCGTGAGGGTGCCCATGCCGTCTGACATCACTGCATCGTCGTGGCCCAGCAGAGTAGGAAGCCCCCTGAACGACGGGTGAGCAGCACGGCACGGCTTCAGTTGATGGACCTCACCACCCTGCGGGCGGTGCTGAGTGACCTTCGTCCCAAGCTGCTGCCCAGCCGGTTCGAGAAGGCTCAACAACCGGATCCAGCCACCCTGCAACTCGGGTTCCGCAGCCTGCAGGGCATGCTCTGGTTGGAGCTGAGCTGGCAAGCGGATGCTCCGCGATTGGTGCAGATCCCACCGGCTCCGCGGCAGGGTGCCGGCAGCACCCTTTCACAGCAGATCCAGCACAGCCTCCGCCAGATGGCGCTGATCGAGCTGGTTCAAACGGGGTTTGAGCGGGTGGTGGAGTTCCGGATGGCACCAAGGCCCGGCGATGCCGTTCAGCGCGTGCTGGTGCTGGAACTGATGGGCCGCCACAGCAACCTGCTGCTGCTGGGCGAGCAACGACAGGTGGTTGCCCTGGGCCGTCAGGTGCGCGACCACCAGTCCCGGGTTCGTCCCATCGGAACCGGTGATGCCTACCTCCCCCCGCCACCCCTGCAGGGACAGGCCCCCAGTTCCACGGAAGGCTTTGAGCGCTGGCGCGAGCGTCTCCGCCTCCTGCCACTGCCCTTACGCAAAGCCCTGCCGCAGGCCTACCAAGGCATCAGTCCTCCCCTGGCCAGGCAACTGGCCGGTGAGCGGCTGGCCACCTCAGTGGAGCAGCTTGAACAATCCGCATGGTGTGAGCTGCATCGCCATTGGCAGGCCTGGCTGGCCTGTCTCGAGACGGAGCAATTCAGACTTTTTCTCGATGAGGAGGGGTATCGGGTCTGGTCAAGCCATCCCGATCAATCCGGCGACGCTGAAGGCAACGAAGGGAACCTGGCCCTCGCCCTGGGTCACTGGTATCGAGCCCGGATTGACCAGCGCGATCTGCAGCGGGCCTGCGACGAGCTACGTCAGCGTCTGAGCCGCTGGCGATCCAAGGAAGACCTGGCTCTGGAGGATCAGCGCAGGCGACTGGCCGCCTGCGCCGACAGCACAGATCTGCAGCAGCAGGCTGATGCCTTGCTTTGCCTGCCCGCGCCGAATCGCGACGAAGTGGATCTGGCCCAGAAGCTCTACCGACGGGCCCGCAAGCTGCGGCGATCCAGCACCGTTCTGGAGGAGCGCATCCTTCACCACGACAGTCGGCTGCAGCTGATCAACGGCAGCGAGGCCTTCATCGATGATCTCCAGGCTGCGGCCTGGCAACCCATGGCGGCACGCCTGGAAGCCCTCAGCGATCTACGGCGGGAACTGGACGAGCTGCTCAATCCGGTGGGACGCCAGGAGCGGAAGCAGCGCCAGCAACAGGGCACACCCCAACCCCTGGAACTCACCAGCCCCAGTGGCCTCTTGCTGCAGGTGGGCCGCAACCATCGCCAGAACGACTGGATCAGCCTGCGCCAGGCCCGCAGCGGTGACCTCTGGTTTCACGCCCAGGAATGTCCCGGCAGCCATGTGGTGCTGAAAAGCTCGGCAGGTCTGGCCGATGACGATGATCTGCAGCTGGCCTGCGACCTGGCGTCATATTTCAGCCGTGCCCGAGGCAACGTGCGGGTTGCCATTGTGATGGTGCCGACGGATCATCTGCAGCGGATCGCCGGTGCCGGCCCAGGCACCGTTCGCCACAGCGGCGGGGAGGTGCGCTGGGGTGACCCACTCCGGGCCGAGACCCGACTCAGCAGCCTCGAGGCTTCTAGCCTGGCCATTAGAAAGGGCTGACGCGTCGGCCAGATCAGCCATCCCCTCCGTGCCCGACAGCTCCGACGGTCCAGTTCTCAAGCCCCCGCCACCGATCCGCATCAGCGGTGGCACCGACCCGAGCGCATTGCCCAACGAGGTGGAGATGCCTCTGGTGGATCACCTTGAGGAACTGCGCCAGCGCGTGCTGCGCAGCCTGCTGGCGGTGGTCGTTTCAGCCCTGGTCTGCCTGTTGGCGGTGAAGCCGTTGGTGCGACTGCTGGAGGTTCCGGCCCAGGGAATTCACTTCCTGCAGTTGGCCCCCGGTGAATTCCTGTTCGTGTCGCTGAAGGTAGCCGGCTACGCCGGCCTCACGCTTGCCCTTCCCTACGTGCTGTTTCAGCTGCTGGCCTTTGTGCTCCCTGGACTAACGATTCGGGAACGTCGGCTTATCGCACCCGCGGTTGCCGGATCTGCAGTGTTGTTTCTGGCGGGGATTGCTTTTGCCGGGTGGGCCCTGGTCCCTGCAGCCCTGCGCTTTCTGGTGAGCTACGGCGCCGATGTGGTCGAGCCGCTCTGGTCGATCGAGCGTTATCTGGATTTCGTTCTGTTGCTGATGCTGGCCACAGGCCTGGCCTTTCAGTTGCCGGTGCTGCAGCTGTTGCTGGGCGTGTTGGGGCTGGTGCGCTGGCGCACGATGCTGGGGGCCTGGCGTTGGGTGGTGCTGGGCTCAGCCCTCGCTGGGGCCGTGCTGACCCCCTCAACCGACCCAATCACGATGCTGTTGTTGGCGGGCGCCATCACAGCCTTGTTCCTGATCGGCGTGGGGCTGGTGGCATTCACCGAGAGCCTCAGACCAGAAACTCCCTGAGCAGGTTCTCCGCCGCAGGTCCTTCAGCTCGCAACTGAAGGCTCAGGGCCTTGCCGAGACGTGGTTTATCCCGGGTGGTGGTGATCCATTGGCGCACCTCAGCCGCCAAACCAAGACGATTCACAACATCCAGCACTTCCGCCAGGTGCTCTCGATAGGTGACTTCGTCCATGGGAAAGGACTGTTGCTCCAAATAAGCCCACATCACCTGCAGGTACAAACGCTGCCGTCGAGCCACCAGTTGAAGGTCGTAAGTCGCCCGCCAGCGCTGGCGTAGACAGCCAATCAACTCCTCAACTCCGAGGGGATCCGAGGGCGTTTCAGTGGAGAGATCAAGCACAGTTATGGCGATGCGAAGAAGGTGAAAAGGCCAGTCGTTGCAAAGCGTGACAAGAACTTAAGCGTCCATAATGATGGCTATTCCGTGCTGGATGACCGTCCGTCATGACCCAACTTTCCTCGAGCGATGTGCCCGGAATGGGTCGTCGGCAGTTCATGAATCTGCTGACCTTCGGTTCCGTCACCGGAGTTGCCCTGGGTGCTCTCTACCCCGTCGTCAATTACTTCATTCCGCCCCGCGCCGCTGGAGCTGGCGGTGGCACCACTGCGAAGGATGAACTTGGCAATGCCATCACAGCCACCGGCTGGCTGTCCTCTCACCCTGAGGGTGATCGCAGTTTGGTCCAGGGCCTCAAGGGTGACCCCACCTACCTGATTGTGGAAGGGCCCGATGCCATCGGTAGTTACGGCATTAACGCCATCTGCACCCACCTGGGCTGCGTGGTGCCCTGGAACAGCGGCGCCAACAAGTTCATGTGCCCTTGCCACGGCAGTCAGTACGACGCCACCGGCAAGGTGGTGCGCGGCCCCGCACCTCTCTCCCTTGCTCTGGCCAACGTGAGCGTCGAGAACGACAACGTCTTTGTGAGCCAGTGGACTGAAACCGATTTCCGCACGGGCGATAAGCCCTGGTGGGCCTGATCCCTTCTCCTTCGCGTTCCCTTCTTCCCTCACCGTTTCCATGCGTCGCCACCTTTCCCTTCTGATCGGATCCCTGGTGCTCGGCCTGAGCCTGCTGATCGCCCCCGCCGCCAGCTGGGCCTACCCCTTCTGGGCTCAACAGAATTACGACAGCCCCCGGGAAGCCACCGGCAAGATCGTCTGTGCCAACTGCCACCTGGCCAAGAAGCTGACTCAGGCCGAAGTTCCCCAGTCAGTGCTCCCCGACACGGTGTTCACCGCCAGCGTCAAGATCCCCTACGAGGAGGGTCTGCTGGAGATCGGTGCCGATGGCAGCGACGTGGGCCTTCAGGTCGGTGCGGTGGTGATGCTGCCCGATGGCTTCACCCTTGCGCCTCAGGATCGCTGGACCGAGGAGATGAAAGAGGAGACCGAAGGGGTCTATTTCTCGCAGTACAGCGACGACCAACCCAACATTCTGCTAGTGGGCCCGATCCCCGGCGATCAGCACCAGGAAGTGGTCTTCCCGCTGCTGTCCCCCGACCCCGCGACCGACAGCAACATCCACTTCGGCAAATACCAGCTCCATGTGGGCGGCAACCGTGGCCGCGGCCAGGTGTACCCCACCGGTGAGAAGAGCAACAACGCTGTTTACACAGCCCCTGCCTCAGGCTCTGTTGCTGCCATTGAGGACGGAGACAATGGCTCCAGCATCCTCACCATCAACACCGCCGATGGCGCGGCTGTGACGGAAACCATCCCCGTTGGTCCTCAGCTGCTTGTCAATGTTGGCGACAACGTTGAAGCCGGCGCTGCACTAACCAACGACCCCAATGTGGGTGGCTTCGGCCAGGTTGATGCCGAGATCGTTCTGCAGAACCCCGTTCGGATCTACGGCCTGCTCGCTTTCTTCGCAGCTGTTGCCTTGGCCCAGATCATGCTGGTGCTGAAGAAAAGACAGATCGAAAAGGTTCAGGCTGCTGAGGGCAACTTCTGATCCAGATGTTCACATCACCAGGGCCCGTTCTGTTTCAGTTCGGGCCGCTCACCCTTCGCTGGTACGGACTTCTGATCGCCATGGCCGTGCTGATCGGATTGAATCTTTCCAGTCGCCTGGCGCAGTCCCGCAAGCTTGAGAACGGGTTGATCAGTGATCTTCTCCCACTGCTGGTGTTGTTCTCTGTGATCGGAGCAAGGCTGTATTACGTCGCTTTCGAGTGGCATAACTACGCCAACCAACCGATCAAGGCTTTGGCGATCTGGGAGGGAGGGATCGCCATCCACGGGGCACTGATCGCCGGAACTCTCACGCTGATCCTGTTCTGTCGCTGGCGTAGTCAGCCCTTTCTGGATGTTCTTGACGTGCTGGCCCCCTCTGTAGCGCTAGGGCAGGCCATCGGTCGATGGGGGAACTTCTTCAACTCCGAAGCCTTCGGTGTTCCAACGGACCTTGCCTGGAAGTTGTTCATCCCCTACGCCAATCGGCCCGTGATCTACGCCGACGCCGAGTTTTTCCACCCAACTTTCCTGTATGAGTCGATCTGGAATCTGCTGCTGTTCGTGCTGCTGCTCGTCCTCTTCCGCTGGGGAAGCCGAGAGCGTCAGAACTTTCCAGCAGGAACTCTCAGTTGTGTGTACCTGATCGGTTACAGCCTGGGGCGCATCTGGATCGAGGGACTCCGCATCGATCCTCTCTGCGTGGGAGCGCTGCCACCCGCCTGTGAGGGTGGTGTTCGCATCGCCCAGTTGATGAGTGCCATGCTGATGGTTCTGGGTGGATTGGGACTGTGGTGGTTGAAGCGGCGACAACAACAGCTTCCAGTGTCAACCAACCGCTGACTCACCCTGTTTGTTTTGTTGGGGGAGGTCCAGGGGCTGCAGATCTCCTGACCCTTCGTGCCGCTGAGCGCATTCGTCAGGCTGATGTTCTGATCTGGACTGATTCCCTGGTTTGCCCCCAGATCACAGCGCTTGCTCCTGATCATTGCGAAAGGATCCGCACCAGCACACTGACGCTGGAAGAGGTGATCCCCCTGCTGATCGATCGACAACGACAGGGGGCAAAGGTCGTGCGTCTGCACGACGGTGACACTGCCTTCTACAGCGCGATCAACGAACAGATCTGTGCTCTGAATGACGCCGACATTCCGGTGGAGGTGGTCCCCGGAGTAAGTGCCTATCAAGCGGCCGCGGCCGGACTCTCCAGCGAACTCACCATTCCAGGAGTGGTTCAGACGATTGTTCTTGGTCGCGCCGGGGGCCGCACGGGGGTTCCGCCGTCAGAAGAGCTCGATCGGCTCGCAGGGCTCGGCGCCAGCCTTTGCCTCTATCTCAGTGCCCGTCATATCGACGACGTGCAGGCCACCCTTCAACGGCACTACCCCGACGACACCCCGGTGGCCATTGCCTACCGGGTGAGCTGGCCCGATGAATGGATGTCCGTGGTCCCTTTGGCGCAGATGGCCGCTGCCAGCAAGGAGCGCCAACTGATCCGCACAACCCTATACATCATCAGTCCGGCACTCAACGGAGGTCAGCAACGGTCCCGTTTGTATTCACCAGATCACGACCACCTGTTCCGACAAAGACACTGAGGGTGGTGGTTTAAAATTGGGTTGTGCGGGCGATTAGCACAGTGGTAGCGCACTTCCTTCACACGGAAGGGGTCACTGGTTCGAATCCAGTATCGCCCATGTTTGCCTTGGAGTTGTTACGCCTTCTGCGTGACGACAATCTGTCAACTCGTCTTTATCGACCTACCTTCCGAGTGTTCTGACGCAAGTCTTCCGGATGAGCGGAAGCCAAAACAACGCAGGCTCCACCCAGCCGTCCGGGATCAGGGCTGTTGGCGCTTCGATCCGTGAGGGTCGTGAGTCCCGTTCGATGAGCCGTGATGAGCTGGCCCAGCGATTAAACATGGGTTGTGAACAACTGGAGGCACTGGAGCAGGGGGATCTCCAGCATTTGCCAGAACCTGTGTTCGTTAAGGCGATGGTGCGACGGCTCGCCAGTCACTTGGGACTTGATGCCGATGATCTGGTGGCGCAACTGGGTCCTGTCCCAAGTCCAGCGACAAACAACAAAACGACGCCATCACAACAATCAACCCGTGAACAATCCTCTGCAACACGATGGATCTCCGTCCTGTTGTCGCTAACGGCAATGATCGGCTTGGGTAGCTGGGCTCGTCGTCTGCTGCCTGAAACCATCAGTCCTGCCATCGGCCAATCAGCCAGCATCAAGGCCATACAGGAACCGGTGGTGCAATCCACGGCTGACTTGTCTCAAGAGGACATCCGGATTGTTCCAGCTGGATCAACCACCGCTTCGATCACCCTTGACTGCACAGAACCGTGTTGGATCGCCCTGCGGCGCGATGGATCTGTTGAATTCGAGGGGATGCTGGAGACATCCAGAACAGTGGAGAACTCCGAAGGCGTTGAGATCTATCCCGGTCGTCCGGATCTGGTGACGCTGCGTCGAGCTGGAGACGAACCGATCACCCTCGGCAGCATCAACGACCTGCGCTGGTACTCGCTCAACCCTGAACGCTGACCCGAAGTTTCACTCCGGAAGCCTCACGAACCACTTCCGCGCAGCTCTCCAGACTCCACTGCTCCAGGCTCAGGTTCTGGTTGAGTCGCTCCGGCACAAGCACCAGATCGAGCACATCCGGTGTGGTGTTCACCCGCAACGACGCCACCACAGGCTCTGGTCGACGGTCAAGGGCTGCGGCCAAACGCAACAGCAGAGCCATTTCGCTGACGCGACGACGGTTGTCACGCGTCACCAGCGCCTGCCAGGACTCATGCCGTTTCTTGGGAAGACTGCGGCGGTGATAGCGGGCAATCGCCGCCACCATCAGATGCTCCGCCTCGGAATAGCCAAGAAGCTCGCCATGACGGATCAAGTACCAGGAGTGCTTGTGATACGCACTGAGGTTGATGTGCTGTCCGCAGGCATGAAGCATCGCGGCAGCCCAGAGCAACTCACGTCCCTGGCCATCGTCCTGGTGCATCAGGCCCTCCGTGGCGTCATACAAACTCAGGGCATGGGTGGCCACCCGTTCGGCTCGCCGCTGGTTCACGGCAAAGCGCTGCACCTGATGAATCACCGTGCGCTGCCGAATGCTGCTCTGAAAACTGAAGCGGTCCTCAAGCAGGCCATGGCGCAGCATCCAATCAACGATCAGTCCCTCCCGCAGCGCCCGTTCACTGAGAACGAGTTCATCCACGCCGAGCATCTGCATGGTGGTCTGCAGAATCAGGGCCCCGGGCACGATGATTTCGGCCCTTCGGTCATTGATCGGCGATAGATCCCGTCGCTGCTCCGGAGTCATCGTCACCAGCTTCTCGACCACCCGATCAAGCCGCTGCCGCGACACCCGATAGCCGTGCAGTTTCAACGGAGGGCGATCGTCCTCACTAGCCGCCAGTGCCCCAATGGCCATGGCCGTGCCGCTTGTGGCCACCAGAACAGGAATTTCCCCGGGTTTGATCCGCCGGTGCACCTTGTCGACGGCCGGCTCCAGGGAGCCCTGGATGAAGGCCTGCAGGAACGAACGACGCTGGGGGGGGATTGGATCGTCCTTGACGAAATCCCGTTGCAACCGCACCGCACCCACCCGGGTGCTGGTGAGGGCTCGGGCATCGCGTCCATCGGCCAGGATCAGTTCCGTCGATCCGCCACCGATGTCCAGAAGCAGGTGGGGGCGATCTCCGAAGGACATACCGGACAGCACCCCGAGATAAATCAGACGGGCCTCCTCCGGGCCACTGACCAGGTCCACATCCATGCCGAGACCGTCCTGGATGCTCTGGAGAAACTCCCGACCATTGGGAGCCTCCCGCACGGCGCTGGTGGCTGCGGTCACGATCTGCTCAACGTCGTGACTGATCGCTAGGTCCCGGAAACGTCGCAGCGTTTCGTAGCCGCGCTGCATACCCGCCGGCGTGAGTTCGCCGCTATCCGGATCCCGCTCCCCGAGTCGTGTGGTCGACTTCTCCGCCTGTTCGATGCTGAAGGTGCCCAGGGTGGTGTCAACGGAGGCCACCAGCAGATGAGTGGAGTTGGTGCCGATGTCGATGGCGGCCACCCGGCGGGTCTGGGCCGACGATCTCGTCGGTTGCGACCCTGCCGGAGCCTTTGATTCAGACACAGCGTCCAGCATCGTCGGCCCTGTCCAGGAGTCGATCCACTTTGCCACCGAAGGTCGTTCTCGCCAGGCGCTGACTAGGGTTCTTCAAATCTTCGGGCTCCGTGGACAGCATTCGTGAACGCCTTGGCCCCTGGCTTGAACTGCTGCGCTGGACCAAGCCGACCGGTCGCCTGATCCTGTTGATTCCCGCCGGTTGGAGCCTTTGGTTGTCCCCCTCAGCACCGCCGGGACTGGATCTGCTTCTGCAGATCGTGGTTGGTGGCCTGGCTGTGAGTGGTGCCGGCTGCATCGCCAACGATCTCTGGGACCGCCGTTTTGATGGCCGGGTGGAACGGACCAAACAGCGTCCCCTGGCCAGGGGTGCGATCCGGCCGACATCAGCCCTCGTGCTGTTGATCGTTCTGCTGTCCCTCAGCCTTGCCGTGGTTCTCAGCCTTGATGAAGCCAGCCGGCAGCTGTGCCTGCTGCTCTCCATCGGCGCCCTGCCAGCGATCCTGCTCTATCCCTCCGCCAAGCGCTGGTTCGCCTACCCCCAGGCGGTGCTGGCCTTCTGCTGGGGCTTTGCCGTGCTGATCCCCTGGGCTGCAGCTGAACGGAGCCTGACCCTGCAGCCGGCCCTGATCGGTTGTTGGCTGGCCACGCTTCTGTGGACCTTTGGCTTCGACACGGTTTATGCCATGGCCGACCGCCGTGATGATGCGTTGATCGGTCTCAACAGCAGTGCATTGAGCCTGGGGAACCGAGCCGTCGTCACCGTCAGAGCCTGTTACGTGTTGACGGTCGTCGCTCTTGGGGTGGCCGCCGCCAGCGCAGGGGTTCATCCACTGTTCTGGATCTTCTGGCTCGGCGCCTCCCTGCTGATGCAGATCAGTTGCCAATCCTTGAATCACAGGAACGCCACCATGGCCAGCTTTGGCCTGCACTTCCGCCGTCAGGTCCAGCTGGGCAGCCTGCTGCTGCTGGGGCTGATCGTGAGCCGCGGGCTATCCGGATGAGCGCGATGCAGACAGCCATCCCTCTCCGCCCGGGAGACACCGTCGCCACGGTGGCGCCGAGCTCGGCCCTGGAGGACGACCAACGCCTGCAGGAGGGTCTGGCGGTGCTCAGGGGCTGGGGGCTGTGCCCCTTGGAGCAGAACGTGAGCGCGCGTCGTTGGGGGCACCTGGCTGGAACCGACCAAGAGCGCTTCAGCGACTTATGCCATGAGGCGCCACTGCTGGCCTGTGCCCGGGGCGGCTGGGGATCGGCACGGCTGCTGGAACGGTCCATTCGATGGAAACCAGGCTGGCTACTGGGCTTCTCTGATATCACCTCTTTGCTCTGGTCCAGGTTGAAAGCAGGGTTGGCTGGCGGCATTCACGGCCCGCTCCTCACCACCCTCGGGGCGGAACCGGCGTGGAGCCAGGAACGGTTGCGTCAGCTGCTGTTCGGAGAGACACCTCCAGCGCTGAAGGGGGAACCACGGGGAGGAGGGCAGACCACAGGTCCCTTGATCGCAGCCAACCTCACCGTGGCCAGCCACCTGCTCGGTTCTGATCACGTGCCGGAGCTTCAGGGCGCCATCCTGATTCTTGAAGATGTAGGCGAGGCGCCGTATCGAATCGACCGGATGCTGACCCACTGGAGATTGTGCGGTGCACTTCAACAGCTCGGCGGCATTGGCTTCGGTCAATTCGAAGGATGCGACCGCAACCTGGATGACCTGCTCACCACAACTCTCGAGGCAGTGCTCGACGAGCGCACCGCCGATCTGAACATTCCCGTGGTGAAGAACCTTCCGGTTGGCCACATCTGCGGCAATGCCGCCTTACCGATGGGGCAGCTGGCCTGCCTCGACGGCAACCTCGGCAGCCTCAGTCTTGTTGCCTGAGGGCAAGCACTGCTTCGGCGACGTTGAGGTCAAACGGTGTGGTCACTTTGATGTTCGACGGTCCTGCATCCAGCACCTGCACTGGCCAGCCCAAGCGTTCGTACAGCGACGCGTCATCGGTGACAGTCCACCCATTGGCCTCAGCCTCGGCATGGCCATGGCGCAACTGGTCCACCTGGAAACCCTGAGGGGTCTGAGCCGCCCAGAGCTCCGAGCGGTCCGGCGTGTCTGTAATCACGCCATCGGCATCCACCCGTTTGATCGTGTCGGTGACGGGGGTTGCCGCGATCAGAGCCTGACCCGATGCCAGGGCCATCGCGCAGCGATCGAACAGTGCCGGTTCCGCCAGGCAACGGGCGCCGTCATGGATCAGCACCTGCTCAGCAGCCTCCGGCAAGCCCGCCAGTCCGCGCAACACCGACTCCTGCCGCGTGCTGCCGCCCTGGATCCATGTCACCGGCTTGTTGGCATCTCGCACGAGGTCAAGGATCGGTTCGCGATCGATCTCCTGACCCACCACACCGATCCATTGAATGTGTTCAGCAGCCAACGCCGCCTTCAGCGTCCAGGCGATCACAGGCTTCCCGGCCAATGGCAACAGAAGCTTGTTGCGATCCGCGCCCATGCGGCGACCACTGCCCGCTGCGGCGATCAACAGATGCACAAGCGACTCCTGCCGCAGGCAGGCCGAAACGGCCTCCATACAATCAGCTCGCACCACGCCCTTAGGCGAGTCCATGCGTGTTCTTGCTCTCAGCCCTGGCCCGCTGGCGCTGCAACTCGATCGACTGCCTGCTCTGGTCAGCCTTTGCGAACAGGTGGGAGCCACCCTGCAGGTGGCCTGCGCCCCAACCTGTCGCGGGGCCTGGGACTTGATTCCCCAGGTGGAGAAGATCCTCCCCTTCGATTTCGAGGCATCACCCACCCTGGCGGACTGGGCCAACCTGCTGGGCTGCGTGCGCGAGCCCGATTTTCAGGTCTGCCTCAACTTCGCTGAAGGACAGCAGGTGAACCTGATGCTGTCGATGAGTCACATCCCCACGCGCATCGCCAGCAGTGGCTTTTCCAGCACCGAGATCATCTCCCCCGGCGAGGGCTGGTGTGCCCAGCGCCTGGCCAGCTTCTTGAAACCACTGGGCTGCACCCTGGATGCGGACCGCTTCAGCCTGGCCCTCTCCAGCAAGGATCTCGATGCCGCCCGCGCCGAGCAACCCGCTGGCGAAGGCCCGATGCTGCTGCTCGCTCCTGCTGGCTCGACAGGGGATTGGCCGGAACAGCGCTGGACATCACTGCCTGAGTCCATTGCGCAGCGCCTTAAGGGACTGCGCACCTTGCAGCTGAGTCCTGAGCTGCCACTGAACCGTCGTGCAGCGGCTGTCGCCAGCTCCGATGTGGTGCTCAGCAGCTGTCCGGTGACCCAGCGGCTGGCGGTCTACAACGGCGTGCCGCTGGTGGCGCTGGGAGCACAACCTGAAAACCTTCCCAACCGTCCGGAGATTCGCTGTCTGGGGCACCAAGCTGATCTCAGCGCCCTGAAAGATGGCGAGGTGCTGCAGGCCCTCGGGTTCTGACCGCTGCTGATGTCCCAGGGCTCCCGACGCCGGACGAGCCGACGCCAGCTCAAGCTGCTGGCAGCCCCCTGGCGCGGTCCCTTCAGCGCCCTATCGGCCGTGATCCTGATCGGTGCGATCGGTTACCGCCTCACGGAAGGCTGGGATTGGGGGGACTGTCTGTGGATGGTGCTGATCACCATCAGCACCATCGGCTACGGGGAGGTGGAAACCCTCTCCCCAGCTGGACGGCTGGTGACGGTTCTGATCGTGGTCGGTGGCCTGATCGTTGTTCAACTGGCCATTCAGCGGGTGCTTGGCCTGAAGGACGCCGGTTATTTCCGCAGACTGCAGGAGTTCCGCATCCACCGCATGCTGGAAAGCCTGCATGATCACGTCATCCTCTGCGGCTACGGGCGCATCGGTCAGGAGATCGCAGCCCAGCTGCAGCGTGATCAGATTCCCCTCGTGGTGATTGAGACCGACCCGGATCGTCGGGATGTTGCAGAAGCCAATGGACTGCAGCTGCTTCAGGCGGATGCAACCCTCGATGAAACGCTCCTGGACGCTGGCCTGGAACGCTGTCAAAGCCTGGTGGCCGCCCTGCCTGGAGATGCCTCGAATCTGTACGTGATCCTCAGCGCCCGGGGGTTGAACCCCAGCTGCAGGCTCATTGCGCGAGCCAACAGCGATGAAGCCGCCACGAAGCTGCGGCTCGCCGGCGCCACGGTTGTGGTGAGTCCCTATGTGGCCGGTGGTCGGGTGATGGCGGCCTCCGCACTGCGTCCCCTGGCCCTGAATTTCATGGAGCTGCTGGCGGGGTCGGATTTCGAAATCGAGGAGTTCCAGCTCAGCCGCGACCCTTTGGATCTGATGGACATCCGAGGAAGAAGCATGGCGGAACTGGAACTGGGCCGCCGCAGCGGAGCTCTCGTACTTGCCATCCGAGACGGGAGTGAGCTGATCGCCAACCCTGGCGGGGAAACCCAATTGGCCCCCGGCCAACTGTTGATCGTGCTGGGCAGCAAGCCGCAACTCAAGCGTTTTCAGGCCTTGCTTGGCGAGGCGGTCGACAGCATCGAAACCATGGCGAGTTGAGCCGGCTCCAGGCGCATCCCTACGATCCTCCGATCACAGCAGCCGCCATGCTCAGCTCCGCCTCCCTCGACGGTCAGACCGCATTGGTGACAGGAGGCGGACGTGGCATCGGCAAAGCCATCGCCCTGGCCCTCGCCGAAGCCGGTGCTGAGGTGGTGGTGAACTACGCCAATTCCGCTGGCGCCGCCGACGAGGTGGTGGCCAGCATCAACGCTGCCGGTGGGAAGGCCTACGCCCTGAAGGCCAACGTCTCCATCGAAGAGGAGGTGGACGGACTGATCAAGGCAGTGCTGGAGCGCAGCGGCCGCCTGGACGTTCTGGTGAACAACGCCGGCATCACCAGAGACGGCTTGCTGATGCGGATGAAGACCAGCGACTGGCAAGCGGTGATCGACCTGAACCTCAGCGGAGTGTTTTTGTGCAGCCGCGCTGTCGCACGGCCGATGTTGAAGCAGAAAAGCGGCCGCATCATCAACATCACCTCCGTGGTGGGGCTGATGGGGAATGCCGGTCAGGCCAATTACGCCGCTGCCAAGGCCGGTGTGATCGGCCTGACCAAAAGCACCGCCAAGGAACTGGCCAGCCGGGGCATCACCGTTAATGCCGTCGCCCCTGGCTTCATCGCCACGGACATGACCAAGGATCTGGACGCCGACGCCATCCTCAAAGACATTCCCCTGGGCCAGTTCGGCACCCAGGAACAAGTGGCCGGAGCCGTGCGCTTTCTTGCGGCGGATCCAGCTGCTGCCTACATCACCGGTCAGGTGCTGCAGGTGGATGGCGGCATGGTGATGGCCTGATCGGTCAGGAATCCAGCGGCTGAGCCAGCTCCTCCCGCAGGCGTCGGATGCGTTGCAGCAGGCGCAATCGCCGGCTTCGTTCCGTCGCCGTGAGAAAAATCCGCAGCGGGACGTAAACGAGGGCCATGGAGCCGGCCAACCCCGCCATCAGGACAAAGAACAGCGTGCCGTTGTCACTCATGTGCGGACGTTAATGAGGGTGCGTGATGCCGACAGGAGCGGAGGCGCTCCAATTCGGCTTTCCCCACCGTTGCCCCCCTGTTGAATGCCTCATGTGCTGTGGGACAGTGACTGGCGGCGGACCCGAGATCATGGCCAAACTCCTTTCCTTCTCTGACGAATCCCGCAGCGCCCTGGAACGGGGCGTTGATGCCCTGGCTGACGCCGTCCGCGTGACCATCGGCCCACGGGGCCGCAACGTGGTGCTAGAAAAAAAATTCGGCGCTCCCGACATCGTCAATGACGGCGACACCATCGCCCGAGAGATTGAACTGGATGATCCCTTCGAGAACCTCGGGGCCAAACTGATCCAGCAGGTTGCTTCACGCACCAAGGACAAGGCCGGCGACGGCACAACCACGGCCACGGTGCTGGCCCAGGCGATGGTGAGGGAAGGTCTGCGCAACACAGCTGCAGGCGCCAGCCCGGTGGAGCTACGCCGTGGCATGGAAAAAGCTGTCGCACAGGTGGTGGATGGCCTCCAGCAGCGCAGTCAGCCCGTAGCGGGAGATGCCATCCGTCAGGTGGCCACCGTCAGTTCCGGTGGTGACGACGAAGTGGGTCGGATGATTGCCGAAGCCATGGATCGCGTCAGCGCAGATGGGGTGATCACCGTTGAGGAATCCAAATCCCTGGCCACGGAGCTTGAGGTCACTGAAGGCATGGCCTTCGATCGCGGCTACAGCTCTCCCTATTTCGTAACTGACGCCGATCGTCAGATCTGTGAGTTCGAAAATCCGCTGATCCTGCTCACCGATCGCAAGATCAGCGCCATTGCTGATCTGGTTCCCGTGCTTGAGGCGGTTCAGAAGAGTGGTTCTCCTTTGCTTGTCCTGGCCGAGGAAGTGGATGGTGAAGCCCTGGCGACCCTCGTGGTGAATCGCAACCGCGGCGTGCTGCAGGTGGCGGCCGTCCGTGCCCCATCCTTCGGCGAACGTCGCAAAGCGGCCCTGGCCGACATCGCCATCCTCACCGGTGGAACACTGATCAGCGAAGACAGGGCCTTGACCCTGGACAAGGTCCAGCTGTCTGACCTCGGCAAGGCCCGTCGCGTCACCATTAGTAAGGAGAACACCACGATCGTGGCCACGGATGATCACCGTGCCGCCGTCGCAGACCGCGTCGCAGCGATCAAGCGGGAACTCGATGCCACCGACTCCGACTATGACCGCGAAAAGCTGAACGAGCGCATCGCCAAACTCGCCGGCGGCGTTGCTGTTATCAAGGTCGGTGCCCCAACGGAAACGGAACTCAAGAACCGCAAGCTGCGGATTGAGGATGCCCTGAACGCCACGCGTGCAGCGATCGAAGAAGGCATTGTTCCCGGTGGTGGAACAACACTCCTGCAACTGGCCGATGGGTTGAACGGCCTTGTCGAGCAGCTGGAGGGCGATCAGCGCACCGGGGTTGAGATCCTGCAGCGTGCCCTGGTGGCACCGGTGCATCACATCGCCACAAATGCCGGACACAATGGCGACGTGGTGATCGAAGCCATGCGCAACAGCGGTCAGGGGTTCAATGCCCTCACGGGCACCTACGAGGATCTGATGGCCGCCGGCATTGTCGATGCCGCCAAGGTGGTGCGTCTCGCCGTTCAGGATGCTGTTTCGATCGCCTCGCTGCTGATCACCACGGAAGTGGTGATCGCCGATAAGCCTGAGCCAGAGGCTCCCCCTGTCGATGGCGGCGGTGACCCCATGGGAGGCATGGGTGGAATGGGCGGCATGGGCATGCCTGGCATGGGCGGTATGGGTGGCATGGGCATGCCCGGGATGATGTGATCAGCCCCCCATCTCTCGGCAGTAGGCCTGCACCTGCAGGTCCACGCCGGTGATGGCCGTTCCAACAACAACGTTGTCCGCGCCTGCATCGAGAGCAGAGCGGGCTGCCGTTGGCGAGGCGATTCCCCCTTCACAGATCAAGCGAACCGACGTTTTCAGCTCCTTCCGCAACTCCGGCAGCAGGGCCAGAGCTGGGGGTGACTTGTCAGCTGTGACCTCGGTGTAGCCATACAGCGTGGTTCCAACCCAGTCGCAGCCCAGCTCGGCAGCACGGATGCCGTTGGCGACACTGTCCACATCGGCCATCAGCGGAGCCCGCAACTCAGACCGGCAACGCTGAATCAACGCCTCCAGCCGTTGCCCCTCAGGCCGATGACGCTGGGTGGCATCCAACGCGATGACATCGGCGCCAGCGGACCACACCGCTTGAATCTCTCTCCACCCCGACGTGATGTAGACAGAACTGTCTGGGAACGTGCATTTCCACAGTCCAATGATCAGCGCATCAGGGCAGCGGCGTCGCACGGCCCCGATATGCTCAGGACTCTCCAGACGAACCCCAACAGCACCACAGCGCAGTGACGCCTCTGCCATTGCGGCGATGACCTGGGGATCGCGCATCGGAGACCCTTGGGGGGCCTGCACCGAAACGATCAGTCCCTGGTCAAGCCGCTCGTTGGTTGGGATCATCAGCGATCAGGAGACCTTGGGGACGCTGTCATCGTCAGACACCAGCCATCTCCGTAGAGATCGGGGTGTGCTCAGCGGCGGAGCCGTCACCTCCTGGAGCTCATCAACCGGATCATCAACGGACATCGTCGGCTCATCGAGTGCTCGGCTCACCTCGCTGAAAGATTCCCGCAGAACATTCGAGAACCGCTCGAATGCCCCCGGCTGATCGGCAACAGGCTCGGCCTCTTCAACCGGATCAACACGTGAAAACTCCGGCAGCGTGTCCACACCGAACCGATGCACCCATTGGCTGCGCAAAAGCAGCAATCGCTTCTGATCATCGGCGGCGTGAGCGGCGTTCAGTTGGCCGGCGAGGATGGTCTGACGCTGAGACGGAGGCTGAAACGGAGAGGTGAGCACGGGTCAAGACAGCTTGCGATTGAGCAGAGGGCGGATCAGAAGGAAGAGTCCAACGGTGAGAGCAACAAGGATGCCAAGACAGCCGAAACCGGTCACATCGCCGTAAGGGGCCTCCAAAAGAACCAGCGAAAGATCCAGTGGACCGCGATAGGCGGCACGGATGGGTTCAATCGCGAAGGTAAGGGGATTCAGGGCCGCAAGCCAGCCCAGCCAGGAGGGCATGAACGACAGCGGAGCCAAAGCCGTGCTGGCGAACAACAGCGGCAGGTTGGCCACGAAGATCACAGCGATCAGCTCGATGTGACCCGGCAGTGCGAAGGCCAGACCGAGGCTGAGGGCTGTGACTGCAAACACCAGCAGCAGCAGGGTCACCAGCACCAACACAAGACCAGCCCCGCCCGGCCAGCCGTAACCCAGCGCTGCAGCCGTCAACATGATGGCCAGGCTCTGAAGAAGGCTGAGGGCAGTGATATAAGTCACTGAAGCCAGCACGATCGAACTTCGACTGCGCAATGGCGCCACCAGAAGCCGATTGAGGAAACCGAACTCCCGGTCGAACATCACCGGCAATCCGGCATTCAAGGCGCCGCTGAATGCGGTGAAGACAATCACGCCAGCGCCGAGGAATCTCCCGTAGCTCATGCCCCCAGGCAGCAGGCCCTCCGGTGCATTGGCGAACAGGGCGCCGAACAGGATCAACCAGATCAACGGTTGAAGGATGCCGGCGATCAGGGTGGAGGGACGACGCAGCAACTGAAGGAACAGCCGGCGCGTCAGCGCCACTGTTTCCTGAATGAGCTCCGACAGAGCACCGGAGTCGTCTGCGAGGGAAGGAAGGATTGGAGAGGTCATGAGCAAATGGCGGACTCAACGCATGGACTGGCGCTTTTCCTGTTTGAGGTCGCGCTGACCGGCCAGGGCCAGCTCCGCATCCATCAGGGTCCGGCCCGTCGCTTGAAGGTAGACGTCATCAAGGCTGGGACGGCTTTGAGCAAGGGCGAATACCGGCACTCCCTGATGGTCAAGGCATTGGCGAACACTGTTGATCACAGCTTCCCCATCGATCACCAGGTTGAGCGAAAACCCCTGAGCACGGTTCACCACCACCTGACGGACCCCGTCCAGGGGCCGCAGCAGTGCGCTCACACGGTCCGCTTCTGCGGCATCACTGAACTCCCGCACCCGCAGCGTCACGCGATCGCCCCCAAGCTGCTGTTTCAACCCATCCGGGGTGCCTTCTGCGATCACCCGTCCGGAATCGATGATCGCCATTCGATCCGCAAGGGCTTCGACCTCCTCGAGGTAGTGGCTGCTGAGCAACACGCTGGTGCCCTGACTGACCAGCCGGCGTAGCAGATCCCAGATGGCCGATCGGCTCTCGATATCCAGGCCCACGGTGGGCTCATCCAGCACCAGAAGGCGTGGCCGATGCAGCAGACCCGCCGCCAGATCCAGGCGGCGCCGCATTCCTCCGGAATAGGTGCCGCAGCGTCGGTCCACCCAATCCCCCATGGCCAACAGCTCGATCAGATCAGCCATCCGCTGATCACGATCGGCGCGTTGCAGGTGATAAAGATCACCCTGCAGCTGGAGAAGTTCACGCCCGGTGAGGATTTTGTCGATAGCCACCTCCTGAGCCACGTAGCCGAGATGCCGTCGCACAGCTCTGGGATGCTTCAGAGCATCAATACCAGCCACCTGGACAGACCCCGCATCGGGTTCCAGCAGCGTGGCCAGGATGCGAAGTGTTGATGTTTTCCCTGCGCCATTCGGCCCCAGAAGGCCATACAGACAGGCCTCAGGCACCTCAAGGTTGAGGTCCTCAAGCGCCACAACAGAGCCGTAAGCCTTGTGCAGGTGCCGAAGTTCAATCAGTGGCATCGCACAGCCATCCCAGAGACGGAATCTAAGAACCGATCAAACGATCGGCAGCTGCTGCAGAACGAACATCACCTGCTGATCAAAGCTCGAGGCGAGATCGGTGCGGCTGAGGATCAGCAACAGACAGATGCCGAACAGATAAAGGATTGACCAACGAAACAGTCCCTTGGCAGCCATCAGGCTGTCGGGATCCATCGACAGGCGCTGCACCATTTGAATCAGTCGTCCGTTAAAAGGAAGCAAAATCAACCCGTAGAAGACACCTCCCGTTGGCAGGGCCAGGACACCGAATCCGCTCAACAGCACCGTGGCCCAGCCGTAGCGACGGATCGCACGGGCTGTGACCACGGGACCCTTCACCACAGGCAGCATCGGGATGCCGACAGCTCGGTAGTCCTCACGCAGCAACAGCGCCAGCGCCCAGAAATGAGCAGGTGTCCAGACCATCACGAGCGCGAACAGCCACCAGCCCCCCAATCCCACGTGGCCGGTCGCCGCGGCAGCTCCCACCAGCGGAGGGATCGCCCCTGCAACACCACCGATGACGATGTTCTGCGTTGTCCGGGGTTTGAGCAGAGCTGTGTAGAGCAACACATAGCTGCAAAGCCCAAGCAGAGACAGACCAGCCGCCAGGCAGTTCACGCCGCTCACCAGCAACATCGCCGCCGCCAGGGTGCAGGCGATGGCGCCGATGAAGGCACTCGTCGGGGAGAGGCGTCCAGACGGCAGGGCTCTGCCACTGGTGCGCGCCATGCGGCCATCAAGGTCCTGTTCCCATAAACAGTTCAGAACTCCAGCTGCTGCCGAGGCCAGGGCACCGCCTCCAAGGGTGCAGACCAGACGTGGAGACGACAGGGGCCATCCCTCGGTGAGAGCCATGCCGCCAAGGGTGGTGGCCAGAAGCAGAGGGATCAGCCTTGGCTTGGCCACTTCAAGCCAAGGGGGGAGCTTGACCCGTTTTCGTGAGGGAACGACCTGATCGCGGGTGGGCAGGGCAGCGGAAATGGCTTCAGCCATGACAGGGCTCCAGAGAGGAGTCGTCGAGGACGACAGGACAGGGGACAGCAGCAACAAACGCAGGGCAGCGCACCAGCAGCGCCGCCAGAACACCCACCAGCAGCGCCGCCACCAGCTGATGGGCCACCGTGACCAGGGGCTGATCCAGCCCGAGTCGGAACGTGGTGATGCCGAGGCTCACCTGGGTGGTAACCAGCAGCACCGCTGAGAGGAGCAGAGGCCACTGACGGCGGCTCCACCCACCGGCCAACAAGGCCACCAGCACGAACAGCAGAACAAAGCCCGCGACAGGAGTTGCAGCGGAGCGATGCCAGACCAGCCAGCGGCAGGCCTCACCGCCGGCGAGACAGCGCTGGGCAGCCCAGGAGGTGGCCATGCGCGCACCGAGGAGGCACTGGCTCACCACCCCAACGAGGGCAAGGGCTGACAGGGGACGCCACCACCAGGGTGGCTGCCCATCGCCGGATTGCAGCAGACGCTGCGTCAGTCCGCTGAGCAGTGCCACAAGCGTCAGCGCCAGAGCCAGGTGAGCCGTGACGACTCCCGAGGGGAGCAGCTGCAGCACCGTCAGAGCTCCGAGGCCACCCTGCAGAACAACCAGCAACACCAACAGTCCGCTCATCCAGGGGAGCCATCGAGGCAGAGATCGCCTCCACACGACGGAGACGACGGACATCACCACCAGAGCGATGCCGATGACAAAGGCGTCAAGGCGGTGAAACCACTCCAGAAACACCTGAAGGTTCATCTGGCGCCCAGGCAGGAACGTCCCGTAGCAAAGGGGCCAATCCGGACAGGCCAGACCCGCCTCCATAACGCGGGTTGCGCCACCGATCACCACAAGCGCGATCACAGCGACAAGTAGATGAGACGACAGGCGCCCAAGACGGCGTCGCATTGGAGTCGTAGCTGAAAACATCATCGACAGTCCATCTCAAGACCCTGCGAAGGCCTGCTCGGAACGTAGCGATGTCTTTTTGAACGTCACCTTGTGTGGACCTCTGCAACACCATCAGCCTCCCGAAGGTGCACCTTTGCTGACACAACCAGCGGCTTAAGAAACAATCCATGGAGAAGCTGAATTGGCTCCATACGCTGAGAGGAGTTGGGGATTGGAGCCATGCAGATCCCATCAGCCATCGTCACCCTGGTGATCGGAATGCTCCTCGCCTTAGGGGGGCTTTGGATCGGCCAGAACATCAATCTTCTGCCGATTGATGCCAGCGTGAATGCACCGATTTACGACGAGCTCTTTCAGGTTCTGTTCACAATCGGAACAATCCTATTCGTGGGCATCGTTGGGCTTCTTGTTTACAGCTTGATTCGTTTTCGTCGACGAAGTGGCCAGCTCGGCGACGGAATCGCCATCGAAGGCAATCTCCCCCTGGAGATTTTCTGGACAGCAGTACCGGCGATTGTTGTGCTGTTCGTTGGCCTCTACAGCTACGACATCTACGACCGCATGGGCGGGATGGTACCGCTGGCTCACGACCACATGGCTGTGAGCGGTGAAGAGCGCATCTGGGGAGGCATCAGCTCCGGCTCAACGCTGACAGACAACACCTCAGCAACTGCACTGCCCATTGATGTGACTGCAATGCAGTTTGCCTTTCTCTTTCATTACCCAGAGGGAGACATCACAGCTGGAGAGCTGCACGTACCCGCCAATCGGCCAGTGACCCTCCACATGGAGGCAAAGGATGTGATTCATGCCTTCTGGGTTCCGGAGTTTCGTCTCAAGCAGGACGTGATTCCTGGGCAACCGACCCAACTCAGCTTCACGGCCACGCGACCCGGTCGTTATCCGATCGTCTGCGCAGAGCTCTGTGGCCCGTATCACGGAGGCATGCGTTCCACCGTGGTTGTTGACGAACCGGACGAATGGGATGCCTGGTTCAGCAGCAACGCCAAAACGGAAGACACCACCACAACCTGATTCGATGACTGTTGCCATCCCACCTCAGACCAGCTCATCCAGCCCAAGGCTTCAACCGACTGGCTGGCTTCGCTATTTCAGCTTCAGCGTCGATCACAAGGTGATCGGCCTGCAATACCTGGTCTGCGGCTTTCTCTTCTATTTGATCGGAGGAGCCCTCGCCGGGGCGATTCGTACGGAACTGGCCAGTCCGGTCTCGGACTTCATGGCCAGGGACGTTTACAACCAGGTCCTCACCCTGCATGGGACCGTCATGATCTTTCTTTGGATCGTGCCGGTGGTGAATGGCGCCTTCGGCAACTACCTGATTCCCTTTTATGTGGGTGCCCGGGACATGGCGTTCCCACGACTCAATGCGGTGGCATTCTGGCTGATTCCCCCAGCGGGGCTGATGCTGATCACCAGCTATTTCCTGACTGGTGCTGCGCAGTCCGGCTGGACCGCCTATCCCCCGTTGAGCATCACCACTCCTGCCACAGGTCAGATCATCTGGATTCTGAGTGTGCTTCTGCTGGGGGGAAGTTCCATCTTTGGCGGCATTAATTTCATCGCGACGATTCTCAAACTGCGTCGCCCGGGGCTGAAGTTGATGCAATTACCGATGTACTGCTGGGCGATGCTGGGCACCAGCATTTTGGTGGTTCTTTCAACCCCTGTGTTGGCGGGAACACTGGTGTTGCTCAGTTTCGACATTGTGGCCCACACCGGCTTTTTCAACCCGACACTGGGGGGGAACGTTGTCGTTTATCAACACCTGTTCTGGTTTTATTCCCACCCGGCGGTGTACATCATGGTGCTGCCGGCCTTCGGCCTGGTGAGTGAAATCCTCCCCGTCCACGCGCGCAAGCCCCTGTTCGGCTACGTGACGATGGTCTATTCGATCATGGCCATCGTGGTGCTCGGCCTCGTCGTCTGGGCCCACCACATGTTCACCAGCGGCACACCGCCTTGGATGCGGTTGTTCTTCACCATCGCCACCGCCTTCATCGCCGTACCGACGGGGATCAAATTCTTCAACTGGCTGGCCACCCTCTGGGGCGGGCGCATCACCCTGAACAGCGCCATGTTGTTTTCCTGCGGGTTCATCGTCAATTTTGTGCTGGGGGGGATCACCGGTGTGGCACTGGCTCAGGTGCCTTTCGACATTCATGTGCATGACACCTACTTCGTGGTGGCCCATTTCCACTACATCGTCTTCGGTGGGTCGGTGTTCGTGATCTTCGCCTCGGTTTACCACTGGTATCCAAAGTTCACGGGCCGCATGCTCAATGAAGACCTGGGGCGGCTCCACTGCGCCCTCACCTTCATCGGCTTCAACCTCTGCTTTGGTCCGCAGCACTGGCTCGGGCTGAATGGCATGCCACGTCGTGTCGCCGAATACGACCCGCAGTTCACCCTGATAAATCAGATCAGTTCCGTCGGGGCACTGCTGATGGCCATCAGCACCCTGCCATTCCTCTGGAACGTGGTGCAGAGCGCCCTCAGCGGCAAACCTGCCGGAGACAACCCCTGGAATGCCCTGACACCGGAATGGCTCACCAGCTCACCACCACCGGTGGAGAACTGGATCGGTGAAGCGCCTCTCGTGGAAGAGCCCTACGGCTATGGCGTTCCCATGGATCAACTTGACCTGACCGCCACCAGCGGTCGCGACCTCTGGAGCAGCGGCAAATGACCTCGACACTCCCCGTTCAGCCGGAGAGCTCCCATGCAAGCGACTCCCACGGGCATGAGGAACACGCCGACTACCGCATGTTCGGCCTGGCCACCTTTCTCGTCGCTGATGCGATGACCTTCGCCGGGTTCTTTGCGGCCTATCTCACCTTCAAGGCCGTCAATCCTCTTCCTGAGGGAGCCATCTATGAGCTGGAGCTGCCACTGCCCATCCTCAACACCGTGTTGTTGCTGGTGAGCAGTGCCACATTTCACAAGGCCGGGCAGGCCATCCGCCAGAACCTGCAAGGCCGTTGCCGCAACTGGCTGCTCGTGACGGCAGGGTTAGGGCTCGCGTTTCTGGTGAGTCAGATGGTCGAGTACTTCACCCTCCCCTTTGGCCTGACGGACAACCTGTACGCAAGCACTTTCTTCGCCGCCACGGGCTTCCACGGATTGCACGTCACTCTGGGCGCTCTGATGATCCTGATTGTCTGGTGGCAAGCTCGCGCCAATGGTGGTCGTGTGACGGCTGAGGATCACTTCCCCCTCGAAGCGGCCGAGCTGTACTGGCACTTCGTGGATGGAATCTGGGTCATTCTGTTCGTCATCCTCTATTTGCTCTGATCGCTTGTCAGGGCTTGGATGCATGGCCACAATTCAGTTGAATTGATCGCAACAATGCTGGTCGGCGAAGAACTGCTGAACAAGGCCAGATCGCTCAGCAATCGGCCGGAGGATGACATCGCCAGAGGTTGCGGTTATGTCGGCCCCAGTGGTCGATTGCTGAAAAAGAGCTTCTACAGAGCACTGGTCGAAGCCAAGGCCGAGGCCCAGGGCTGGCAGCTTCCCCGCAGCACAACCAACAGCGGTGGGGGTGGCAGTCGCGGTCGGCAGGCCGAGTTCCGCACCCGAGTGCATGGCAACGGCAATCTGCTGATCGGACACGCCTACACCCGCAGGCTTGGTCTTGAGCCTGGCCAGGAATTCCGGATTGAGCTGAACAGCGATTCCGGGTCCATCTCCTTGAGCCCTCTCAACGAAAGCACGATGGAGAGCACTGCTGATCAGGTCCAGCCGTTTTCGGACAGCCAGGCTTCTGACATGGCCGGTGTGGAGTGATGGTTGTCCTGTCCATCGGCCACGAGTAACCGCTCGGCGTAACGCGCCAGTTGATCGGCCTCCAGGTTCACCTGGTCTCCCACAGCCAGCCGGCTCAAGGTGGTGACACTCCAGGTGTGGGGGATCACCGCCAGCTCGAACGTCACACCATCGTCTGAACATGAGGCCACGGTGAGGCTGATGCCGTCCACCGCAATGCTGGCTTTTTCGCAGACATAGCGCCCGAAGCGAGGTTCGCTCCAGCGCAGCCCCAGCCGCCAGGACTGCGGCAGCTCGACCACATCCATCACCTCACCGACAGCATCGATGTGGCCACTGACCAAATGCCCTCCCAGACGGTCACTGAGCCGCAAGGCAGGTTCGAGGTTCACGGCACCACCCCGTTCCGCCTTGCGTCCCAGCGTGGTGCGCTCCAGGGTCTCTTCACTGACGTCCGCACGAAAGCCCTCTCCGACACACTCGGCAACCGTGAGGCAAACCCCATCCACGGCAACGCTGTCCCCCAGGCTCAGGGGGCCGAAGGGGCCAGCGCCCTCCACCAGGAGACCGTTCCCCCGGCGCTGAATCCGACCCATTGCCTGGACCAACCCTGTGAACATGGCTGAGCGCCCGATCGGTTCCTACTGGTCATAATCGGATAGTGCTGCAGCGCCGCCATGGTGGAGATGAGCGTTGCCGGAATTGCTCTGGAAGCGGCAAGCCGGACGCCGATCGTGCTGCTGAGAGATCCCAGTGGACGCCGACAGGTTCCGATCTGGATCGACCAGAGCCAAGCCCACAACATCATGGCCGGGCTGCAAGGGGCGGAACCGCCCCGGCCCCTCAGCCACGACCTCATGGCTGCTCTGCTGGTGGCCGGCGGTCTCGAACTGGAGCGCGTGATCGTGCATGCCATCGAAGACAGCACCTTTCATGCGGTCCTGAAACTCAGACAAAACGATCCAATGGACGCGGCGGCTGAAGGCGACGTGATCCTCCATGACGTGGATGCACGCCCGAGTGATGCCATCGCCCTTGCAGTACGGACCGGCAGCACCATCTGGATGCTGGAGGAGGTGGTGGCGGAAGCCTCCATTGCTGTGGATGCCGAAGCGGACGCCCGAGATCAGAGCGACTTCAACCGTTTCGTCGACGACCTCAGTCCAGCCGCCCTGGTAAAGCACCTGCGCAACCGCGGTGAAGGGGAGGATCCAGAACAGACAGATCCTGATCGGGGGTGAGACGTCCATTCGGTGCCGGACGACCGGTCAGCCTGTTCACCTTGGGGACCATGCGAGCCCTGGGCTCGCTCGAGCAGATGCAGGAGGTGGTGCAGGCAGCGGTCCTCGCCGGCATCAACCATCTCGAGACAGCAGCCGCCTACGGCCCGGCAGAAGATTTTCTGGGGCATGCACTGAAGCAGGCAGAACAACCCGAGGGGGGCTGGGTCGTCACCAGCAAACTGCTGCCGGGATTGACCCTGCGTGAGGGGAAGCATCAGCTGCTGAAGATCCTGGAGCGTCTTGGCTGCGACAACCTCGACAATCTGGCCATCCATGGCATCAACCGCCCTGAACACCTCGACTGGGCCCTGCATGGGGATGGCAAGGACTTGCTGGACTGGGCCCAGGGGGAGGGCCATGCCGCTCAGGTGGGATTCAGCAGCCATGGCAGCCAAGCACTGATTGCCGCGGCCATCAGCAGTGGGCGATTTCAGTTTTGCTGCCTGCATCTGCATCTGCTGGATCCACAGCGTCTGCCGTTGGCCCATCAGGCCCTTGAGCAAGGCATTGGGGTCCTGGCGATTTCTCCGGCTGACAAGGGGGGACGCCTGCAAGCACCTAGTCCGACCCTGATCAGCGATTGTGCCCCGTTCTCCCCATTGCAGCTGGCTTACCGCTTCCTGCTGGCCCAGGGGATCTCCACCCTCAGTGTCGGTGCGGCTCAGGCCTCCGACCTGGAGCTCGCCGCTGCGCTGCAGAGCAGAGATTCACCCCTCTCTCTCGAGGAACAATCCAGCCTGCAACGGCTGGCCGACCATCGCCATGAGCGTGTCGGCGCTGATCTCTGCGGGCAGTGCCAGGCCTGTCTGCCCTGCCCGAACGAGGTGCCAATTCCAGAGCTGCTGCGGTTACGCAATCTGGCCATCGGCCATGACCTGATCCCCTTCTGCCAGGAGCGTTACAACCTCATCGGGCGAGCGGGTCACTGGTGGGAAACCGTTGATGCCAGCGCCTGCAAGCAGTGTGGGGACTGCCTGCCCCGCTGTCCTCACCAGCTGACGATTCCAGACTTGCTGGCTGACACCCACCGTCGACTGCAGGCCTCCCCACGCCGACGGTTATGGGGTTGAAGCACGCCACCGCTCCCCAAGCTGCAACCGCTCCGGCTCTGTCAATGGCGGCAGTGACCAACAGCGTTCCCACAGCGATGCAGGCGGAAGAAGTAGGTCACGCCAAGGGTTGGGCAGGTCTTGGCGATCAAGCTCGATCGCATCGGCCTCAAGCGGAGCACGCCAGCCGTTGACCAGAAGGGTGCGGCGCAGGGGAGATGTCCAGGCCTGCTCCACCCAGGCCTGAGGCAGCGGCTCGCGGGTTCCCTTGAGCCGCACCAACAGCGTCCAATGGAGAGGTGCTCCTTGATCGGGCAGCACAGCCGTCAGGCGTGGATCGCGCCGCAACAGGGCCATGCAGCGCTGCAGGGGCAACACCACAACCCGTGCCTTGTCCTTGAGCAACCAGTTGGTGGCACGCCGGTCGTCCATGGTCAACAGCTGCTGGCGCAGGCGTTGCAGGACTGCATCACCCCCGCAGCGGTCGGCGAGGTCCAACACCCAACGGGGACTGGCGGGAAGAATCACCTGTCCGGCCAGCGACGGTTGGAGCAGCACATCCCAGCTGGCCCTGGCCGCCTCAGCCCACTCGGTGCCATTTCGGAACAGCATTACCCAGGGACTCACACCCACCGGCAGCAGCGATCCGGCGCGCTGCTCACCATGCTGTTCCAGAAAGCGGCGTGCCTGAACGCCGAGTTGTTGCTGCAACGGTGGCGCCTGAATCAGCTGCAGTTGATCCGGCGGCAACGCCGGCAACCATCCATCGTTGAGGGCCAGAAGATCGCCGCCACCTTGGTCCTGGTCATCGGGCTCCGTGGACTCAGACTCCTGCCAGGACCAGGTCCAGGGGGATGGCAGCTGATCCGCCCAGGCCTTGGGGATGAGTCCTCGAGCCGCACGAAGCTGGGGTGGCTCCGGGCCCTTGCGGCAGGCAGCCACCAGCCCGAGGCCCGCTCCCGCCGCCAGCTGCAGCAGGCGGCGACGACTGCACTGTCCGCGAAAACCCATTGCGCTCATACCTCTGACGCTACGGCGGACGCCAGCAGCTGATCCAAGGCCCGCTCGCAACCCTCCACCAGAGCCTCGGAGTGTTGGCCCTGCAACTGGGCCAACAGCAGCAACGCTCCAGCCCCGACCCCTTCCTTGACGAACCCGTCCTCGTAATCACGCAAGGCGGGCTGCCGGCTGGCATGAAAGCGCAATCCACTGGCCAGTCCTGCCAGGGAAACACCGAAGCGATGGCCCACTTCATCCAGCAGACAGCCCAGGGCCGGCATGTCACCGCCACGGATCCATTCCAGCGCCAGCCACGCCGTTGAACCGAGCAGCACCCGATCCGCCAGGACTTTCCGTTCCTGATCCGGTAGCGATGCCAAGGCAAGGGTCGCGACAGCAGCCATCTGACTGCCTCCCCCCAGCAGCACCGGCTGCTGAGCCGACACCAGCACGCCGGCAGCCACAGCCTGAAACGGATCCCCCACGGCTGCCAGGACAGCCTGGGGCGACGGCCATGCCGGCAACTGCGCCCGACACAACCCCTGCTCCACCAGGTGTCGCTTCAGCTCCTGGGGCGGCTGCCGGGCGCTGCCACTGATCAACCCATTCACGGGCACCCCAAGGGCCTTGAGCACGGCTTGAGCTGTCGTGGTTCCTCCTGGAACACATTCCGCCAGCAGCAGTGGACGGCGCAGCTGTGCACCAAGACGCATCCCCTTGCGCCACAGTCGTTCCACACGCTCCGGATCCATGGCGCGTCCCGTGGACAAACACCGCGCCGGCCCCGCCTGTGGGGACTCCAGGCGCAGGTGCGGAAACGTGGCCTCGTGCTCCAGACCCAGCGCCGCCACAAGAGGTTGCATCGGAAGCCGTTGCAGCGCCACATGGCTCAGCAGGGCGGGCGAGACACCAGCAGGGAGGGGCGGCAACGGCCAGCGCCGCGGCTTGCCTGGACCATGGAGCAGCAGGTCGGCATCCGCCAGGGCGGTGAGACGGCGGGAGGCAGCGGTAGCTCCTGCAGCGGAAATGCCCTCGCGTTCAGCTGTCCGCGTTGCCGCCAGCAGCAGCAACAGATCAAAGCTCGAATCCCCTTGGCACCATGGCTCGAGATGGGCCTGCAACTGCTGCCGGCTGCAGCGGCTGCCAACAATGGAGCAGCCCAACGGGAGGCCCTCCAGATCAGAGAGGGTCAAGGGCAACAAGTCCTTGCAAGAGCTTTGGTGGCTCTGGGATTGGCGCGTTGAGGCGGGGAAAAATCCAGTACGCCAGCGCGTGGAGTGACAGCACATAGATCACCTCTTGCACCACAACAAGGCCAAGGGCCATCAACTGCACGCTGGTGAGATCCGGGCTGATGGGTAACTGCAACAGCGCGATCAACCGCTCGAGCAACCCGGCACCGGCACGGGTGATCACCACCCAAAGGTTTTCTCCCACCAGGAGCGACAACACCAGCACCCGCACCAGAAATCCGATGCTGCCCAGCACCACTCCCACCGACCAGCTCAACCACCAGCTGCGTCCCTTGCCCCAGCTCCAACCCAACCAGAGAGCCATCAAGCCATACGGGAACAGCAGAAGAGGGCCTCTCACAGGCCCCATCAACGCTGTCATCAGCAACACAGCCAGCAACACACCCTCGGCCCCCGACCGTCCACCATGGCGTAGTTGCAGTAAGGACAGGGGCAGCGGCAGGGCTAGCCGGAACAGCGCACCGCCCACCGGCAGGTAGTACAACGCCAGCCAGATCAGGCCGGTGGTGGCCGCCAGGTAAGCCCCTTCCACGAGACGGAGCGCCTGCTGCCGCGTCAGGTTGCGCCGCGGCTGATTCATGGCGTGATCCGCTCGATCCGTTCCACCGAGAACACCACCTCGGACTGCCGCAACGCCCGCGTGACCGCTTCCGCAGGAGCAGCCGGGTCGGCCCCGGCCAAGCGGATGGTGATGCGATAGGGCGCCGGTGGCTGCAACGACTTGGAGATAGGTTGCTGGACATCGATCCCATCGCCATCGGTGTCAGGGTTGGTATCGGTGTCGGATTTGGTTGCTGCCTCCTGTTCCACTTCCACCTCCTGTGATCGATCGATCGGGGTGGGATCCACCACTTGAGGTTGCTCGGGGATCGGTGCCTCAGCTTCGGTGGCCATGAGTTCAGGGGACTCGAAGCTGCGTTGCAACTCCTCAGCCACCGGCGATCCGGCACAGGCCTGCAGCAGCGCCAGTGGGAGCAGCCAGACCAGCCGGAGCATCAGCTGTCGGCGGGTTTGATCACCCGCACGGCACTAGCCCGCAGCCGTCCGCTCTTGGTGGTGGCAGGAGGTTTCTTGGCGGCGGTTTTTTTCGCAGCGGCTTTCTTGGCCGGAGCTTTTTTGGCCGCCGTGGTCTTGCGGCTGCTCTTCTTGGCAGAAGCCTTCGCCGCCAGCAGTTCCACGGCCTCCTCCAGCGTGACATCGTCCGCCCCTTTGCCTTCAGGCAGGGAGGCATTGACCTTGCCCTGCTTGACGTAGAGGCCATAGGGACCGTCGTAGACCTGAATCGTCTCCTCGCTGCCCTCGGGTTTGCCGAGATCCTTCAGCGCCGTCCGGCCGCCGCGGCCCCGTTTCGGCATGGCCAGCAGCTCTAAGGCGCGACTGAGGCCAACCGCCAGCACATCGTCGTCACCCTTGAGGGAGCGGTAGTCCTTCTCACTCTTGCCCTTATCCCAAACCACATAGGGCCCGAAACGTCCGAGACCAGCCTGAACCCGCCCGCCATCGGGATGTTCCCCCAACAAGCGGGGGAGTCGGAGCAGGCCGAGAGCATCATCCAAGGTCAGATCCTCAGGTTTCTGGCCCTTGGGCAGTGAGGCCCGTTTGGGCTTTGGATTCTCATCACTGACCTGTCCGCGCTGCACATAGGGCCCGTACTGACCGAACAGGAGGTACACCAAGTCGCCCGTCTCTGGGTCCTCGCCGATGGATTCCGGGCCATCTGCCTTCTGCTTCAGGATCAGTTCCGCCTGGTCCGCATCCAGATCCGCCGGTGTGATCTCCCGGGGGAGCGTCGCTTTGATCAGCTCCTCCTCGCCGTCATCGCCGACCCGTTTGGACTCCAAGTAGGCACCGAATCGCCCGATGCGCACCACGCAGGACAGGCCCTCGAGGTCGACGGTTCGGGAGGCTCCGGGATCGATGTCCCCTTCCCGTTGCTGCACCTGGGTTTCCAGCCCCTGATCACCTTTGAAAAACCCTTCCAAATACGGCAACCATTCGACCTTGCCGTGGGAGATCTCATCAAGAGTGTTCTCCATCCGAGCCGTGAAGCTCGTATCAACCAGATCCGGAAAATGTTCTTCCAGCAGGGCGGTCACAGCAAAGGCTGTGAAGCTGGGGGTCAGGGCATTGCCCTGCAGCGTGGAATAGCCGCGATCAACAATCGTGCCGATGATCGAGGCGTAGGTGGAGGGTCGTCCGATGCCCTCCTTCTCCAGCATCTTGACCAGAGAGGCTTCGCTGAAACGGGCTGGGGGCTGGGTCTGGTGGCCCAAAGGTTCCACCTGCTTGGGGGCAGGGGCATCACCCACCGCCAGTGCGGGCAGAAGCAGCTCCTGGCCCTCCAGGGCTGCATCAGGGTCGTCGCTGCCCTCGACGTAGGCACGGAAGAAGCCCGGAAAATCGATTCGCTTGCCACTGGCTCGGAAACTTGCCTCTCCAGAGCTGAGATCGATCGACAGCATCGTCAGCCGGGCTTCCGCCATCTGACTGGCAACGGTGCGTTTCCAGATGAGGTCGTACACCGCCAGGTCACGGCCTTCAAGCCCGGTATCGCCAGGTGTGCGGAAGCTCTCGCCGGAGGGGCGAATCGCCTCGTGGGCCTCCTGGGCATTGCGTGCCTTGTTGCTGAATTGCCGCGGCCCCTTGCTCAGATACTCCTTGCCGTAGAGGCTCTCCACACAGCTGCGGGACGCGCTGATCGCCTGATCCGAAAGATGAACCGAGTCGGTTCGCATGTAAGTGATGAAACCTCGCTCGTAGAGGCCCTGGGCGCAGCGCATCGTCTCCCTCGCTGAGAGGCGTAGTTTGCGATTCGCCTCCTGCTGAAGGGTGCTGGTGGTGAACGGCGGCACCGGCTTCCGCACCGTGGGCTTCTCCTCAACAGCATCCACCGACCAGGTCGCGGCCTGAACCGTTTCCGCCAGAGCGCGGGCCTCCTTTTCCGTCAGCAGCCGCACCTCGCTGCCGGCCTTGAGGCCACCGGTGCTTTCGTCGAAATCGTTGCCGGTGGCGATACGTCGGCCAACCAGATGGGTCAATTTGGCCTCGAAACCACTGCCAGAATGCTCGAGCTGGGCCTTGAGATCCCAGTAACTGCCGCTGCAAAAGGCCCGCCGGGCCCGTTCCCGCTGCACCAGGAGGCGAACGGCGACCGATTGCACCCGGCCAGCGGAAAGCCCCCATGCCACCTTTTTCCAGAGCAGGGGAGAGAGGCTGTACCCCACCAGACGATCCAGGATCCGGCGCGTCTCCTGGGCATGCACCAGCTCCATGTCGAGATCACGGGTCTGATCCAGCGCCTTGCCGATGGCTTCCTTGGTGATCTCGTGGAAGACCATCCGCTTCACCGGAACCTTCGGCGCCAACAGCTGCAGCAGGTGCCAGCTGATGCTTTCCCCCTCGCGGTCTTCGTCAGTGGCCAGCAGCAGCTGATCCGCGCCCTTCAACGCATCTTTTAGCTCGCGCACCACCTTCTTCTTGTCCTTCGGCACCACGTAAAGGGGATCGAAGTCGGCTTCGGTATTGACGCCAAGGTTGGCCCATTTCTGACCCTTGGCGGACGCAGGGATCTCGCTGGCGTTGTTGGGAAGATCCCGCACATGGCCCATGGACGCCTCGACCTTGAACCCCTTCGGAAGGAAGCCGCGAATGGTGCGGGCCTTCGTGGGGCTTTCAACAATGACGAGGGTGTGCGCCACAGGCGGGCAAGGAACCGTGCTCCTTCTTTATCGCACCGCCAAGCGCTCTGCACGAGCAGTGCTGCTGAGCAGCGCCGCTACAGTCGTCACAGCGCAATGGATTCAGGCTGCCATGCCCGAGATGGGTGTCTTTCTTCTCGCCGCCCAGGCCATGGCTGCCCCTGGTGAGCTTCTCAACCTGTCGCTGAATGCCACGGCGGTGCTTCCGGAGGGAGCTGTATTGCTGGCGATGATCGCCACGTTGCTGGTGGATCTGGCTGGCGAAAAGGTTGCTGCTCGCTGGGTTCCTCCCATTTGCTACGGGGGTCTGGGGACAGCCCTGGTGTTGTTGGCCCTGCAATGGAATGCCCCGGTTGAAAGCTCCTTTCTTGGAGCGTTCCTCGCGGACAACCTCGCGGTGGCCTTTCGTGCGGTCATCGCCCTCTCAACCCTGCTGTCGCTGTTGATCAGCTGGCGATATGCCGAGCAAAGCGGCACACCGGTCGGGGAGTTCGCCGCCATCCTGCTGGCTGCCACCCTTGGGGCCATGTTGCTCTGCGGTGCAACGGATCTAGTGAGTGTCTTCATCTCCTTGGAAACCCTCTCAGTTGCCAGCTATCTGCTGTCGGGCTACATGAAGCGCGACGCCCGCAGCTCCGAAGCAGCGCTCAAATACCTGCTGGTCGGCTCAGCTGCCGCTGCCGTTTTTCTATACGGATCCTCCCTTCTTTATGGCCTGAGCGGCAGCACCAGCCTTGAGGCCATCGGCGTTGCCCTCCAAACCAGCACAACACCAGTAGCAGCCCTCTCTTTGGTGTTCGTTCTGGCGACCGTGGCGTTCAAGATTGCAGCTGTTCCTTTCCACCAGTGGACTCCGGATGTTTATGAGGGCTCTCCGACGCCTGTGGTGGCTTTCCTCTCCGTTGGCTCAAAGGCCGCTGGCTTCGCTTTAGCCCTGCGGATCCTGGTGGGTTGTTTCGGCGCCTTTGATGGTCAGTGGAAGCTGCTGTTCACCGTTTTGGCGGTGCTCAGCATGACGCTGGGCAACGTGGTGGCTCTGGCCCAGACCTCAATGAAACGGATGCTGGCCTACAGCTCGATCGGTCAGGCCGGCTTCGTCATGATCGGCATGGTCTGCGGCACCGAAGACGGTTTCGCCGCGATGGTTCTTTATATGGCCGCCTACCTGTTCATGAATCTCGGGGCCTTCGCCTGCATCATCCTGTTCTCGATCCGAACGGGCAGCGACAGGATCTCTGATTACGCCGGCCTGTATCAAAAGGATCCACTCATCACCCTCGGACTGAGCCTCTGCCTGCTGTCGCTGGGTGGCATCCCTCCCATGCTGGGTTTCTTCGGAAAGATCTACCTGTTCTTCGCGGGCTGGGCCGACCACCAATACCTTCTGGTCGTCGTCGGATTGATCACCTCAGTTGTGTCGATCTATTACTACATCTCGGTCATCAAGATGATGGTCGTGAAAGAGCCCCAGGAAGCCTCCGACATCGTCAAGGCTTACCCAGATGTGAGCTGGTCCGTGATGGGCATGCAGCCCTTGCGCGTCGCCCTGATCGGCTGCGTCGCAGTAACTGCCGTGGGTGGCATCCTTTCCAACCCCTTGTTCCAGTGGGCCAATACAGCCGTAACCAGTAGCCCATTGCTGCAGGAAGCCATCGCTCAATCCACACAACGCGGCCTTGGCTGATTCAACCTCCCAAGCTGTTGCTGAACTGAGTGGCGTCAGCAAGGTCTACGGCCAGGGTGATCTTGAAGTGAGGGCGCTGGATCAACTAGATCTCACCGTTCGCAGCGGCGATTATCTGGCGGTGATGGGGGCGAGCGGTTCCGGCAAGAGCACGGCAATGAACATTCTTGGCTGCCTGGATCGTCCGAGCGATGGCCGATACCGGCTCAATGGAATTGCCGTTGAACAGCTCGATGATGATGAGCTTGCGGACCTGCGCAACCAGTCCCTGGGATTCGTGTTCCAACAGTTCCATCTCCTTCCCCATGCCTCGGCCATGGAGAACGTGATGCTGCCGATGGTCTACGCCGGAATCCCACTGGACGAACGCAAGGAACGAGCGGCTTCAGCCCTGGATCGCGTCGGCCTGAGTCAACGACTGGACAATCGTCCCAACCAGCTCTCCGGCGGCCAGCAGCAGCGGGTCGCCATCGCGAGAGCCATCATCAATCGCCCGAGCCTTCTTCTGGCGGACGAGCCCACCGGCGCCCTCGACTCGAACACCACGGCTGAAGTGCTGGAACTGTTTGATGAATTGCACCAGCAGGGAATCACCCTGGTGATGGTGACCCATGAAGACGATGTAGCAGCCCGAGCCCATCGAATTGCCCGTTTTCAGGATGGCCGCATCGTGAATGAAGCATCACAATGAGGCATCTCTATTGCATTGATGCCGCAGTCATCTTGGGGACTGATCATTGCGACTGTGAAGGCAGCCCCGCATCAGAGGGTTGATCAATGATTAGAGCTTTAACAAAAACTTTCCTAACAGCAATTGAATACCGCAGAATCTTTTCAAAGGGACACCAAGGGACTTAATCCTTACCTTGCTCCACGGGACCTGATGCTGTCAGAAATAAACCGCCTGGCATGTGACTCATTGGGTCACAAGAATGATGTGAGACAACACCAGAGCCAAGCAACGATATCATCACGAAACAATTCAATCAATTGTCGCAATTCCTTGGGACGATTGAAAATCACGAACCTGGAACAAAAGAAGCCATTGAAACCAAGCAACAGAAGAACCCCTTGGGCTGACCAATGATTGGAGCATCTTTCTTTCGACACATCTTGCAAATAAGCTGATTAAATTCAAGAATCAATCCTCAGCATCGACACAAGAAACAGGATGATCCTGCAATCCTAGTCGTTGAAGGGTCCAATCTTGCTGCCAGGACTTCTCAGCAGACGCTCTAAAAGCTATCTTGTGTTTACTTAAGGATCCGCAAGGCTCAGCAGCCGAGAGCCACTAGATTAATTAAAAATCTCTGTTCGGATGCCAGAGCTGGCCAAATCACGACCTCGCGTTCTCGTCGTTGATGACGAGCCACGGCTGACCTAGCTGCTCAGCCTCGAACTCGATGTTGAGGGCTACGACGTGGATATCGCATCCGACGGGGCAACTGGACTGATCCGAAGTCGCAGCGAACCCGCGCCAGATCTGATTATTTTGGACTGGAATCTTCCTGACTTCAGCGGCATCGATATCTGTCAGCGAATTCGGGCTGGAGGAATCTGCACTCCGATCCTGATGCTCACAGGCCATGAAGAGGTCAGTGATCGTGTCACTGCCCTGGATGCTGGTGTTGACGACTACCTGATCAAGCCATTCTCCATCGACGAACTCATGGCAAGGCTGCGGGCTATGCAGCGACGTGCCGAAGCATTTTCCGGCCGTAATGAACCCGGCCAAGAGGCCGTGCAGCTCAGGGTGGCTGACCTGTCCATGGACACCCGGACTCGAGACGTCAAACGTACCGGTCGCTCGATTCAGTTGTCAGTGAAGGAATACGACCTTCTCAATTGTCTAATGCGCGGTTCCGGTCGGGTTCTGGAGAGACAGGAAATCATGCGCGCTGTTTGGGGTGAGAACTTCTACGGAGACGACAACCTCCTGGATGTGTACATTCGCTACTTACGTAAGAAAGTCGAATCCAAAGATGCGCCAACTCTGATCCACACAGTGCGCGGCGTGGGCTTCATCCTGAGGGAAGAATCAAACTGACCGCCCAGACCTTTGACATTTGCGCAATACGGCAGCCAGCAACACGGACAGAGGGACGTTCTAAGCCAATGGGATCGGGGTCAAGCGAGCGACGTGCTGATCGACTCGCGATCCGGTGCACTGCGATTTCCCCTAACGCGGTGGTGTTAAGGCCAGCGAATCCACTCCGTTCGCTGTTGCCCACGTCGCAGGAGCAGGCCGCCACTGGGCGACAAGCCGTCGATCGTCCAGGACGGCCCGTCGTCTGAACTGGAGACCTGATCGCTCCACAGACGATCCTCCACCAACTGCAGCCAAGCGGAAGATCCAGCCAGCAACTGCAGACTGCGTTCCAGCGACAGCAGCAGTTCACCCACCCAGATCTCAACGGAAGCATCAGACCTTGGCAGCAGTTCACGCAGGGCGATGGCACCGATAGGGACAGTGTTCATGACATTCAGCCCGATACCGCAGCGCACCAGCCTCAGCTGTGGTCCGCGGTGCACCAGTCGCGGCAGCACCCCCGCCAGCTTGCGCCCCTCCACCAGTAGGTCATTGGGCCACTTGATCCGAACCGGAACTCCCTGCCGCTCCAGCCGGTTGGAAAGCTCCAGGGCAACAGCAAGGCCCAGCAGACCAGCCGCGGTAACGGACTGTCCTGGCCAGGGCATGGCGGCACTCAGCCAGACCCCACCGGTTGGCGACTGCCAGTGGCGACCGCGCTGACCAACGCCTCGCCGCTGCCGTCGTGCCACGACTGCACGGGGCCGCACAAGATTCGGTTCATCCTGAAGCCATTCGGCAAGGCTGATCTCGGTGCTGCTGCACACCGGAAGCCAGCGCAGATTCCAGGTCCCCAGGCGGTCAGTCCTGAATCGTCGATCATGCAGTGCCAGCTGACGCCCTCCACAACGGTGCGGTCGAGCCGTCCAGGTCATGGGACAGCAGCCACCACTCGTCGGGCAGCGTCCTCAAGCTCATCCGTTGGACGGACCAAAGCCATCCGCAACCAGCCCTTGCCCCCTTCACCGAAACCAGAGCCCGGGGTGAGTGCGACGCCGGAGCGCTGCAGAACATGGCTGGCAAAGGTTTCGTCGTCAAGTTTCCGGACGCCAGCATCAGCTGGCAAAGGCAACCAGAGGTACATGGCCATCCCAGGGGTGGGACAGGACCAGCCACCGCCCCGCAACACCGACAAAACGCGATCCCGGCGCTCGCGATAAGCGCCATGCAGGCTGCGGGGCCAATCAGCCCATTGGGTCAGGGCCTGGATCGCCCCCTGTTGCAACGCCAACGACTGATTGAAATCCACCACGCCCTTCACCTGACGCAGGGCGGTGATCAAGGGTTCGGCGCCAATGGCGAAGGCCAGCCGAAATCCGCCAAGGCACCAGCCTTTGGAGAGGGAGAAGAATTCAATTCCCCATTCACTCCAACCAGGACTTCTCAACAGCGATGGGGCCTCTCCCTCCAGGGCAAGATCCACGTAGGGATTGTCGTTGGCAATCACCAGCTGATGGCGACAACCGCGGGCCATCGCCTGATCCAACAGCTCCTGGTTTCCCACCGTGGCGGTTGGGTTGTGGGGGTAGCCGAGGACGAACAGCTTCAGCTGATCCCAGACCGCAGGGCGAATGGCGTCAAAATCAGGGAGCCAGTCCTGCTCCTGAAACAGAGGCAAGCTGCAGATCGAGGCCCCTGCCAGCACCAGCCCACCGCGATGGGATGGGTAAGAGGGATCGAGGAGAAGCGCACGATCTCCAGGGTCAAGAATGGCAAGGGGGAGATGGGCTGTTCCCTCCTGGGAACCGACCAGCAGCTGAACCTGACGCTGGGGGTCGACCTCCACACCGAATCGGCGCTGACACCAGGCTGCTACCGCCTGTTGGAACGGTGCTGTTCCCGCTTCAAGGCAATACGCAGAACTAGCAGGGTCGGTGACCGCCGCCGCCATGCAACGGAGAATCTCTTCCGGGGGCTGTAAATCAGTCGACCCAAGGGAGAGATCGATCAGAGGTGGAACGCCTGTTTTGTCCCGATGGGCTTGTTTCGCCCGGTCGGTGCGCGCAAAAACGCCGTTTCCAAGGGCTTCAAGACGCCTAGAGGTTGGCATCCAGGAATGCTTGCAGCTGAGGCTTGGCAATCGCCCCTTCATGGCGTGCGATCACTTCACCATCGCGGTAAAGGATGAGGGTGGGAATGCCCTGCACCTCGTAGGCATCGCGGGTCGATGGGTTGCCATCCACTTCCAGCTTCCCAACCGTCAAGCGTTCGCCGTAGGTGTCTGCAGCCCAGTCCATCAGGGGAGCCATCAGCCGACAGGGACCGCACCAGGGTGCCCAGAAGTCAACCAGAACCGTTCCAGGGGCCTGAAGCACTTCGGAGGCAAACCCGGCGTCTGTGAAATCAGCGACCAAAGCACGAGGTCAGAGCTGTCTTGATCCTATGGAGCCTCGAGCCGAAGCAGCCAGATTTCAGAGTTTGTCGATGGAACGCTTCAAATCCTCGAGATCCGCATCGACTTCCTCCACCTTCACTGGCGTCACAGCCTGGGATTGCTCAGACGCGGGCAGAGCGACGGACTCCGGACCGCCCTTGAGCTGGTTGCGCAGCGCTGCCAGCTCATCATCCACATCAGAGCCCCCCTCCAGGGCAGCGAATTGGCTCTCCAGATCAGCACCTGCCAGCTCAGCCGCGGCCTGTCCGGTGGCCTCCATCGCCTCGACTTTTTCCTCCATGCGCTCGAAAGCTGCCATGGCGGAATTTGTGCCGATGTTGCCCACGGCGCTCTGCAGCTGTTGCTGAGCCTGCGCCGCCTGGGCGCGGGCCTTGAGCATGTCCTTCTTCGTCTTGGCCTCGGCGATCTTGCCCTCGAGGGCCACAAGACTCTTCTTCAGAGTTTCGACCTGGCCATCCTGCGACTGAACCTGAGCGTTGAGGGACGTGGCGGTCTCCTGAAAGGTCTTGCGGCGCGTCAGCGCTTCTCGAGCCAGGTCCTCCTCCCCCTTCTTCAGGGCCAATTCAGCCCGCTCGTACCAGGTTGTGGCCTGGGATGAGGCCTGCTCAGCCTGACTGCGGAGCCGCTTCTGGCTGGCGATGGCCAAAGCCACCGCCTGCCGCAGCTTCACCAGATCCGACTGCATGTCAGCAACGGACTGGTCGAGGATTTTGGACGGGTCTTCCATGCTGCTGACCGCAGCGTTGGCGTTGGCGCGTACGAGACGACCCAGCCGATCGAAGAAGCCCATCGGGAATGGCAAAACCAATCTGAGATTAGCGAGTACAGCCGAAAACTCCCCTCTACGCTCGCTTCATGGCCATCGCACCAGACGGACAACGTCACAAACTTCGCGGCGTTGAACTGCTCCAGCAGGCCCCCCCGGCTCCGGCATCCCCCCTAGGTGACTGCCTCGACCGCCTGCGTCAGGACTGGCGGCGGGACGGCAGCCTCGCTGGCCTTTGGCAGGACTGGCCTTCAATCGCAGGCGATCTTCTGGCGACGCACTGTCGCCCGTTGTCCCTCCAGCGGGGCGTGCTCACGGTCGGGGCCAGTCATCCGCAGTGGCGTCAGGCTCTTCAATACAACAAGCCGCAGCTGATCAGTGCTCTCAATAGCGCTGGGCACCCGGTGCGGGATCTACGGATTCAGCAGCATCACACCGGTAGCGCGGCCCAACTGCCCAGTGAGAAAGACATCTGGTCCCGCCATCCCAGCCGGACCGATATCCACGGCATGGGCACCTGTCCGCAATGCCACAGACCGGCCCCAAATGGCGAAATGGCGTTGTGGAGCTGCTGCGGTTTCTGCCATCGCCAACATCTGAGCGACGGCTGAATCAGAACCGCTCCGGTCGAGGCTTCTGCCAGTCGGCATCGACCCCATCAGCCATCAGTTCCGCAGCACGGTCGTTCAGGCGTGTCCGCTCGATCCGCCAGACGGTGTAGACCCCAAAACGACCAAGCCTCTCCGGCTGCAAACCCCGCCAGTGTCTCTGCCGGCGTGTCCCCTCATCAATGATCAACAGAACGGTCGGAGAGGCGTCAGGAGACTGCAAAGGAACTCCCCGCCAGCCGCGACGTTGCTCCTTCGACAGCCGATCCGCCAGGTTCACCTGAGCACCGTTTGAGCGGCCCTCGAACAGGATCACCTGACCGGCATAGAAGTGAACCGAAGGTTTCATGGCGCCGACCATGGCCAGCGGCTCCTGGGGCCGCTGCTGATCCACCAGGGTCTGAGTGGCCTGCCGAACCGGAAGCTGCCGCAATTGGTCAGCCAATTCGGCAATCGGAATCACTGCTGTGAGGTGAAAACAGACCAGCGGGAGCTGCACCGAAAGCAATCGGAGGACTAGGGACCCTCGCCAGAGCACCACCCCCATCAGAGCCGCCAAGCTGAACCATCCAGCCGCGCGCCACACCAGGCCACTGGCCAGAAGATCGGAAGCCAGGGTCGGCATTTCCGGGTCGTTGATCAGTGGAACCCAGAGCGGCGCACACCAGAAGCCGACCGCCAGGAGCAGCACCAGCGCCAAAGAGCTGGCCCAGGCCAAAGCGAGCCAGCGATCCCGACGCCCAAGAGCGAAACAGATCAGCAGCGCCGCAGCCGGTGTTGCCGGTAGCCAGTAGCTGGGCAACTTGGTCGCCGCCGTGGTGAACAACAGCAGCACCGCCAGCAACCAGCAGCCGGCGAACTGATGCAGGGACTGATCTGGGGACGTTCGCTGCCGGGGTATACGCGCCAATCCCAGCAACAGCAGCGGGGAGAAGGGCATGGCCGCCACCAGCATCACGGGGCCAAAGAACCACCAGGGCTGCAGATGGTCGTTGACGACGCTGGTGAAGCGCTGAAGGTTGTGATATCCGAAGAAGCTGTCCCAGAAGGGCTGCCCCTCCACCAGCAGTTCCACGGCATACCAAGGGAGGCTCACCAGGGCTGTCAGAGCGAGACCGGGAAGTGGTCTCAGACGACTCCAGGGCGTGGCCAGATCACGCCTCAGGGCGCTGAACAACAACAGGGTGAGTCCTGTTAGCACCACCGCCACCGGCCCTTTCGCCAGAACCGCCAGACCCAGCACCAACCAGGCCGGCCACCAGCGGTGACGCTCGGGTGCTGCAAACCGCCGCCATTGCAGGATCAGGCTGATGGCGAGCAGTCCGCACAACAGGGCATCACTGACAGCCGTGCGACTCCAGACCAGCACCAACGGTGAGAGACCGAAACACAGGGCAGCCGTTAACGCAGCAGCCACGGGCCGCCGAAGTCCCGCCGATGGCCCACGCAAAACAGTGTCGGCCAACACCAGCATCACCGCCACGCTGGACAAAGCCGAAGGCAACCGCGCCGCCCAGCTGCCGAGCGGATCCCAGACGATCTGGCCCGGCAGGCTGTAGCCCAAGGCCATCAGCCAATACACCAGAGGTGGTTTATCAAAACGCGGCAGGCCGTTCACCCGGGGTGTCAGCCAATCGCCGGTCTGGGTCATGGCCCGGCCAGCCGCTGCGAACAAGGGCGGCGTTTCATCCACCACACCGGTGGCACCGAGTCTCCAAAGGTTGATCAGAACCCCGAGGGCCAGCACCAAGGCCAGTACACCCAGATGCCGGCGGCCGGACATCACCACCACGCAGCACCTCAGGACAACCCGTCGATGTTGACATCCGCGACTCAGGGCAAGGATGAAAGTCCCGCCAGAACCCAGTCTTCGACGCGACGGGCGAAGACCTCCTGCGTGGCATTCGCCTCAACCCAGGTGCGACAGTCGGCACGATCGAGCTCTGGAACGCGTTTCAGAGCATCCGACAGTGCTGAGACGTTGTCAGGCTCCACGAGGAAACCCGTCTGCCCCGACTGCACCAGTTCACCTGGACCGCCGCGGTCGTAGGCCACCACGGGCACGCCACAGGCCAGAGCTTCCACCACCACATTGCCGTAGGCCTCATTCCACTTGGGCGTGTTGATCAGGGCCCGGCAGCGCCCCAGCTCCTCCTGCAATTCAGCGTTGGGCAGGAATCCACGCCATTGAAGGGTTCCAGTCGGCACCATCGCCTCCACCGCCTCTGCGTAGGCGGGGTCCTCCCGCAACCCCCACACCAGCAACTGCTCCCCCAGGGCCGCCGCTGCCGCAGCGGCATCCTCCAGCCCTTTCTCCGGTGCCACGCGACCGGCCCAGCCCAACGGACCTCCAGCCTCTTGGCGGAATTGATACCGGGATAAGTCAAAGCCATTGCCCACAACCCGTGGCGGCTGAGGTAGCCGGAAGTCCGCCGCCTGACGAGCCGTGTGAAAAGCCAGTCGCTGCTGATCCCAAGACGCCAGCGCCTCGATCTGATCCCGCATCACATCGGCCACGGCGCCCATCGAGATCAAGTGAAAAAGCCGCTGAGAGACGTGGGGCGTGATCCACAGCGGAAGCCAGTCGTAGCCGAAGTTGATCACGGCATCGGCTTCTGCTCCGACATTCAGAGCGATGTCGAGGAAGCGTGGCAACAGGCCAGCGCGGGGGATCAACACCGGGGATTCCCCATCGAGGTGCTGCCAGCTGGGTTGATCCAGACCCTGAGCGGTCAGCAGCTCCACGGCTTCGCAGCCCTCCGGCAGCTGCGAGCCCTCCGCAGCGATCAGGCGAACCCGGTGGTCTCGATCGACCAGCCCCTTGAGCAGTGAGCTCAGGGTCAGTTCGACACCACCGCCCCGGCCACTCCCCAACCCACCGATCGGAGTGCTGACAAGGATCAGATCAAGAGGGCGAGAAGTCATCCCACCGGCTGAGGCTCCCACAGGCGTCGGCGCTGGCTCACACACACCACTGATACCAACACCATCAGCGCACCAACCCACTGAAGCGGATCCAGCCGTTCACCGAGCAACCAGCCACCTGTTGCCAGAGCGAAGACGGGCGTCAGAAAACCCAGGCTGCTGAAGGTTGTGAGGTCACGACGGTTGGCGAACCAGAAGAACAGGCCGTAGGCCAGGGCACTGCCCAAAAAGGTGGCGAAGCCCATGCGCCCCCAGTCCGCCACGGACCAGGGGGGAAGGGTCCAGCCGTTCTGCCATTCGGCTGCCAACAAAAGGGGGCAGCCTCCGAGCAGCATGTGCCAGGCGGTCACGGCCACCGGATCGCTGTGACGAGCTGCATAACGAATCAGCACGGTGCCCACCGCCATCGCCAGAGCCGCCAGCAGCATCCACCCCTCTCCCGGCTGAAGCAACTGCAGCAGTTGGGGTGGATCCAGCAACAACCACCAATGACCCAGCAGATCTGCTGGTACTCCGAGGCAGACGATGCCCGCCAGGCCAAGGGCCAGTCCAAGCCAGCCGATGGGGTTGATCGATTCAGCGAACAACACCCTGGCCAGGAGCGCCACCAGCAGGGGCTGGGAATCAATCAGTACCGAACCGAGCCCTGCGCCGGTTTCCGCCAACCCACAGGCCAACAACCCCTGGAACAGACAGGCATCCACAAGGGTGAACAGAAGGAACCAGGGAAGGTCACGACCATCCAGAGACCAGCGACGGCCACTGATCGCGGCCCAGGCCATCAGCACAAAACCAGCAGGCAGCAAACGGAAGGCCGCAACAAACCAGGGACCACCACTGACAATCAACGGCGCCATCGCCGTCATGGCTGTTCCCCATAGCGCGAAGGGAAGCACCATCAGCAACCAGAGACGGAGCGGTGCCATGGAAAAGGAGGAGGATGCTCTTTTTAAGATCCGAGGGACTGCAGTTGCGAAAGATGATCTGGCCCTGGCGCCGTAAATCCCGCCGCCGCATGGCGCGGATCGTGGTGGATGGACCGATCACCGGCAGCACCCGTCAGCGGGTGCTCAAGGCAATCCGTGACGTGGAGGAGCGTGAATTCCCTGCCCTGCTTCTGCGCATCGACAGCCCCGGCGGAACGGTTGGCGACAGCCAGGAGATCCATGCAGCACTGCTGCGTCTGCGGGAAAAAGGGTGCCGAGTGGTGGCCAGTTTTGGGAATATCTCGGCCTCCGGTGGCGTCTACATCGGCGTGGCGGCCGAATCGATCGTGGCCAACCCCGGCACGATCACCGGATCGATCGGAGTCATCCTCCGCGGCAATGACCTTTCCAAGGTTTTCGAACGGATCGGCATCCGTTTCGACACCGTCAAAAGCGGCGTTTACAAGGACATTCTTTCTCCGGACCGCCCCCTCAGCCCTGAGGAGCGCGCGCTGCTGCAGGAGCTGATCGACAGCAGCTATGGCCAGTTTGTTCGCGTTGTGGCGGAAGGGCGATCGCTGACGGAAGAGACGGTCCGCGGATTTGCCGATGGCCGCGTCTTCAGCGGTGAACAGGCGAAAACATTGGGTTTGGTCGATGAACTTGGCGATGAAGACCATGCCCGGCGCCTCGCCGCCCGTCTGGCGGACCTGGACGAGACGACCACACGTCCGGTCACCTTGGGGAAGCCCCGTAAAAAGTTGATGAATCTGCTGCCGGGTTCTCAGCTGATCGCTCTGCTGCAGCAGCGCCTCAGCCTCGAGCTCATGGGCAGTGGTCAGGTGCTTTGGCTGTACCGGCCATGAGTGAAGCTCCGCTTCGCCTGGTGGGCCTGCGAGGCGCCACCACCTGTTCGGCCAACACCACGACGGACATCCGCCAGGCAGTCCGTGAGTTGATCGATGTCCTGGTCAGCCGCAACGGGATCAGTCCTGAGCAGATTGTGTCGGTGACGTTCTCCGTCACAGCGGATCTCGATGCCTGTTTTCCCGCTGCTGAAGCACGCCAGCGCACCGGCTGGGACAGCGTTGCTCTACTGGATTGCCAGCAAATGGCCGTTCAGGGCGACCTGTGCCGTTGCATCCGCGTGCTGGCCTATGTGTGGCTGCCGCCTGAGCAGTCGCCCCAGCACCCCTATCTGGGTGAAGCCAGTCGACTTCGACCAGACAGATCTGGTCACAACTGACAGCTCAGCGGCCGGCCCAGGGACCGCCCCTCCCGCCATGGGTCTCAGGAGAATCCCCCTAACAGAGTGATCGTGATGAAACCGTCCATTTTTCGGCAGGCCTTGTGCGTCAGCGCAGCCGCGGTTTTAACCACCGTCAGCCATTCCCTGACCACTCCCACCGCCCATGCGCAGGGGGGCACCCCCGGCCTGATGGAATTCCGCTGGGACAGCGATCGGAACTACAGAAAGCTCTATTACTTCCAGACGTCGTCGATCGAGAACGATCGCTCCGAGTGGTACCTGCATCTCAGGGCCAAGGACCGCAAGACGTCGATCATGAAGTTGACCGTGACGGTGCCGGACTACTTCGATGCCAAGTTGCGTCCTGAGCGGATGACCCTCTGCCGCACGTCCTCCGGCAGCATGACGAAACGCACCCGGTGCCTGGAGGAAGTCCCTGCCACGATCGAGGTCAACAAGACTCAGACCGCGATCGAGGTTTATCCGGACACCCCCGTCCCCGTGGAAGGCGACTACTCGCTGCGCATCAAGCTGTTCAACCCTCAGGGAAAGCGGATGTACCAGCTCAACGCTCTGATCCAGGCCCCTGGCGATGTGCCCATGTCCGGCTATGTCGGCAGCTGGCTCATCGATATGGACTGACTGATAAATTCGTTAGTTCTGATCGGCCGGACGCCAAACAACTGTCATGACGAAGCGCACTCTGGGTGGAACCAGCCGCAAGCGGAAGCGGGTCTCCGGTTTCCGGGTCCGCATGCGCTCCCACACCGGCCGTCGCGTGATCCGCACCCGTCGCAAGCGGGGCCGGTCCCGTCTGGCCGTCTGATCCTCTGATCGCTCTGCTCTTTCGACAACGCCAGGGTTGATGGCACTCCCCGCCTCCATGCGACTTCGGGGGCACCGTTGCTTCAACAGGCTTCATCGCATCGGTCGCCGTCATCACGGCGACTGGATGGTGCTGCGCGTGATGCCAGAGGAGCCACGCTTGCTGCGACCGGAACTGCGCCGACATCCAACCCGCTGCTGCCGCTGCGCCCTGGTGATCAGCAGCAAGGTGAGCAAACGGGCAGTACGCCGGAACCGCCTGCGTCGCCTGTTGCATCAACACCTGCGTCAGCAGCTCGAACACCGCGGGGATCTCGCGGGTCGATGGGTGCTGATCAGCCTCCGCCCTGAAGCGTCCGAGGCGGAACCATCACAGTTGCTCGAAGAATGCGACAGTCTTCTCAGTTCTGCAGGCCTGGGCCAATGACCAGCATCCAAGAGGACGTTCATTACGACGGTGGCCCGGCCAAGGGTGATCTGATCTTCAACCTCCTGCTGGGTGTCACCCTGATCGGATTGCCGTTCACGATCGGAGCCATTGTCCGGGCCGTCTGGCTGCGTTTCCGCATCACCAGCCGACGGATCTCTGTCACCGGCGGTTGGATGGGCAAGGAGAAGACCCAGGTCGTCTACTCCCAGATCAAAGAGGTTCGCAGCGTGTCTCGAGGCTTTGGCGCCTGGGGCGACATGGTGCTGGTGCTGAATGACGGCGCCCGCCTTGAAATGCGCTCTGTGCCGAGCTTCCGCGAGACAGAGGCTTACATCCTCGAACGCATGGCCGCCCGCTCATCCGCACCTGCCGACAAGCCGGTCGAAGGATTCGCCGCCTGAATCAGCTGTTCGTGCACACTGGCACCACAACGTCACCAACCACGGGTTCTTCAACGTGATCGGGTACATCTCCGACAACCTGCTGATCCCGATCCTGGATTTCTTCTACGGATTGGTTCCCAGTTACGGCCTGGCGATCGTGGCCCTCACGATCGTCATCCGCGTCGCCCTCTATCCCCTCAGCGCCGGATCGATCCGCAGCGCTCGGCGCATGCGCATTGCCCAGCCTGTAATCCAGAAGCGCCAGGCTGAAATCAAAAGCCGCTACGCCAACAACCTGCAGAAGCAGCAGGAGGAACTGGGCAAGGTGATGAAGGAGTTCGGTAGTCCTCTGGCGGGATGTCTGCCGTTGTTGGTTCAGATGCCGATCCTCTTTGCCCTGTTTGCCACCCTGCGGGGATCACCGTTTGCGGATGTTCCCTACACGATCAATCTGAAGGTTCTGCCTGCTGATCAAATCGCTGCTGTGGAGCCCAAGCCTTTCAACAGCGCCAGCCATTCCATCTTCATTGCTGAAACCGATCACGTTCCCGTGATCGCCAGCCTCCCCCGCGGCACAAAGCTCGGTGTTGGAGACAGCGCCACGGTCAACCTCCACACCAAAGACGGCAGGGGTTTCGATGACGTGCTCACCGCTGTGGACAACCCTTCAAGATTTGCCCCCACCTGGTCGATCACCAAGGGGGATGACGTGGTGAATGTCAGCGATGACGGCACCATCACCGCCCTTACCGCCGGTGACGCCACTGTGGAAGCCAAAATTCCTGGGTTAGCGGCCCGCAGCGGTTTCCTGTTCATCAAGGCCCTTGGTCAGGTTGGCTTCTACGCCGACGGAGACATCAACTGGGATATCGCCATTCTTGTTGGTGGTTTCGGACTCACTCTGTTCCTATCCCAGCTGTTGTCGGGGATGGGCATGCCGGCCAACCCACAGCAGGCCACTGCCAACAAGATCACCCCTGTGATGATCACGGGAATGTTCCTGTTCTTCCCTCTTCCCGCCGGCGTTCTGCTTTACATGGTGATCGCCAACATCTTCCAGGCGTTGCAGACCTTCCTGCTCACCCGTGAAGCGCTACCGGAGAACCTCCAGAAAATCCTTGACCAACAGATGACCCAGCAGACGGTGCCCGTCACAGCGACGTCGGCTGGCGGTGGCGATGCCCGCCTTCCCTTTGAACCCAAAGGCGGCAAATGATTGAAGGCCTGGAGCCTGTTCCCCTTCAGGAACTCCGGGTGCTAGGTGCTCCCAGCTACTGGACCGTCGAAGGTCATCTGGATCAACTGACGTCGTTGACCCCAGTGCGCGGCCAACTCAAGGCTGAACATCGCGGCAACGTTCTGATCGTGGACGGAGAGCTGTCCACGATTGTGAACCTGTGCTGTGACCACTGTCTCGGCCAGTACAACCATCAGCTCCGTTGCAGCAGCTCGGAATTGATCTGGCTGGGTCAGTCACCACCGACGGAGGAAGAACTTCAAAACTCCGAGGACATCGCCGCGATGGAGGGACTGGCCGAATGCCTCGACCCCAGGGGCGATTTCGATCCCCAGCAATGGGTGTTCGAACAGCTGAACCTGCAGCTGCCGGTGGTGAATCACTGCGGCGAACACTGTCCAGGCCCGCCGATCCGCCCTGAAGCGGCTGTTCAAGCATCAGCTGAGCCGCTCGATCCCCGCTGGGCTGCGCTGCGGGGCCTGCAACAGCCATGACCGCTGGCAGCAGCTGGTGTGATCAATTGGATCTGTTGATCCGAGCGCGGACAGCTCTGATCTGGATCCGCAGCAACGAGGAAGCGCGGGTGGAAGCGCTGTTGACGCAGACAGCAACCCGTTTGCAGCATCAACTGGGCTGCTGGGATTTCATCGACGGCCTTCAAGGCGTTCTGAACGTTGAGGGTTTGGGGAGTCGTCAGCCGATGGCTGTTCTGCAATGGCTGAGAGACCTGGACAGCAGCAGACCGACCCTTTTGCTGGTCAAGGACTTCCATCGCTTCTGCGATGACCCCGGCATCGCCCGGATGCTGCGCAACCTCCAGCAAGCACTGCGCAGCACAGCCCATACGTTGGTGCTCTGCAGCGGCAGCTGGTCGCCGCCAACGGATCTGGACGAGACCCTCACCCTTCTCGATCTGCCACTACCGGACACCGATGAGCTCCGCGGCCTGCTGAACACCATCAGCCTCAGCAGTGGCACCCCATTGGAGCCCACAGTTCTCGAGGAGCTCACCCAAGCCTGCAGCGGCCTTAGTGAACAGCGGGTCCGCCAGGTCGCGGCCCGAGCCCTGGCTCGTCGCGGCCAGCTTGGTCCTGCAGACCTGGAGGAGGTTCTCGAGGAGAAACGTCAGAGCATTGCCCGCAGTGAGGTGCTGGAGTTCTGCGTCACGGACTCCGGCACCGAGGCGATTGGTGGCCTGGAGGCTCTCAAGGACTGGTTGCAGCAGCGTCATCGTGCTTTTTCCAACGAGGCACGTCGCTTCGGACTGCCGATGCCACGGGGCGTGCTGCTGGTGGGGCCCCAGGGAACCGGCAAATCCCTTACGGCGAAAGCCATCGCCCGCAGCTGGTCGATGCCCCTGCTTCGCCTTGATGTGGGGCGTCTGTTTGCCGGACTCGTCGGTGCCAGTGAGGCCCGCACCCGCGAAACGATCCAGCGGGCGGAAGCTATGGCGCCATGTGTGCTCTGGATTGATGAGATCGACAAGGGCTTCGGCGGTGATGGCCGCAGTGACGGGGGTACGAGTCAGCGGGTGCTGGCCAGCGTGCTCACCTGGATGGCCGAAAAGCAGTCTCCGGTGTTCGTTGTCGCCACGGCCAACGGTGTCGACCAGCTGCCACCCGAACTGCTGCGGAAGGGGCGCTTCGACGAGATTTTCCTGCTGGACCTCCCCTCGATGGAGGAGCGACGCAGCATTCTCAACCTGCATCTCAATCGACGCCGCCCAGGTCTGCAGCTGCCGCTGGATACGGTGATCAGCCGGTGTGAAGGGTTCTCCGGCGCCGAGCTGGAGCAGACCGTGATCGAAGCAATGCATCTGGCGTTCGCAGAAGGCCGTGAGCTGAAGGAAACCGACCTGATCCGCGCTGCCTCACAACTGATCCCCCTGTCCAGAACGGCGCGAGAACAACTGGAGGCCCTCCAGGCTTGGGCCTCCAGCGGCCGCGCCCGCCCTGCCTCCATTGCGGGACGTAAAGAAGCCTGACCCCACGTAACGAAGCCGGCTTCAGGTGAAGACACGGTTAATAGCGATCCCTACGGTCCGATCAATCGATTGCAACACGTGGAACGCCCGAACGACATCACGACCCAGCTCGCTGTGGCCTGCCTCGGCGCTGGCGTGATCACCACCGTGGCCGTGGCCCAGGGACAGAATCCGATCACGGCTCTCGGCATCACCGTGTTCTCAGCCGTGGCTGCTGTGATGCTCGGACAGGTTCTCTGATCGGCTTGCCATAGGCTGCCGGCGCCTCCTCTGCAGGATCCGTGCTCGACCAGCGCCTGGTGCGTGAGAATCCCGATGCCATTGCCACCGAACTGGGGCGTCGGGGCAAAGCCGTTGATCTCACCCGGCTTCAGGTGATCGCACAGCAGCAGCGCAAGCTGGAGGAAGAGCGCAGTGGACTCCAGGCCGAAGGCAACCGCATCGGCAAGGAGGTTGGCCAGAAGATCAAAGGGGGTGCCGACCCCAAAGGTGAAGAGGTCGCTGAACTCAGGCAGCAGGGCAATGCCATCAAGCAGAAGGTGGCTGTGTTGGAAGAAGAGGAGAAGCACCTCTTCACGCAGCTGAAGGAACAACTCCTCACCTATCCCAACCTGCCTTCACCGGACTGTCCTGAGGGAAAGGACGAAACCGACAACGTTGAGCTGCGCCGCTGGGGCAGCCCAAGACAGGAGGAAGGGCTGGAGGAGCACTGGCAGATCGCCGAACGACTCCACCTATTTGACACCGAGCGATCCGTCCGCATCGCCCAGAGCCGTTTTGTCACCTTGATGGGACAGGGCGCCCGATTGGAACGGGCACTGATCAATTTCATGCTGGACCTGCACACCAGCAAGGGCTACCGGGAAGTGATGCCTCCGGTGCTGGTGAACAGCGCCAGCCTCACGGGATCGGGGCAGCTGCCCAAATTCGCCGATGACTGTTTCCGTTGCTCGGAGGACGACCTCTGGCTGACCCCCACCGCCGAGGTGCCGGTGACCTCACTGCATCGCGACGAGATCATCCCCGCCGATCAGCTGCCGCTCCGCTATGCGGCCTACAGCCCCTGTTTCCGCCGGGAAGCCGGCAGTTACGGACGGGATACCCGAGGCCTGATCCGTCTGCACCAGTTCAACAAGGTGGAGCTCTACTGGTTCGCCCACCCGGACCACTCCGCAGAAGCCCACGCTCAGATCACCGCCGATGCCGAAGCCGTTCTTCAGGCACTGGAACTTCCCTACAGGGTTCTTGATCTCTGCACGGCAGATATCGGCTTCTCAGCGCAACGCACCTACGACCTCGAGGTCTGGTTGCCGGGCGCAGAGGCTTACCGGGAGATCTCCAGCTGCAGTGTCTGCGGAGATTTCCAGGCCCGGCGTTCTGCCATTCGCACCAAGGAAGGTAAATCCACCAAACTCGTGCACACTCTCAACGGCAGTGGTCTAGCTGTCGGCCGCACGATGGCGGCTGTGCTGGAAACCGGCCAGCAATCCGATGGCAGCGTTCTGCTGCCGAAAGCTCTGGTGCCCTACGTCGGCGATGAACGACTCCAGCCAGAATGACCTGAATGCGCGATTGAGAACGGCATGAATGTGTTTGCGGCTCTGGCCGTTCTGGCGCTGCTGATCGTGGTTCACGAGGCTGGTCATTTCCTTGCCGCCACCCTGCAGGGGATCCGGGTCAGCGGCTTTTCGATCGGTTTCGGCCCGGCACTGATCAAACGCCAGCGGCGCGGTGTCACCTACGCGATTCGGGCCCTGCCCCTGGGGGGATTCGTCGCCTTTCCGGATGATGATGAGGACAGCACGATCCCGGCCGATGACCCGGACCTGCTGCGCAACCGCCCCATCCCGCAGCGAGCCCTCGTGATTGCCGCGGGAGTACTGGCCAACCTGCTGCTGGCTCTCGTGGTCATGTTTGGACAGGCTGCCCTGGTGGGGTTGCCTGCGGAACCTGATCCGGGGGTGCTGGTGGTGGCGGTTCAACCGGGAGGAGCCGCTGATCGGGCTGGGCTGACCCCGGGTGATCGTGTCCTCAGATTGGAGGGAGACCTTCTTTCGGCAGGCCAGGAGGGCGTCAGATCCATGGTGGAGACGATCAAAAGCTCCCCCGATCAGACGCTCAAGCTCCAGCGCGAGCGGGATCAGCGTTTGGAGGTGATCAACATGACGCCGCTCAACCAACAAGGGCAGGGACGCATCGGCGCCCAGCTTCAAATGAACCTGAGCGGGGAAGCCAGAACAGCAGCCAACCCAGGAGAGTTGATCAGCTACACCCTCGGGGAATTTCAGAACCTGCTGCAGCAGACGGTGGCGGGTTACGGCGGCCTGATCACCAACTTCCGGGCCACCGCGAGTCAGGTGAGTGGTCCGGTGAAGATTGTGGAAATGGGGGCCCAGCTCAGTGAGCAGGGAGGTTCAGGCCTAGTGCTGTTCATGGCGCTGATCTCGATCAATCTGGCGGTGCTCAATGCCCTGCCTCTGCCGCTGCTGGACGGCGGACAGATGCTGCTCCTGGTGATTGAGGCCATCCGGGGTCGCCCGGTGCCCGAGCGTCTGCAGCTGGCGGTGGCTCAATCGGGTTTCCTGTTGATCGTTGGATTGACCTTGGTTCTGATCGTGCGGGACACCAGCCAGTTGTCCGTGGTTCAGCAGCTGATAGGGGGGCGCTGATGACAAAGAGACCCTCCGTGTAAACTCCTTGGTTCGTCCTACCGCCGCTCCAGAGCTGCATGGCTAAGAAGTCGATGATCGCCCGCGACGTCAAGCGCAAGAAGATGGCCGAGCGATATGCGGCCAAGCGTGCAGCGCTGATGGCGGCGTTCAATGCAGCGGACGATCCCATGGATCGTCTGGAGATTCATCGCAAGATTCAGGCGCTGCCCCGCAACAGCGCCCCTAGCCGCATCCGCAATCGTTGCTGGGCAACCGGCAAACCCCGTGGCTACTACCGCGACTTCGGCCTCTGCCGTAACCAGCTGCGCGAGAGGGCCCACAAAGGCGAACTTCCTGGCGTTGTGAAGTCCAGCTGGTGAGATCCGCTGTTGACCCAACAGCATGAGTCGTTATCCAAGGGGAGCTTCGGCTCCCTTTTTTCATGCGCGGATGCGGTGAAATGTCAAACTGTTGGTTGACAAGTGGACATAAACCGTCGTGCAAGGACAAACCCAGTCGATCTCCTTTGATGGACGCGAGATTCGACTGACCACCGGACGTTTTGCCCCCCAGGCGGGCGGATCCGTTCTTGTTGAATGCGGAGACACCGCCGTGCTGGTGACCGCCACCCGCTCCGGCGGACGGGAGGGCATCGATTTTCTGCCTCTGATCTGCGATTACGAGGAGAGGCTCTACGCCGCTGGTCGGATCCCCGGCAGCTACCAGCGGCGTGAGGGTCGTCCCCCCGAGCGGGCCACCCTCACCGCCCGTCTGATCGACCGGCCGATGCGGCCCCTGTTCCCAGCTTGGCTGCGGGACGACCTTCAGGTGGTCGCCACCTGTCTGTCCCTGGACGAACGTGTCCCGGCGGATGTGCTTGCCGTGACCGGTGCCTCCATCGCCACGCTGCTGGCGGGCATTCCCTTCAATGGTCCGATGGCGGCCGTGCGGGTGGGCCTGCTCGGCGATGACTTCGTGCTCAACCCGAGTTATCGCGAAATTGAACGCGGTGATCTCGATCTGATCGTCGCCGGCACCCCGGATGGTGTGGTGATGGTGGAGGCTGGTGGCAACCAGCTACCCGAACAGGATGTGATCGAAGCGATCGACTTCGGTTACGAAGCGATCTGCGAATTGATCAAAGCCCAGGAGCAACTGCTGAAGGATCTGGGCATCGAACAGGTGAAGCCGGAGACCCCCACGCAGGACACCACAGTGCCGGCTTACCTGGAGAAGCAGTGCACCAAGGCGATCAGCGAGGTGCTCAAGAAATTCGACCAGACCAAGGATGAGCGCGACAAGGCCCTTGATGCCATCAAGGCGGAAGCCGCTGAAGCCATCGCCGGCCTGAAGGAGGACGATGCCATCCGTGTGGCCACCGCCTCCAATTCGAAGCTGCTCGGTAACAGCTTCAAGGCGCTGACCAAAACCCTGATGCGCCAGCAGATCCTCAAAGACGGCAAGCGAGTAGACGGTCGCGCCCTGGATGAGGTGCGGGCCATCAGTGCCTTGGCTGGGGTCCTCCCTCGACGGGTCCATGGTTCCGGCCTATTCCAGCGTGGTCTCACCCAGGTGCTCTCCACCGCCACCCTGGGCACACCCAGCGATGCCCAGGAGATGGATGACCTCCATCCCAGCACCGAGAAGCTGTACCTGCACCACTACAACTTCCCGCCTTATTCCGTCGGCGAAACCCGACCGATGCGCTCCCCAGGACGCCGCGAAATTGGTCATGGCGCCTTGGCCGAACGGGCCATCCTGCCGGTGCTTCCCGCCAAGGACACCTTCCCTTACGTGGTGCGGGTGGTGAGTGAAGTACTCAGTTCCAACGGCTCTACCTCGATGGGCTCCGTCTGCGGCAGCACCCTGTCGCTGATGGATGCCGGAGTCCCCCTCAAGGCACCAGTGAGCGGTGCGGCCATGGGCTTGATCAAGGAGGGCGATGACATCCGCATCCTCACGGACATCCAGGGAATCGAAGATTTCCTCGGCGACATGGATTTCAAAGTCGCAGGCAGCGAGAAGGGCATCACGGCCCTGCAGATGGACATGAAGATCACCGGTCTGCCGGTGAAGACGATCGCCGAGGCGATCAACCAGGCCCGTCCAGCCCGTCTGCACATCCTTGAAAAGATGCTGGAGGCGATCGACACACCACGCGAAGGCCTGTCCCCCCATGCCCCGCGCCTGCTGAGCTTCCGGATCGATCCCGAGCTGATTGGCACGGTGATCGGTCCCGGTGGCCGCACGATCAAAGGCATCACCGAGCGCACCAACACCAAGATCGACATCGAGGACAGCGGAATCGTCACCATCGCCTCCCATGACGGTGCGGCGGCTGATGAAGCTCAGAAGATCATCGAAGGCCTCACCCGCAAGGTGAATGAAGGCGAGGTGTTCTCAGGATCGATCACCCGGATCATCCCCATCGGTGCCTTCGTCGAGATCCTGCCTGGCAAGGAAGGCATGATCCACATTTCTCAACTCTCCGAAGCCAGGGTGGAGAAGGTGGAGGACGTCGTGAAGGTGGGTGACGAGGTCACCGTGCGTGTTCGGGAAATCGACAACCGCGGCCGGATCAACCTCACCCTGCGGGGCGTGCCCCAGAGCGGCGACGGTGCCGGGGAGGAGCCTCAGCCCACCCCTGTGGCACCGCTGAGCTGATCAAACCTGAAAGCCGGGATCGATCTCGGCCATCGCCCGCGTCGCACGCTCTCCGAGCTCGGCGTGGGCTTTTCCATGGCTGGCGATCAGGCAACCGGCCTGACGCACATCGCCAGTGTTGTAAGCGAGGTCCGTCTGATCAGCATGCGTGAAGCGTCCACCGGCCGCCAGCAACACGGCCTCAGGGGCCGCCATGTCCCAATCCTTGGGGGCACTGCGTCCGGACAGGGAGACGTAGAGATCAGTTTCGCCCCGCAGGATGGTGGCGACCTTGTAGCCAACGCTGCCCACCGCCTTGGAACCTCCAAGCGCGAGAGCGTCAATCAGCTTCACCAGACGGTCGTCGCGGTGGCTGCGACTGGCCACCAGGATCAGATCCGAAACAGCGGTTCTATCGCTGAAGCGAACGGGCGAGCGCTCACCCTGACGGTCCTCGCACCAGGCGCCCTCGCCGACGATGCCGATCCAGAGTTCGTCGGCTTCCGGCAGCAGCACCACCCCTAGCACGGGACGTTGCCCCCGCACCAGTGCCAGATGAACGGCGTATTCGCCAGTGCCCTGGAGGAAATCCTTGGTGCCGTCCAAGGGATCCAGGATCCAGAGCCACTCCGCCTGCAGCGGTTGGCCTTCCGTGAGCTGCTCCTTGGCCGTTTCTTCACTGAGCAGGGTCCAGTCAGCCTTGGGAAACGCAGCTGACAAGCCATCCAGCAGCCATTGGTTCACGGCCAGATCAGCAGCAGAAACAGGGCCTTCACCGCCATCGTCGACGCTGAGAGCCTTGGGGAAGCCATGGGGCGGTTGCTCGCCGCGGGCATAGGCCCTGAGGATGTCGGCAGCCCCCCAGCTGAGGCGACGGAGTTCTGACAACAGAACGTCCTGGTTGACGCCGGCAGGCAGGACGGCAGGGCTTGGCATCATGATCAGGACAGGCGCTGGCCATTGTGATGCAGCGGGACGAGCCAGCCTCCGGATGCCTGTATATCGTGGGCACACCCATCGGTCACCTTGGTGATCTCTCACCGCGAGCCAAGGCGGTCTTAGCTGGGGTGACCGTCATCGCCTGTGAAGACACGCGCCACAGCGGCCAGCTGCTCAGCAGCCTGCAGGCCAGCGGCCGAAAGCTGTCCTTTCATCAGCACAACACCCGCACCCGAGTGCCGCAGCTGCTGCAGGCGCTGAGCGAGGGCGAAAGCGTGGCGGTGATCAGCGACGCCGGACTTCCCGGCATCAGCGACCCCGGCGAAGAACTGGCAGCGGAAGCGCGTAGCGCAGGGTTTGAGGTGATCTGCATCCCTGGCCCCTGCGCCGCTACGACGGCTCTGGTCAGCAGTGGACTGCCCAGTGGCCGCTTCTGCTTCGAGGGATTCCTGCCGGTTAAAGGAAAAGAACGTCGACAGCGCTTGGAGCAGATCTCCACCGAGCCGAGAACCACCGTGTTCTACGAAGCACCGCACCGATTGCTGCCGCTCCTCCAAAGCTTGGCCGAGCACTGTGGTGCCGAGCGCCCTCTGCAGGTGGCGCGGGAACTGACCAAGCGACACGAACAGCAGGTTGGACCAACCATTGCGGCCGCCCTGGAGCACTTTCAGACGCAACGCCCCCAGGGGGAATTCACCCTTGTGCTGGGGGGGTGCCCAGCACAAACACCATCAGAACATGATGACAGTGAACTGCTGGCGCGATTGCAGGAATGCATCGCTAACGGTGCTAGCGCCAGTGATGCAGCTCGGCAGCTCGCCCTGGAGAGCGGCATCAGCCGCCGACGCTTGTATGCATTGCTTCACCAGGAGCCATCAGACTGAGGCCATATCGCAGATCCTTGATGTTGTTACGTCTCCGACTGATGCTGATCAGCCTGGGGATTGGAACAGTGCTGTTCATGCTTCTGTGCCTGGGGGCTCAGAACCTCAAAGACCGCCACAGTATCCAGGTTGGATCCTCCCGATCGGTACCGCTGCCAACGGGCTTCCTGGTGGGACTCTCGCTGGTGATCGGTGTGGTCAGCGGCGGAAGTGCAGCTGCCGTGATGTTGCCGGAGCAACACTGGGACTGATCCATCAGCCCTGCGCCGCTGCATCCAGCGCGATCAGGCTCCCATCCATGACGAGACGGGTAATCCCGCGAGCCAACAGGTAGGGACTCGTGCGTTCAAAGACTGCCGTGTCAGGAACTTTGATCACCCGCTGACTGCGACCGCACTGGCGTTTGGCAGCTCGAGGATTGCCATAAAGAAACAGGCCCTGCCGATCAAGCTCGGACTCCTCGAGATGAGCAAGTTCTGGGAAATCTCGCAGCGGGCGGGCATCGAGCTCCACCACCTTGTCCACAAGCATGTAAACGCTGTTCGGCAGAGAGCCTGCCTGCAGCGGCTGCACCTCCACTGGAAGCAGATCACTGAGATTAGCCACCCCCACCAAAGGCACAAGTTCTGTGAAGGTCTGGCTCGCTTCGGAGTTGTCGTCAGCGGCAACCCCTTCCTCCTCATGGGCTGGATCCGTGTCCTCACCGAAGTCGTCGGCATCGTCCAACGCCAGGGTTGCAACCGTTTCAGCGTTGTCTTCATCCTGCTCGGCGGCACTCGCTTGCACCGCATCAGCTGTTGCCACTGCCACAGGAGCAGCCTCCGCGACTGGCGTCACTGTTCCGGTCTTCAGGCGACTGGCCTTGAGAGCGGCGTAGGCCTCTGGGGGCAGCAGCGCCTTCACCGTGCGAGTCACGGTGTTTGGGCTGCAACCGAAGACCTCCGCCAGGGCAACAGTGGACTCTCCAGCCTTGTAGCGACCCACCAGGTCCTGCTTCTCGCTTTCGCTAAGACGACGTGGGGCCATCAATGTCGTTTAGGAGCTCCAAACTCTAGGAGCTTTAGGTGGCTGGCAGAATGAAATCGGCAGCTCCCTTAGCTCAGCTGGATAGAGCAACTGCCTTCTAAGCAGTCGGTCGATGGTTCGAATCCATCAGGGGGCGTTGACAGCTAAATCCCTTTGGCATGGCAGCAAGATGGCCATGGGAGGTCTGGGAAGGCAAAAAGGCTTTTTTCGAGACCTGTTGGGACGCTGGTGATACCGACCATGCGAACTCAAGCTTGTTGACTGCTGGCAAATTCGAGGTCAGCCCAGGTCAGTCCAACCCATTCCAGTCCTTCCTGGATGTCGTTCTGAAGTGCAGCAGCCTCTTCCACAGCATCCATCTCGATGAGATCCAGATATTTCTGGTACTCAGCCATCCAGGCGATGAGATTCGGAGTGCTGTTCGTCATTCGTCGATTCTTAAGCCTCGACCGTCCGAGAGGCTGGCATCTTGGATACAGCTTCCGTTGAAGCCCAAGCTTCCTCGCGGTTGCAGGACAGAGGGATGGCGACCCCCGCGAAGGTGCAGAAGACTTGCCTCAACGTTCAGAACATTCCAACCAAGTACTTTGTCTTGGTCGAAAGGAGCTCTTGGCAAAACGGGTCGCACTGATGCTCACGACAGCAGCGTTGTGGTTTGTCCAATCAGTCCATGCCTCTGAATGCGTCACCGTGACGAGCAACAACGATCCAAGTCGTGATGGCATGGTCTGCAAGCGTATAGCCAGAAGTAGCACCAACGGAATTGGCTTTTGGAAGTGCTGCCCCAGTGAGAACACGACAAACGACTAACCAGCCCGCCTTGAACATGGGCATAGTCTCCTGCTGGCACTCATCTCAAGCCACCCACCAAGCAATAAAACAAGCACCAATAGGCTATAATGAAGATGTAAATGCCAGCGAGACATCAAGGTCAACTTTTGCAATTCACAGAGAAAGATTCAAAGAAACAACAGCATCTAAAGCAAGCGGATGCATATTTCAGGCAAGCTCAAGCCTTGATCGAGTCCAGCCAGGATTGGCAGGCATGCGGCTCCCTCATCCTCAAGGGATTATCAGAGGAACGTAAGGCCTCGAATTCGGGTGTTCAGGTGCTGAACGTCATTCGTCAGCGCCCCAAGACACGTGTTGAATTCAGTTTTCGAAGCTGAATTTGTTCTTAACAATTCATGTGAGAGTATCGCCTAGTTAGAACATAACTTAAAATGCTCTTCACGACCTCTCCAAAGGGTTGCTTGGAGCAGCCACGCTTTACTTCATCCGCTTGCTCGTGATCAGATTGCCGGGCCTGAGCGACAGCGAATCTCGCTTTGCAACAAACTCTTTCGGTGTCAAGGTTGCTTTGTTCTGGCTCTTCGAATTGCTGATCTGCAATCTCGATCGGGAACGCGCCTTTTGTGCCGTGGTGGGGAAAGGTTTCGTTCCCTGCCTGCTGAGCTTTGCTTTGATGGACCTGCTCGTCATTCCACGGGTCAGGCGCAGACTGCGCAGGTGACCAGGACACGTCCTCATGTCGATCGAAACCCTCGAGCAAGTCGTGGCTGTGCTGGTCACGGCGGGGCTCGTCGCCGGAAATTTCCTGATGTTCACCCCATGGCGCGATGGCCACGATCCGCGTGAGCGCTGGCCCACCCACAACACCAACGATCAGCTGTCGGCGAAGTGTGATTCTGCCAACCGCTGCAACAGCTTCAGGGATTCCAGAACCTCCAAGCGTTTCTGCGCTTGAGCCAGCATCGGCTTGCCATGGGGCACACAGGAATCGATCAGGGAGGCGGCCTCTGAGGCTTCCGCTTTGACCCAGGTAAGGCAGCGGTCGATCTGCTGAGCCACATTGCCCTCCTTGAGGGCACCGGCATAGTTCGGCCAAGCAATGGCGAGGAGCAACAACCGCAACGCCTGATCGGCGCTCTCCTGATCGGGGCGAAATGCGTCAGTCATCAAACACCGTGATGCCACTGGCCTGTTCCTCGAGATGGGCAGCTCGATCCAGCACCGCCTTCAGGACCTCTTCAGCAGATGGATCCAGACGGAGTTGCTGCAAGGTGAACGCCACATCCCTGGTGGAGGTCAGCACTGCTGGGGACACCTGCTCCAGCGGAATGGCCGGCCCTCGGCGGCGCCGTTTCTTCTCATCGGCCTGCGTTCCCGCGTCTTTTGCCATCTCAACGGCGTGGCTCCGCTCATTCTGACTCCCATCGCCATGTCCTCCAGAGCACAGGCAGTGGCACAGTGACAATCAACACGACAACGAAAGCATGGTCCTGAACAGTCGACCGGCCGAGAGCCGTGAGTGCAGCAGCTGCGGTAGAACGCTGTCGCTCAATTTCTTCGCGCTGGACACCCGTGAGTGCCGTCGCTGTGAAGCGCGGCGCAGCAGCCAGCGTCAGACCACGCTTCAGGAGTCGGCCTAGAGCCCCTCGAAGCCACTGAACAGGGCATGCCGTTCAAGATCCAGATTTCTAACACTCACACCTAGCAGTTGCGCCACCACCCGACCGTCGATCAACACCTGGCTGCCATTCCCAACTGAATCCAAGGTCACCGCACTGACATCAACATCGAAGACCAGTCGATCCTTGCGAGGGTTGAAGTCGGTCACCTTCACCAGTGCGCCGTGTTGGGCTGAAATCCAGAACTGATCCCTCCCTTTGCCACCGGTGACCCGGTTGCCATCGCCACCGCCGGCAACCAGAACATCAGCGCCTTTCTTGCCCTTGAGCAGATTGTCAGCCCTGTTGCCAATCAGAACGTCATCTCCCTTGCCACCGATGGCGATCTCAATCACACAAAGCCCGGCAGACTGGCCGACATTTCTGCCGTACCAGTCGTGGGCAATGGTGAAACCACCGAACACATCCTCCGCACGGCTGACGTAGCCGCCGGCGTTGACGTCATCACCAAGGGTCGCGTTGCGCAGATCGATGGTTACAGGAGCTGTGGCACCACCTGCCGTGATGCGGTCCACCCCACCGGTGTCCCAGATCGCACGCCACCCCGTTCCCTCGCGATTCTCCAGCGGCAAGGTGTAAGTGTCGTCTCCAGAGGCGGCGTCAGGATTAATTCCGTACATCCATTGCAATGCAGCAATGTCCAGTGCACCAAGCGTTTGTAAGAAGCCATAGGCTTCGATTGAACGTGGAACCATTCCATTACGAGCTCCCTTATCGACGTAGGTGAGCTGTGTGAAGGGGTGGGCGTTCTGGTCGAAATCGCCTTTGTCGCGAAATTCATTCGACCTGTGCGTCAAACCAGGGAAACGGGGTTGACCGAACAGTCCCCTGTCATGGGGATGCTTGAGGCCAACGGCATGACTGAGCTCATGCAAAAACGTAATGCCGTAAAAGCTGCCGGAGGCAATCGAATTCTTGAAGCTGCCATCAGCGTTCTGGTAGGTCGACCAATTGATGGCAACCAACCCTTCATCAGAGTCGGTGCCGGGGGTGTAGGCGAAGCCATAGCTGCCCTCTGACTGACGTTGATCGAGGTTGTAGTACCAGATCTCCACCCCATCGTCATTGTCATCTCCGCGGTCGTCGAACTGAAGAGAACACACCGCAGAGATTTCCTCCATGGCACCCTCCATGAGCTGGCGTTCTTGATCACTCCAACCCCAGGAGGGGTAGCCCCCGAACTCACCACCAGGAAGATCAAATGTATCGCTAATGAAGGTGGTGCCGACAGCAGGGTCGGTCGCTGTGGTGCCCCAGCGGTAGCCGTCCGTCAGACCATCAATCCAGGCATTGCCGGAACGAGGTACTTCGATTGCAGTTTTGTAGGCCAAGAGGCAGCCGAAGAATTTGGTGTCGGTTTAGTGCCAAAGCCAACAACACCAGGCGACCAACCGACATCATCATCGCAACACAATGGTCCTCATGCAGACCCCTCGTCCGATCAACGATCCCTCCACTGGTTTGGTGGGATTGGTTGCCATCCTGCTGAGCGTGCTGCTGCTGCTGGGTCAGTCCTTGTTCATCGTTCCTGCCGGACAGGTGGCCGTGGTCACCACCCTGGGCAAGGTGAGTGGAGGCTCACGTCTGCCGGGCCTGAATTTCAAGATCCCCCTTGTCCAGGCGGTCTCTCCCTTCGATGTCCGCACGCAGGTGAGGCCCGAGGAATTCGCCACGCTGACGAAAGACCTTCAGGTGATTGAGGCCACCGCGACCGTGAAATACGCCGTCCGCCCCAACGAAGCCGGACGCATCTACCGCACCATCGCCAGCGCCGATCGCGAGATTTATCCGCGCATCATTCAGCCCTCCCTGTTGAAGGCTCTCAAGTCGGTGTTCTCGCAGTACGAGCTGGTGACCATCGCCACCGAATGGAACGACATCTCCTCACTGGTGGAGCGCACAGTGGCCGAGGAACTCGACAAATTTGACTATGTGGAGGTGCGCGGCCTCGACCTCACCGGCCTGCAGATTGCTGAGGAGTACCGAGCAGCCATTGAGCAAAAACAGATTGCCGAACAACAGCTGCTGAGGGCTCAGACTGAAGTGAAGATCGCCGAGCAAGAAGCCATCCGCTACGACACCCTTAATCGCAGCCTGGACGACCAGGTGCTGTTCAAGCTGTTTCTTGACAAGTGGGATGGCCGCACAGAGGTGGTTCCGGCACTGCCTGGCACACCAGGGGGCACACCTCCGGTCATCGTGGGCCGGAAGAACTGACGATCCCTAAGCGTTGACCGTCGATCAACAACACCTGCTGGAGGAAGGTGATCGCCTGGATGAGTTGCACCGCAACTACGACGGCGACGCCAAGCTGAATGAGTCCTTTCTGGTGCTCACTCTGTGTGCCAGTTTGATCGCCACCCTCGGCCTTTTGGCCGACAACGCTGCTGTTGTAAATGGAGCCATGGTGGTGGCCCCCTGGATCCTGCCGCTGCGGGTGGCCGTCTTCGCCGTGTTGATCGGTGACTGGCGACTGCTGCCCCGTTCGGCCTCACTCTGGTGGCCGGCGCCCTCGTCACCACGCTGCTGTCGATGATGCTTGGGCTGATCGCTCAAGCCAACGGCCTCCTGACCGTGGATGCCTTCTCAGGGGAGATCCAGAGTCGGTTAAGCCCAACGCTCCTGGACCTGGGAATCGCCCTGGCCGCCGGTGTTGTTGCCACCTACGCCAAGGTCACCCTGGGGCCGTGAGTTCCATGGCTGGCACGGCGATTGCCGTAGCCCTGGTTCCACCGGTCTGCGTGATGGGGCTGATGCTGGCGGCAGGTGACTACACGGACGCGCGCGGTGCCGGGTTGCTCTATGCCGCCAATCTGTTGGGCATTTTGATCGGGGAAATCTCGGTGCTGGCCATCCGGGAGCCCTACTTCCGAGACAAGCTGCGCCGGCAGCGACGGTCCCGATTGCTGCTGTTGCTGGCCCTGAGCCTGGCCAGCTGGGTGGGATTCAAGCTCTACGGCCGCTATGAACAACACCTCTATGCGCTGAAACGAGACAACGCCAAGGTCAGGATCGAAGAGAGAATCGCCACGTACTTAAAGCAACGAACCCAGACCTTCGGCAGCAATGACTCTCTGGAGCTGGAAAACGTCCTATTTGACTGGCCGGATTACTGGAGCAGCAATCAAACCCCGAAGATTCTCCTGGTGGTTCGTGTCACCAACCCAGCAACTCCAAGCTACAAACAACTTCAATACATTCAGGACCGCATCAACGAGAAACTAAGCGAACAATTTGACGGATTAAAAATGCAGATGAAAGTCCAACGCATCAATGTCAGCGTTGTTTCCGGAAGTGAAGTGATGGACAGCATCAATATCAAGACCATTCTCGATCAAGCTGAATCCCCTGAAGAGACGCTTCAACCCAATCCATCACCTCCAGACTCTCACCAAGCTGAGGTGTCAAGCGTCCATCAAGGGCCTGAAGCGTCAGACCTCAGCACCACCCCTTGAATCAACCAGGCTTGCGCAACCGCATCAGTCCCCAGCTGAGGCGTCCCTGCTGGCCACCGTCCACCCAGTGGCCAAGGCCCACGTCCATCCGGTCGAGATAACCGGAACTGATGCTGGTTTCCAGCTCTGCACGGCGTAACCGAGTGTCCTGCCGGACCCGGTCGTAGTGACGCACCAGCATCTCGGTGCGTTCATCCCAAACCTCCATCGTCAGGCCAACCGCCTCTCCCCAGGCCTTGTAACGACTCGGTGAGGCAAGGTCGGGGAGGTGAATGCGGTCGAGGATCGGCTGCAGCAATCCCATCTCCACACCATCGGCCGCCATCGGGTCGGTGAACACAAAACATCCCCCGGGCTTCAGCAGGCGGGACACCTCGGCCAACACCTTGGCTCGATCGCCGGCATGCAGGATTGCATCCTGACTCCACACCAGGTCTGCACTGGCATCGGCCATAGGCACCTGCTCAAACGAGGCATCGTGCACCGTGATCTGCTGCTCCAAACCGGCATCAACATTCAGTCGACGATGGCGATCGTTCTCAACGGCCGAGATGTTGATGGCATGAACCGGTCGCTCACTCCAGCGAGCAAGGCGCCGGGATGCTCCGCCGTAGCCCGCCCCAAGATCCACCACACATCCTCCTTGAGGTAGAGGATCGGCCAGATCAAGCAGGGCATGCACCGTGCGGTCACTGGCCGTTGCGATGGCCTCATCCGGCGTTGCATACAAACCGATATGAATATCCTCCCCACCCCAAACCTGTTCGTAAAACTGATCAGCGTCCTGACTGTCGTAGTAGGTCGCCGCAACGGAATCCGCCGCACAGCCGTTCGTCGTGCCCATCTGCCTCAGTGCATGGTGGTGTCGACGTCGAAGCGATATTCCTTCTCCGCGACATGAACATAAAAATCGGGATTTTCAAAGTCCCGCTGATAATCACCAAAGCTGGTGATCTGCTGGAACCCCACCTCAGACATCAGACGGCGGACGTAGCCGTAGCGCAACGGGAACATGTTGAGGTGATAGACCCCACCATCACTGAAGGAATAGCGGAAGCGAGCCAAACCTTCATCTACATGCTCGGGACCAACTTCCACATCTTTTCCGCAATAGACATTGCCTTTGCCCTGTCGAACGGCCGATCCACCCTCCAGCAGCCGGTCGTAATTGCGGTGATCAAGAATCAAGATGCCATTGTGCTTCAACACGGCGTAATACTCAGCCAGAGCTTTACGCCGGTCCCGCTCCTTGAACAGGTGGGTGAATGAATTACCAAGACAGATCACAGCATCAAACTCACCGTGAATGTCACGGTTGAGAAAACGCCAATCCGCCTGCGATGTCCTCAGCAGCTGATCTCTGTTACGAGCATTGCGAAACGCCCGGGCCAGCATGTTGGGGCTGCCATCCGCACTGACCACATCAAATCCTTCCTCCAACAATCGGATGGAGTGAAAACCAGTTCCGGTGGCTACATCGAGCACCGAACGAGCACCGTGCTCCTTAAGCAGACGGATAAAGAAATCACCCTCCGCTTCAGCCCGTGCATTCCAGTCGATCAATCGATCCCAGCGATCAGTGAAGTCTTCGATGTACTCCTGCTGGTAGTGATCCGTCTCGCGAACCGATTCAGGAGATTGTCCAAAACGCTGCTGATCGTCCTGCGTTTGCAATGGATGGTTCTGCGTTGACGTCATTCCAAATCAATTCGAAGTTCAAACAGGCTCCTTGACGTTCATCAAGGCAAGGACAATCCAAACCCGAATGAATAAAATGAAGCCTTTGTGATCTGCAATCACACTTCTGAAACCTAGTCACAGCCTGGCTGGTTGTCAGTGATTGAGAGAACAATTGGCCTCCAGCAGCACAGATCAGACCACAAGATCCACTGCCGCGCAGTCAAACACAGAGAATATTTCAACAATCAAAAATCGAGCTGAACATGCCTAACCTTTTATTAGCGGGTGTTGGGCTGTCATGAACGAGCCGATCCGCCTTAGGCAGGTCTGGAAAAGCTTCGGCGGCAGGCCAGGAGCATCGCCAGCCGAACTGCTTCAGTCCTCTGACGCCAGGGTTGCTGTCCAGGACGTCTCCCTGGAGGTCAGGGCCGGTGAGATCTTTGTGGTGATGGGGCTATCCGGATCCGGCAAGTCCACCCTTTTGCGGATGATCAATGGCTTGATCATCCCCAGTCTGGGGATTGTTGAGATTGAAGGGCGACCGCTGCATCAGTTCAACCGAGGCGAACTGCGTGCTCTCAGGCGGCGCAGCATGTCGATGGTGTTCCAATCCTTCGCTCTGTTTCCGCAGCGCAGCGCCCTGGAGAATGCAGCCTTCGGGCTTGAAGTGGCAGGCGTCCCACACCGCCAACGCCTGGCCAGAGCTCAGCAGGCGCTGGAGCGGGTTGGCCTCGGTGGGGATCTGCACCGCAAGCCGGATCAATTGTCCGGCGGCATGCGTCAGCGGGTCGGTCTGGCGAGGGCTCTGGCGTTTGATTCCCCCGTCCTGCTGATGGATGAAGCCTTCTCGGCGTTGGACCCGCTGATCCGTGCAGATATGCAGGATCTGCTGCTGGATCTGCAACGGGAACACCGGCGCACCATCGTCTTCATTTCCCATGATCTGGATGAGGCCGTGAGGATCGGAGATCGCATCGCGTTGATGCAAGACGGACGTCTTCTGCAGTGCGATACGGCGGAAACGCTGTTCCGCGCCCCCGCCGAGCCGGCCGTGGCTGAATTTTTCCGTGGTGTTGATCCCGCTGGCGTCCTCACGCTTGGAGCCATTGCCGAGCCATCGCCTCCGACTGACGGATGGGATCCCAAGGATCCCGACCTCACCGTGCTCTCCTCAGCCATGCTGCTCAAAGAGGCCATGCCGATCGTCACCGCCGCCAACGGACCTGTGGCGGTTGTAGGCAACGATCACCATCTGATCGGCTCGGTGTCACCCAACACCATCCTGCGGGCGCTCAGTCGATGAGTCATCTCTTGAGTGAGCTGTGGCTGGCACAGGCCAGCGAAGCCGGGGCGGTAGGCGCGACAGCCGACAGCATTGTCAACTGGCTGCTTGGCAATGGCGGTGCCCTGTTCAGCCTGATCAACACCGTCATCCTTGTGCTGACGGCGATCGTCGAACAGCTGCTGAACGCACCCGCCCCCTGGCTGCTCGCACTGGTGGTGGCCCTGCTTGGGCTCTGGCGCGTCAGTGCCGCGTTCGGTCTTCTCAGTCTTCTCGGACTGAATCTGGTGCAGGCCATGGGCCTGTGGGAGCTGATGGTCAGCAGCCTGGCCCTTGTGCTGACTGCCTCCTTGCTGGCCCTCGCGATCGGTCTTCCTTTGGGTGTGTTGGCTGCCCGGCAACGGAGCATCTGGCAGCTCACCCGTCCGCTGCTGGATCTGATGCAGACCATGCCGGCCTTTGTGTACCTGATTCCCGCAGTGATGCTGTTCAGCACCGGCGCCGTTCCTTCGGTGATCGCCACATTGATCTTCGCGATGCCACCGGTGGTACGGCTCACCGTTCTGGGCATCCGCCAAGTACCGGCGGATCTGATCGAAGCCGGGCGATCCTTCGGCTGCTCCGAGTGGCAGTTGCTCACCAAGGTGCAACTGCCTAATGCCTTACCCACGCTGATGACCGGCGTGAATCAGACGATCATGCTGGCGCTGTCAATGGTGGTGATCGCCTCAATGATCGGTGGTGGAGGGCTGGGTGATGTGGTGTTGCGGGGCATCCAGCAACTGAACATCGGCCTGGGCTTTGAGGGAGGCCTGGCCGTGGTGATCCTGGCGGTCATCCTGGACCGGCTCAGCCAGAGCCTCAGCACACCCCCCAGCCGATCCGTGCGGGATCGGGTCCGCAGCCTTGCCATGCTTTGGAGGATTCGATGAACAAGCTTCAGCTCTGGCGACGACGCAGTGTGCTGCTGGCTGGCTTGGGTCTGGCGGGTGCCTCCCTGCACAACCTGGCCAGTCGCCCTGAAGCCGACACATCCGCCCCGGCGACGAACACCCCTGCATCAACGTCCCAGGTTCAGTCGACCAACGACCGCAACCCTGCCAGTGCCCCCTTGAAGCTGGGCTGGTCGCCATGGGCCGATGCCGAAGTGGTGAGTCTGATGGCGACGCAGCTGATCGAATCGGAGTTGAATCAACCGGTGGAACGGGTGATGGCAGACATCGGCATCCAGTACCAATCCGTGGCCCGCGGCGATCTGGACCTGATGCTGATGGCCTGGCTGCCAGGCACCCATCTGGATTACTGGAGCAAGGTGCGTGATCGGGTGCTGGATCTCGGGCCGATGTATTCCGGCCGGCTGGGCTGGATCGTGCCCGACTATGTGCCAGAGGAGGTGATTGCCAGCATTGAGCAACTCCAGGATCCGCAGCTGGCGGCTCGCTTTGATGGCCGGGTCCAGGGCATCGACCCCGGGTCCGGCCTGAACCAGGCCTCACTCAAAGCCCTGAATCAATACGGATTGACGTCGATGGAGCTGGTGGCGTCCAGCAGCGCGGCCATGGCTGCTGTGTTGGCCCAGGCGATCGACGAGCAACGCTGGCTGATCGCCACGAGCTGGACCCCCCATTGGATGTTTGCCCGCTACAAGCTGCGCTTCCTTGACGACCCCAAGGGCAGCTTCGGAGCAACAGAACGCATCCATGCCGTGGCACGCCAAGGCCTGGATCAGCTGCATCCTGCGGTGACAGCGTTCCTCAGCCGCTTCCATCTGCCTGAGAGCGACCTGGATGGCTTGCTATTGCAGGCCCAGGAGTCATCCGCCGAGACCGCGGTATCGATCTACCTGGCCCGCCATCCCAATCGGGTTCGCTACTGGACAACCGGAGAGATCTAGAAGAGCACGAAATCGTATACATATTGAATCAATATCAACTCGATATCGTGCCTTGTTTAGCGCTGCGGATCAGATCAACCGTTCATCAATCCCCTTTGGCCATTCGGATCGCGCCCGATCGCGCAGCATCTCGAAATCGTCAAAGCTGAAGCCGGGGCCGACGCAACAGCTCACCAGGCTGTAGTCCCCTTGGCTACGCGCTGCCATCCAGACCCCCGCTGGAACCCAGGCCAAGGGCTGATCCTCACTGATCACCTGTTCATGGGATCCGTCTGCAGCATCGGAATGTTGGAACAAGCTGAGGGGGACGCCACTGAGGAAGGTCCAGATCTCATCACCACCGTGAACGCAGTGCCAGCGACTCACATCCTCGGCACCGAGCAGAAACAGCACGGTCGTGATGGCACTGCGCTGCTGGCCATCGGGCCTTGTGACCTGAATGGAGCTCCGTTGCACTTCCCGATACCAACCGCCTTCTGGATGAGGCTGCAGCCGCCAACGGGCCACGAGGGAGTCCATCAAGTCCAACGCTGATCAGAACGCAGGCCGCCAACGTTGGCACAACAAAAAGCCCCCACCGATTGGTGAGGGCTTTCCGATTCAGTTGATCTGAATCGCTTGTTCTATTCCCGAGGGAACAGGTTGATTCCAGATCAACCGATGGCAGGAACCTGCAGAGCCACAGGAGTGGACTCAGCAGCAGCCAGGTCGAGGGGGAAGTTGTGAGCGTTGCGCTCGTGCATCACTTCCATGCCGAGGCCGGCACGGTTCAACACGTCGGCCCAGGTGTTCAGGACGCGGCCCTGACCATCAAGGATGGACTGGTTGAAGTTGAAGCCGTTCAGGTTGAAGGCCATGGTTGACACGCCCAGGGCGGTGAACCAGATACCGACAACAGGCCAGGCAGCCAGGAAGAAGTGGAGGCTACGGCTGTTGTTGAAGGAGGCGTATTGGAAGATCAGGCGACCGAAGTAACCGTGGGCAGCCACGATGTTGTAGGTCTCTTCCTCTTGGCCAAACTTGTAGCCGTAGTTCTGGGACTCGGTCTCGGTGGTTTCACGCACCAGGGAGGAGGTCACCAGGGAGCCGTGCATGGCGGAGAACAAGGAGCCACCGAACACACCTGCAACACCCAGCATGTGGAAGGGGTGCATCAGGATGTTGTGCTCAGCCTGGAACACCAGCATGTAGTTGAACGTGCCGGAGATGCCCAGGGGCATGGCGTCAGAGAAGGAGCCCTGACCGAAGGGGTAGACCAGGAAGACTGCAGAGGCAGCAGCGACAGGTGCGCTGTAGGCGACGCAGATCCAGGGGCGCATGCCCAGGCGGTAGGAGAGTTCCCACTCACGACCCATGTAGGCGTAGATGCCGATCAGGAAGTGGAAGACGACGAGCTGGAAAGGACCGCCGTTGTACAGCCACTCATCGAGAGAAGCGGCTTCCCAGATGGGATAGAAGTGCAGGCCGATGGCGTTGCTGGAAGGAACAACAGCACCGGAGATGATGTTGTTGCCGTAGATCAGGGAGCCAGCGACAGGCTCGCGGATGCCATCGATGTCAACCGGAGGAGCGGCGACGAAAGCGATGACGAAGCAGATGGTGGCAGCCAGCAGGGTGGGGATCATCAGCACACCGAACCAACCGACATAAAGACGGTTGTTGGTGGAGGTGACCCACTCGCAGAAGGCCTGCCAGCTGGAAGCGCCGGAGCGCTGCTGGAGGGTGGTGGTCATGAGAACGGAAAGGAGTGTTCCCGAAGGAACGGTTTAAGGAAGGGCAGGTGTGCCCTGCCTCACGCCAATGTAACGGAAGGTTGAGAGGTGTGTTCGGTTATTGCGCCAAGCAACTTGGACAGCCCTGTCAGGGACTGGCCAGCTCACAAAGATTTAAGGTTCTGGTGTTAGCCGGAGTGCGCTTTGGTCCTGATTCGTTGGCACCACGCCGGACGTCGTTTAGAGGAAACGGTTCCTCTCGAGCATGCCCGTCACCGGCGCACCGAATTGGAGGCTCAGGGAGCCACGGTTTATTGGAGCGAGCGACTGGTCCCGACCGGGCTCAGCTGAGACGCTGAAACAAAGCAAACGCCTGTGCGTCAGATGAAACCCCGTCAGCTCGCAATGCCATTCATGGCATTTGCTTGCCTGTGCCTCAGCAGTTGCGGCACACGTTCGTCGTCCACCGGCGGCGACCAAACCAGCCAAGCGGCCCTTGAGCGCCTTGAACTGCGGGTCAATCAACTAGAGCGAAAACTGAGCTCCGATAGCCCTGGCAAGGCAGAGCTCGATCAGAAAGTCCCTGCCGGACCGCTTCAGTCCCTCACCCTTCGCCTGGGGACGGACGACGATCGTCTGCGGCTGTATTGGGCCGATGGTCAGTCGAGTGATCTGCTCTGCAGTGAGGAAGGCAAAGGTGTCTGGGCCTGTGGTTAAGCCACCCCGAACCGATCAGAGTGGATCAACGCCATTCGCCGCGCCGATGCGTCTGATCAGCCTTCTGCTCGCAGCAATGAGCCTGGCCGCTCCCACGGCCCAGGCCCAGACGCCATACACCCACGCCCAGACCAAAGCAGCCAACCTGGCCAGGATGCGGGCCGAAAAGCTCAATGGTGGTCTGCGTCTGTACCGCGCCGACCGCTGCATGTACGTCACCCGCGGTGTGGACTACCTCGTCTCTGCCGACGAGAACGGCTAGAGGTTCAGCTTCAAAGGAGGGGCACCGGGATGGCAACAGCAAAGTCCCCCTGACCCAACCGTCGAAACCGAAGTGCTGATCTCTATCGATGGCGATGAAATTCTCGATGTTCCCTACAACGGGCCACTTCGCTGAGGCTCAGCCCATCAGCTGCTCCAAAGCTTGCCCCCAACTCGGATCGATGGGCCAGACCTCCCGGCGGGTCAATGAAAAAGCGATCCTCTTTTCGGCATAGGCCGCCTCATTGATGAACAGAGGCCAGGTCTCTCCTTCATCCGCCTGAAGCGGCACCGTGCCTCCGCGAGGCAGTTCAAACATGGCCGCTCCATCCATCAGCGGCCGCCAATCCTGTCCCTGCAGCTGTGGATGAACCATGGCAGCTGCACAATCACGTTGATCACGCGGCAAATCAACACTGCCGAGGTGACGATGCACCACCAGGTTGTGGGGGTCCCGGCCCGTACCCGCACGCGCCGCGGCCAATTCCTGACAACACGTCTCGAGAGCGATCCGGGTTTGGCGCACCACCAGTGCATCCAGGACCCCCTGAGGCACGGGCCCCACTTCGATCACCAGCCCGCAGGGCCACTGCTCCACCAGAAACCCTGTCTGAGCGGCATCGGCCTCATGCAGGTAGATCGGCAGTCCAAGAGCCCCTTGCACCCGTGCAGCCAGTGCCAGATCGGCGGGGCGACGGCCGTACACGACCAGGCAGCTGCCCATGGCTGCTGTGGTGCTGTGCAGGTCCAGGGCCACCCGGCAGGGGGTCGCGCCGTCGGGGCCGTGCCAAGCGAGGAGCTGCCGGGCGCGCTGCAATTCCTGCTCCTGCCCCCCCTGATTCAACAGATCCGCGGTGAAGCAGCGGTTGAGATCTCGGTCGACGTAGCGACGGTTGGCTGTGCGGGCCTCGGGATTGCCGATCTCCAGAGCCAGAGAGAGCCCCGCGGCATCCAGCAAATCGTGCTGATCACGCCACTGGTCCACCAGCCAGGCCCCATTGATTTCGTTGCCATGGGTGCCACCCACCACCAGCACATCGCAGCGGGTCATCACAAGCTTCTGAATCCCCTGACTGAAGCATGGGAAACGGCAAGACTGAAGCCAACAGCAACTGAGCCATGGCCATCCCCCCGGCTCTAGTAATAGCCGCCCGGCAGGGCTGGCAATGGCAATGGCAGCGATTGATGGGAGGCCTGGGGCCGGCTGATGCGGAGGGGAACTACCAGCGACCCAGCAGCGATCACCTGAGCGCCAGCGTTCCATCCTTTGTTCTCGCGACGCTGCCGGAGCAGCGACGCCCCCTGTTGATCCTCGGAAGAAGCTGTCCGTGGGCCCACCGCACCTGGCTGGTGCATCAATTGCGGCGACTCGGCAGCAGCATTACACCGCTGATCGCCAGGGCCGACCACCGCGCCGGACGATGGCAATTGGATCCCCCCTGGCAGGGGTGCCACACCTTGCTGGAGCTGTACCGGCGCTGTGGTGCTCCCCCCTCGTACCGGGCCACCGTGCCGGTGCTGGTGGATCCCAGCGGGCCTCGGATCCTCGGCAACGAAAGCGCTCAATTGGTGGAGCTGTTCAACGAATGGCCAGCACCCGATGGGGCACCGGATCTGGCAGCTGCGCATCAACGAGGGGAGATCGACCGTTGGCAATCGCTGCTGCAACCAGCCGTCAACGACGGGGTCTACCGCTGTGGATTCGCCCGCACACAGGGGGCCTACGACCGCGCCGAAACAGACCTCTTTAACGCCCTCCAGCAAGTGGAGCAGGCTCTTCAAGATGGTCGCTCCTGGCTTTGCGGCGATGAGCTCAGCCTGGCGGATGTTCGCCTGTTCCCCACCTTGATCCGCTGGGAGGTGGTTTACGCCCCTCTGTTCGGCTGCAGCCGCCGACCACTTTGGCAATTCCCCAATCTCTGGCTTTGGCGGCAGCGCTTGCACGCGCTTCCTGGTGTGGACGACACCTGTGATGCCAAAGCATGGCGCCAGGACTATTTCGGGGCCTTGTTTCCGCTGAATCCCGGCGGAATTATTCCGGCCGGACCTGACCTGAGCACACTGGTGCATGCCGGCATTCCCAGGCCATGACCACGGCTGATCCACAATTTGAGGGGGTCTACGGCCCATACACAATCACCGAAGTCGACCGCAATGAGGTGCAGCGCTATCGCCTGGCGCTGCTGAGCACAGGTCTGGCGCTGCTGGCGGGGATCCTGCACTGCTGGCTGCTAGGTGCCCGCTGGGCATGGGTCTGGATCCTGCCCATCGGCACCGGTCTCGGGCTGGCCCTGCTCTGGATTCACATTTACCTCCGCCCCCTGCACCGAGCGCTTCAGCTGTTCTGGCTGACGGGCTGCCTGGGCTGGGGCACGCTGCTGATCAGCGCCGGTCCGCCCCATGCCCTGCTCACCCTGGCGGATCAACGGCTCTGGATCCTGGCGATCGGGCCCCTGTTCGCCGCCCTGGCGGGCATCGGATTCAAGGAGTTTTTCTGCTTTCAGCGCCTGGAAGCAATCGGCCTCACCCTGTTGCTGCCTGTGGCTCTGCTGGGCCAACTGGTCGGCCTGATCAACCCTCACGTCTGCCTGGCGCTGATGGCGGTGGCTGCTGCTCTGCTGGTGGTTATCGCCCTGCGCAAGTTCGGGATGGACGCCGCCGCTGATGTCGGCGACAAGAGCGTGTTTGCTTATCTGGACGGTCAACTGTCCGCGCGCACCTCGTGAGTCTGATCAGCCTTGTGGGTGCCGCCAAGGACTTCGGCATCCGCACCCTGTTCACCGATCTTGAGCTGCACATCGGGGAAGGTGAACGGCTGGGGCTGATCGGCCCGAACGGTGCCGGTAAGTCCACCCTGCTGAAGGTGCTGGCGGGTGTCGAACCACTCGGAGCGGGGGAACGGCGCTGTTCCCCCAGGTTGCGGGTGGAGCTGGTGGGTCAGGAGAGTCGTGTCACCCCTGGCCTGACCGTGCTGGAGCAGGTTCTCGAGGGCTGTGGTGCTAAGCGCGACCTGTTGCTGCGCTTCAGCGCCCTCAGCGAGGCAGTGGCAGCAGCCCCAGAGAACGAAGCGCTGTTGTCCGAACTGGGCCAACTGAGCCAGCGCATGGACGATGAAGAGGCCTGGAGCCTCGAGCAGCAATGCCAGGAAGTGCTGCAGAAGCTCGGCATCAGCGATCTCCAGCGTCCCGTAGCGGACCTCTCGGGGGGCTACCGGAAGCGGGTTGGCTTGGCCTCCGCCCTGGTGGCCTGCCCGGATGTGCTGCTGCTGGATGAGCCCACCAACCATCTGGATGCTGCCGCCGTGGAGTGGTTGCAGAGCTGGTTGGACCGCTACCCAGGGGCCCTGGTGCTGGTGACCCATGACCGCTACGTGCTGGATCGGGTGACCAGCCGCATGGTGGAGGTGGACCGAGGACGGGCCCGCACGTACCAGGGCAACTACAGCACCTTCCTGCAGCACAAGGCGGACGAGGAGGCCTCGGAAGCGTCCTCCGCCGCCAAATTCCGTGGTGTTCTGCGGCGGGAGCTGGCCTGGCTTCGGCAGGGGCCCAAAGCCCGCAGCACCAAACAGAAAGCCCGCTTGCAGCGCATCGAGGCCATGCGCGAAGCACCCGTCCAGCAGGGGCGCAAAACCCTGGAAATGGCCAGTGTCAGCCGCCGCATCGGCAAACTGGTGATCGAGGCCGAAGCCGTGGGAGTTACCGCCGATGGCCGGCCCGATGGCAGGCCGCTCCTCAGAGACTTCAGCTACAGCTTCAGCCCGGAGGATCGCATCGGCATCATCGGGCCGAACGGCAGCGGTAAGTCGACCCTGCTGGATCTGATCGCCGGTCGGCGTCAGACCACGTCCGGCGCGCTGCGGCTGGGGGAGACCGTCCACATCGGCTACCTCGACCAGCACACCGAGGCTTTCACCGAGGGGAAGGGGCTGCAGCGCAAGGTGATCGAATTCGTTGAAGAAGCCGCCAGCCGCATCGAAGTCGGCGGAGAGCAGGTCACCGCCTCTCAATTGCTGGAACGGTTCCTCTTCCCCCCGGCCCAGCAGCACAGCCCCCTGGCCAAGCTGTCCGGCGGCGAGCGTCGGCGTCTGACCCTGTGCCGGATGCTGATCCAGGCCCCGAACGTGCTGCTGCTGGATGAACCAACCAACGATCTCGACGTCCGCACCCTGAGCGTTCTGGAGGACTTTCTTGAAGACTTCCGGGGCTGCGTGATCGTCGTGTCCCACGACCGGTACTTTCTCGATCGCACTGTGGATCGCCTGTTCTGGTTCGATCAGGGACGTCTGCAGCGGTTCGAGGGGAACTACAGCGGCTTTCTCGAGCAGCAGCGGCAGCAGGAACGGCAACGCACCTCAGCGCCGGTGCCGACGATCAAACAAGACAGCCGCCAAGCCGATGCCAAACCATCGACGGGCCCTCGGCGGCGCAGTTTCAAGGAAACCAAGGAACTGCAACAACTCGACCAGCGCCTGCCGCAACTGGAGGAACGCAAGACGGCCCTCGAGGAGAAACTGGCCGCTCATGGAACGGATCTCTCGCAGCTCAGCCTCGAATTAGCGGAGCTGATCGCCACCATTGAGGCCGCCGAAGAGCGCTGGCTGGAACTCAGCGAGCTTCAGGCCTGATGTCAGCGAACGATTGAAAAGGGTGTCTCGGGAGCAGGAACGAAGCATCGGCCGTAAGGTGGCCACGGCAGAAAAGTGTTCCCATGAAATCGATCGACGAGCACATTCAGAAGGACAAGACCGACATCGAAGCAGCCAAGGCTGCTGGTGATGAGGCCAAAGTGCGCCACCTCGAGGGGGAACTGCACTCCCTTGAGGAGTACAAAGAGCACAACCCCGAGGACAAGCACGATCCCACGCCCTTGGAGTTGTACTGCGACGCCAACCCAGAAGCTGACGAGTGCCGCGTCTACGACGACTGAACCTCAGTATTCGTCGTTGTAATCAGAGGGGCTGCCGGTGAGGCTGCACACCACAGCCTCCTGATCTTTCATGGCGCGGACCTGGGCGATCGGACGCCCCATACGCTTCAGAACGGCGATTTCCTCTTGCGTCTGACAACGGGCGATGACAGATCCCTTGTCATCCAGGCAGGTGTAGAAGGTCATCACGAGGTGGTGGATCACTGTTCCGTTATGGCGGCGCTGAGACGTGTTCACAACCACCGATGTGGTGGCCGACACGATTGTCAACCGATTCCGTCTTTAGGCGATCCCCAGTTCTTTCCAGACCCGTTCCAGCAGCTGATCAAGATTGCGTCCCATCGCTGCTGAGATGCACAGGGGAGCGCGTCCACTGACCTGTTCCAGCTCATTGCTGAGTTCAGGGAGCTGCTCGTCCAGAAGCAATTCCTGCTTGTTCAGCACCAGCAGGCGAGGTCGGTCCACCAGGCCATGGCCGTAGGCCTCCAACTCCTTCTCCACCACCCGTAGATCGCCGACGGGATCATCGGCCCCGGCATCGACAACGTGAATCAGCAGACGGGTGCGTTCGATATGACGCAGAAAATCGTGTCCCAATCCGGCGCCCTGGGCAGCACCAGCGATCAATCCAGGAATATCGGCAAAGACTGTGCCGTCGCCACTGGGGCGTCGCACCACGCCGAGATTGGGCACGAGGGTGGTGAAGGGGTAGTCGGCGATTTTGGGGCGAGCGGCTGACAGGACAGCGATCAGAGTGCTCTTGCCCGCGTTGGGCAAGCCGATGATGCCCACCTCCGCCAGAAGCTTCAGTTCCAGCTGAAGGGGCCATTCCTCCCCATCGCGACCTTCGGTGAATTTCTCCGGCGCACGGTTGCGATTGCTGAGGTAATGGGCATTACCAAGACCGCCGCGGCCGCCGAAGGCCACGGTCAAACGCTCGCCGGGATCGGTCAGGTCCCCCAGCAGGATGCCGGTGGCGAGATGTCGCACCTCGGTCCCGCAGGGCACCTTGATCACCAGATCCCGACCCGAGGCTCCCGTGCACTTGTTCGGGCCACCTCGCCGGCCGTCATCCGCGGCGAACAACCGTTTGTACTTGAAGTCGAGCAGGGTCTGAAGGTTGCTGTCCGCCTCAAGCACCACGGGCCCACCATGGCCTCCATCACCTCCGGAGGGTCCACCGGCCGGCACATATTTCTCGCGACGAAACGCGGCGATGCCATCTCCACCGCGCCCACCGCGCACCGTGATCCGTGCCTGATCGATGAACTGCACGGCGCCACGCGATGGATCCAGCCTTCAACCCTAAGATTCAGCCGCTGCTGAACTGCCGTTGGCCGGCGTCCGTTTCGAAGCCCTCAGCAAGACCTATCCCGGACGCCGTGGCTCGGAGCCCGTGCCTGTGATCCGCGAGCTGGACCTCAGCATCGAAGACGGTGAATTCCTGGTGCTGGTTGGACCGTCTGGGTGCGGCAAGAGCACCTTGCTGCGACTGCTGGCCGGCCTAGAGAGCCCCACTGCGGGTGAAATTGTCATCGGCGAGCGCCCCGTGAGCCAGGTGCGGCCCGGGCGTCGCGACGTGGCCATGGTGTTCCAGAGCTACGCGCTCTATCCGCACCTGAGCGTGCGCGACAACCTCAGCTTCGGGCTGCGACGTAGCCGCCATCGCAGCCTGCCTCAGCTATTGCAGGATCAACTCAGCCAGCTCAGCCGCGGACTTCCCGCGTTCCTGAGGGTGCGATCCCCGCGAGAAGAGCTGATTGAACAGCGCGTCCACACCGTGGCCCAGGCCCTGGAGCTGGAACCGCTCCTCGACCGCCTGCCGAAGGAGCTCTCCGGCGGGCAGAAACAACGGGTTGCCCTGGGGCGTGCCATGGCGAGGAAACCGGCGGTGTTTCTGATGGACGAACCGCTCAGCAACCTGGACGCCAAGCTGCGCAACAGCACCCGCACCCGCATCGTTGACCTGCAGCGGGAGCTGGGCACCACAACGGTCTATGTGACCCATGACCAGGTGGAAGCCATGACGATGGGTCACCGCATCGCCGTACTCAATCAGGGGCGCCTGCAGCAGCTCGGAACCCCGATGGAGCTCTACCGGTGGCCGTCCAATTTGTTCGTGGCACAGTTCATCGGCAGCCCACCGATGACGATGCTTCCCGTGGTGATCGGTCCAGGCGCCACCCTGCTTCTCGGCTCCAAGCGGCTGTCGGTGGAGGGGCCTCTGGCAACGGCTTTACCGGTATTGGAAGGCCAGACGCTGACGGCGGGCCTGCGGCCGGAGGGTTGGCGTGTGGCACCGGCCACGAACCGCAACCTGCCGGCCTCGGTGCTTCATTGCGAAGTGCTGGGAAACGAGCAATTGATCAGCTGCCGCCTGCACGACGGAGACCACCTGGTGCAGGTGCGCACCGAGCCCGACTTGACGGTCAAGCCTGACGATGTGCTGCATCTGGATGCTGAACCCAGTGGCTGGCGGTTGTTCGATGCCAGTGGAGAAGCGATTGCATGGCAGGATCCCGTCACTGCCGGTCCAACGCTGCCCGAGCTGAACTGATCAGCGCTCCATCAGGTTGTAAGCCCCGTTGGTGTCGTCCTCCTCCTCACAGATCTCCTGACCGGAGACGGTCTGATTGGTCTGGCACTCAGCCTGGCTGGGAGATGGGACAACAAGGGCACCGATCAACACGATCAGGGCCACCGAAATCGGATTGATCACCACAATTGCGCGACTGACGTCGCCATCAACGTACCCACACCACACTGCAACCGCCTCCGCCATCCCCCTGCTCGGCGTCGGTGACACGCTCGACGTAGGGCACCGTCTCCAGCCAGGCCCGCAGCCCCCGCTTGAGCTTGCCGGTTCCTATCCCATGGATCACCCACACCGGTCCATTGGCCCCACGCAGATGTTCCTCCACAGCGGCCTCCGCCTCATGCACACGCATGCCGCGCACATCCAGCGTGTTGCGGCTGGTGCGCACCTGGGCACCGGAGCCCGGGTTGATTCGAGCATTCACCTTCACCACCGGCTTGGCGGGCGGCTCCGGCTTGCGGCCATCGAGGCTTTCCACGCCAGACAGCTCCACTGTGCTGCGCATCACGCCGCAGCGCACAGTCAGCTGCATGCCATCATCCGAAATCGCCAGCACCTCCGCCGCCTTGCCAAGGGCCAGCAGCCGGATTCGCTCGCCGGGTTCGGGTCTCCATCCAGGCAGGGGCTGACGCCGTTCCGGTTCGGGGCGGTGACGATCCTCCAGCCGACGCAGGCGCTGTCCGGCCCGCCGTGCTGTTTCCCCATCGGCGCGATCATCCCGAAGGCGCCGGATCAGGGATCGCACCTCCTTCTGACCGTCGCGGATCGAGCGTTCCAGCCGTTGGCGCCCCTGCTCCTGGCGTTCGGCCGATTGCTGTTTCTGCTTCTGCCATCGCTGCAGCAGTTCGTCGTGGAGAAGCTCGGTGCGGGCCAGCAGAGCGGCAGCATCCTCCGCCGCCGCCTGCTGCCGCTGCCGCTGTTCCTCCAGACCACGGATCACGCTGTTGACCTCTCCATCAGCAGCGGGCGCCAGCAACTGACTCGCCTCCTCCAGCACCTGGTCATCCAGGCCGAGACGGCTGGCAATCGCCAGGGCGTTACTGCGGCCAGGGATGCCCCAGAGCAACTCATAGGTGGGGGAAAGGGTCTCGGCGTTGAAGGCCACCGAGGCGTTCTCGAAGCGGGCATCGTTGTATTTGAGGGCCTTGAGTTCGCCGAAATGGGTGGTGGCGATGGTGAGCCGAGCGCGGTCGGCGAGGGCCTTGAGCAGAGACGTCGCCAGGGCCGTGCCTTCACTGGGGTCGGTACCGGCCCCCACCTCATCGAGCAGCACCAAGGCGGGCGAAGGGCCGGACTGCAACGCCTCCAGAATCCGGCCGATCCGCTTGATGTGACCGCTGAAGGTGGACAGGCTCTGTTGCAACGACTGTTCATCGCCGATATCCGCCAGAACCTGAGCACACCAGGGCAGGGTCGGCATCCCTGCACAGGGCAGCAGCAATCCCGCCCGGGCCATCAATGACGCCAGACCGATGCTTTTGAGCGTGACCGTCTTGCCGCCGGTATTCGGACCGGTGATCGCCACCACCCGCAGGTCAACTGAGACCTCCATCGAAATCGGCACCACCGCCGGCCCGCCAGCACGCTTGTGCTGCCAGACCAACAGCGGATGGCGCAGGGTCTCGAAACGGAACGGTGCCGCGGCAGAGGCCTCCATGCGGGGAGCAGTGCCGCCGAGAAAGCGGCCATAGCGGCCTCTGGCCAGGGCCAGATCCAGCTGCAGCAGGATCGACACCAACTGCAAGAGCACAGGGTGATCGTCCGCGACGACCGCGCTGAGCTCGATCAGCACCTTGCGTTCCTCGTCCCGGATCCGACCCTCCAGATCGGTCAGTCGATTCCCGATGGTGAGCACGGAGCGGGGCTCGACGAACACCGTGCTGCCTGAGGCCGAACTGTCGTGAACCTGACCCGGCACCTGCGCTACTGCGCCAGCTTTCACCGCCAGCACCGGGCGGCCATGGCGTTGGGCGATCACGCTGTCCTGCAGAAAGGGCGCCAGGCGTCGCAACAGATCCTGCAGCTTGTCGCGGCGTTCCTGGCGCAGGCCATGCCATTGCTGACGCAACCACGCCAAAGGGGCACTGGCCCGATCGGCGATGCGACCGCCCTCTTCGATGGAGAATTTGAGCCGTTGCTCCAGCTCCGGCAACGTCACCATCGTGTCGATCAGCGCCGAACAGGCAGGCCTGAGCTCAGGCTCATCGATCTGACGGCGCAGGCGACGGGCAGCGGCAAGGGTCTCAGCCACCGCCAGCAGCTCCTCGCCGGTGGCCACGCCCCCCTTGCTGCAGCGCAGCAACACCGGTGTGAGGTCTTGCACCCCGCGGAAACTGAGGCCTCCTTCGGTCAGGTCATCGAGCACCGCCATCTCGACGGTCTCCGCCAGCCGCTGCCGGCTCGCCTCCAGGGTTTCAGGCAACACAAGGTTTCGTGCCGCATCGCGCCCCATGCGAGTGGAGGCGAAGCTCGCCAGGTGGTCGCAGACCCTGGGCCACTCGAGCAGCTCCAGAGTTTCCTGGAAGGCCTGATCGATCCCCTTCGTCGGGTCAGCGGCAGTTGGAAGGAATGCCACCGGGGGGTTCATAGAGCATTTCCAGCCAGTTGCCTTCAGGATCCTTCAGATAAAAGGATGCGGTTCCGTCACGGTGATCGTGGACGGCACCGACGTGCACGCCTTCTGCCTTCAGACGATCGTGCACACGATCCACCTCCTGGCGATCGCGAAAATGAAAGGCGAAGTGGGGACCGGCGGCCTTATAGCCAGGCCCGAGCAGGGCCAGCCCGTCCCTGCCTTCACCCGCTTCCAGATAGCACCAATCGTCGGCCTTCCAGACAAGACGCATGCCGAGGCTTTCGTAAAACGCCACCGCCCGGGACACATCCTGAACGCGGATAGCCACATGACCTAGACGATCAACCGTTGTCATCTGCAGCCTGCGGCGGTGTGCATTCTGAAGTGTTGGGCTGCCAGACCGCTCAGCCCTGACGCAGCCATTCCGCGGCATCACAGGCGTGATACGTGAGGATCAGATCCGCACCGGCCCGCTTGAAGCTGAGCAGGGTTTCGAGAACCACAGCACGCTCGTCGATCCAACCGCGTTCGGCGGCGGCCTTCACCATCGAATACTCACCACTGACGTTGTAAGCAGCAATGGGCAGCTCCGACTCATTGCGCAGTCGGTGAATGATGTCCAGGTAGGCCAAACCCGGCTTCACCATCATGATGTCGGCGCCTTCCTGCTCATCCAGCTGGGCTTCCGTGATGGCTTCCCGGGCATTGGCGGGGTCCATCTGATATGTGTCCTTGTTGGTTGGAATCGGCTTGCTGCCGGCAGCACGGGGGGCTGAATCCAGGGCCTCACGGAATGGCCCGTAATAGGCAGAGGAGTACTTCGCGGTGTAGCTGATGATTCCGACGTGCTCAAAGCCTTCGTCGTCCAAGGCCTCACGAATGGCCCCGACTCGTCCGTCCATCATGTCGCTGGGGCCGATCAGATCGGCACCGGCTTCGGCTTGAACCACAGCCTGTTTACAGAGCAATTCGATCGTCTCGTCGTTGAGGACGACCCCCGCTGGGCTGACGATGCCATCGTGGCCGTCGCAGGAATAGGGATCGAGTGCCACGTCAGTCATGATCGCCATCCCAGGCACCTCCTGCTTGATCTGACGAATTGCTCTGGGAATCAGGCCATTGGCGTTGAAGCACTCAGCGCCGTCTTCAGTTTTCAGCCCCTCGGCAACCTTGGGGAACAGAACGATGCAGCGGACCCCCAGGTTCCAGGCGCGCTGAACTTCTCCGGTCAGGGCCGCCAGACTCCACCGACTCGCACCTGGCATGGCACCGATGGGTTCGACGTCGGTCCCCTCATGGACAAACAGTGGATAGATGAAATCCGCTGAGGACAACTGGTGCTCCCGCACCATGGCGCGCAGGGCCGGTGTGCGGCGTAAACGACGGGGGCGGTAGGTGAGCTCCATCAGGATCTGCTTCCAGGGGGAGATCGTACGGCGAGTGGATTAGAGAGCAGCTGATCGCAACCAGCCGTGGCGTGGACTCTCCGACCGTTGTCTGCGGAGCTGCTCAAGCAATTGCTGTTCTTCAGGACTCCACGATGTCGGCATCACCAAGGCCAGTGTCAGCAGAAGATCACCCCGTCCACCTTTGGCCGGCCAGCCTTTGCTTTTCAGTCGGAGGCTTCTGCCAGGGGCGGTGCAAGCCGGGATCGCCACCTGCGCTTCACCGTCAGGCGTCATTACGGTGACAGTGGCACCCAGCGCCAACTCGTCGAGGCTGACGGGCAGATCTGCCTTGAGCTGGTCATCCTCCAGGCGCCAAACAGGATGATCTTTGACGTTCAGATTCAGGAAGAGATCCCCGCGACGCCCTGTCCCAGGCTGAAGATTTCCTTTGTCCTTCAAACGAAGGCGAGAGCCGTTCTTAACGCCTGAGGGAATGCGCACCTGCACCCGTTCGTTGTTGACAGAAAGGGTGCGTTCGGTGCCCCGAAATGCTTCCGCAAACGTGATGCTGACGGATGCTTCAGCATCCAGATTCACAGGTGTGCGGGCAGCTGCGTTGCCCCTCGGGAAGCCTCCACCGGAAAAACCACCCCCAGGGAATCCGCTGCTCTGGAAGCCACCGCCCCCTGCAGGACCGCCGAAACGCCCGAGAAGATCGCCGATGAAATCATCAAAATTTCCGTAACGTCCGAAATCCACATCCATTCCCGGGCCTGCAGCCCCCCCCGAAGCACCGGACTGGTTCCAGTACTGGCCGAATTGTTCGTAGCGTCGACGCTTGTCGGGATCTGACAACACCTCATAGGCCTCGCTGATCTCTTTAAAACGAGCTTCAGCACTGGCATTTCCAGGATTCACATCCGGGTGATACTGCCGAGCGAGCTTTCGGAAAGCACGCTTAACCGAATCGGCATCAGCGCTGCGGTCAACCCCCAAGACCTGGAAGTAGTCCTTGTAACCGCTGCCCGACATAGTCCTAAAAGCCCCTTTCCCATTCTCTCAAGCCAGGCATCATCCGTGTTGGTTCCCCATGGAGGGAAGCCCGAACGCGATGCCACAACTAGCGTTTTCCGAAGAATGCTCGAAGAGTGATGCGGTGGAGCCCAGCAGGATCAGTCGCCGTGATCGCGCTTGGTCTTGGTGTTCTCAGCCCACCCGTCCTCGCCCAGGCATGGAGCGGCAACATCAAGCAGCCACAACAGGCATCAACCGCCAAGGCGCTCAACCTTTCTGAGCACTTGAGCAGGATTGGTGCTCGGTTTTTTGGGGCATGGACCTGTCCAGCCTGCGTGCGCCAGATGGAGCTGTTTGGAAAGCAAGCAGCTGTTCTGGTTCCTTATGTGGAGTGCAGGATGCCGGAGCAACGCCCAAACGAAGCAGCTGCCTGCCGCGAGGCGGAGGTGCGGGCCTATCCCACCTGGCTGTTGCCTGATGGGCAAAGAAAAGAGGGGGTTCAGTCGATCGACGCACTGAGCCGTTGGAGCGGTCTCGACTGAGCCATGGCTTTGATTCACGGCTTGCACACACGCAATCTGCGGGGGGACCTGCTGGGGGGGCTGACCGCAGCCGTCGTGGCTTTGCCTCTGGCTCTGGCGTTCGGTAATGCAGCCCTTGGTCCCGGTGGAGCCATTTACGGGCTTTATGGCGCCATCGTCACGGGATTTGTCGCAGCCCTGCTTGGGGGAACTCCGTCCCAGGTGAGCGGGCCAACGGGGCCCATGAGCGTCACGGTGGCAGGGGTGGTCTCCAGCCTGGCTGCTGTCGGTGTGTCCACAGACCTCTCGGCTGGCGAGATGTTGCCGTTGGTGATGGCTGCAGTTGCCATCGGTGGCGTCTTCGAAGCACTGCTCGGCGTGCTTCGCCTGGGACGTTTCATCACCCTGGTGCCCTATTCGGTGGTTTCGGGGTTCATGTCGGGGATCGGCATCATCATCTTGATCCTGCAACTTGGGCCGTTCGTTGGTGTGACCACAACGGGGGGAGTCGTCGGATGTCTGAGCACACTTGCCGAATTGCCGATACCGAATCCCTCAGCGATCAGCATCGGCGTGATGACCCTTGCAGTGGTCTTCCTCACACCAGCACGGATTCGCCAATGGGTGCCATCACCACTGTTGGCCCTGCTCATCGTGACGCCGTTGTCGATGTTGATGTTCAACGACGATCGGTTGCAGTCGCTGGGGTTGGAGCCACTCAACCGCATCGGTGCCATTCCAGAGGGAGGGCTCCGTTTTGTCCTGCCGGACTTCAGTCAATATCTGCCGGAACTGCTCAAAGCAGGCCTTGTTCTGGCTTTGCTTGGAGCGATCGACTCGCTGTTGACGTCCCTTGTAGCCGACAACATCACCCAGACGAACCATGACTCCAACCGGGAGCTGATTGGTCAGGGGATCGCGAACACTGCGTCTGGACTTCTGTCAGGACTGCCTGGTGCTGGAGCCACGATGCGGACTGTCATCAACATCAAATCGGGGGGAACGACGCCGCTGTCTGGCATGACCCACTCCGTCGTGCTGCTGCTGGTGCTTCTCGGTGCAGGCACCATGGCTGCGCAAATTCCGACTGCCTTACTTGCTGGAATCCTGATCAAAGTGGGGCTCGACATCATCGACTGGGGCTTCCTTTTCAGAGCCCATCGGCTTTCGGTCAAAACCGCTGCATTGATGTATGCCGTGATGCTGATGACCGTCTTCTGGGACCTGATCTGGGGGGTATTGGTCGGGATGTTCGTCGCCAATCTGCTGACGGTGGACGCCATCACGCAGACCCAGCTGCAGGGGATGGATGAGGACAACCCTCACAAGGGGAACAACCTCCAGATCGAGAACCTGAGTGCAGAGGAGCGGAGGCTTATGGAAAGCTGTGGAAACCAATTGATGCTGTTCCGGCTGCGCGGGCCTCTGAGCTTTGGAGCAGCCAAAGGCATCAGCGCTCGCATGGGTCTCGTCAGCAACTACCAGGTGCTCATCCTGGACATCACGGACGTGCCCCGCATGGGCGTCACTGCCGCACTGGCCGTGGAACGCATGGTGGAAGAAGCGGAATCACTGGGGCGAATGGTGCTTGTGGCAGGAGCCAATGAGCGCCTTCGCGAACGATTAACAAACTTTGGCGTCAGACATATTTTGTCGAAGCGTATCGAGGCACTGGAGATTGCAAGCAAGCGACTCAATCACCCTTAGAAACACAAGATCTTTGCGCAACAACCATCGCGAACAAAGATAACTTCAAATCAATCGATGCATTGATAATCGGTCAAAACCAAGCCCAATAGCCCGATCCAAAAGCTCAGCCGCGCGGCAATTTAATGGAGTTTAATCAAAATCCGCCCGAGCCTCGACGAAGCGAGAAGCAGATACATTTCCACAAGCAAAACAAAAGCAAGAACAACCTAAACCAACATCAATCGCAACAAAAACCCCGCACATTCAATCGATCAAGCAAATTCTTACAGCCAGCAAAAAATTCAACTCTGTATTCCAACCGAATGCATTCTCACATCCTGTGGGTCATCAAGCTTTCCATCAAGAGCCCGCGACTCATGTTCAGCCAGCTCCTCCAACCGTGGTTTGATCACCTCTCTAGACCATCGGGATTCGGCGAGAGTCCAATAAAGTCCAAAATGGCGTGCTTCGCTCGTCAACAGGTCTCCATACAACTGGCGCAGCTCTGGATCTGGACTGTGCTCAGCCAGCAAAGCCATGCGCTCATGGGAGCGCGCTTCGATCAAGCCGGCTACAAGAAAGGAATCCAGCATTCGGTGGGGCTCCGCTTTGCGAATGTGCTTGGCAAGCTCCGCTCCATAGCCAGGGGAAGGAAGAGGCTCTAAGTAACGTCCACGGGCTTTGATCACAACCAGAACTTGTTCAAAATGCTCCAGCTCTTCACGGGCCAAGGGGCTCAGCACTTCACCAAGACCGGGCTCACACAGATAACGAAACATCATCTGGACAGCAGAGCCAGCCGCTTTGCGTTCGCAATGGGCATGGTCGATCAACACCTCCACTGGGCAGGCATTGGCCTGTTCCACCCAGCTCCAGCTGGTGGGTGCCTTCAACCAGCGGATCGAAGCGACTGACTTATCCGGAGTGGACACGGTCATCCGTTCTGCCGAAGGTGATCAATGAGGCCTTGCAGGGCCAGTGAGTAGCTCATTGCCCCGAAACCGGAAACCACGCCAACAGCGCGATCAGCCAGGTAAGAGCGATGTCGAAACGGCTCCCGGGCATGGGTGTTGCTGAGGTGCAGCTCCACGTAGGGAATCGCTACCCCCAGCAGAGCATCCCTCAGCGCAATGGAGGTGTGGGTGAATGCGCCGGCATTGATCAGGATCCCCTGGCTAGCCCCAATGGCCTGATGGATCCGTTCCACAAGAGCCCCTTCGAAGTTGCTCTGGAAGCACTCCAGCACCGCCCCCGCGGCAGTGGCCTCCTGCCTCAGGCCGTCTTCGATCGATGCCAGCGTTCCACTGCCGTAGATCCCTGGCTCACGCTGGCCCAGCAGATTGAGGTTGGGTCCGTTCAGCAGCAGCAGGTGCATGGCCGCAGGCCTGTTTCAGCTGGGCTGATCGTATCGATTCGGTCGTGAGCGTCACACCGGCTGGTAAGTTCTTCCGGTGTGGTTCGGGTCGGTGCCCGAGTGGTTAATGGGGGCGGACTGTAAATCCGCTGGCTCTGCCTACGTTGGTTCAAATCCAACCCGGCCCATCCTCCACATGCCCTTGTAGCTCAGCGGTAGAGCACTCCCTTGGTAAGGGAGAGGTCTCGAGTTCAAGTCTCGACAAGGGCTCTCACAAATCTCTCGGCACCAGAGATTTGCAGTCAGGCAGCGGAATCCGGCGTAAAACTGCGTTGTATCGCTGCGATGCCTCGCCAAAATCAAGACGTTCCTTACGTCCGCAGGGACCGAGGCGATCGGACGCTGTACTACAGGCAAATACCTGGCCGCCTTCGTCCTCATTTCGACAACAGGCGAACCTGGAATCGAGCGTTACCAGGAAACCCAGGGGCCGCGGCATGGCACCGGGCCTATGCGGCAGCTCATTCCGAATTTGAAGATTTACTTCAGGCAGCCAAAGCTGCAACTGCTGAACATGACCCGCCAAAGGGCCAATTCACGGCAAGTGCTGAGCGCCAATTCAGGATGCGACAGCGGGACATCGCGGCAGTAGCAGCAGATCCTCTGCGGAAAATGCTGCGGAGAATCCGAGGGGAGGACGTTGAAGCCGACTTCTCCGGGCTAGAGCCCCTCTGCAGAAAGCTCTTTGAGCTGATCGGTCCTGATTGGGAGGGCATGGGTCGAGATCAGTGCCTGAAGCAGCTCATGAAGCGGCTTGAGCAGCTCGCGCGAAACGATCGGGAGCAAGTGATCTACCTAATTGTTCTGATTAAACACACTTTGCTGGAGACGACGTTGGCATCAACGCAGATCACCCCAGATCTGGACGATCAGCGGCGTATCAGCAAGCAGATGGGGCGATATCTCGGGGACCTGGCTGGCGACGTAGAGCGATTGGCCCAAGGTGACTATCGGCCTGGGGATTTGGAAGCGAAATCTCCCGAATTGCCTAAGCGAGTGACGACTTGGGAGGACTGCCTCTCTGCGTGGAGCAGGAAGCAGGGAAGCGTCCGAAAAGTTGATGGGTTTGGGGTGAGTGAGAAAAGAGAGCAAAAGCACCGGCGCTCCATCCGCCAGATTCAGGATTGGACGGAAGAGCAGACCGGGCGAAGACTGGAAGCCGGCGAGATGACACCAATATTACAATCAATACCAAAGACAAATTAGTTGTTGAGAAGCTTTATTTGGTTATGAATATGGAGGATTATTGGGGAATGAAAGATGAAGAAAACTGGATGTACGGTAACTACGAAAATCAATTGTTACTAATCACAGCATTTTTATGCTTTCTGGTCCCTAGCCTTAGCGGACTTGTTTTTTGACCATGCGTCTTTCTCGCTCAAGAATCTCAACAAAGCACGATTTCGAATATGCGGTCAAGTGGGAAAACTTGAGAGCTGCGTACTTCCGGGCCAATGGTCAACCTGCTCGGGCTGACGATTGCACCAAAAACATCAGTGAGCTTGAATGGCGACTAGCAATGCTTCCAACAGCCGAGCAGACCGAAACGCCCATTGCTGATGGCTTTGTCGATGCTGAGTGGAGCACAGCTGCCGAAACGATGACCAATGCAGGTTGGCATCAAGAAGTGAAGGAACCTGTCGCCGTCTGACAAAGTTCGCCTACAGAAACCTAAAAAGCAGGAAAAAGAGATACAACATTACTCAACCTTGCGTGTCAACTAATAGTTAGCCTCGCAGACATTTAATTGAATCTCATGCCACGTTTCCGCAAAGGTCAATTATCTACAAAGACAGATTTCGAATATGCAATCTATTGGGAGTATTTAAGAGAGGAGTATTTTAGAGTTAAGGGAAATCAACCCAAGTCTGATGAATGTCAAGGCAGAATCAAAGAACTAGAATGGCGCTACGCAACAAGATTCGGTGGGTATGAAGTCGATACCTCTTCAAACAATAATTAAAAAGATATTGGCGTAAAGCCATCCGACAAAATCTTTATAAAGGCCTAAAACTGATAAAAAGTTTGCGAGACATCTAATATCCTCTGACAAGACTTATCCGGCTGAACAAAAAAAATAAACATCGACTATGGACAATTGATTCTTTCCATCCCAGCTTTGATTGTCTGCTCTTGTTCTCTAAGCTGTTCTATCTCAGCAACAGCTGGAATAGCAGGCACAAAGGCGTTGACTTGCACTGTAAGCAGGTTGACTTCTTCATTCTTTATTTCACGCAATGCATTCGCACCTGATAGACAAGCAAGAGTTATTGACTTCAGGTCGGCATCATCTTTGTTCTCTACCTTCTTGATTGATGAGATTGCTGACTGTATATTCTCCATCAGGTTTCCAGTCATTGCGAATACTGTAGTTGGAGTAAGTGCAAGTAATGCACACAGAATTATTCCGAGTAATCGGTTCATATCAAATAGTGGCTTCAGTCAATTCTAATTTCTACAGCCAATGAAGCAATAGCTATCTGTTGTGAGTACGCCGGCTAACGCCGGCTTTAAAGATTGATGTTCATAAGGGAGTTAACCCCCAATGACATTCTCCTCTGTGCCCATTGCTTCAGATCAGTTCGACCAACTTGCGGAAGACATTCCTGGGTTTACCAGCGATGAAAAACTGCTAAAGGAAACGCTCCAAACAACCATCTTTGTGTCAGGAGCATCATCCTCTTCTGATGGCCGTGCTTCCTACATTCTTGGAAATGATGGTGAAAGAGTGTGGCTACCAAATACGCTCGCTTGTTGGGTTAACAATCTTAAAATCGTGACTCAAACCTATGAACAGTACGATCCAGTTGAAAAGCTGCTTGTTTATGTGACAAGCATCAATTCCACATCATGGATATAACGCACGGGCTTGGATTCATGGGCAAGTTCATCATTGCTTACAAACATCAAATCCATGTCACCAGCAATGATCAATGAGCGTGTTCAAATCAGCCTGAAGCCTAAAGGTCGCGCGTGTTTCATTGATGTTTCTGCAATCACAGAAGATCAATCTGATTACAAGCGTGTTCAAATCAAGGAGGCTGACTTAGGCCGCAAGCTCGGATACACCGAGATGCTCGATGTCATTTCGTATTCTATCTGGCACAATCCAGCATGGGAGCCCAGATGGCTACAGCATCCGTCGAACCCAAGCAGCTACCAGCAACCTCTGAGACCTCTTCAGAAGCTCTTGAAGCTATGGCTAAACCCACGCGATCTAGGCGCAAGTCCAAAGCACCTGCAAAGGCTACAACCGCATGAATACATAGCCTCGCATTTCTAGCGGGGCTTTTTTTGATACTTGATAGCCGGTTAACACCGGCTGTTTTTTAGTGGTCGAAATGTAAAAGATGGATAGTTCCAACCAGGATCTCGAGGCATCAACAACTTCGGCCACCAAACCCACTAACTACTCACACTATGCGCTTCAAAATCCCAGGTCGCAACATCCATGTTCGCGTTGTCGAACGTGTTGCCACCTCCGACCCTCAGTACGACATCTTTGATGTAGGTATTTAATACGAAGATGGATCTATCGATTCACTCGTCGTGCCAGGGAGTGGCTCTTACAATTCAGCAAAGGCTTTTTTCAAACCTATTGACGACAAAGCACAGACAAAAGAATCAATTGCTACAGTCTGAATAAATTTGCCTGCAATAACTGCAGGCTTTTTTTATTTTGCCCTTATCTTTAGACTTGCATTGCTAGCTATACACGCGAATATTTAATTAATTGACTTTCTAGCCATGGGTATTTTTGCTGCCACATTATCGAGCGTAAGCATTTTAATTTCTATCCCACTTATCCAAACGTATTTTAAGACTAACGAATCAAAACAGGCAATATTGATGGATTGTATTAGCAGGCAAATCATATCTCCGCTATGCACTGATTTGCGTCTTCGAAATCCAGGCAAAACTTACGCTGGACATTAACGAACGTGTAAGTTTTTAGAAGTGTTACAAAACTTAATAGGATCTGTTCCGTGTCACGTTCTATGCTCTGTTCCATGTTTGTTCCGTTACACTCACAGGGCCAAAACCTTTGATATGACACGAACGTGCACGTCTACTTCTGAAGGCTCATCCTTTTGCTTCCGCCGTCGTGATCTTGTAGATATTCAGAGCGAAAAGAGCCATGCCGGCACTGAGGAAAAGCACGAGCAGGTCTTGAGTGCCGAAGGCCATCGGTTCGCGTAACAGAACTTTGTCAACTATTGTATCGGGGTGCGCCTGGTTTCGCACTGCGTCGTTTCTCTAGGGCTGTGAGGGCACGGCCTTGCTTTCTCCTATGACTCACCCGTTCGGCGCCACGAAGACTGATCTCGAAAAAGCCTTCCGTCTGAAGGCTGCTTCGAAGTCAAAGACCAACAAACAAAAGCTGGAGTCCCTGGAGTTCACCGAATCAGAGCTGGCGACGATCCTCTTTGAGCATCCGATCTTGGGCTCCCTAGCGGACTATCCAAATGGCCGCCTACTCGGATAGCTAGCCAACTGGCTACTCAGTTAAGGCGCAGCATCCTCCAGGGCCTAACGGCTCCAAGGAAGAGGAGCTTCTGAGCTAAGGCCGCGATAAGAACGCTGATCCTCCCTAGCCACGGCAATAACCCACTAATCATTAGGTTGATTGGAGAGATTCAACTGTGTTGTGCAATTCGCCTATATCCCTCAAACCTTCAACAGAAAACCAAGGAGAGTTCTCCCAACTGAAACCTTCCCCCATCGTGGAATCAGGGGCAGTGATGTACCAGTGACATGCAGTATCTGGTACATCAACGGCACACTTGCTCCAGTCATCTTGCCACTGGGGAACTTGAACCCACATCAGAGCTGCGAACACGAGAGAGAAAACAGACTTCATCATTTCTGGTAGAGCTCCTCAAGTTTTTCGCGACTGAACTTGGCATAGAGAACTTCTTCGCCTGGGTCTGGTGCTTCGGGATGCCGCTTTGCCGGCTTTTCCCAGCTCGTGTTACGGATATTTCCCCACATCATTGCGAAAGCACCGCCTGCTATCACTGCGAAGAAAACGAAATAGATCGCTGCAAACCAGCTATTCATTTGGATTAAAAAATTTTATTTACATAACTTAACGCATGACGCGCTGCACTTGGCTTCTTGGAGAAAGCCTTCTGACTGCCGGATGCCTCATTACAGGAGCAGAAGCAAAATATGAGCCCCTGAAGCTCAGCGAATCAGAGCTGGCGACGATCCTCTTTGAGCATCCCATCTTGGGCTCCCTAGCGGACTATCCAAATGGCCGCCTACTCGGATAGCTGGCCAACTGGCTAACCAGTTAAGGCGCAGCACCCTCCAGGGCCTAACGGCTCCAAGGGAGGGGGGCTACTGAGGCCGCGAGAAGAACGCTGTCCTTCCCGAGCGATGCGACCATCGGTACAACCAAGTTCGCCGCACCACTGAACTTTTTGGCGAACGCACCAAGTCTTTTCAGGATTCCGAAGCACAGAACGGTGTCTCCTACGATCGCTCACGCAGGAGACAGGGGTTCTGCCAGCTCTCAGATCGCTCTACTGAGGCCGTCGCGTGTGGATGAACTCCCCATGTCCGCGCACAGCAAATATGGGGCCAAGCAGCGTGTTCGGCAACACGTCTTTTGGTCATTTTTGGATTCCAGAAAATCTCCCGTGAAGCCCTATGAATCTGGTATGGGAGGACACGGACAAGAGAGTTGCTATCTGCAGAATTCAGTCCACGCCTGGCTTTTCGCTCCAGCTGCTTTTCGATCCTTGATGCCAATGCGAATTTTCAGCCAAGGCAGCCAATGTGCTCTAGCAGGCAATTCAGGGCTCTGTTCCTGCTCCCCATAAGGGCTTAGTTGGGCGCCATCCCTGGTGCTGCAATGACTTCCACATCTGCTCTGTTGAGTCTTTCTGGAGGTGGCGTCGTTGCTCCAGCAGAGGTGGTCCCATCGGGCATCGCTCGACCCCGATCGACGAAAACCTTTGGATCCCTGACCCAAGCAGATTCATCCCTTTAGAACCGCCACACCCAGTGGTCGTTGGCGTCGATCAACCATCCTTCTCTCATCAAGCCACCTCCGGGCACCAGCCGATCTCGCGCTCACCCCTAAGCATCCACTGATCAGTCTTCGACAGCCTTCTGAGCGATAGCTGCAGACACTCAGAAGTTCATTTGACCTGAGAGCCATAGCTCGTGCCACATCGCAGCAGGAGACGAGCTCAGTGCCAAAAAGCAAGTCGTAAAGATGGCTCCGGTGGTCAAGCCAACGCCCATCACGATCAGCGCAGTCAGTCCCTGCTCGTCGGTCAGCGGACGGTTGTCTAAGAAACGGCGCTTCGCCATTGGCTGGATATCGCTGTTTACGTTCTGCCAATCGAACCAGCTGAGTGGCAACAGGCCATTGCACTCATACTGCAACTTCTAGGCACGTCCTTCTCACAATCGGCTGATTGCTCTTCTGAGGCAATGCGCCTTAATGCCGATAACTTTGTGCCCTCAAGGCACACAAACTGAGTTCAATGCGATCGGAGGCGCCATAAAAGACGAAACTCCACCCCAGCAGATCGCAGTAGCTGACTGACTTTCTGGCCCCTGCTCCAACAGTCTCAAAAATGACCTGCGTTGGTCCTTTGGTAGGCACGCATTGGTCCGCCACGCCATTCGACGCTCCGCTTGCACCGTTTCAGGTGCCCTAGGAGAAAATGATCCTTCCATTAGAGCAAATGGCCCCAGGGCGCCTTTAGCCAAAAGCTTCGACCCTCTTTCTTCAGAAATGATGGGTTGAACCATGCACAAGCGAGCGAGCGAGGCCGTCTTTCCACCGGGAAGGACGGCCTTCCGCTTGTTCAGGGTCAGTCACCGCTTCGATCTCAGTGAAGGGGCATGAAACCTAGTTGAGCATTCAGGACACCATCGAAAGATCCGATCCGTCATCAATTTGAAGATGTGTCCTCAGGCAGGTGGTGACGCATGTCCCATCATCGAGGTCGCACTCACTGATGCAGACAAAGTATTCATCTAGTGCCTCCCATCGTTCAGTAATGGATAGATGCTCGTGTTCATTTTTGAGTGAATACAACTGTTTGTCCCAAGTGAGGCATTCTTACCAGCACTTTTCGCGCCAGGTCAATTTATATATTACAGAAAATAAAATACCTAGGGAGATGTTCTTAAGTGCTAATACTTAGTTCCTTTGACCCCTCAAGGGAGTTTTCGCCTATGTAACGGAATGAGTAAAGTACCTATTGATCTAGGAGTGGAAAGGAGTAGAGATAAGTCAGCGACAAGGAGAAAGATGGTCACGATCTGTTCAGGTTTTTTCGATCTGTGCATTCCCCTCAATGCATTTGACAAGACGCAGCCAGAGCAAGCTGATGAACCCAATCAAGCGATGAAATCTCAGCACGATCTGTACTGGGAGGAGCGTTGCGACAGGTCCCCCACTGCGCCTGGATGCAAGATCTACGACTGAGCACAGCAAGTCTCAGCTGACGTCATCAAGGCAACGCAATCGGTTCTCTTTGGTTCAAACAACAAGTCCTGACTGACTTGCCCACAATTGTTGTTGACATCCACTGATCACCCCGCGTCTTAATTGCGGGGTGAAATGAATCTGCAGCGGGAATTTATACAAATCACGACCTTGATGGCTTTTAACACCAATTGATCAATCAATGGTGAGATTTAATGAAAGACAAAATCGTCGTTCTCGACACGAATGTTCTGCTTCACGATCCTGAGGCTCCACACCGCTTTGGAGATCTGAGGGTTGTGATCCCAATGCAAGTGGTTGAGGAAATTGATCGCTTTAAAAAAGATCACTCTGAAAAAGGCCGAAACGCCCGGCGAATTTCAAGACTCCTGGATTCCTATCGAGACCGCGGATGCCTTGCCGATGGTGTTCCCATTGAGGGCACGAATCACGGCCTGCTTCAGGTAATTTTCTGTCAGGCCCATGCTCTTGACGCCTTACCGGCAGAGCTTCAGGGGGGCGGCGGCGACAACAACATCCTCGCAGTGGCCCTTGAGCAGCTGCGGCGCGGTGGGCTGAAACAGGCCCCGGAGGTTGTGCTGATCAGCAAAGACATCAACCTGAGAATCAAGGCCGACGCGGTAGGCCTGCAAGCCGAGGACTACGTCAATGACAACGTCTCGATTGATGACCTCTATGCAGGGTTCCGGGAACTCAGCACTGATGCAGTGACGATCTCGAGTCTGCATGACGAGGGTCAGCTCCCTCTGGACGCTGTCACCGATCCAGAGGGGCAGCACCCACAGGCAAATGAAGGCGTGGTGCTGGTGGATGAGCGCAACGACAGCCGCACCTTGCTTGCCCGGCGTCAAGGAAACAGCAACTCACTTAAACCACTTGACTGGCTGAATCGTGCCCATTTGGGACGGATCAAGGCGAGAAATCGGGAGCAAAGTTTTGCGCTGGATTTGCTGCTCGATCCATCCGTTGCTCTGGTGACCCTAGTGGGCAAGGCAGGCACAGGCAAAACGCTGCTGGCCATTGCCGCTGGTTTGCACCAGGTGGCCGACACCCATCACTACGCCCGTCTGCTGGTGACACGTCCGCCAATCTCCCTCGGCAAAGACATTGGCTACCTGCCTGGAACGCTTGAAGAGAAACTTGGGCCTTGGATGAAGCCGATCATCGACAACATCGACTTCATCACCGGCTCTTCTCCCGGCGAGGACTCTGAGCAGAAGAAGAAGCAGCGGCACCGCGAACCACGCAACGCCTGGGCTGATCTGCAAGGCATGGGTTTGTTGGAGGTTGAAGCGATAAACACCATCCGCGGGCGCTCAATTCCCCAACAGTTTCTGGTGGTGGATGAAGCGCAAAACCTGACGCCCTTGGAAGTGAAGACGATCGTCACGCGGGTGGGTGAAGGAACCAAGGTTGTCTTTACCGGTGATCCGTATCAAATCGACAACCCATACGTGGATGCCGAAAGCAACGGGCTCACATGGCTGGTGGAAAAGCTCAAAGATCAGCCTCTGGTAGGACACATGACCCTCACCAAAGGAGAGCGCAGTGAACTGGCTGAACTAGCCGCCAACATCCTCTGAGGCAAGACAACACCATCGTTATTAATGACTGTTGAACAAATGACTCAATTTCCAGAAACCTCAACACCTGAGCAAGCCAATCTGGATGCCATTCTGAATTCACCTACTTACAGAATTGCCCATGAAGATCCCGAGTTGATGAACAGCAATGTCATGCGTGGTGTGCGCATGCTGCTTGAAATCACCAAGCCGGATCTGCATCTGGAGACAGCCGGGATAGAATCGACGATCATTGTCTTTGGTGGTGCCAGGATCGTCGACAGAGACACCGCTCATCAGCGGCTAAAAGATGCAGAGAAAAATTTTAACCAAGATCCAAATTCATCAACTCTAAAGAGGAAAGTGATTAATGCTCAGCACTTAATTGAACTTTCTCGTTTTTATGACGCCGCTCGACAATTTGCCTACTTGGCGTCCCAGCATGGTCAGGCCAGCAAGGGGCAAGGCCATGGCTGCGCATCTCATGTAATCGTGACTGGTGGTGGTCCCGGAATCATGGAAGCTGCCAACCGTGGCGCATTTGATGCAGGATGCCGATCAATCGGACTCAACATCACACTTCCCTTTGAACAACACCCCAATCCCTACATCACACCAGATCTTTGCTTCAAATTCAATTATTTCTCACTCCGCAAATTTCACTTTGTGATGCGCTCTGTGGGAGCTATTTTATTTCCAGGAGGTTTTGGCACGCTTGATGAACTGTTTGAGTTGCTGACCTTGCGGCAAGTTGGAACTAAAGGACGCATGCCAATTGTGTTATTTGGAACAGAGTTCTGGACGAAGCTTGTGGACTTCGACTACCTCGCCGAATCAGGCTTAATTTCAAATGATGACCTAGCTCTAATTCGTTTTTCGGATACTGCCGAGGAAGCCTGGGAATATATACAAAGCAGCACTGAGCCAGTCCGCGGGCAATGAAGAAACAATGCCATTAATTGATATCGATTTGGTTGCTATTATGTGCTTGACTCGTAGAGGTATGTAAAGCGATCAACAAGAGAGTCCAACCTATTCCTTTCATGGGTGGTCTGGTCTCTCAACCATTACCACATCACATGTTTAAAGATGCGTAAGCCCGCGACATAGGCCTTCTTTTCACCAGGAAGAGCGGCCTTCCTCTTTAGGAAGTTACGAACAATAGGGCCATCCTCCTGCAAGTTAGTCTTATTAAACCTGGGTTGTTTGGCACTCAAGTCCGCCGTGAAGCCTTGGTACGGATAGTACGAAAAATATTGCGACAAAAACCATCGGGTAGCTGTCTTCTGCTTACTAGTTTTGATGCATCTACAGTTGTTTGATGAACTTCCGAGTGCGCCTAAGAAGCAGATCCGACTACGAATATGCAATTCTCTGGGAGAACGTTCGAGTCGAATATTTTACTAGTGTTGGTGATCAACAGCGGGCTGATCAATGCAAGAAATACTCGCAGGAGTTGGAGTGGCGCTTGGCCATGCTTCCATCGGCTGATCAGCTTGAAAAAAGCTCAAGTGATCCGCTAGCAGATTCCGGATGGATGCCTTCTGAGGAAATACCTAATTTCACTCAATAACAACAGTAAGCGCCGTATCTTAGCTCTTTACCCCTGATAAACTACTGAAAAAACGCTCCTGAGGACCCTAAATCTGGTGAAATTTTTGCGTGAGGTTTAATCCCCTCAGACTTGTTCCTGTCAGGTGAGTAAAAAAAAGAAACTGGAGATAAGACTTCTGCTTTTTGGAGTGGTGGCTTGTCTATGCCAGACACAACAGAGCTTCTGACATTTCACTGAGTTCTGCACACGTGTCTGGCTGGAATGATTGCGCCTGCCGCGCCAACAAACAGGCGCTAAGCGAAGCTATCTGTCGCAACTCGCCGGCTAACGCCGGCTTTGAGCGTGGGTGTTCTTTCTGGAATCAACCCAGATGACATTCACTCCTGTTCCTGTCCTTCGTAACGGGCAGCTAGAAAGATTGGCCCAAGACTGCCCAGGCTTCTCGGACGAAGAGGAACGACTGATCCATGACGATCGCAAAACGATCTTCATCGCAGGCGCTAGTGCAGCATCCCAGGGCCGTGCGGCTTACTGCCTCGGCGATAAGGGCGAACGTGTCTGGCTTCCTAACTGCCTGACATGTTTCCTCAATCGGATCGACATCACCACCCAGCAATACGAGCGCTTCGACCCACGGGAGATGCTCATCGTCCACACCACCTCCATCAATGGCGAGTGCTGGAGCTACCGCACAGGCTTTGACAGCCACGCTGCAAGTTCACTACTGAGCTGCATCAAGGCCATGTCTCCTGCCCAACTGGCGGAGCGGGTGCAGCTAACGCTGGTTCCGAAAGGACGAGCAACGTTCATCAACATGAGCACCATCTCCTCAGACCAAACCGGCTACTGCCGTGTGCGGGTTCCTGATGCAGATGTCGGGAGAAAGCTTGGCTACTCCGAGCAACTTGACATCATTTCCTACTTTCATCTCTCACAGACCAAGGCCCAAGCAGCTCTGACTGCAACTCCTGCGGTTGCAGCTGAGCTTGAGCCAACGCCTGTCGAGGCTGAAGTCATAGAGGCAATGGCGAAGCCCAAACGACCAAGGCGTAAGTCCAAAGCACCGGCTGAGAGACAAGTCTGAATCAAAGGCCCCATCAGAGCAGGGGCCTTTCCCCTGGGTTGGCGCTGACCGTCTCCCAGCGCTTGAGCGAACGAACCTCCTAGAGCTACTGAATTGCTTAAGAAACAAGCCTGGCTTCGCGGCTACTAAGCGCGTAGCTTAATTCGGTAGCAGATGCTACTAATCGTTCACTCCGTTATCGCGGAGCGCAGTCAAGCCAGGCCATGGAACGGGGACCTGGATTTCTTCGAGGAACACCCAATGACAACCCTTCTGTATCGCGGCAACGAGTACGTCCAGCAGAACAAGGCTGCTGAAACATCCCCTGTGCAGCTGACCTACCGTCGCAACGTTTACCAGGGGCGCCTGAACGAGGCCGCTCTTCATAACGTTGCCCTCACTGGCGTTCAGCTCACCTACCGCGGCGTTTCTTACACACGCTGATTTGGTAGCAGCACTCACAGTCAGCGGCTCTGGTGCTGGGGCTTAATAGGCCCAGCACCAATGACTGGTTTGGACTTAGTCGCTCAGAGCTCTCCCAAAGGAATGCTTGCTGTAAGCCCTGCAAGCGTCCATGGCATGCTCTGGCTTCAAACACACTTCTCGAAAGAAAGCTGGGAAGCTTTGGCTCGTGGCCAAGCTGTTTTCAGTCAAGATTGTGTTGATGAACTCCTCAACGACGCAAGAAGCGCAGGCCTGAAGATTGACGCTTCTACCATTCTTTCCTGAGAAGGTTGAAAATCCTAGATGCATTAAAGCCCATGCAGATGCAGGGGCTCTTTTGTTTATTAAAATGTGAAAGTTGCCAGCCTAAGGTGATTGTCAAATCCAAGCCCGACGACCTAAATAGCCGCTAATAGCTGCGCTCAGAAACAATTGTCCATCGATCAAGTGACCGAGCCAAGCAACAACAAACACGCCCTTGGATAAAGTTTATTTGCGATGTAACGAGCGAGCATCGTGCGGTGTAACGAGTCCAACCTCAGGGGCAGTCCGAAGCAAAACGTCAGTATTTACAAGGGTTTTGGCGGATGCAGTTCAACACTTAAGGGCCGACAAGGGCTTTTATCCCTGCAGATGCACCACTGCAGATTGCGGCTCTAGAGCTTGTCCATCGCAGGCGCCACAACTCCAGATTCTGGAAATCCCAGGATCAATCTGCAGCGAGGTCGTGGTGCTGCGGTTAACCCAGACGCTTAAACCGCCAGGGGTGCTTCCCAGCAGTCCGTCGCGTCCGATCGGCTCCCACTTCAGATCGCCGCGAATGAGATTGGGTTGATTTCGCCGGAGATCAGCCAAGGCCGCAATGGTTGAGCTCAGATCCGCAGGCCAGGGTTCACCCCAGGGAAAGGCTTCACGACAGGCGGGTTCCGGGCCACCGCACAATCCAGATTCGGTGCCGTAGTACACGCATGGGGCCCCTTGCTGCAGAAAGATCAGCAGCAGGGCGAGCTTCAGAGCCTTCACATCTCCATCGAGGCTGTGGAGTGCCCGAGGAACATCGTGGCTATCGAGCAGGTTCATCTGAGCTCGATTCACGGCTGGGCGGTACCAACCGGACGTGGTGCTCCAGATTTCGATCAAATCCTCGCTACTGAGGGGATTCAGTGGGTACTCCGGATTGCGGTATCCCTGCCTCAACCGATCTCCTGCCACCCAGCCGAGGCTGCTCCAGCCGAGGCGGTAATTCATCACCCCATCAAAGTGCTCGCCCCGCAGCCACTCCCGGGCATCACCCCAGATCTCACCCACGATCCAGGCGTCAGGGTTGACCTCCCGCACCACGCGACGGAAATCCACCCAGAACTCGGCTGGCACTTCCGCGGGCACATCCAGACGCCAACCATCGATGCCCCGTTCCAGCCAGAAACGACCCACCTCCAACAGATGGTCCCGCACTGCGGGATTGGCATGGTTGAACTTGGGCAGATCAGGCACAGCCCACCAGCAATCGTAGCCGCAGTCCTCGCCCTCGGCCGGATACGGCTTTACAGGCCAGCGGTGCACATTGAACCAATCCCGGTAGGGGGAGTCCTGGCCGTTTTCCACCAGGTGATGAAAGGCCCAGAAGCCACGGCCGCAGTGGTTGAACACACCATCGAGCACCAGCCGCATGCCCCGCTGGTGTAAGGCTGCGATCAACGTATCCAGAGCGTCATTCCCCCCCAGCAGGGGATCCACCTCGAAATAGTCGTAGGCGTGATAGCGGTGATTGGCGGCGGAGCTGAAGATCGGCGTGAGGTACAGGCAGCTGATGCCCATGGCCTGCAGCTGATCCAACGCCTCGATCACCCCGTAGAGATCCCCCCCTTGAAAGCCCTGCTCACGGGGATCACTGCCCCAGGGCTTCAGCTCAAGATGTTGCTGAGCCTTCACCTGACCACTGCGGCGGAATCGATCCGGAAAGATCTGATACACCACGGCATCCGCCACCCAGGCCGGTGGGTCGTGGAAGGGCGTGGAGGACGCCATGGCCTTTCCAGGAAGCAATCCCCTCGCTAGCAGGGAAGAAACGAGTCGGCCATGGCAGATCAGCCTCTCCTGTTGGCGCTGGATCAAGGCACCAGCAGTTCCCGAGCAGCGGTGTTTGACGCCAAGGGCGACCTTGTGGCCAGTGCGACGGCGCCCCTACCAATCCAATACCCCGCCGATGGCTGGGTGGAACAACACCCCGGCGACATCTGGAACAGCCAAAGGCAGGCACTGCAGGATCTGCACCAACAGCTCGATGAGGAGCAACGTCGGGCCGTGGTGAGCTGCGGCATCACCAATCAACGCGAAACCACGGTGCTCTGGCGTCGCAGCAGCGGCAGCCCCTGCGGACCGGCCCTGGTCTGGCAGGACGGCCGTACAGCAGACATCTGCCAAGCCTGGAAAGCAGACGGCCTCGAATCCGCGTGGTGCCAGCGCACCGGCTTGCTGCTGGATCCGTACTTCAGCGCCAGCAAGATCCGTTGGATGCTCGAGCATCACCCCGAGGCGGCAGCCGCTGCGGCCCAGGGCGATCTGTGCTTCGGCACGGTGGAGTCGTGGCTGCTCTGGAACCTCACGGGAGGACAGCGCCACGGCAGTGACATGAGCAATGCCAGCCGCACGCTGCTGATGGATCTCGAGCAGCGCTGTTGGATGGATGAATTCCGCGAACAGACGGGTCTTCCTGCGAACGCTCTACCGGAGCTGTTGCCCTGTCGTGGGGAGTTCGGCCACATCGCAGCGAAGCTTCCCTTCGCCGGATTGCCCATCCAGGCCCTCCTCGGTGATCAACAGGCCGCGACCCTTGGTCAGCTCTGTCTGCAGCCTGGCGAAGCCAAATGCACCTATGGCACTGGGGCCTTTCTGGTGATCAATACCGGCGACAGCATCCGCCGCTCCAGCGACGGTCTACTCAGCACCCTTGGCTGGACCGATGCCAGCGGCACACCCACCTACTGCCTGGAGGGCAGCCTGTTCAATGCAGGAACTGTGGTGCAGTGGCTGAGGGACGGCTTGCAGATCATCGAGCAGGCTGATGAGGTGAATGCCCTGGCGCAATCGGTGCCGGACAGCGGCGGGGTGATGCTGGTGCCCGCCTTCACCGGTTGGGGGACCCCCCACTGGGACCCCCAGGCCCGCGGTGTGCTGGTGGGGCTCACGCGGGACAGCAACCGCGGCCACATCGCCCGAGCCGCCCTGGAGGGCATCGCCCTGTCGGTGGCCACCCTGGTGGAGCTGGCGGGAGAGGCCCTCGGGCGTGGCCTGGGGGAACTGGCGGTGGATGGGGGGGCTGCCGCCTCCGATCCCTTGTTGCAGGCGCAGGCGGACAGCACCGGCCTGACGGTGCGCCGCCCCCGGAACCTGGAAAGCACAGCCCGCGGCATCGCTCTGTTTGCCGGTGTGCAATGCGGCCTGATCCCCGACCTGTCCGCCATCGCCGCCCACCGGCAGGACGATGTACAGCGCTTCGAACCGCAGATCAACACCGAGCGGCGCAGGCTTCAACGTGACCGCTGGAATGACGCCGTGAACCGCAGCCTGGGCTGGCATGGCTGATCACAACGTTGACCTACTGGTGATCGGTGCCGGTGCCAGCGGTGCTTCGGTGGCCATGGAGGCCGTGCGCCGGGGACTGACGGTGGCGTTGCTGGATGCCGGCGACATCGGCGGTGGCACCAGCTGCCGCAGCACCAAGCTTCTCCATGGCGGAGTCCGCTACCTGGAACTGGCGTTCAAGACCTTCGACCTGGCCCAGCTGCAGCTCGTCCGAGAAGCACTGCTGGAGCGTGGTCACTGGCTGGAGCAGGCGCCGTTTCTTGCCCACCGGCTTGAGCTGGTGTTGCCCACAGACACGCTGTGGGGTCAGCTGTACTACCAGGCTGGGCTGGGTCTCTACGACCTACTGGCCGGCCAGCAACGCATCGGTCGCAGCCGTGGCATCAGCCGTGACGCCTTGCAGGAGTCCCTGCCGATGCTGAAACCCGGCCGAGGAGGGGTCGCCTACAGCGATGGGCAGTTCGATGACGCCCGGTTGAATCTGCTGCTGGCACGCACCGCCGAACAGGGAGGAGCCAGCCTGCGCACCCGCTGCCGAGTGGTGGGATTTGAGCGATCAGCGGATGGGCGTCTGAGCGCTGCCATCAGCGAAACCGACACGGGGATGCAGGAGCACTGGGCCGCTGGCGTGATCGTCAATGCCACCGGAATCCAGGCTGATTCGATCCGCCAACTGGCCGACCCACAAGCAGCCCCGCGCATGCTCACCAGCCGTGGCTGCCACCTTGTGCTGAAGCAGAACCTCTGTCCTGGAGGTCAGGGGCTGCTGGTGCCATCCACCGCGGATGGACGCGTGTTGTTCATGCTGCCGTTCCACGGCCGCACCTTGGTGGGCACAACCGATGCCCCCTGCGCCATCGATGCAGCCACCACCCCCACCAACGAGGAGGAGGCCTACCTGCTTGGCTATGTGCGCCAGTGGTTCCCGGCCGTGTCCGATCCCACGGTGACGAGCCGCTGGGCCGGAGGTCGGCCGTTGCTCCGCCCTGCAGGGGACAGCCTCAACAGCAGCCGCGTAGTGCGGGAGCACGAGGTGGAGCAACTGCCCTGTGGTCTGGTCAGCGTGATGGGGGGGAAGTGGACCACCTGCCGACCCATGGCCGACGACACCCTGCAGGCGGTTGCTGCCCAAATGGGTCGTCCCCTTGGAGCGCCGCAACAACTCAATCTGCTCGGGAGCGCAGACACACCGTCAGAAACGCGACAGCTGCTGATGGAGCAGGCCGGCCAACTGAAGGATCTGCTGCCGGACGGGCCTTTGAGGGATCAGCAGATCACCCATCTGCAGAGCAACCATGGGCTGCAGGCTTTGCCGATGATCAGTCGGGTCGATCCGACTCTGCGCCAACCGCTCAGCAGCGTGATCCCCCTCTGCCAGGGAGAGATTGATCACGCCATCCAACGAGAACATTCGCGCAGTGCCAGCGATGTGCTATCCCGGCGCTGCCGGCTTGCCATGGTGGATCTGGCGGAGGCCCGCCGGCTGCAACCCCTGGTGGAGGAGCGACTGGATCAGCTCACGGGCACAGCGGTATCCACCTCGCCGATCAACCACCAGTTGATGCCGTAAGGAGACAGATTCACAAACCATTCGCGGCTGGCCAGCGGGAATTCACAGCCCCACATCACCTCGCGAGTCCGCAAGCCCTCCCAGGCCGTGAGATCCAGGCTGAAGGAGGCTCCGGCGGCCGTGACATTGCCCGCCACCAACACCGTCATGGCCTCAGTCGCGCGGACGTAAACCAAGGCACCGGGATGGCTGCACGGCAACAGCTGCAATGATCCATGGGCGAGGGCCGGCAGCAAACGCCGGCAAGTGAGCATGCGGCGGTGCCAGTTCAGCAAGGAACCCGGCAGCTGTTTCTGTACCTCAACGTTCACGACTCGGTAGTCGTACCCAGGAGCTGTGATCGGCGGAAGCACCAGCAAAGGGTCGGGAGCCGAGGAGAAGCCACCGTTGCGGGCAGGTGTCCAGGCCATGGGTGTGCGGTTCGGATCCCGATCCCGTAACCCCGGCCAATCCCCCATCCCCAGCTCGTCGCCGTAATACAGGCAGGGCATGCCTGGAAGGCTGTAAATCAGTCCGTGAAGCAGTCGGTTGGAGCGGGGGTCGCCATTGAGCAGCGGTGCCAATCGACGGTTGATGCCCCAGTTGAGCCAATGCCCCTGCCCCTGGGGCAAGCCCACCCGGATCGACTGGATCACCTCGTCGGGGATCAGGTGCCCATCCCCCAGCCAGAGCTCGTCGTGGTTGCGGAGCGGCAGGGCCCAGCGCGGGCCATCAACCGCGTGTTCCGCCTCGTTGAGACAGTCCCCGAGCTGGCGAGTGCTGCCGGAGGCCACAGCAGCGAACAGATGGGCTGTGAGCACGAAGTTGAAGGCTCCGTGCAGTTCGTCCTTCGCCAGATAGGGGGCTGCCTCCTGCACGGGTTGGATCGCTTCCCCCAGCAACAGCACCTCTCGTCCCATGGCATCCACACGGGCCCGCAGACGCCGCAGGAAGGCATGGGTCTCCGGCAACCCTTCACACCGGGTGCCCTCCTCCTCAAACAGAAACGGCACCGCATCAAGGCGAAAGCCGTCGACCCCACGCTCCAGCCAGAAGTCAACCACCTCGAGCATGGCCTCCTGCACCCACGGGTTGGCGTAGTTGAGGTCGGGCTGATGGCTCAGGAAACGGTGCAGGTAGTACTGCTCCGCCACTGGGTCCCACTCCCAGTTGGACGCTTCAAAGTGCCGGAACAGCACCGGGGCGTCGCTGTAGCGGGATGGGTCGTCGCTCCAGACGTACACATCCCGTTCAGTGCTGCCCTTGGGGGCCCAGCGGGCTCGCTGGAACCAGGGGTGAAGGTCGCTGGTGTGGTTCAGCACCAGATCGAGAATCACGCGCATGCCCTGGCTGTGGGCTGCCGTCAGAAACCGATGGAACGACGCCAGATCGCCCAGATCAGGGTGAATGTCCTTGAAGTCGGTGATGTCGTAGCCACCATCCCGTAAGGGAGATGGGTACGTGGGTGTCAGCCAGAGCGTCTTCACCCCGAGCCAGCGCAGATAGGGCAAGCGCGAAGCCAGACCCTTGAAATCGCCGATGCCATCACCGTTGCCATCGGCGAAGCTGCGCACGATCAGTTGATAGATGACCGTGCCGGTCCACCACGGCATGGTTTGGCTCATCCCCCGGATGCCGCTGCACCACTGCTAGACCCGACGGGCCTAATCGTCAGCCCTGTGACCCTGTCCATCGACGAACTCCGCCGCATGCAGGACAGCGTGGGGCGTGGTCTCACTCGAGCGGCGACCTGGCGACAGGAGCAACTTCAGCGCCTCAGCGAGCTGGTCGAGCAGCACGAACAGGAGGTGCTGGCAGCCCTGGCAGCGGATCTGGGCAAACCGCCCACCGAGGCCTTCTTCGAAATCGTTGCGCTGCGCCAGGAACTCAAGCTGGCCCAGCGCCAACTGCGCCGATGGATGCGTCCGAGGCGCGTCACGGTGCCTCTGGCCCAGCGCCCTGGCCGAGCGGATGTCATCCCAGAGCCCCTGGGCTGCGTCCTGATCATCGGTCCGTGGAACTATCCCTTCTCGTTGACCCTTCAGCCCCTGATCTGCGCCCTTGCGGCCGGAAACACGGCGGTGCTGAAGCCATCCGAACACGCACCAGCCGTCGCGGCCTTGATCAGCCGTCTGATTGCGGAGCACTTCGAGCCTGAGGTGGTTCGGGTGGACCTGGGGGATGGAGCCGTCGCAGCAGCGCTGGTGGCCCTGCCGTTCGATCACATCTTTTTCACAGGCGGTGGCGCCATCGGCCGCAAGGTGCTCGAGGGGGCCGCTGCCCATCTCACCCCGGTGACACTGGAACTCGGCGGCAAGAGTCCTGCCCTGGTGCTGGAGGGGGCGGATCTGACGGTGAGCGCACGACGGCTGATCTGGGGCAAGGGCCTCAATGCCGGCCAGACCTGCATCGCGCCGGATCACCTGATCGTGCAGCCCGGGCTGAAGGCAGAACTCCTGAAGGCCATGGACTCAGCCCGCACCGAGATGTACGGAACCGCCCCCCTGGCGTCGGAGCAACTGGCCTGCATCGTCAATGACCGCCAATTTCAACGTCTGGAGGCTCTGCTGGACCAGGCGCAACAGGCGGGTCGCGTCCTGATCGGCGGAGAGATCAACCGTGATCAGCGGCGCATCGCTCCCACAGTGATTCGTGTTGACGACCGTCAGGATCCCCTGATGGCCGATGAACTGTTCGGTCCCCTGCTGCCGGTGCTGGAGCTGGCGGACCTCCCTCAGACCCTGGCCGAGATCCGCCAGGGTCCAAAGCCCTTGGCTCTGTACCTCTTTGGAGGCAATGAGGCGCAGCAGCAGCAGGTGCTGGAGACCACCAGTTCCGGTGGGGTCTGCCTCAACGATGTGGTGATGCAGGCAGGCGTGCCGGACCTGCCCTTCGGGGGCGTGGGCGGCAGCGGCATGGGCAGTTACCACGGCCAGGCTGGCTTCGACACCTTCAGCCATGCCAAGGCTGTGCTGCGCCGCCCCTTCCGCCTGGATTTCAAGCTGCGCTACCCCCCTTACGGCATTGATCTCAACCTGTTGAGGCGGCTGGCCGGATGACGTGACGGCAATGCCGAGTTCCCTGCTGCAGCAGTCGCTCTTGAGGGCTGGCGCATCAACTCAGGCACCGTATCGTTCAGGCAATTGCTAGGGATTCATGGGCTTTAAGGGTCTCGCTGGTCTTGTGCTGCTAACGGCCTTTCTCCCGCTGGCGGCCACAGCCGCAACGATCACGGTGCAATCCGGTGAAACGCTTTCGGAGATTGCCCACCGCTACGGGGTCAGTACCCGTCAGCTCATGCGCCTCAACGGACTGCGTTACTCCGATCACATCGAAGCAGGCAGCCGACTTGAAGTCCCCGGTCCACGGGTGAGTGCAGGCCCAGGGCGCCACCGGGTTCAGCCAGGCGACACCCTGGGCGACATCGCTGCCCGCTACCGCGTGAGCAGCAGGGATCTGATGCTCGTGAACGGCCTGCGCAACGCCAACCACGTGGAGGTTGGACAAACACTGAAGCTTCCCAGCAACGCGGTGATCGCTCAAGCCAAGCCGAAGCCGGCCCCGATTCAAGTGACTCCAGGGGCGAGCGAGCACACCGTGGGGCGCGGGCAGACGCTCACCCAGATCGCCAGGGCCTACCAACTGCCAGTGGCCACCCTGATCGATATCAACGCCATCAGCGATCCGAACAAGGTGACCGTTGGCACCAGGCTTTATTTGAAATCCCCGGAGCAACCACTGGCTAGCAGTGGGCCTTCAAACTCCACCACTCCAAACACCACGGTGGTTAAAGAGGTGGTCAAGGCGGAGCCCAAACCCAACGCAAACCCTCAACCCCAACCCACCAGCAGGTCAACGCAAGCCATCACCAAAAGCAAGCCAAAGGCTCAACCGCAACCCACCACGGTCGCCAAAGGTGCTGATTGGCGGACCTATGGCCCACTGCAGGTGGATTGGGCCAACTGGCAGCCAATGGGAGGCAGCCAGGTGGTACCCAGCCTGAATGCTGAAGGCCAGGCTCTCTACCTGGCAGTGAACTGCGACGCAGGAAAGCTGAATGTCACTGGAGCTGACGGCAGCTGGAAGACGTGGGCCTCACCCAAGAGCCGTTTTGAGAAGGATCTGCTCAAGGACCGCTGTCAGGCCAGGGCTTGAATCAAGCAGCAAAATCCAAAGGCCAAGGACGCTCCAGGTAGCGGCGACCGCTGTCCCGCAGCTGCAGTCGCTGGACCCCGTCGTTGCTTTCACGGATGAGCTCTTCTTGCACAAGGCGCCTGGCCAACCAGGTCCAGCGCTCCCCCTGACCGGTTTCGTGGAGGGCCAGATGCTCACCAAGGCGCCGCATGTCGGTTCCATCGAGATCATCCAGATGTGTCAACAGCGTTGTCGCCTGGCGGGACCAATCCTTTCGCTTGGGTGAGGCGGAGCATCGATCACAGCGGCCACAGGGATCCACCAGCTCACCCACCGCCAACAGCAGCGCCTGCTCACGACACATCTCCCCTTCAGCCACCGCCTCCATCCGACGCAACTGCTGCTGAGCCAGATCCAAACGATGCCGCTCATCGGCGGTGGTCCCTTGTCCGGCGGCAGCCTGCATCGCCCAGCCCAGGCTGGTGCGATCCCCTGGGGAGAAGAGCACCAGGCAACGGGCCGGCTGACCATCCCGCCCAGCTCTGCCGGACTCCTGGAGATACCCCTCCGGTGTCGACGGGAGGTCAAGGTGCAACACCAGACCCACATCACCGCGGTCAACCCCCATACCGAAGGCCACCGTGGCCACAAGCACAGGCCTCTCCTGCTCCAGGAACTGCGTCAGTGCGGTCTGACGCGTGGCTGGGTCCAGACCAGCGTGATACGGGGTTGCCTCCACAGACTGGCCCTGCAGGCGCTCAGCCCAATGCTCCACGGAGCGACGGGTGCGGGCGTAGATCAACGTTGCACCACGGGACTGCTCCAGTGCCTCCAGCACCTGCGGCATCGGATCCCGCGGCCGCCGCTGCATGGCATAGCGGAGGTTCTCGCGACGGGCGGAGCTGACCTGCACCAACGGACTGCGCAGGTCGAGCAGCCGCAGGATGTCGGCCCGCACGCGGGGGGCAGCCGTGGCACTGAGCGCCAGCATGGGCACCCCAGGACAGAGGCGGCGGATCAGGCCAAGACGCCGGTAATCAGGCCTGAAATCGTGGCCCCAGGCGCTGATGCAATGGGCTTCATCCACTGCCAGGGCCACGAGGCGTCCCTCAGCGGCATGGGTTTCCAGCAAGCGCTGGGTTGCCTCTCCCTGGAGGCGCTCAGGGGCCAGGTAAAGCAGCCGGAGGCTTTCATCCCGCAGCGCAGCCATCGCCTGCTGGCGCCGGACTGGATCAAGCCCCGCATGGAGGCAGGCTGCGGAGATGCCCCGACGCCGCAGCTGCAGGACCTGGTCCTCCATCAAGGCCACCAGCGGTGAAATGACCACCACCAGGCCCCCTCGGATCAGCGCAGGCAGCTGGTAACAAAGAGATTTCCCCCCTCCGGTGGGCAGCACAGCCAGGGCATCCCGTCCGCTCAGGACGGCTTCCACCACAGGTCTCTGACCTGCCCGGAAGCGAGACCAGCCGAAATGGGTGTGGAGAGCGGTCTCAAGCGAATCCACAACCACCAGATCTAGCGGCCCCAGCGTAACGGCCACAACATCTGGCGTCAGGGCAGCGGTGGTGGCTCCAACTGATCCGGCGCTTCCTCCACCAGCTGCAAGCGCACTTTCTTGCCCCCGGCCAACTCCCCAAGGGACACCCGCAACGTGGCACCACTAAGGGACTGCAAAGCATTCAGCACATCCCTGAGATACGGCGTACTGCTGCCGCTTTCCACCCACAGCCGTTCCTGAAGCCCCCCCAGTCGCCGCCAGGAGGTGTGCAGCTTCAGCACCGCAGCTTCCAGGGCCTGGGCCTGTCCAACGGCATCAGCCAGCAGGCCCAAAGCATCGAGACGCTGCGCTTCCTGCATCGCTTTCTCGAGATCCAGTTCTCCCTGCTGGAACGCCCGGACAGCCACACCGGACTCGGTGGCTTTGGTGATCCAGCGGGCCGTGCTGGTGACGTCCTTGATCCGGTCCAGTTCCGGCTCATCCCGCAGAACCTTGCGCAGATCCTCCTGCTGGGGTTCCGGCAACTTGGCCAGCTCTCGCACCAACGGAGCCACCGCCCTGGGCGGCAACAGATTCTCCTGGGTGCGCTGGCGGATCTCCTCTGGCAGCAGCGGACTGGTGGCTGCAGTGAATTCGTCGGTCAGCCGCCGCACCTGCTTGCGGGTGATGTCCTGTCCTTCATTCGCCGCTTCCGAGATCATCAGCTGAACCTCAGGAGCCGCCTGGGCCGTTTCCATGAAGGCACGCTTGGAGAACTGATTGACGCTGGATTCCTCCAGAACCCCCTCGCTGAACATGGTCTCCGCCGATTCCGCCAGCTGGATCAGTCCGTAGGCACGGGTTTTGCTGATCTCCCGCTCCCGCAACCACTGGAGAAAGCCGGCACCACGGCCCTCGCCACCGCGTTTTTCCCGGTCACGCACCGACTTGAGAATGCGGCCACGCCAGATCTCCGTCTGCAGATCAAAGCGATCGCACACCGCCCAGGCCTGCTCCAGCCGGGCCAGGAACTCCATCGTGCTGATGTCATCGCGGTCAGGATCCGGCAGATCCAGCTGCAACGCGGGGGGGTCAGGCACAACAGAGCTGGTCAAGAGCGATGCACTGGGCAGCGGGACGACATTCTGTGACGCAGGCGGTTCGTGTCCCAGTCCAGGCGATACGCTCGCGATTGCATCCCTTTTATGCCCAGCGATGGCGATCTCCCGCGGAGCCAAGGTGCGCATCAAGCGTCCAGAGTCCTACTGGTTCAATGAAGTCGGCACCGTCGCCTCGATCGACACATCCGGCATCCGCTATCCGGTCGTTGTGCGTTTCGAGAAGGTCAACTACACCGGCATCGATGGCACCGACGGTGGCGTGAACACCAACAACTTCTCAGAAGCTGAGCTCGAGCTGGCCTGAGGCCATTGCCGGAACTCCCTGAGGTCGAGACGGTTCGCCGAGGTCTGGCGGACCGTCTCTCTTTGTTTGAAATTGAACGCGTCGAGGTCTGCCGCTCGCGAGCGATTGCCAGCAGTGGCGGTGTCGCTGCCTTTCTGGTGGGACTGACTGGTGCAAGGGTCGGAACCTGGAGCCGGCGCGGAAAGTACTTGATGGCAGCGCTTGAACCCAACCGCGGGATTTGGGGGGTTCATCTGCGCATGACTGGGCAGTTTCAGTGGATCGAGGAGCCCAGCACTCCCTGCACGCACACCCGCGTGCGCTTCTGGAACGCCAACGGCCACGAACTGCGCTTCGTTGATGTGCGGAGTTTCGGCGAGATGTGGTGGGTCCCTCCCGACGTGGAGCTCACTGTTGGAATCCCGGGGTTGGCGCGGCTGGGACCGGAACCGTTCAGCGAGGCCTTCAGCGCTCCATACCTCAAGCGGCAACTGAAGAACAGCAGCCGCCCGATCAAAACAGCACTTCTGGATCAGGCCCTCGTGGCAGGTGTGGGCAACATTTATGCCGATGAAAGCCTGTTCTCGGCGGGCATCCCCCCGCTGACCCCCGCTGGACGGCTCACGCTTGCCCAGCTTGAGAGGTTGCGCTCATCCCTGGTGGAGGTGCTCACCACCAGCATTGGTGCCGGCGGCACCACCTTCAGTGACTTCCGTGATCTGGAGGGCGTCAACGGCAATTACGGAGGCCAGGCCTGGGTGTATCGCCGAGGGGGAGAACCGTGTCGGCGCTGCGGCACGATCATCCGACGGGACAAGCTGTCGGGACGCAGCACCCATTGGTGCCCGACCTGTCAGGGCTGACGATCCAGGGGGAGGGCTTGCAACGCGTCGCGATAAGGCGGGCGGATCACACCGAACTCTGTGATCAATGCCGTGACCAGATGGGCGGGGGTGATGTCGAAAGCGGGATTCCAGGCCGCTGCGCCAGGTGCCGCCAACCGCTGGCCCCGGTGCTGGGTGATTTCCTCCTGAGGACGTTCTTCGATGGTGATGGCATCACCATCCGATGTGCTGCGGTCCATGCTGCTGCCGGGGGCGCAGACGTAGAAGGGAATGCCGTGGGCGCGGGCCACCAGGGCAAGGTTGTAAGTGCCCACCTTGTTGGCCACATCGCCGTTGGCCGCCACGCGGTCGCACCCCACGAGCACGGCATCGACCTCCTGGCGGCGCATCAGAAGACCGCTGGCACCGTCGACGATCACGGTGCACGGCACACCCAGACATCCCAATTCCCAGGCCGACAGGGCTGCTCCCTGGAGGCGGGGCCGTGTTTCATCCAGCCAGGCGTGGCGAACCACACCCCGAGCATGGCCAGCAGCGATCACCCCCAGTGCGGTTCCAACCCCTGCCGTGGCAATCGCGCCGGTATGGCAGTGATGGAGGACGCGACTGCCTGAAGCGAGAAGACCAACGCCGTGGTCCACAAGGGTCTGCGTGCGGGCGCGATCGTCCGCTTCCAAAGCAGCTGCCACGGCCGCGAGCCCTTGCGGATCCACCGGCTCTTGGGCGGCAGGGGATGCCTTTATCCGGTCCAGAGCCCAGCCGAGATTCACCGCGGTGGGGCGTGAAGACTTCAGCACTGAAACGGCCAGATCGAGATCCTCGTTGGCCTGGGCAGCCAACACGACACCCCATGCCGCCGCCACCCCGATGGCAGGTGCACCCCTCACCGCCATGGTGGCGATGGCTTCTGCCACATCACGCCATTGGTGCAGCTTCAGGAAGCTGACCTCCTCAGGCAGCCGCCGTTGATCCAGCAGTTCCAGATGATCTCCAGTCCATCGAAGGCTGGGGGGAAGCGTCAACGGAGTGCAGCTGCTGTTTCCTGTATAGAAGATGGAGGAGGTGCATCCCTTGGACGACGGCCGCTGCATCAGATCTGAGCTGATCGAAACGACGCGACGCCTGCATCAACGGCGTTGGTGCGATGGCACCGGAGGCAACTTCAGTGTTGTGCTGCAACGGGAACCACGTCGGCTGTTGATGGCCCCGAGCGGTGTGGACAAAGGTCGATTGGAGGTTGATGACCTGATCGTGGTCAATGAGAGCCAAGAGATTGTCGAAGGCAACGGCCGCGTCAGCGCTGAAACTGCCCTGCACTTGGCCGTTGTAAGAGAAACAGGCGCAGGCGCAGTCCTTCACAGCCATTCCATCGCCGCCACGGTGCTGTCGCAAACCCATCAACAGATCGGTCACGTCACCCTTGAAGGATGGGAAATGCAGAAGGGGTTGGAAGGGGTTAACACCCATGCGACCCGTATCAATATCCCCGTTGTAAGCAACAGCCAATCCATGGAGGTTCTGGTGGATGCATTCCTGCCTCACCTTCCCGCCCAATCCCATGGAATCCTTGTGGCAGGCCATGGGTTGTATGCCTGGGGAACAACACTGGCCGACGCCGAGCGTCATCTTGAAATCCTGGAGTTTCTACTTGACGTGCAACTCAACGTGGCCAAAAGCCAGCAACTATGAGCATTACTCATTTGCTTATTGATATCGAAGGAACCACGTGTCCGGTCAGCTTTGTAAGCGAGGTGCTGTTTCCTTATGCCAAGCAATCATTATCCAGCTATCTGAATGACCACCAGG